>NZ_JBITGW010000005.1:530610-533391 GCF_044457345.1 Nonomuraea sp. NPDC050547
CAGCCACCCCTGACCAGCCGGCCCCCACCAGCCCTCCACACCCCAGCGCCCCGTCAGACCCCGGCGGCCTGTCAACCCGTCGGCCGTCAGCCCCCGGTCCACCAACCTCTGGTTTGCCGGCCCCCGGTCCAACAGCTCCCGGTCCGAAAGACCCTCGTCCGTCATCCCCGTGTCCGTCCGGGCTCCGGCCTGCCCGGCCCTCGTCCGCCGCCCTCCGGTCCCGTGGACCACGGGCTGTCAGACCATGGCCCGTCATCCTCAGGTCTGTCAGACCCCCGTCCGGCTCCCCGAGGCGCGAAGGGACTGCCGGACCAGGTCCCATGGAGGTGTGGATGGTCACCACTCCTTCTTCGGGAACACGAGCTTGGCCGTCTGCGCCTTCGAGCCCTCCGGCAGCACGATCTCGACCTTGCCGTTCACGTACTGCTGGATCATGTGGGCCTGCTCGGGACGCCCCTGGTCGTCGAAGGACAGGGGGCCGACCACGGTGTCGAAGGTGGCCTGGCGGAGGTGGGCGGCGAGCTTGTCCTGGCACTCCTTGCCCGACTCCACGCACTTGACCGCGTTGACCGCAGCCTCCACGACCTGCCCGACCGTGTAGCCATTGGCCGCGTCCTCGTTGGCCTCGCCGCCGAACATATCCTTGTAGCTCTTGACCAGCGCGTCGTTGCCGGTGAACCCCGATCCGGCCGACCAGCCGACCGGGGAGATGACGCTCTCGGCCGCGTTCTTCACCGCCGCCGGGAACTCGGGCAGCGTCGGCCCGGTGCTGAAGGCGGCCAGCTTGGGCTGCACCTTGAGCTCCTGCAGCGCGCGGACCAGGCCGACGGAGTCCTCGAACTGGGTGCCGCCGACGACGATGTCCGGCTTGGCCTGGGCGATCTTGGCGGCGATGGGCGAGAAGTCGGTGGTCTCCGGCGGGTACACCTCGTCGGCCACCGTCTTGATCCCGGCGGCGGCCAGCTTGTCACGCAGGCCGTACGCGGTGCCCTGGGCGAACGGATCGTCGAGGCTGGCGTAGGCGGCGGTCTTGGGCCGCTGGTCCGGGGGCAGCTTGATGAGGTAGTCGGCCAGGTAGTTGTAATGGTCGTCGGCGATGGCGGGCGCCGCGTAGAACAGCTTCTTGAAGCCCTGCTCGAAGACTTCCTTGGCGGCACCGGCCGGCTCGACGAACAGCATGCCGTACGACTCGGCGACCTTGCCCGCGGGGATGACGAGGCGGGAGGAGAAGGGCCCGAAGACCAGGTTCACCTTGTCCTGGGTGATCAGGGACTCGTAGTCGGAGGTGACGCGGTTGGGGTCCGAGGCGTCGTCGCGGAAGATCAGCTCGACCTTCCTGCCGAGCAGCCCGCCCTTGGCGTTCACGTGCTCGGCCCAGATCTTGTAGCCCTCCTGGATGCCCTTGCCGGGCTCGGCGAAGTCGCCGGTCAGGGGGAGCGAGATGCCGATCTTCACCGGCCCCGTCGTGGGCGCCTGACCACTGGGCTGGTCCTCCGCCTTGGCACAAGCGGAAATACTCAAGCTCGATAATGCAAGAACCAACGTCGCCTTGCGCACATATGACATTTCCGGTCCTCCCGGCGTACGCAAGCGCTTTCGTAAGCGCTTTCGGTTACGATGGCACGTGTTTCAGCGGCGGACAAGGGGGTCTCGCGCCCATGGCCAATCGTCCGGCTCCGCCACGCCTCGTCGACGTCGCCAGAGCCGCGGGTGTCTCGCTGGCCACCGCGTCCCGGGCCATGACCGGCTCGGCGGGGGTGAGCGCGGTGGTCGCCGCGCACGTACAGGCCGTGGCCAACCGCATCGGGTACGTCCCGAACAGCCACGCCAGAGCCCTGGCCGGCGGGCCGTCCACGATCGTCGGCCTGATCGTCCACGATGTCGGCGACCCGTACTTCGGCGAGATCGCCCGCGGCGTCCTGCGCGAGACGGAGTCCCGCGGCTACATGGCCCTGATCAGCCAGACCGAACGCGACCCCGCCGCCGAACTCGCCCGCATCCGCGCCCTGCGCGCCCACCGGGTGAACTCCATCGTCCTGGCCGGATCGGGCTACGTGGACGCCAGCACAGAGACCGACATAGCCGCAGAAGTCCGCTCCTTCACCCATGCGGGCGGCCGCGTGGCCGTCATCGGCCGCCACCACCTCCCCGTGGACGCCGTACTCCCCGACAACCTCAGCGGCGCCGTCACCCTGATGCGCCACCTCCTCGACCTGGGCCACCGCCGCATAGGCGTTCTATCGGGTCCCCCGAACCTCACCACCGTCGAGGACCGCCTGGCCGGCCTGCGCCTGGCGATAGGCGCCGCCCGCCTGCCGTGGCACACGGTCCCGGTGGTCCCCGGCGACTTCACGCGAGAGGGCGGCGCCGAAGCCGCGGCAACCCTCCTCAACAACCACCCGGACCTGACGGCCGTCATCGCCCTGAACGACCCCATGGCCGTCGGCGCCCTGTCCTGGCTCCTGGGCTCGGGCCGCAGGGTCCCGGCCGACATCTCGGTAGCCGGATTCGACGACATCCCCGCAGCGGCCGACGTCTACCCCGCCCTCACCACCATCCGCCTCCCCATGATCAGCATGGGCCGCCAGGCCCTCGAACTCGTCCTCAAACCCTCCGTCTCCCGCCCCCGCCGCCGCCGTACCCCCCACGAACTCATCCCCCGAGCCAGCACCGCCCCACCCCACCCCTAGTCCGAAAATCGGAGAGTTAGCGGGCAGGCGGCAGCGGACCCTGGCGTGTGGTGGCGCGTCGGGGTTCGTGATCAGCGTGGCTGGTCAGGCA
>NZ_JBITGW010000006.1:0-438272 GCF_044457345.1 Nonomuraea sp. NPDC050547
CTCAAAGCGGACCATAGTGGCACGACGTCGGCGGGCAACCACCCCGATTTTCAGCCCGGAACGGGCCTCCCGCTAGGGAGATCAGTGACTAACCCACCGTCTGACCCCGCCCCCACCCCACGCCAAGCACCCCAAACCTCCACACCACGCGCTCACACCCCGCCTCCACACCGCGCGCTCCCACGCCTCCACGCCACGCACCCACACCCGCAGCCGCACCCGTGGATCGCAGTGGACGCAGGTGCGGAGTGCCGCACCTGGGCACCGGAACGTATGGCGCACGAGGCAGCAGCTTGAGTGTGCGGTGACACTCCCGGCAGCGCTGGGCACGCGGCAGCGGGCGCAGATGGCGTGGAGGTCGGGGGCAGGTGTTTGGGGGTGAAGGATTGACACGGGGATTTGGCGAGCTACGCTTCGGCCGGAGGCTAACGTAAGCGCTTTCGGAAGCGCTTACGAATAACAACCGTCGATCACTCGACCGAGAGGATCCGGATGTCGGCCCTTCGCGTGCGCTTATGTGCCCTGGCCACCACTACTGTGCTCGGTGCGGCGATGCTCGCGCCGGGGTCCGCTGTCGCGAACGATTCGGGGGGCGTCGAGTCCGCCGGTCCCGGCCATGCTGCTTGTGATCCGGGCAGCGCCGTGGTTCGGAATGTGAACGGAGCCGGCAACTGGGCGCCGGTTACGCCGTCCAAGTGGCGGCTGCCCGGGGATCAGGTCATTCTCGCCGAGGCGGGGGTGGCGCGGCCGGGGCCGCGGCGGCCGTTCGAGTACGCGGTGCTCACGGCGGGGCCGGAGTTCGCGTCGGTGGAGATCGAGGCGACCGTACGGCTGGACACGCCGGTCAGCGTCAGCAACCGGGACGTGATCATCGTGTTCGGATACCGATCGGACACGCAGTTCTCCTACGTGCATCTGTCCCAGGACAACACCATCTACCCGCACAACGGGATCTTCGTCGTCAACAACGCGGACCGCCTGCGGCTCGACCACCAGTGGAACGGCCAGGTGGGGGCGCCGCCTGCCGTCACCGACGCGCAATGGCACCGGGTGCGGGTACGGCACTGCGTGGCGACCGGCGAAATCGCCGTGTACATGGACGGCTCGACCACACCCCTCATGACCGCCACCGACAGGACGTTCGGCACCGGCCGGGTCGGTTTCGGTTCGTTCGACAACATCGGCCGTATGCGGGATATGTCGCTCAAGGGCACCCCGGTCTGCGCCGGGGTGGCGTCGACCGTCGTGGGGACCGACGGGCGGGATCTGCTGTCCGGCACCTCGGGGGCCGACGTGGTCTCCGGGCTCGGCGGCGACGACCTGGTCTGGGGACTCGGCGGGGATGACGTCGTCTGCGGTGGCGACGGCAGAGACGTGGTGCTCACCGGCTCGGGAAATGACCAGGTCTATGGGGGTGCGGGCAGTGACGTCCTCTCCGCCGGTAGGGGCGACGACTCCCTGTACGGCGGGCCGGACCCCGACGTCCTGAACGGCGGCCCCGGCAACGACCACCTCTACGGCACCCAGGGCACCGACGCCCTCATCGGCGGCCCCGGCGACGACACCACCCACGCCGACTCCTGACCCGAACCCCCTCCCGCCGCACGCACCGTGGCGATCCCCATCCGCAAGCCGCATTCGGAGCGACAAACCCGAAAACGCGCCCCCGCCCGGCAGGAGCGCGGAGGTCATCACAGGAATGCCCGGCCAACCGCCCAACAACAGCAGAGTCGGCCCGAAGCGCGCACCTGCCGAAGAACACACGTGGGCAGTTCCAGAGCAGGCAACCCCGGTAACACGGCCCAACAGGCCAACAGGCCAACAGGCCAACAGGCCAACAGAAGCAGACCGGCATAGCAGACCCGGCACAAGCAAGCCCCGGACGAGCAGGCCGACGCACAAGCAGGCCAGCGCACAGGCAGGCCGACGCACAGGCAGGCCGACGCACAGGCCAACCAGCGAACACCGGCGATCCCGTCGAACGAGCGCGGCACCGGCTGGCGACACCGCGTGCCGTACCAGAAGGCGCTGTTCCTGAAGCGCCCGAACCCCCAGAACCCACCCTCAACCCCCTCTGGTGATGCCATGACCGTGAAACCTCTCCGAACCTTGGCCGCCGCGCTGCTCGTGACCGTCCTGGCGACGACTCCGGCGGTGGCGGAGCCCGATGTGCCCATCGACGACCCGATCCCCGAGAAGCCGACGCCGTCGGCGCTGACTCTCACGCTGGAGGAGTTCGCGCAGTTCCCGAAGACGGAGCCGGTGCCGGCCCCGACCGACCAGCGCCTGGTCAGGTGGGCGCGGATCAACTACTTGGGCCAGGTGCCCGACCGCTCCGGCCGGATGTTCGTCAACGATCTCAACGGCAAGCTGTACCTGCGCGGCAAGGGCACGTGGCAGGAGTACCTGGATGTCGGCGCCACGTTCGCCCCGGACTTCATCTCGGGCCGCGGCCTGGGGAGTGGGTTTGGGTTTGTGGCGTTCCATCCGGAGTTCGCGAGGAACGGGAAGTTCTACACCGTCCACACCGAGGCCGGCGCGGCGCTCACCACGAAGACGCCCGACCTGACACCTCAGCCGAACTCGATCGTCCACGGCGTCATCGACGAATGGACGGCCACCGACCCCAGGGCGGGCACCTTCCAGGGCACCCGCCGCGAGATCCTGCGCCTCGGGTTCGGCAGCAACATCCACGGCATCCAGCAGATCGACTTCAACCCCACGGCCGGCCGCCGCGACCCCGACTACGGCCTGCTGTACGTGGCCGCCGGCGACGGCGGACGCGGCGTGACCACCACGAACCCACAGGATCTGGGCATACCGCAGGGCAAGATCCTGCGTATCGATCCCACCGGGACGAACAGCGCTAACGGCAAATACGGCATCCCGGCCGGCAACCCGTTCGTCACCCGGCCGGGCGCGCTCGGCGAGATCTACGCGTACGGCATGCGCGACCCGCACCGCTTCTCCTGGGACCCTGCCGGATCGAACCGCCTGTTCCTCGGCCACATCGGCGAGCACGAGATCGAGGCGATCTACGACGTGCGCGCGGGCGACAACTTCGGCTGGAGCGTGCGCGAAGGGTCGTTCGTCTTCAAGAAGGAAGACCGCTGCAACCTGTACACATTGCCCGCGGACGACGCCCAATACGGCTACACCTACCCGGTAGCCGCATACGACCACGACCCGCCGCCCGGCCACTCCTGCACGGCCGACAGCGGGCACGCGGTGGTCGGCGGGCAGGTCTACCGCGGCTGGCGACTGCCGTTCCTGTATGGAAAGTATGTGTTCGGCGACATCGTCGACGGGCGAATCTGGTTCACCTACGCCTCGAAGATGCGCCGGGGCAAGGACCGCGCGGTCATGTACGAGCCCAAACTCCGCGACGCCGCCACCGGCCAGCTGATGACGATGAAGGACCTGGCCGGCAGCAACCGCGTCGACCTGCGCTTCGGCCGCGACGGCCACGGCGAGCTGTACGTGCTGTCCAAGGCGAACGGCAAGATCTGGAAGATCACGGGCGCGCGCTGGGAGTTCCCGTCATGAGATTTCGGCATCTGTCCGTCCTCACGACACTCCTCCTCACCACCGCCCTGACCACCCCTCTCTCCGGTACGGCTACCGCCGCGCAACCCACCGGCACGGCCGCCGACACCCAGCTCCCCGACCCGGCTACCGCCACAGAACCGTCCAGCCGCGCCGCCACCACGCGACTCGCCGGTACGGCGGGAAACCCGGCATCCACCGACCTCACAACGCGCGCAACGTCCCGGGCAACCTCCGGCCTCACAACGCGCGGAACGACCCCGGCACTCTCCGACCTCGCAGCGCGCGGAACGAGCCCGGCAACCTCCGGGACCGGGACGGGCGCGCGCGAAGCGGCGGGCAACCCCCAGGCCGGCCCGGCGAAGGCCGAACCGGCGCCGGCCGCGGATGACGTCGAGGCGGCCAGAACCGAGGTCGAGGCGGCGCGGGCGGAGACCGCCGCGAAGGGGTGGGGGTGGCCCACCGTGTTGCCCGGTCTGCGGCGCAACCTGGTCGCCCACTACGACTTCGAGCACCCCGACCCCGCCAACCCGGCCGTGGAACAGGACCGGGGACGTTCAGGCACCGGCATCACCCTGGTCAACGGCGGAGCCGACATGCGGGTGCGGGACGGCGCGCACCGCGGCAGCCGTACCTCCCTGCAGGTGCGGCAGGTCAGCCCCACGACGGCGAGCAGCGACGACTGGAAGGCGGGCGTCTACTCCCCCACCGGCGTGCCCACGCTGAACGCCTTCAACGCCGTCCGGGGAGCCACCATCATGGGCTGGTTCAAGATGACCGGCCAGAACCCCAGCCCGAACTCCAACTCCGCCAACCCCGACGACTTCTACGGCGCGATCGGCCTGGCCGGGGTGCTGAGCGGCAACTCGCAGGGGCACGACGTACGCGCGCTGCTGGAGCTGATCACCGTCAACGGCGAGATGCGGGTCGTGGCGCTCGGCCGGCGGGTGGACGGCGGCAGCTCGCAGACATTCGCGGCCGACCGGCCATGGCAGGAGATTCTGCCGCCGGGCGAGTGGGTGTTCCTGGCGGCCACGTTCGACTACGACACCGCGACCATGCGCCTGTACAAGAACGGCCGCCCGCTCTCCGGCTTCTCCACGCTGACCGGCGACCCGTGGGCGATCGAAGGCCCGCCGGAACCCGACCTCGCCTCACCGACCGACCCGCGCGGCATCAAGATCGGAGGCAGCTACCCGCAGAACAACCGCGAAGGCAACCCCTGCAACTGCCGGATGGACAGCCTCATGTTCCTTGACCGGATCGCCACCCCGGGCCAGGTGCTGGCCCAGTACCTCCTGGTCGCCCGCCACTGGTGAGCCACCGCCGGACCGGTGCCGCCACACCGGCCCGGCGGTCGTCCGCGGGGGCGGCAATCCGGTCAGGGGGACGGCGTGGGCGTCTGCGTGCGGTGGTCCTTGAGATGGAGGTCGCCGCCGAGCCGCTTCCTGATGCGGTCGAGCACCTTGCGGGTGGACAGCGCGGTCCACAGGTGGCCGACCAGGTGGGGGTTGTACTCGGGCGCGGTGTCCATCCAGGCGTCCTTGCCCGCCTGGGTGGTGAACGTGGTGAGGAAGAACTCGCCGTCGCCCGTCTTGCAGTGGCCCTGCCGGAGTTCGGTGGCATCGATCTGGATCTTCGGACGGCAGTCGACCTTGGCGGCGAGCTCCTCGACGGTGAGCGCCACGGGCTGCGGGTTCTGGGCGGCGGCCACGTAACCGCCCCCGGACCCATCACCCGGCGAGCAGGCCGCGGCCAGCGCGACAGCGATCCCGCAGATGGTCAGCCGCGTAAATGTCGTCATGCGCGAAGATACGCACCCCCTGACCCGAGAGTTCACCCCAAGATCACCCAGCCACGCCCGGAAGCACGAAGCACAACCCTCAGCAAGACCCCGAGACGCTGGACAGAGCCGACGCCCGAGTGTGGGGCGTGGGAGGGGTCAGCGGAGTACTGTGCAGCCGGATGAGCGGAGGTGGTCGAGCACCGGGGGGTCGCCTTCGAGCTTGTTCCAGCGCAGGTCCAGCTTCCGCAACCCCCGTGGCAGCTCATCCGGCAGGGTACGCAGCCGGTTGTTGCGCAGGTCGAGTTCGACCAGCCCGGACGGCAGAGCGGGCACCCGGGACAGCAGGTTGTCCCGCAGGTCGAGGTGGATCAGCCCCGGCGGCAGAGGGGGCAGGTCGCGCAGCCGGTTCCCGCGAAGGTGCAGTTCCCGCAGCCGGCCGAGGCGGGCGAGCGAGGCGGGCAGAGTTTCGAGGCGGTTGTTGTACAGGCGCAGCTCCACCAGCCCGGCCATGTCCCCGAGGGAGGCGGGCAGCGACTCCAGGCGGTTGTCGGTCAGGTTGAGGTACGCCAGGCGGTCCAGCCTGCCCAATGCCGCCGGCACCTGGGTGAGGCCGTTGTCGCTGAGGTACAGGTAGTCGGTCAGGGGAAGGTCGCCGATCGTGGCGGGCACGGAGGCGAGCCGGTTGTGGCCGAGGTCGAGCATGCGCAGCGAGCCCAGCCCGCCGATCGCCGGGGAGATCTCGGTGAGCGCGTTCTCGGCCAGGTTGAGCGTCTCCAGGCCGGTCAGCTCCCACAGCGCGTCGGGGACGGAGGTGAGCCGGTTCCCGCCGACCGCCAGGTGCCTGAGGCCGCCGGGCAGCCGTTCGGGGAGGGCGGTGATGGCGTTGCCGTACAGGAAAAGCACTTCAAGGTACGGCGGGCAACAAGGCACCCGAGTCAGCAAATTTCCGTCAAGATGCAACTCCCGCAACCCGCTATATCCCGAAAAATCCGGAACATCCGTCAACCGGTTCCCATCCAGCAACAACACGGAAGCCCCGGAAGGATCCGGCACAGAAGTCAGCCCACGCCAGGCGAGATCGACACGCATGCCGCAGGAGCCTAGCGCTCCCGCAAATGGTAAAGGTCAGACGGCGAGATGGGCATCCGATCGATGTCGAACCCCTCGGCGTCCTCCACCGCCGAAGCGATCACCGCCGACACCGGAATCACCCCGGCCTCCCCCGCCCCCTTGATCCCCAGCGGGTTGAGCGGCGAGGGAGTCTCCAGATGAGCCGTCTCGATCCGCGGAATCTCACTCGCGTAAGGCATCAGAAAGTCCATGAACGAGGCGTTGAGCAGCTGTCCGTCCGCGTCATAGGCCATCCGCTCATAGAGCGCGCCCCCGATCCCCTGGGCCACCCCGCCGTGCACCTGCCCCTCGACGATCATCGGATTGACCAGCCGCCCGCAGTCATGCACGACCGCGTACCGCAGGATCCGGATCTCCGCGGTCTCAGGATCGGTCTCGACGATCGCGGCATGCATCCCCGCCGCGAAGGTGGACCGAAGCGGCGAATAGAACCCCCGCCCCTCCAGCCCGGGCTCCTCCCCGTCGGCGACGGGCGGCCGGTCCGTCGGAGCGGCGGTGGAGAACTGCGTGGCCTTCGCGGTCTCGGCGTCAAAGGAGTAGCGAAGCGGGTTGGACAGCACCGCCACGGTGGACAGCGGGATCGACGCGGACGACGAGCCGACCACGTGCACCAGCCCGTCGGCGATGTCAAGATCGGCAGGGTCGGCCTCCAGCGCCTCCGCCGCGATCCGCAACGCCTTCTCCCGCACCTTCCTGCAGGCCAGAGCGATGGCATTGCCGCTGACCACGGCGGCCCGGGAGGCGAAGGTGCCCACGGCATACCCGAACCGCCGCGTGTCCCCGGTCACGACGGAGACCCGCGAGATCGGCACCCCCAGCTCGCTGGCCGCGATCTGCGCGAACACGGTCTCGTGCCCCTGCCCCTGTGAGGTCAGCCCGGTGGAGACGTGCACCCGCCCGTCCGAGGTGATCTGCACATGCCCGCCCTCGTACGGCCCCACGCCGGTCCCCTCGACGTAACAGGCGAGGCCGATCCCCCGATGCGGCGCACGCTCGAAGGAGTCCCAGCCGATCAGCTCCTTGATCATGCGCAGCATCTCGGGATAGTTCCCGCTGTCGTAGACGAGCGGCCGCCCGTCCTGGAAGGTCATGCGCTGGTCGTAGGGGAACTCCTCGGGCCCGATGAAGTTGGCCGCGCGCACCTCGGTCCGGTCCATGCCGAGATGCTGGGCGATCTTGTCCATCGTCCGTTCCATGCAGAAGACGGCCTGCGGCCGCCCCGCGCCCCGGTACGGCGTGACCTGCACGGTATTGGTGTAGATGGAGCTGAACTCCACCCGGTAGGACCCGATCTTGTACGGCCCGAGCAGCTGCGTGGACGTGACGATCGGCACGATGATCCCGTACGGCGTGTAGGCGCCGTGGTCGTGCAGGATCGTCACCTCCAGCCCCAGCACCCGCCCGGCGTCGTCGAACCCGACCCGCACGTACTGCACCTGCGCCCGCTCATGGGCGCTGGCGACGAAGTGCTCGCGCCGGTCCTCGGCCCACTTGACCTCGCGCCCCAGCGTCATGGCCGCCCACGGCACCAGGACCTCCTCGGGCCACGGGTGCACGATCTTGACGCCGAACCCGCCGCCCACGTCGGGCGCGATCACCTCGACGTGGGGCAGCGGCAGCCCGAGCTTCGCGGCGATCGCCATCCGGACGCTGGTGGAGGTCTGGGTGCTGGAATAGACGCGCAGGTCGCGGCCGTCCCAGCGGGCGTACACGCCGCGGCCCTCCAGCGGCATGCTGGCGCTGCGCTCGATGTCCAGGCGGAACGCGAGCGTGTGCGGCGAGGTCTCGATGCACTCCCTGGCGCTCACGCCACCGGCCGAGGCGACCTCCTGCACGAGGTGGGCGCCCAGGTTGGCGGGCACGTCCTCGTGGACGAGCCGCGAACCCTGCGCCGCCTCCTCCAGGCCGACGACCGGCTTGAGCGGCTCGTAGTCGACCTCGATCAGCGCGCAGGCGTCCTCGGCCAGGTAGCGGTCGGTGGCCACGACCATGACGACGGGCTCGCCGACGTGCCGGACGGTCTCCCTGGCCAGCGGGTGGGCGGTGCGCCCGTGGGTGAGGGCCGGGTGCGGGATGAGCAGGGGCAGCGGCTCGGCCACCCCGGGCGGCAGGTCCTCCCAGGTGTAGATGGCGACCAGGCCCTCGACGTCGAGGGCCGCGGTGACGTCGATGTCGCGGATGCGGGCGTGCGCGTGCGGGGAGCGGACGAACGCGACGGCCAGCGCCTCGCGGCCCAGGTCGTCCAGGTAGCGTCCCTGGCCGGTCAGCAGGCGCGCGTCCTCCACCCGCTGGACCGGCTCGCCGAACAACCGCGTGCTCACGACTCCTCCGTCATCAGCTCCGCCGCCCTGTGCACGGCTTTGACGATGTTCTGGTACCCGGTGCACCGGCACAGGTTGCCCGACACCCCTTCGAGCACGTCCTCCTCGGTCGGCGCCGGGTTCTCCCTGAGCAGCGCCGTCACCGTGCACAGGAACCCGGGCGTGCAGAACCCGCACTGCAGCCCGTGGCACTCCGCGAACGCCCGCTGCACCGCCGACATCCCGTCCGGCCCGGCCAGCCCCTCGACCGTCGTGATCTCCTGCCCGTCCACCGTGACCGCGAACGTCAGGCAGGACCGCACCGGCTCCCCGTCCAGCAGCACCGTGCAGCACCCGCACACGCCGTGCTCACATCCGACGTGCGTCCCGGTCAGCCCGAGGTCGTGGCGCAGGCAGTCCGACAGCAGCCGCCGCGCCGGAACGCTCACCCGCCGCGCCACCCCGTTCACGACGAGCGTGATCTCGTGCCCGCTCAACCGCTCTCCCTCTCGCCGTCGTCACTGCCCGCGGTGCGGGCGGCCGCGCGCAGCGCCCGCTCGGCCAGAACCCCCAGCAGGTGCCGCCGGTACTCGGCCGTCGCGTGGATGTCCGCCTCCGGCTCCGCCTTCTCCTGTACGGCCCGCGCCGCGCAGACCCAGTCGGCGCCGTGCCCGAGGTCCCCGGTTACATCCACCACGAGGGGCACCGGGCCGACCCCGATGCACGCCACCCGGGCCACCGACACCCGCAGATCCTCGTCCAGGACGACCAGCGCGCACACCCCGGCCAGCGCGTAGTCGCCGTGCCTGCGGGCGACCTCCACGAAGGCGGTCCCGGAGCGCTCGCCCAAGGCCGGGAAGAACGCGGACACGGCCAGTTCGCCGGGCCGGATCGCCGACTCCATCGGGCCGGCGAAGAACTCCCCCGCCGCCACCTCGCGCTCGGTGCCGCGGGCGGCCAGCCGTACCGAACCTCCCAGAAGCGCGAGGACGGCGGGCAGTTCCGCGGCCGGGTCGGCGTGCACGAGGCTGCCCACGACGGTGCCGCGGCTGCGGATGGCGGGGTGCGCGACCAGCCCCAGGGCCTGCCGCAGCAACGGCTGGACCGCGGCGACCGGCGCGGAGCGGAGGATCTGCGCGTGCCTGGCCAGCGCGCCCACCCGCACCCCGCGCGCGGAGGTCTCGACGGCGGCCAGCGCGCCGACCCGGTTGATGTCGACGAGGTGCGCCGGGGCGGCCAGGCGCATGTTGAGCATGGGGATCAGGCTCTGGCCGCCGGCGAGCACCTTGCCCTCGGCCCCGGCCTCGGCCAGGGCGTCGAGGGCCGCCTCCACCTCGCGGGGGGCGTGGTACTCGAACGGGGCGGGCTTCACCCGGCGGTCTCCCTGATCTCGGCGGGCCGGCCGGCGATCCATCTCAGCAGGTGGTAGCCGCCGACCACGACGATGGTGCCGAACGCGATGCCCTGCAGCCGGAACTCCTCGGTGATGATCTGCTCGACCGGGCCGATCGCCAGGATGATGCCGGCGCCGATGGGCACCATGTTCACGGGGTCGGCGAAGTCCACTCTGTTCTCCACCCAGATCTTGGCTCCGAGCAGGCCGATCATCCCATAGAGGATGACCGTGACCCCGCCCAGCACGCCACCGGGCGTGGCGGCGACCAAGGCGCCGAACTTCGGGCACAGGCCGAACAGGATCGCGATGACGCCGGCGATGTAGTAGGCGGCGGTGGAGTAGACGCGGGTGGCGGCCATGACGCCGATGTTCTCGGCGTAGGTGGTGGTGGGCGAGCCGCCCACGGCGCTGGTCACGACGGTGCCGATGCCGTCGGCGGCGACGGCGCGGCCCACGTACGGGTCGACGTCGGTCTTGGTCATCTCGCCGACGGCCTTGACGTGGCCGATGTTCTCCGCGATCAGCGCGATCACGGCGGGCAGGACGAGCAGGACCGCGCCGAACCTGATGTCGGGCCCGTGGAAGCTCGGCAGCCCGATCCAGTCGGCCTGGGCGACGGAGGAGAGGTTGACCCTCGGGTGCGTGTCGATCTTGCCGGTGGCGGCGTTGAACGCGGTGACGTTCCCGAAGACCTTGTCGAAGCCCCATGACAGCAGGAATCCGGCGACCAGGCCGACCAGGATGCCGATCCGGCCGATGAACCCCTTGAACGCCACGATCACCACGAACGTGATCACCATCGTGATCAGGGCCATCCACTGGTCCTGCGGCCAGTAGACGTCGGCCACGACGAACGCCAGCCCGAACCCGATGAGCATGACGACCGCGCCGGTCACGACCGGCGGGAAGATCCGGTGGATGACCTGGACGCCGAGGAAGTGGATGGCCAGCCCCGCGAGGGCCAGCACGATCCCCGCCACCAGGATCGCGCCGGTGACGATGGCGTCGGCCGCCGGGGTGTCGCCGCCCATGAGCGCCCTGATGGCGATCACGCCGCCGACGAACGAGGCGCTGGTGCCCAGGTAGCTGGGCACCTTCCCCTTCACGATCAGCAGGAAGAGGATCGTGGCGATACCGGACATCATGATGGCCACGTTCGGATCCAGGCCCATCACGAGCGGGAAGACGAAGGTGGCGCCGAACATCGCGATCACGTGCTGGGCGCCGAACCCGACCATTCTCGGCCAGGTCAGGCGCTCGTCGGGCCTGACGACCTCGCCGGGAGCCAGGTGTTTTCCGTCGCCGTGTTTGGTCCAACCCAAAACCATGAGAGCCCCTTTTCTACCGGGCCGTCGGTTCGGTGGCCGCCCCGCAGGCTCCTCCGCGGCGGTTCCTTGCTTGTCGGGCACATTAGGCCCGATGTCACTGTCCTACACCGTCATGATCTGCCAAAGCTGGGCCGATGACCAGAGGCGGCCTTACCGGCGCACCGCCCTGAGCACGTGGTATCCCACCAGGAGGACGACCGTGCCGAGCGTGATGCCGCCGAGCGAGAAGGTCTGGGTGATGGGGAAGGCGACCGGTCCGATCGCGCAGATGATCCCGGCGCCGACCGGGACCATGTTGGCCGGCTCGGCCAGGTTCACCTTGTTCTCGATCCAGATCTTGGCTCCGAGCAGGCCGATCATGCCGTAGAGGATCGTGGTGACGCCACCCAGCACGCCGCCGGGCGTGGCGGCGACCAGCGCGCCGAACTTCGGGCACAGGCCGAACAGGATCGCGATCACCGCGGCGATGTAATAGGCGGCGGTGGAGTAGACGCGGGTGGCGGCCATGACGCCGATGTTCTCGGCGTACGTCGTGGTGGCCGAGCCGCCGACCGAGGTGGCGACCACGGTTCCGACGCCGTCGGCCATGACCGCGCGGCCCATGTACGGGTCGACGTCCGCGCCGGTCATCTCGCCGACGGCCTTGACGTGGCCGACGTTCTCCGCGATGAGCGCGATCACCACGGGGAGGCAGACGAGGACCGCGGAGACCTCGAAGACCGGCCCGTGCAGCTTGGGCAGCCCGATCCAGTCGGCCTGGGCGACGGCGTCGAGGTTGACGCGCAGGTGCTCGCTCACCTTGCCGTCGCCGCCGGGCGCGGTGATCGGCCCGCCGATCAGGTCCCAGGCCCACGACAGCACGAACCCGAACACCAGGCCGAGCAGCACCCCGATCCGGCCGAGGAACCCGCGCAGGACCCCGATGAACACGAACGAGGCCGCCATGGTCAGCAGGGCGACCCAGGGATCCTGGGGCCAGTAGACGTCCGCCGCCACGTACGCCATGCCGAACCCGATCAGCATGACCACGCCCCCGGTCACGACCGGCGGGAAGATCCGGTGGATGACCTGGACCCCGAGCAGGTGGATGGCCAGGCCCGCCAGCGCCAGCACCACCCCGACCGCGAGCAGCGACCCGGTCACCGTCGCGCTGTCGCCGCCCGCGGCCCTGATCGCCACCACCGCGCCCACGAACGAGGCGCTGGAGCCGACGTAACTGGGCACCTTCCCCTGCACGATCAGCAGGAACAGGATCGTCGCGACGCCGGACATCATCACGGCCAGGTTCGCGTCCAGCCCCATGACCAGCGGGAACACGAACGTCGCGCCGAACATGGCGATCACGTGCTGGGCGCCGAACCCGATCATCCTGGGCCAGGTGAGCCGCTCGTCCGGCTTGACCACCTCACCCGGCGCGAGCCGCTTCCCGTCGCCGTGCAGCTTCCACCCGAACGCCATCTTGCCTGCCCTTGCCTCTCACCAGCGGAGATGTCTCCTATTTGATGTCGGAGAGCACAATAGAGGCAGGAGTGACACGCGGCGTCTTCAGGCCACGTGAATGGTGAAACCGTCTCCGGCGACCACCTGGCCGGAGCGGATCTTGCGGGTCTTGCGGAGTTCGACCTCGCCGTCGACGGAGACCATCCCCTCCGCGATCAGGTGCTTGGCCATGCCGCCCGTCTCGGTGACCCCGCAGTACTTCAGCAGGTCGCACAGCGGGATGAAGTCAGAGTTCAGCTCGAAGTCCAGGTCCACAACGGCCCAGCTTAGATGCCCCGCATCCGCAGGACGTGCAGGGCCAGGGTGAGGTTGAGCCGCAGGTGGTGGTCCTCGGTGAAGTTGCCGAGCATGCGCTCCAGCTTCCCGATCCGATAGCGCAGCGTGTTGTAGTGGAAGTGCAGCCTGCGCGCCGTCTCGGCCACGTTGAGGTTCGTCTCCAGCAGGACCTGCAGGGTACGCCGCAGGTCGCCGTTCTCCGCGTCGTCGTCGCCGGCCAGCGGGCCCAGGGTCTCGCGGACGAAGGCGTGCAGTTCGTCGGTGTCGTTGACCAGCGACAGCAGCCGGTACACGCCGAGCTGGTCGAATTGGGCGACCGCGCCGGGGCCGTGGAGCTGGCGCCCGACCCTGGCCGCCTTCAGCGCCTGGGAGTAGGCCTCGGGCAGGGTCGCGGGGGCGGTGCAGCGGCGGGAGGTCCCGGTCGAGAACGTGGCGGGAAGGGCGTCGGCCAGGGCGGCGGCGGCGTCCTTGGCCACGCGGGAGGCGTCCAGGGCGGCGTCCACGACGGCGACGACCTCGTGGGAGAAGCCCGCGACGGCGCCGCGCGGGTCGTGCCTGCGCACGGCGGCGGTCCACCCGTTGACCATGCGGTCCTGGGCGCTGCGCTCGTCGCCGTCGGGGTCCAGCTCGGCCACCAGGACGGTCACGGGCCGCTCCAGGTCCCAGCCGAAGGCGCGGGCCCGCGCGCTGATGCGTTCGGCGCCGCCGGCCCGGCCGGTGAGGACGTCGCGCAGGAAGTCCGCGCGGTACTTGCTCTCGACCGCGTTGACCGCCTCCTGCCGGGTGACGACCAGGGCGGCGACGGTGGCGGTGCGTTCGAGTATGCCGATGTCGCTGTCGCGGATCGCGCCGGTCGGGCTGTAGGCGATGATCCGGCCGTGGTGGTGCCCGCCGGCGACCACGGGGACCGAGGCCAGGGTACGGCCGGCCGTACCGGGGAGGTCGACGGGCGCCGGAGCCGGCGGCCCTTCGCGCGCGATCGACTCGCGTAAGGCCGCCACGTGGTCGGAGGGCCCGGCGGCGGCGAGCACCCGCCCGCTGCCGTCGACGGCGGCCACCGCGACGTCGAGCAGCGCGGCCACCTCGGCGGTCACCTCGTTGAGCCCGCCACCGGCCAGCACGACCTGCACCAGCGCCCGGTGCGCCTCCTCCGCGCGGGCGAGGACGGCGGCCTGCCGGTTGAGTATGTCGGTGAGCACCTGGTTGAGGATGTCGTCGAAGCCGACGTCGTTCGGCAGGATGATCAGCGGGAACCCCAGCCGGTCGGCCTGCTCGACCATCTCCCCCGGCAGTTCGTCCACGTAGCGCCCGAGTTTGATGGCCAGCGCGGCCAGCCCGCGCTCGTCGAGGTCGGCGACGAGCCGGCCGAGCGACTGCGGCGTGTTGCGCAGCGGGTAGCCGGTGGTGAGCAGCAGTTCGTGCGGCTTCACCCAGGCCAGGATGTCGGGCACCTCCATGACGTTGAGGCGCTGCACGATGCGGCCGAGCCCGCTCTCCCCGGCGATCAGGCGGGCGTCGGCGAGGGTCGAGACGCCCAGCACCTCCCCGACGGAGACTCCGTGGATGATCGTGCCCGTGCTGGCCAGGCGAACGGGGGGCTCCATGTGGTGATTGTGACCCCAGAAGCGGTCTGTCAGGAAGAGCCAACCTTCTCCGTCACTGTTGGCAAATTTCTCCGTACGGGGTGTCGTGGGGCCGTTCTACGGTCAGGTCCAAGGTCGGAAGGGAGGCCCGGTGACGGTCAGTACACATCCCAGGCGTGCCCGCACCCACGTGACCGGTGCGGCCAGCGCCGCTGTGCGCCCGGTCCTGGAGTCGCCGCGACGCCGCGCCCGCGTGCTCGCCGCGTTCCCGGCCGGCATCTACCTGGAGGTCAGGACCGATCTGGAACCGTCGGTGATCGCGATCATCACCGGCGAGGCCACCCGCCTGCCCAACTCGGTCCTGCTCGCCGCCGATCTGCCGCACGTCACGGTGGGTGACGACGCGTCGGTGGGCGAGGGCACGATCGAGCTCGGCCGCCTCAGTCTGCGCGCCCGCCGCTGGTGGGACCCCGCCCCGCCCCTGCCTCCCGTCGATCCGGTACGGCTGGCCGTATCCCTGGATCCGGTACGCCCGGCACCCGGCCTGGCCGGTCACCAGGCGATAGAACTACTGGCCGAGTCCTGCGGCCGAGGCCGGCTCCTGGGCGTCGTGACCGCCGCCGAGCAGCTGATGGGTCTCGGCCCCGGACTCACCCCGAGCGGCGACGACGTCCTGGCCGGGCTGCTGGTGACCCTGCGCCACCTGGGCAGGGCCGCCGGAGTGGAGCGGGCGGTCTGGCTGGCCGACTGGCTGGCCGCGACCGTCGCCTACGACGCCCGCACCAGGACCACGCCGCTGTCCGCGACGCTCCTGCACTGCGCCGCGCGCGGCGAGTCGTGCCCGGAGGTGACCGGGGTGCTGCGCGCGCTGACCGGCCGCGGCGCTCTGGACCCGGCCGTGTCCAGGCTGTGCCGCCTGGGCCACACCTCGGGCGCCGATCTGGCCCAGGGCATCGGGATCGGGCTGGCGGCCGTCCGCGCGCTGGCCGCCGACCCGGTGCCGCCCGCGCTGGCGGTTGCCAGGTGAGCGCGGACGAGGTGGTCCTGCGCAAGGGCGTCTACCGCGACTCCGTCACGCTGATGCGGATCAGCAAGACCCTGGCCGACCTCGACGGCGTGGAGGTGGCCGTGGTCGCCATGGCCACGCCGCTCAACCTCGATCTGGCCCGCGACCTGGGCTTCGAGCTGCCCGCGGCCGACCCGGCCGACCTGCTGGTGGCGGTCAGGGGCGAGCGCGCGGCCGCCGCCCACGCCGAGCTCGACGCGCTCCTGTCCGCGCACGCCCCCGTCGCCGCCGCCGACAGCGACCAGCCGCCGCTCACCACCCGGTCGGCCGCCCGCCGTACCGAGGCCGGGGTGGTGCTGGTGTCGGTGCCGGGCGAGCACGCGTTCGCGGAGGCGGTTGACGCCGTCGAGGCGGGGCTGCCGGTCATGGTTTTCAGCGACGGCGTGCCCGTTGAGCAGGAGGTCGCGCTGAAGGACCTGGCCGCGGAGAAGGGCGTGCTGGTCATGGGGCCCGACTGCGGCACCGCGGTGATCGCCGGGGTGGGCCTGGGCTTCGCGAACGTCCTGCGGCCCGGCCCCGTGGGCATCGTGGCCGCCTCCGGCACCGGCGCCCAGCAGCTGTCGTGCCTGCTGGACCTGGCCGGGGTCGGCGTCAGCCACGTGCTGGGCGTCGGCGGGCGGGACCTGTCGCCGGAGGTCGGCGGGCGCTCGGCCAACCGGGCGCTCGCGATGCTGGACGAGGATCCTGCCACCGAGCTGATCGTGCTGGTGTCCAAGCAGCCCGCGGTACGGCCGGCCGTACCGGCGAAGAGGTTCGTGGAGGCGTCGGCGGATCTGACGGCCACGGCCGAGCGCGTCCTCAAGGAACTGGGGCGGGCCGTGCCCGAGTGGCCCGCCTGGCCCGCGTGGGCGGGCAGGACGGCCACCGGCACGCTGCGCGGCATCTACTCGGGCGGGACGCTCTGCGCCGAGGCCGAGGGCGTGGCGGGCACCGGCGAGTTCGTCGACTACGGCGACGACGCCTACACGCGTGGCCGGCCGCATCCGATGATCGACCCGACGCTGCGGCTGGAGGCGCTGGCCGCGGTCGCGGAGGGGGACGTGGTGCTGATGGACGTCGTGCTCGGCCACGGGGCCGACCCCGATCCCGCCGCCTCCTACGCGCACGCCGTCGCCCGCTGCCCCGCCACGGTCGTCGTGGCGCTGATCGGCAGCGAGGGCGACCCGCAGGACCTGCGCAGGCAGGCCGCCGCCTTCCGCGAGGCCGGCGCCGCCGTCTTCACCTCCAACGCCCAAGCCGCCCGGCACGCCAGGAGCCTGCTGTGAGCCTTCTGTCCGGCCCGCCACGGGTCATCACGGTCGGCGCCGAGCTTCTGGGCGAGGCCCTGGACGCGCAGGCGGTGCCGCGGACCGCCGTCGCGTGGCGGCCGCCGCTGCCGGGCACCGCCGAGGCGCTGACGCGGGTGCTGGCCGATCCGCGCCGGGCCGCCGCCAACGAGCGGGCCGTTCGCCGCCTGACCTCCGCGCGCCCCCACCTGGCCGGGGTACGGCGGGCCGCGGAGGCGCTCGACCTCCCGGCGCGTACGTTTCTGCACGCCGGCCCGCCCATCACCTGGGACCGGGCGTCAGGACCGATGCGCGGCGCCCTGATCGGCGCGACGCTGCTGGAGGGCTGGGCCACCGGCGAACGCGAGGCCGCCACCCTGCTGGCCGAGGGCCGGATCGCGCTCGAACCCTGCCACCACCACCGCGCGGTCGGCCCGATGGCGGGCGTGGTCAGCCCGTCGATGTGGATGTTCGAGGTACGCGACGAGGAGCACGGCGGCGCCGCGTACTGCTCGCTCAACGAGGGCCTGGGCAAGGTCCTGCGCTACGGCGCCTACGGACCCGAGGTGCTCGACCGGCTGCGCTGGATGGACGCGGTGCTGGGCCCCGCGCTGGCGGCGGCGCTGCGGGTGAGCGGGCCGATCGACCTGGGCGCGCTGATCGCGCAGGCGCTGCAGATGGGCGACGAGCTCCACAACCGCAACCGCGCCGCCACGTCCCTGCTGCTGCGCGAGCTGGCCCCGGCCCTGGTCGAGTCGGCTCCGGGCACGGCGGCCGAGGTGCTGCGCTTCGCCGGCGGCAACGACCACTTCTTCCTCAACGCGGGGATGGCCGCCGCCAAGGCGAGCACGGACGCGGCGCGCGACATCCCCGGCTCGTCGCTGGTGGTGGCGATGGCGCGCAACGGCACCGACTTCGGGGTGCAGGTCTCGGGGCTGGGCTCGCGGTGGTTCACGGGGCCCGCTGGGGTGCCCGACGGCCTCTATCTCGGCGCGTACGGCCCCGCCGACGCCAACCCGGACATCGGCGACTCGACGATCACCGAGACGGCGGGCCTGGGCGGCTTCGCGATGGCGGCCTCCCCGGCGATCGTGCGCTTCGTGGGCGGCGAGGTGGGGGACGCGGTGGCGGCCACCCGGTCCATGTACGAGATCACGCTGGCCGAGCATCCCGCCTACCAGATCCCGGGTCTGGGGTTCCGCGGGACGCCGGTGGGCATCGACGTCACGCTCGTGGCCAGGACCGGTGTGCTGCCGGTGGTCAACACCGGGATCGCGGGCCGCGTGGCGGGGACGGGGCAGGTGGGCGCGGGGCTGGTGAGCCCTCCGGCCGAGGCGTTCACCAAAGCGCTGGCGGCATTGACCAAGCGGGCCGCAATTCAGTAAGTGATCCATTCAAATACCACGTTTGCGCAGGTCAGACAGCACTTTTAGACGATATGTCAGCGTTCAACTTCCGTTCGTCAATCAACTGCCTATATCGTGTCGAACCTCATAATCTAGAAGTATCGTGTTACCGATGAGGCTGGAGATGGGGGCGGGAGATGTCAGCCGACCGCGTGCTCAGCGGGCCAGGCGCCGAGGGCGTTCCGCAGAGCCAGGGCCGACTGATCGGCCGGCGCTATCGCCTGATGTCGCCGGTGGGGCGCGGCGGCATGGGCATGGTGTGGCACGCCCATGACGTGCTGCTCGACCGCGCCGTCGCGGTCAAGGAGCTGATCCTCCCCTACGGCCTCGACCACTCAGGCACCCAGGTCGCCAACCGCCGCATGCTGCGCGAGGCCCGCTCCGCCGCGCGCCTCACCCACCCCGGCATCGTCACCGTCCACGACGTCGTCGAGGAGGACGGGCGGCCGTGGATCGTCATGGAACTGGTCCGCGCGTGGTCGCTGGAGCAGGCCGTACGGCAGAGCGGCCCCCTGCCCGTCATCCAGGCCGCCGAGATCGGCATCCGGGTCCTCGACGCGCTGCGGCACGCGCACGCCGCCGGAATCCTGCACCGCGACGTCAAACCCGGCAACGTACTGCTGACCTCCGACCGGGTCGTCCTGACCGACTTCGGCATCGCCGCCATCGAGGGCGACGTCACCATCACCCAGACCGGGCTGCTCATGGGCTCGCCGGCCTACATCCCGCCGGAGCGGCTGTCCGGCCAGCCCATCACGCAGGCGGCCGACCTGTGGTCGTTCGGCGCCACGCTGTACGCCGCCGTCGAGGGCCGCCCGCCGTACGAGGGGCCCGACGCCATCGCCGTCCTCGGCGCCGTCCTGACCCAGGACCCGATCAGGCCGCAGCGGGCCGGAGCCCTGCTGGGCGTCATCGAGGGCCTCCTGCGCAAGAACCCCGCGGAGCGCATGGCCGCCGCCCAGGTCGCCGAGCAACTGGAGAAGGTCCTGCACGCCCACGGCTCCCGGCCGCCGCGCGGCCCCGAGGCCAGTGGCCTGCCCACCCGGGCCGACCCGACGCCGGTCGGGCTGCTGCCTCCGCTGGAGCCGCCGTCGGGGCCGATGCCGTCGCGGATCGTGGAGACGCCCTCCGGGCCGGTACGCGTGCCGTACGACCCGCTGAAGAGCCCGTCCGGCGGCTACGTCATGCCCTACGACGGCCTCGACAGCCCTTCCGGCAGCCACAACACGCAGCAGATCCGGCAGCCCGGATCCTTCGACGCCTTCACCAGCCACTCCGGCCCGCTCCCCGCGGGCGGCTACGACTCCCTCACCGGCACCCAGGACCACCTCCCCCACCTCCCACCCGCCACCCCCGGCCCCCCAACCACCGGCCACTCCCCATCAACCGGCCACTCCCCTTCGACCGGCCACTCCCCCTTGACCGGCCATCCACAGCCGGGCGGCCACGCACCGTCCGGCGGCCACCCGGCGCCGAGTCCCCACTCCGGGCCAGGCACCCGCACGGGATCAGGTGCCTACCCCGGGCCGGGTGTCCACTCCGGGCCGGGCGCCCACGACCTGCGCTCACCTTCGGGCCCGCACGACCTCCGCACCCCCTCCGGCCCGCACGACCTGCGCTCGCCGTCGGGCTCGCACGACCTGCGCTCGCCCTCCGGGCCGCCCTCCCTGGAGTCGGTGTCGGGGCCGGGGATCGTGCAGCCGACGTTCGGGGGTGTGTCGGGGCCTCAGCCGATCTTGCCGCTGACCAGCGACGTCCGAAGCGCGCCCTGGCCGCTGGCCTCCGCGGACGACCTACGCGAACAGTCCAGGGATCTGTCCCGCGGCCTCGGCGCGAGCCGTGACTCGAAGGCGCCGGAACGCCTGACCAGGAGCCGCAGACGACCGGCCGACGACGGTTCCGGGTGGATGCGCGACGGCCGCCCCACCGCGCGCCTCATCGTGACCGCCCTGGCCGGCGTGGGCGCGGCGGCGGTGGCGATCTGGCTCCTGACCTCGGGTGGCACCCCCACCCCGCCCACGACCGCGAGCGGCGCGCCGACATCGTCGTCGAGCACGGCACCGGAGCCCTCGGTGGCGACCGTCCCCGACGGCTACAAGGAACACACCGCCGCCGGCTTCACCGCGGCCCTGCCCGGCACGTGGAAGGCCGCGACGACCAGCGGCGGCGCCACGTTCACCGGCCCCAAGGACTCGGGCATGAAGATCACCGTCCAGCAGACGGCCCCGCAGCCGGACGGCGGCGTGGCCGAACTGTCCAAGGAGGAGGCGGACGGCGGCGTCGAGGGCTACATCCAGGTACAGCTCCAGGCCCTGGAGTGGCGCGGCTGGAAGTCGGCCGACTGGGAGTACACCTACGCGCTGGGGAACGGGGTCCCCATGCACGCCCTGACCCGCTTCGTCAGCATCGACGATGCCGCCGCCTACAAGATCACCTTCGCCATCCCCGAGCTCAAGTGGGACGACCAGACCGAAACCCGCAACACCTTCCTGAACACCTTCCGCCCGGCCACCTGATCCGCGCCCCCGGCACCGCCCCGGCGGGCTCCGTGCACCCCTGGCCGGCCCCGGCGCCCCTCGCGGCCCGTCCGGATCACGACGATCTCCGCCCGGAGACCCGGGCGGCGGAGCCCGCCGGGATGGGGCCGGTCCGTGAGGCGGACACCCGGGCGGGTTGGTCGCGGCTTCCGGTGCCGCGTTTCGGCGGGCGTACCGTGAAGGGAACGCCGGCCTGTACGGTGCGGACATGAGGGTGCACGCGCTTCATGTCTATCCGATCAAGTCCACCCAGGGTCATGACCTCGACCGCACCGAGGTGGAGCCGTGGGGGCTGGCCGATGATCGGCGGTACCTGGTGGTGGACGAGCATGGTGAGATGATCACCGCGCGCCAGTTCCCGATGCTGCTCGCCTGCCGGGCCGAGGTCGCGGGCGGCACACTGACGCTGACCGGCCCGCACGCCGACCCCCTCCTGGTACGGCCGGCCGCGTCGATGACCGCTGTCACGGTCGTGCGTACCGTCGTGGAGTTGCGCGACTGCGGCGACGAGGCGGCCGCCTGGCTGTCGGCGCTGCTGGATCGCCCGGCCCGCCTGAAGTGGCTCGACGACCCGACCCGCCGCCCGATCGATCCCGAGTACAGCAGGCCGGACGACCGGGTCAGCCTGGCCGACGCCTACCCGCTGCATCTCACGACCACGACCTCCCTCGCCCAGCTGAACGACTGGATCGCCGAGACCGCCGCCGAGCGCGGCGAGGATCTGCCGGAACCTCTCCCGATGCGCCGTTTCCGCCCGAACGTGGTGGTGGACGGGGTGACGAAGCCGTTCGCCGAGGACCAGTGGAAGCGGGTACGCATCGGCGACCTCGACTTCCGTGTCACCAAGGGCTGTGACCGCTGCGTCCTGACCACCATCGACCCGGGCACCTACACCAAGGGCAAGGAACCCATCCGCACTCTGTCCAGGCACCGCAAGTGGGACGGCAAGGTCTGGTTCGGCATCAATCTCATCCCCGACGCCCCCGGCCACATCAGCCTGAACGACCCGGTCACCCCCCTGTAGGCAGCCTCACCCACACCGCCCAGGAACCACCCCGGGCGCGAAGACACCCCACGAGCGGGCAACTCCGGCACGGGCGCTGCCAAAGCCCGGACGGGTCGTCTAGACGACACCCGATCAGCCGATCCGCCCACCAGCGACTCTCACCCACAAACCCGTCCATCAGGACGTCCGGGCAGGTCGCCCACCGATCCCCCACACCCACCCCACCCAGCCCGTAAATAGCAGCTTTCCGGTGGTATGGGACACTTCACCGGTGACCGATACCCCAACAAAGCGCGACATTTCATCGCCCACCGACGTCCGCGGCATCCAGCGACGCACCCTCGCCGTCCTGTCGATCGCCCAGATCGTCGGCGGCGTCGGTGTGGCGGTCGGCCTCGCGCTGAGTTCCGTGGTGGTCGACCAGCTCTCGGGGTCCACGGTCATCAGCGGCCTGGCCGGCACCGCCACCGTCCTCGGCGCCGCACTGCTCGCCCTCCCCATCGCCAGAACCGCCGCCAGGAGCGGCCGCCGCGCCGGCCTCTCGCTCGCCTACGTCGCCGCCACCGCCGGATGCGCGCTCTCCGTCCTGGCGATCACCATCGAGTCCTGGCCGCTCCTGCTCGTCGGCCTCGTCCTGGTGGGCGGCGGCAGCGCGGGCAACCTGGCCGCCCGCTACTCCGCCACCGACCTGTCACCCAAGGGCCACGCCGCCCGCCACCTGTCGCTCGTGGTCTGGATGGCCACCGTCGGCTCCGTCGCCGGCCCGAACCTGGCCAAGCCCGCCGACCACGTCGGCATGTCCGCGGGCCTGGTCGCGAACGCCGGTCCCTTCGCCTTCTCCGCCCTGGCCTTCGCGCTCGCGTGGCTGGTCGTGGCGGCCGGTCTGCGTCCCGACCCGCTCAAACTGGCCCGCTCACTGACCGAACCGACCGAACGGAACGCGACGACCGAACCGGGCGAGCCGACCAGGCCGGGCGCGCGAGGCGGGCCGACCGGACCGGGCGCGTCGGGCGCGCGGCCCGCCGTACAGGACAAGGCGCTGCGGAACGGCTGGCGCACCCTGCGCACCACCCCCATGGCCAGGCGGGCGCTCGTGATGATCGCGATCAGCCACACGGCGATGGTCTCGGTCATGTCCATGACGCCGGTGAAGCTGCACCACGACGGCTCCAGCCTCGACGTCATCGGCCTGGTGATCAGCCTGCACATCGCCGGCATGTACATGCTGTCGCCGGTCGTCGGCTGGCTGGCCGACAAGGCGGGCCGGGTGCCCGTGCTCATCCTCGGCATGTCGCTCCTGCTCGCCTCCGCGGTGCTGGCCGGGACCGCGCAGCACAGCGTCTGGCAGGTCACCGCCGGCCTGGTCCTGCTGGGCCTCGGCTGGTCGTGCGGGCTGGTGGCGGGGTCGGCGCTGGTGACCGAGTCCGTGCCGCTGGACCGCCGCCCGGCCGTCCAGGGGCTGTCCGACCTGATCATGAACATCTGCGGCGCCACCGGCACCGTCGTCGCCGGCGCCATCGTGGGCGGCCTGTCCTACGGCATCCTGGGCCTGGTCGTCGGCGTCATGGTCACGGCCGCCGGCGTCTGGCTCTACGTCACCACCCGCCGCTGACCACGGGTCACTTGGCGTCGGAGTAGCAGGGGACGGACACCGACTCCATGGGGAAGCGCACCGGCGTCTGACCGAACAGCAGGCGGCTGGCCTCGGCGGCGGAGGCGGTCACGGCGGCCATGACCTCCTCGGCCAGCGGCAGCGGGCAGTGCACCATCACCTCGTCGTGCTGGAAGAACACCAGGCGCGCCGCCTCGGGCAGCCGCCCGCGCAGCACCGCGAGCAGGGCCAGCGCCCACTCGGCCGCGGTGGCCTGGACGACGAAGTTGCGGGTGAAGCGTCCGCGGTCGCGGGCGGCGCGGACGCCGTCGGGGCCGGACACGAGGTCACGCCAGCGCTGGGACGGCGGCGGCGAGGTACGGCCCAGCCACGAACGCACCAGCTTGCCCTCCTCTCCCGCCTTGGCCGCGTCCTCGACGAAGTGGTAGGCCTTCGGGAACCGCTGGCGCATCACGGCCAGGAGCTTGGGCGCGTCGCCGCTGGTGCCGCCGTACATGGCGGAGAGCATGGCGAGCTTGGCCTGGTCGCGCTCGCCGCCGAACGACTTGGCCAGGGCCGAGTAGAGATCGATCTCGCCCGCCGCCCCGGCCAGCCCGGCGTCGCCCGCCATCGCGGCCAGCACGCGCGGCTCCAGCTGGGCGGCGTCGGCCACGACGAGCGTCCAGCCGTCGTCGGCCACCACGACCTTGCGCATGACCTTCGGGATCTGCAGCGCGCCGCCGCCGCTGGTGGCCCAGCGGCCGGAGACGACGCCGCCGACGACGTACTCGGGGCGGAAGCGGCCGTCGTGGACCCACTGGTCGGCCCAGACCCAGCCGTGGAAGGAGTAGAGGCGGGCCAGTTCCTTGTAGGCCAGCAGCGGGCGTACCGAGGGATGGTCGAGCTGTTTGATCTCCCACGAGCGCGTGGACTTGATCGCCAGGCCCGCCCCCTTGAACGCCTTGACGAGCTGCTGCACCGAGTCGGGGTTGACCGCGTGCCCGAACGCCGCCGACACCTCGTCGGCCAGCGCCTGCAGCTTGGCCGGGCGCATGCCGTGGACGGGGCGGGGGCCGAGCATCTCGGTCAGCAGGGCGTCGTGGACGTCGCGCCGCCACGGCATGCCGTCGCGGGCCATCTCGGCGGCGACCAGCGCGCCCGCGGACTCGGCGGCCACCAGCAGGCGGAAGCGGCCGGGCTCCGGCAGGGCGTCGATGCGCCTGAGCTGGTCGTCGAGGACGTCGGCGAGCTCGCCGGTGTCGAGTCTTCTGCGCTCGGGCTCGAACAGGGTGTCCTGCCTGGCGGCGGGGCCGTCGCCGTCGTCGGGGACCGGCAGGCCGCGCAGCCTGGCGTGGGCGGCCTCGGCCGAGCGGGCCTCGCCGTAGCGGCCCTCGTGGGCCAGCAGCAGGTTCTCGGTGAGCGTGATGTCGTGGCAGCGCGACACGCGGCGCCCGGCCGACAGCAGCGGCGGGTAGGACTCCCGCGTGTCGGCCCACACCCATCGCGGGCGGGCGCGCTCCACCGCCTCCACGCGCTCCAGGAACGCGGCCCCCGCCCCTGCGGAGCCGCTCTCCTCGGGGAGGGTGCGGATCGCCTCCCCCGCCATCACCGCGTACACGCACCCCAGAGTGCCAGGTCACTACGACAATCCGATGACCACCTCGTCCTCGAGCGGCGGGTCCTGCTCGGCGGGCAGGCAGCCCGTGGCGGCGAAGCAGCGCACCGTCAGCTGTCCCGGCGTCACCGACAGGTGGAGGAACTGCTTGAAGAACGGCGGTTCGTCCCAGTCGGACAGTTCGGACAGATAGCGGTGGAACACCTTGTCGACCGGCAGCCGGAACGGCCACGGATACGCGCCCAGGATCCGCGCCGCCCACCGCATCCGCCGGGTGACCACGGTGGTGGCGTTGAGCGAGCGGACCGGCGTGTTGCCGATCTGGCCGACCATGATGCAGGCGGCCTCGGCCGGGGTGAGGTAGAGCCACTTCATGCGCAGCCGCCGCGCGTACAGCTGGCTGTAGAACGACAGCGAGTCGCCGCGCAGCGGGTAGCAGCGGAAGTCGTCCTCGTGCACGCCGGCCACGTCCACGCGCCTGATCGTGTGCGTGGCGTGCATGAAGGCCCCGGCGCCGCCGGTGACGACGTACTGGATCACGCGGTCGCCGACGCGTACGGGGTAGCGCTGGTAGTTGTGCACGTCACCGCCGATGGCGGCGACGTAGCGGTACGCGGGGTCGCGGACGATGTCGTCGACGGTCCCGCCGCCCTCCAGCGGCGAGGGCTTGTAGTCGTTGCGCGTGTAGATGGGCTTGCCGGTCACGAGGATCTTCGGGCGGGGGTCGAGCGAGACGCGGCGCAGCCACTCCACCTGAGCCTTGTCGATCACGCCCTTGATGCCGGTGTCGATGCCGACGACGAGCAGGCTCTCGCTCTCGATCACCCAGTAGGGGCCCGGCTGGACCGACCGCTGGTTCGGCGACCCGCGCAACTCGCGCGCCTCGGCCAGGCGGTCCTCGTCGATCTTCTCCGGCTTGCGCCACAGCAGCCCGCGCAGTCCCCGGTCGGGCGTGGGCCGCAAAGGGTCCGCGTCACAGAAGACCCGCATGAACCCGCCGAGCCCGTCATACCAGTCGTGGTTTCCGGGAATGGCGTAGATCGGCGCGTCATAGGCCTGATACGGACGGAAGAACTTGTCCCCGTACTCGTTTCCCGAACCCGTCGGATAGATGACATCGCTGGCGATGACGGCGAACGCCGTGCCCTTGCCCAGCTTGAGCATTCCCGGCACCACGGCGTACTGGGAGGCGTCGCCCTCGCCCGGATCGCCCAGGATCAGGAACTGGAAGGTGTCGCCGACCGGCGGCGTGATCCGGTGGCCGGGGTCGACGCCGCGGGCTAGCTGCGCCTCCATCCACCGCCGGCGTACCTTGCCGGACGGGTCTCCGAAGAGCCCGGCCAGGATCTCGTTGCGGGAACGCCACAAAGTGCGCGGATGCAGCCAGGAAAACGTGTCATTGTTTGGCCGTAAATCCCGATAAGTGCCGACCTGCTGACATCGCCATCCGGCGCCTTCCTCCGATGTCCGGGACGACTGCTGCTTTCCGCGCTCCGCCGCGACTTCCACCATGCCCATATCTTTGCCGCGATCTTGCGGAATCGCACCCCGAACTCTCCGTACCGCTGAGAACACGCATGGTGTACGCTCAACGGTCAACCGTACGAGGGGGGCTGGGATGGCCCGTAACGGTTTCGACGATGCGATCCAGCGCGGCACAGTGGGGGCTGAGGCCGTCGAAGGGTTGCTGGCCTACGCCCAGAGCAGGTCCGGATGGGGCCGGGCGGGGGTGCGCAGCGCCCTGGAGGCGGTGGCCATGAGCAGGGTTTTGGCCACCCGCGACCCGGCGGCGCACACCGGCCTGCTCGCCCGTTCCTTACGCACGGCCGCCACCATGCTGCTCAAACGCCGCCGCCCCGCGCGGGCGCTGCCTCTCGCGAAGGAAGCGGTCAGCCTGGCCCGCTCCTCGGGCGGCGCGCCGCTCGTGGTCTCCCTCGTCGTCCTCGCCGAGATATTCAACGCCCTGCGGCGCCACGCCGAAGCCGCCGAGGCCATGACGGAAGCCGACAAGATCCGCCAGTAGACGCCGCCGGACGCCGGCGGGCCGTCAGGCGATGAGGGCGCCGGGGTTCATGACGCCCGCGGGGTCGAGCCGGTCCTTGACCGCACGCAGGATCTCCACCCCGAGCGGCCCGATCTCCCTGGCGTAGGCGTCGCGGTGGTCGCGCCCGACGCCGTGGTGGTGCGAGATCGTCCCGCCCGCCTCGACGATGGCCGCGCCGACCGCCTCCTTGGCCCGCTCCCACTGCTCGACCGGGTCCCCGTGCTGGGCGGTGACGACGGTGAAGTACAGGGAGGCCCCGGTCTCGTAGACGTGCGAGATGTGACACATGACCAGGGGCGAGCCCAGGGAGCCGAGCAGCGACAGCCGTACCGCGTCGTAGAGTCGCGGCAGGTTCGCCCAGAACCCGGCCGTCTCCAGCGTCTCGACGGTGGCGCCGGCGGCGAGCAGCGAGTCGCGCAGGTACGGCGCCGAGAAGCGCCCGTTCGCCCACGCCCGCCCCGGCTCCGGGCCCAGCGCGACGCCGCCGAGCCCGGCCAGCACCCGTCCCGCCGCCTCGGCCCGCGCCCGCACGTCCGTGCCCTCGTACCCGGCGATGACCAGGCAGCCGCTGTCGCCGCCGCCGATCGCGTCGGGCTTGGCCAGGCCGATCATGGTCTCGGTCTCGTCGGACAGCCGCAGCACGGTCGGCAGCGGGCCCTGCTGGGCCAGGGTCCGCAGGGCGGCGGAGCCTTCGGCGAAGGAGGCGAAGCGCCAGCCCTCGTACGCCTTCTCCGCCGGCGCCTTCCGCACCCGCAGCCGCAGGGAGGTGATGACGCCGAACGCGCCTTCCGAGCCCAGCACGAGCTGGCGGAGATCGGGACCGGCGGCCGACTTGGGCGCCCGGCCGAGTTCGAGCGTCCCGGCGGGGGTGGCGAGGGTCAGCCCGGCGACCATGTCGTCGAAGCGCCCGTATCCGGCCGACGCCTGGCCGCTGGAGCGGGCCGCGGCGAAGCCGCCGAGCGTGGCGTACTCGAAGGACTGGGGGAAGTGGCCCAGCGTGAGCCCGTGTCCGGCCAGGAGCCGTTCGGCCTCGGGCGCGCGTACGCCGGGCTCGAACGTGGCGATCATCGACTCCGGGTCCACCGCGACCAGGCGGTCCATCCGGCCGAGGTCGAGCGCCACGACCGAGGTGAAGCCGTCGCCGGCCGGGGTCAGGGCGCCGACCACCGACGTGCCGCCGCCGAAGGGGACGACGGCGATCCGGGTCTCGGCGCACACGCGCAGCACCGCGGCCACCTCGTCGTGCGTGGCCGGTGAGACCACGGCGTCGGGGGCGTGCGCGCCGTCGCCCGCGCGCATCCGCAGCAGGTCGGGCGTGGACTTGCCGCGCGCGTGGCGCACGCGGGCCTCGTGGCCGGTGCCGACATGTGCGGCGCCGGTGATCGCGCCCAGCGCGTGCAGGGCGGCTTCGGGCAGCCGGGAGGGCGCCAGCCGTACCGAGGAGAGGGTGGCGGCGGGCTCGGCGGGCGCGCGCACGCCGAGCAGGTCGTGCAGAAGCGTGCGGACCGCCTCGGGGAGCTCGCGCGCCTTGGCGGGATCGCCCCAACCGGACCAGAGCATGGGTTCACTCACGCTCTACACTGTGACACATGACGTCGATTCGTCACAATGACGGGGTGCTGGACGCGGCCCGCGAGTGCGTGCTGGCCTACGGCGTGCGGCGCACGACGCTGACCGACGTGGCCCGCCGGGCGGGGGTGTCCCGGATGACCCTCTACCGACGCTGGCCGGACGTGCGCGGCCTGGTGGGCGACCTGATGACCAGGGAGTGGGTCAGGGTGGTCGAGGAGCTGGACGTGCGCGATCCGGTCAAGGCGGTGGTCGAGGGCGTCAGGGCGCTGCGCGGGCACCCGCTCCTGCGCAAGATCGTCGAGGCCGACCCCGAGATGCTGCTGCCCTACCTGCTCCAGCGCACCGGAGCCACCCACGAGGCGGTCCTGGCCGTACTCGAACCGGCGGTCGGCGACCGCGCGAAGGCCAGCGCGATCCTGCTGGTCGCGCAGTCGTTCCTGCTGTCCGGCCCGACCATGCTCGGCGACGACGCGCTCGACGCCGAGCTCACGACTCTCCTGGAGCGCTACCTTGCCTAGATCTTCCTCGCCCGGAGCCTCCCCGCCGAAGGCCTCCTCCCTGAACGCCGCGCGCCGCTCGGCCGAGCTGGCCAGGACGGCGGAGGGGACCGTCGACGTCCTGGTCGTCGGGCTGGGCGCGACGGGCGCGGGCGCGGCCCTGGACGCCGCCTCGCGCGGGCTGTCGGTGGCCGCGATCGACGCGCACGACCTGGCCTTCGGCACCTCGCGGTGGAGCTCCAAGATGATCCACGGCGGGCTGCGCTACCTGGCCAAGGCGCAACTGGGCGTGGCCTACGAGAGCGCCGTCGAGCGCGGCATCCTGCTGAACCGCACCGCGCCCCACCTGGTCAGGGCCCATCCGTACCTGCTGCCGCTGACCCCTGACGTCTCCAGGGGGCAGGAGTCGCTGGTCATGACCGGCTACCGCCTGGGCGACGGGCTGCGGGCCGCCGCGCGCACGCCGCGCCGCCTGCTGCCCGGCCCCTCCCGCCTCACGGCCGTCCGCGCCCGCGAGGCCGCCCCCGTTCTGAGCGGGTACGGCCTGCGCGGCGCCCTGCTGTCCTGGGACGGACGGCTGGAGGACGACGCCCGGCTCGTGGTGGCCATCGCGCGCACGGCGGCGGCCTACGGCGCGCGCGTCCTGACCCGGTGCCGGGCCCTTGAGCTGACGCCGACCGGCGCGCGGGCCCGCGACGAGCTGACCGGCGAGGAGTTCACGATCAGGGCCCGCGCCGTGATCAACGCGGCCGGCGTGTGGGCCGGGCAGCTGAACCCGGAGGTCACGCTGCGCCCCTCGCGCGGCACCCACCTGGTCCTGCGCGGCGAGACGCTGCCGGGACTGCGGGCCGGGCTGCATGTCCCGATTCCGGGGGAGAGCAATCGTTTCGCCCTGGTCCTGCCCCAGCACGACGGCCGCGTCTACGTCGGCCTCACCGACGAGCCGGTGGACGGACCCGTCCCCGACGTGCCCGAGGCGCCCGAGGACGACATCAGGGCGTTGCTGGAGGTGCTGAACGGCATCCTGGAGGTTCCGGTGACCCGTGAGGCGGTCGCGGGCGCCTATGCGGGCCTCAGACCGCTCCTGGCCCCCCGGGGAGACGGCGCGGGCCGCACGGCCGACCTGTCGCGGCGGCACGCGGTGCTGGACGCGGGCGGGTTCGTCACGGTGGTCGGGGGGAAGCTGACGACATATCGCCGCATGGCGGAGGATGCCGTGGATCGGGCGGTACGGCTGGCGAAGCTGCCCGCCGGGCCATGCGTCACCACGGAGGTGGTTCTCACGGGGCGGGCCGTACGGCCCTATGCCGAGGCGGAGCCCGAACCGGCCGGAGCGGGCGTCACGAAGGGCGAGCTGCGCTTCGCGGTGGAGCACGAGGGCGCGCTCGACGAGGACGACCTCCTGGACCGCAGGACCCGCGTCGGCCTGATCCCGGAGGACCGCGCGGCGGCCCTGCCGATCGCCCGTGACGTGCTGAAGGGTTGAGACCCGCGATCCGCGGGTAAGAAGATCCTTTTCATCGGCGTGTCGACCCCACGCCGACCCCTACCTTGGCGTTAGGTTAGTCTTACCTAAATTGCCGTCGGGGGAGGGTGGAACGTGGCCAGGGGTTGTGATCATCCGGACGGGTGCCACACCGGCGGCGTGCCCACCTTCGCCAGCGCGACGGTGGGCGCGCGGCTCTGGCTGCTCATCGAGTATTCCGGCGCCTGGCCCTCACACGTCGACGACGGGACGCTTCCGCCGAAAATCTCCGAGCTGATCCGCCGGGCCGTGGCGCGGGGCGTCAGGCCGCAGCTGATCCGCCGCCCCGGGCGCCGGACCCGCCCGCAGGAGCAGGGGATCCGTGTGCTAGCCGGGTATGCGATCGGCGACAACCCCTGGCTGGCCGGGGGTGTCATCGCAGGTCCCGACGATCTTGACCTGGACGCGCTGGTGGCCGGAGTGGTCCCGGAGTCCTGCATACTTGAAGACGAGCCGGTATTTCTGGTCTGCACGCACGCCAAGCGCAATGCGTGTTGCGCCCGCATTGGACTACCCCTCGCTCGTGGACTGGCGGAATTCCTGCCGGACAGGGTGTGGGAAACATCACACGTTGGTGGCGATCGGTACGCCGCCAACCTCGTGTGCTTGCCACACGGAATTTTCTACGGCAGCATGTCTCAGGCTGCTGCGCTCGCAGCAGCGAACGCGTACCGGTCCGGCGAGGTGATTCTCGACCGTTTCCGGGGACGCGCAGGCATCCCTGAGCCACTGCAAGCCGCGGAGCACTTCGCCCGAACCCATACGGGAGAGTGCGGACTCGGCGGAGTGGCCGTGGAATCCGCCAGGTCGGACGGCGACGTCACCGAAGCCATCGTGCGCATCGGAGACGTCCGGATCCAGGTTGTGGTTGAGCCATCGGTGTTCCAAGCACCGTGTGGTACGGCTTGCGCCGAGAAAATCACCACCTACCGGCTGGTCTCGCTGGACAGGCTCACGCCTGTGCGGTACGCCACGCCCGCCCTCACCTGATCACGGGAACATCACGGCCAGGCCTTGCGTTGGAACAGTGACGCCGAAAGCGTCCAATGCGGCTCAATTACTGAAATACCTCTCACGAAGGTGGTTTTCTCATGTCTCAGGTACGTCGGCAGCTCGCCCGCCCGCGCCCCAGCTGGGGATGGCAGGATGATGCCGCGTGCCGGGGTGAGGACCTCGTGCTCTTCTTCGGCCCCGATGGGGAGCGGCAGCCCGAGCGTGACGTACGCGAGCGGAAGGCCAAGGCGATCTGCGGCGGCTGCCCCGTCCGCAACGAGTGCCTTGACTACGCGCTGTCCCGTCCGGAGAAGTACGGCACGTGGGGCGGTCTCAACGAGGACGAGCGCGCCAGCGAGCGTCGCCGTCGTATGCGCCGCGCCGCCAGCGCCGGCATCTCCGCGGCCTGAACTTCACCACCGGCACCACAGATTCTCCCCGCGTGATCACGCAGTTGTTCCGATGAGCGGAGCGCGCCCGTGCGCGCTCCCGCGAACCCGGTCGGAACAACTGCCTGATCAGGCAGGAATGTCACGAACGCCGATCCTCCGGCGGAACACCCAGTACGTCCAGCTCTGGTAGAGCAGCACCAGCGGCAGGAAGATCACCGCGATCCACGTCATGATGCCCAGCGTCTTCGGCGTGGACGCGGCGTTCCGCACGTTGAGGCTGTTGGCCGGATCGAGCGTCGAGGGCAGCACGTCCGGATAGAGCACCGCGAACAAGCTGGTCACCGCGACCCCGATGGCCACCGCCGACAGGGTGAACGACCAGCCCTCCCGCGCCCTGGCGATCGCGCCGAGCGCGGCCAGCCACGCCAGCGCCGCCACCAGCGCCAGCACGGCGGTCAGCACCGTCCCGCCGTGGAACTGCGTCCAGCCCAGGAACAGCACCGCGAGCGCCGCGGCGACCACGCCCGTGCGCAGCGCCACTGACCTGGCCCGCCGCCTGATCTCCCCCGTGGTCTTCAGCGACAGGAAGATCGCGCCGTGGGCGAGGAACAGCGTGAGCGTCACCAGCCCGCCCAGCAGCGCGTACGGGTTGAGCAGGTCCCAGAACGTCCCCGCGTACTCGTGGTCGGCGTCGAGTTTCACCCCGCGCACGATGTTGGCGAAGGCCACGCCCCACAGCAGCGCCGGCGCGAACGAGCCGGCCACGATGCAGCGGTCCCAGCCCGCCTTCCAGCGCGCCGAGTCGCGCTTGGCCCGATACTCGAAGGCCACCCCGCGCAGGATCAGCGCCACCAGGATGATGAGCAGCGGCAGGTAGAAGCCGCTGAAAAGGCTCGCGTACCACTCGGGGAAGGCGGCGAACGTGGCCCCTCCCGCGGTGATCAGCCACACCTCGTTGCCGTCCCAGACGGGTCCGATCGTGTTGATCATCACGCGGCGTTCCGCCGGGTCGGCGGGCAGCACCGGCAGGAGCATCCCCACGCCGAAGTCGAAGCCCTCCAGGACGAAGTAGCCGACCCACAGGACGGCGATGGCCACGAACCAGACGTCGTTCAGCGTCATCGGGCTCTCCTAGTAGGCGAAGGTCAGGGTGGTGTCGCCCTCGGGTTTGTCCTGGATCTGGGGCGGGGGCCGCCGGCCGTACTTGATCATCAGGCCCAGTTCGACGACGGCGAGCGCGCCGTACAGGAGCGTGAAGACGATCAGCGAGGTGAGGACGGTGCCCGCGCCGACGGCGGGTGAGACGCCCGCTTCGGTCTTCATCTGGGTGAACACGATCCACGGCTGGCGGCCCATCTCGGTGAAGATCCATCCGAAGCTGTGCGCGGCGACCGGCAGCACCACCGACCAGGCGGCGGCCCGCCAGATCCAGCGCTTGTCCGGCAGGCGGCCCTTCCTGGTCAGCCAGAGGAGCACGAGTGCTATCAGCGCCGCCAGGGCGCCGCAGCCGATCATCAGGCGGAAGCCCCAGTAGGTGACCGGGATGTAGGGGCGGTAGTCGCCGGGGCCGAAGCGCTGCTCGTACTCGGCCTGCAGGTCGTTGATGCCCTGCACCTTGCCGTCGAAGGAGCCCGTGGCCAGGTACGACAGCGCGCCCGGGATCTCCAGCTGGAAGATCGGCTGCCCGCCGTCCAGCGTGCCGATGGTGAACAGCGAGAACGGGGCGGGCTGGGCGGTCTCGTAGAGCGCCTCGGCGGCGGCCATCTTCATCGGCTGCGTCTCCGTCATGATCTTGCCCAGCGTGTCGCCGGAGAAGAAGACCAGGACGAAGGCCACGAGCGTGGTCCACAGACCCAGCTTGAGCGTGGGACGGAAGACGTCGGCGTCGCGCCCGCGGGCCAGGTGCCAGGCCGAGACCGCCAGCAGGACGGCCCCGCCCGACAGCCAGGCGCCGAAGATCGTGTGGGGGAACGCCGCCAGCACGACCTTGTTGGTCAGCACGGCGCCGAAGTCGGCCAGCTCGGCCCGCCCGGCCCCGAGCTTGTAGCCGACCGGCCACTGCATGAACGAGTTGGCGGCCAGGATGAAGTACGCCGACAGCGCGCTCCCCACCGCCACCACCCAGATGCAGGCCAGGTGGATCTTCTTCGGCAGCCGGTCCCAGCCGAAGATCCACAGCCCGAGGAACGTGGACTCCAGGAAGAACGCCAGCAGGGCCTCAAGAGCCAGCGGCACCCCGAAGACGTCTCCGACGAAGCGGGAGTAGGAGCTCCAGTTCATGCCGAACTGGAACTCCTGCACGATCCCGGTCACGACGCCCATGGCGAAGTTGATCAGGAAGAGCTTGCCGAAGAATTTGGTCGCCCGGAGATAGTGCTCCCTGCCGGTACGGACCCACGCCGTGTGCAGGATCGCCACCAGCAGCGACATTCCTATGGTGATCGGCACAAACAGGAAGTGGTACACCGTGGTGATACCGAACTGCCAACGTGCGAGATCCAGCGCGTCCATGAAAGATCACCCTATGGAGGCGCTCGGACGCGTATTGTGACGACACGCCTACCATCAGGCGATCAGATCGTCGAACTCCCCATCTTTCGCACCCAGGACGAAGGCTTCGATTTCAGCCTGCGTGTAGATCAGGGCGGGGTCGTCGGGGAAGCGGGAGTTGCGCATGGCGATCTCACCGGTCGGCAGGGCCGCCACCTCCACGCAGTTGCCGTTGGGGTTGCTGCGGCGGCCCTTGCGCCAGCGGACGGGCAGGGTACTCGCGGGCGTTCCGTTGCGGAACTCTTGCATGGGGGACACTCCTTGCGTGCTTACAGATGCACGTGCATGCGCAGATTACGGGAGCGTGCTGATCGCCATATACGGGATGACCAAAATTGCCGTATGGGGTGGATCACACCGGGAGCAGGCCTTCGAGGAAGCGCCTGGTCTCCGCGGGCGAGTCGGCCTGGACGCTGAGCCGGTCCATGACCTGCACATAGTGTTCGGCCTCCGCGGGCTTGTCGAGGTAGAGCGCGCTGGTGAGCTGTTCCATGTACACCACGTCGGGCAGTTCGCGTTCCGGGAAGCGCAGGATGCTGAAAGGCCCGCCCGCGGCGGCATGGCCGCCCCTGTCGAAGGGCATGACCTGAAGTGTCACGTTCGGCTCCGCGGTGGTGTCCAGGAGGTGTTCCACCTGCTCACGCATGACGTCGGGGCCGCCGAGCGTTCGCCGCAGGACCGCTTCGTCGATGACCGCCCAGAGCGTCAGCCTCGGGTCGGCGGACAGGCGGCGCTGCCGGGTCGTGCGCAGGGCCACCCTCCGGTCCAGTTCGCCGGTCTCGGCCTCGTCGTGGGCGAGCCGGATCACTGCACGTGCATATGCCGGAACCTGCAGCAGGCCGGGCACGAACTGGTTCTCGTAGGTGCGGATGAGCGAGGCGGAGCCCTCCAGGCCGATGTACACCTCGAACCAGGCGGGCAGCAGATCGGCGTACTTGTGCCACCAGCCGGGCGCGTTGGCCTGTTTGGCCAGTTCCAGCAGCGGGGCGCGCTCGGCCTCGTCGGTCACGCCGTAGAGGGTGAGCAGGTCAGCCACGTCGCGCTGCTTGAAGCTGACCTGGCCCAGTTCCAGGCGGGAGATCTTCGCGTGCGAGGCCCTGATGGCGTAGCCGGCGTCCTCGCGGGAGATGCCGCGGGCGGTACGGAGGTTGCGGAGCTGGGTACCGAGCAGGATGCGCAGGACCGTAGGACTCCCCTGCCCGTCGGACAGAAGGTTCCACTGTGCACTCACCCGGGGCCCCCGATTCTCGAAAGCACCCAGTCTCCCATGGCGTTGACATACCATGACAGATCATCTGCACGTGCATTTGCGGTTTGCATCCGTAAAACACGAAAAGTCTTGCATCTGTAAGCACACAAGGTAAAGATGGGCACTGGATCACCAGATCGGGGACATGATGACGACTTTCGACGCACGTCCGCGAGCCGCCACTGGTCCCGTACCGCCACCATGGCTGGCCGCCGTCCTGCTGCATGGGCGAGCGGAGGGGCAGGAAGCGGTCTTCCGGTTTCACGAGCTCAGCGCGTTCGAGCCCGCGTGTGTGGCCACGTCACGGCGCTTCGTCGAGCGCACGCTGAAGGAGTGGGGCGGCGCGCCGGAAATCTGCTTCGACGCCCAGCTCGTGGTCTCGGAACTGGTCACCAACGCCATGCGCCACGGCGGTGGGGCGCTGCACCTGCGCCTGCTCGCTCACGCCGCCGAGCTGGCGTGCGTGGTGAGCGACTACAGCCGGGCCGCGCCCGTGCCCGCGGCTCCCGGCGTCTTCGCCGAGTTCGGGCGGGGGCTGGCGCTGGTCGAGGGACTCACCCGCGCGTGGGGCTGGCTCACGCCGCCCGGTCCCAACAAGCTCGTCTGGGCCTGCATGTCGTTGCGCTGAACCTCCGTCATCTCCGGTCGGCGTCCTCCCAGACCAGCCGGCGCGTCCTGGTGTCGAACGGGTCCCGGCTCGGCCGCCCGGGAGGCAGCACCGGCGCCAGCGCCTCGAAGACCCGGCGCACCGCCACCTCGTCGTAGCCGGCCAGCTCCCGCGTCGCCCGCAGCCACAGCGCTCCCCCGGGCAGTTTCTCCGCCTCGTGGAAGGCCGTCGTGTCCACCCGCCCGGCCAGCTCCGCCGGGCAGATCGTGATCCACGAGTAGCCGCGCAGGAACCGCCGTGCCTGGCGTGCCGACGGGATCCGGCCGCCCCGGACCACCGCGCCGTCCAGGGCCGTCATCCCCTGCCCCATCGAGTCGTCGGCCACGTGCCCGAACGCCGGGTCGACGGGGGCGGCGAAGTCGCGCAGCACACCGGCCCACCGCTCGGCCACGCCGGGGGCGGCCAGGCCGTACTCGGGGGCGCGCAGGAAGGACCAGGCGCGCAGCTGCGTGTGGGCGAGCCGATGGGAGAAGCGCTCGACACCCACGATCAGCGCGTCGTCGTGGCCGTCGCCGTCGCACAGCTCCACCCACGCGTCGTTGAACTCCCCTGCCGCCACCGTCAGCAGCCAGTCGACGCTCGCCACCGTCAGCGGGCGGTACTCGAAGCCGCGCGCGTCGGTGTCCACGCACACCACGCCGGAACGCAGGCCCGGGGCCAGCGCCGCGGGCACCTCGGACAGCCAGCGACGCGCGTGCCCGGCCGGGTAGGGGCCATCGACGTCGATGACGATGTCGTGAGAGCTCATGCCCGCCCTTCGTTCTCGTGCGACACCGGCAGACTAATCACCGTGAGCCATCCGGGACGGGGCGTAACCGATCCGTACCAGAATTCACAGCCCGCCCTCAGCTACCGCTCCCCCAGCAGCCGCAGCACGTCCGCGTCGGTCAGCTGGTCGAAGCTCTCGTACCACTGACCGACCGCGCGGAAGTCCGCCGGAGTGGCCAGCACCACGACCTCGTCGGCCTCTCCCCGCAGCGCCCTGACCGTCTCACGAGCCCCCACGGGTACGGCCAGCGTCACCCTCCCCGGAGCGGCGGACGCGACCGCCAGCAGCGCGGCCCTGGCCGTGCCCCCCGTCGCCAGTCCGTCGTCCACCACGATCACCTCCTGCCCGGTGAGGTCGGGCAGCGGCCGCTCGCCCCGGTAGACGGCCACCCGGCGGGCCAGCTCCGTCCGCTCCCGCTCGACCACCCCGGCCACGGACGCCGGCGTCATCCCGAGCCGCCGCAGCAACTCCAGGTCGAGGACCGGCTCCCCGCCCTCGGCGATCGCCCCCACCCCCAGCTCGGGGGTGGGGGGATAGCCGATCTTCCTGGTGACCAGCACGTCGAGGACGCCGCCGAGCCGCCGCGCGATGGGCTCGGCGACGGCGACGCCGCCGCGGGGCAGCGCGAGGACCACGGGATCGCGCGCGTACAGCAGCCGCTCGGCGAGCAACGCCCCCGCCTCGGCCCGATCCGCGAACAGGTACCCCACGCCCTCTACGTACCCACTCTGGTGCGGGTCAGGGACGGTTGCGGCCGGAGCGGCGCATCTCCTTGTGGATGACCTTCCACTTGTTCTGCTGCTCCTTGCGCAGCCGCGCATCTGTGCGCGAGGCCATCCACGCGGCCTCCCGCTGGAGCTTGCGCCAGCTGGCCAGCCGCCGCTCGGGCAGCTCGCCACCCTCCACGGCGGCCAGCACCGCGCACCCCGGCTCACCGTCGTGGCCGCAGTCGGCGAAGCGGCACGCGCGAGCGAGTTCGTCGATGTCGGCGAAGACCATGTCCACGCCGTCGGTCATCCCGAACAGCCCGACCCGCCGGATGCCCGGCGTGTCGATGATGAGCCCGCCGCCGGGCAGCGGGATGAGCTCCCGGTGCACGGTGGTGTGGCGGCCCCTGCCGTCGCCGGCGCGGACGAGCTGGGTCTCCATGACACCGTCGCCCGCCAGCGCGTTCACGAGCGTGGACTTGCCCGCGCCGGACGGGCCGAGCACGACGGCGGTCCTGGAGCCCTCCAGGTAGCCGCGCAGGAGCTGCACGCCCTCGCCGCTCTGCGAGGAGACGGCGTGCACGTCCACGCCGGGCGCGGCGACGTGGACGTCGGCCAGCAGGTCGTCAAGACCGTTCTCGAACAGGTCGGACTTGGTGATGACCACCACGGGCGTGGCGCCGGACTCCCAGGCCAGCGCGACGAGCCGCTCGATCCTGGCCAGGTCGGCGAAGTCGGTGGCGTGCATGGACGGCTCGGCGACGAAGACGATGTCGACGTTCGCGGCGAGCACCTGGCCCTGACCGTCGGCCGACAGGCCCCCTCGTGAGGTACGGCCGACGCCGCCCCTGACGAAGGAGGTGCGCCGGGGCAGGACCGTGTCGAGTTCGTAGCGGCCCTCGTCGAGCCACCGCAGCGCGGCCCAGTCGCCGACGCACGGCAGCGCGACCGGGTCCTCGGCCGAGGACCTGCGCACGCGGGCGCCGTACTTGACGTGATGCTGGCCGTCGTCCGCGATCACTTCGGCGGCGCCGCGGTCGACGCGCGCCACGCGGGCGGGAATGGTGCCGTGAGGCAGCTCGGCGGACTGCGATTCGGTCCAGCCGAGCAGAGAAAGATCGTAAGTCAACGGAGGTGACACCTTCGGGAAGAGGATCCCGGGTCACTCGTCAGATGAGCACCCGGAGGCTGATGGACGTCAGGTCGAACAGAACAACCCGCATGGTCTTCACCTCCCAGCTCAAGGCACCCGTGTGGGCACGGAGGCCACTTTACGCACGCGCCCAGGTCCGGGGCAACTTCGAAAACCGTTGAACCCTGGTGGCGGCGAGCCCCGTACTCCCTGCCGACGCCGGATTTCGCCGGCCACGATGGAAAGGGGCATGATGCGACTGAGCGCCTACCCCGCGCCTTCGGCCGACGGAGCCGCCGACATGCCGAAACCCCCGCTGCGCGGCCTCGTCCGGCGCCTGCGCCCGGCCGGGCGCGATGACGACGAGATCGCCGTCGCCGCGCTCTACCGGGAGTACCACCGGCCGCTGCTGGGGTTCGTGATCCGGCTGGTCGGCGGAGATCGGCAGTGGGCCGAGGACGTGGTGCAGGAGACGATGATCAGGGCCTGGCGCAGCACCGGGCAGCTGGACTCCGACGCGTCTTCGCTGATGCCCTGGCTCGCCACCGTCGCCCGTCGTATCGTCATCGATGACCGGCGGCGCAAGGACGCTCGTCCACAGGAGTCAGGTGACGGGCCGCTGGAGAGCGTCCCCGTCCCCGACGAGATGGAGAGTCTGCTGCATCAGGTGGTCGTGTCGGAGGCGCTGAAGTCGTTATCGCCTGCGCACCGCGAGATTCTCAACGAGACGATCCTGCGCGACAGGTCGGTCAACGACGCCGCCCTGGCGCTGGGCATCCCCGTGGGCACCGTGAAGTCCCGGGTCTATTACGCGGTCCGCGCGCTTCGCGTCGCGCTGGAGGAGAGAGGGGTGACGGCGTGAGCGCGCGAGTGGAGCACACCGATGTGGGCGCCTACGCCCTGGGCCTGCTGGAGGCCGACGACAAGAGGGCGTTCGAGGCGCATCTGGACACCTGCCGGGCCTGCACGGCGGAACTGGCCGAGCTGTCGGGGATGGCCGGCGTGCTGACCGGCGTGGGCCGGGTGGAGCCCGAACCCGAGCAGCAGGGCGAGGGCGAGGTCATCGACCTGCTGAGGCGGCGCAAGGCGGCCGACAGGCGGACCAGGCGGGGCACTCTGATCATCGGGGTGGCGGCGGCGGTCACGCTGGTGGCGGGCGGCATCGCGGTGGGCTCCGGGCTCAACGCCCCGTCCTCGCAGGTCGCCGTCGGGCAGACGCACCACGGCACGGGCCCGGCCGAGCAGTTCTACGAGGAGGGCACCCCGGCCGGCGGCGTCGGCGTCACCGGCGTCAAGGGCGGCGTGGTCTACGAGTCCAAGGGCTGGGGCACGCACGCGGCGCTGAAGCTCGAAGGCGTCAGGGGTCCGCTGGAGTGCGAGCTGATCGCGGTCTCCACGACGGGCGAGCGCAAGGCGATGACCGGCTGGGCCGTTCCGCCCAAGGGATATGGCGTCGACGGGGAGCCGCCGCTTTACATGCACGGCGGCAGCCCATGGAATCCGGAGAAAATCGACCGTTTCGAGGTCGTCACCACGACGGGGAAGACTTTGCTGACCGTCGACATCTGAAAGCCTGACGAAAGCCCTCTCACCGCTGGTGGGAGGGCTTTTTCATGTCCGGGAAATTCGCCTGAACCTTTTCCGGCGGGCTTGCGTACAGCTTGGAGTACCGAGCGAGAATCACCCCAGTAAAGAGGTTTCCCATGCTGACGCTTGCCCTTTCAAGTGCACTTCTGGTCACCTCGCTTTCCCCTGTGCAGAGCACCGCAGCCGATGTGTATCTGGCCGCCGGGCTGCGCGGCGCCGACGCCGACGGACGCTCCACCGTGGTGCTGAAGATCAGCGGTGACCGGCTGAGCTTCGCGATCCGCTGGAACAAGGTGGACGCCCCCACCGCCGCCCACATCCACCTGGGCGCGAAGGGCACCGACGGCGCCGTCAAGGTCGACTTCTTCAAGCAGCCGCTGCCCAGCACCGTGCTCGGCGTGACCGGCTCGGCCACCGCCGACGCCGGCCTGCTCAAGCAGCTCGCCGACAACCCCGGCGGCTTCTACGCCAACCTCCACAACGCCGCCTTCCCCAAGGGCGCGGTACGCGGCCGGTTCCACAAGCTCGCCAAGCCCGTCGACCTCGACGGCGTCCTGCACGGCAGCAACCTCGCCACGCTCTCCTCCCGGGCCGACGGCGCCCAGGAGGTGCCGGCCGCCGACGGCAAGAAGCGCGGCGACCAGGACGGCGCCGCCACCTGGTGGCTGCGGCCCAACGGCGCCGCCCTCGCCTACACCGCGACCTGGAGCGGCCTCGGCGCCCCCACCAACGGCCACGTGCACAAGGCCGTCAAGGGCAGGAACGGCGACGTGGCGGCCGACCTGTTCGCCGCGGCCAAGGGCCTGCCCGCGAACCTGACGGGCGTGGCGGGCGAGGCTCCCGTCTCTCGCAAGGTCGTCAGGCGGATCGCCGCCAACCCGGGCGGCTACTACTCCAACCTGCACACGACCGACTTCGACGGCGGCGCCGTACGCGGGCAGTTGTCCGGTGCGTCCTTCACCCACCCGCGCGCGATGACGGCGGACGTGCTGAAGGGCGCGCAGATCTACCGGTGCAAGGGCGGAGCGTTCGTCCAGCTCGGCGTGACGGCCAAGCTGCGCAGGGGCATCGACCACGACTTCGTCGGCAGGTTCGACGGCCCGCCGCAGTGGATCGCCCCGGACGGCAGCGCCGTACGCGGAAAGCTCGTCACCAAGACCCCGAACGGCGACAAGAACATCCCCGAGCTCGTCCTGGACGCCCAGCAGTCGGGCAAGGACAAGGGCCTGCTGGCCTTCGCCACCACGATCCTGCGCCTGAACACCACGGGCGGCGTGGCCCCGAAGGGCTCCTGCGCGGAAGGCGCCCAGGTGAAGGTCCCCTACGGCGCCGACTACCTCTACCTAGGCTGAGCCTCCGGTCACCGGGTCCCGTCCCCCTGTCCCGGTGACCGGTTCCACTCCGGAGCCCTTGCCCTCTCCGGAGACGCCGGCGCCCGCCGCCCTCCAGAGGGGGCGGCGGGCGCCGGTCTTTTCGCGTTCTAGGACAGGCCGGGGGCGGGGAACTGGGCGGTCAGCTCGCTGACCTCGTGGTGGACGCGGGTGATGACGTCCTCCGCGTCGCCCTTGGCCAGCGCGGTGACGACCTCGTCCATCCAGGCGCCGATCTGGCGCATCTCGGCTTCCTTCATGCCGCGGCTGGTGACCGACGGGGTGCCGATGCGGATGCCGGACGGGTCGAAGGGCTTGCGGGTGTCGAACGGCACCGCGTTGTAGTTGGTCTCGAGACCGGCGCGGTCGAGCGCCTGGGCGGCGGGCTTGCCACCGATGCCCTTGGGCGTCAGGTCGAGCAGGATGAGGTGGTTGTCGGTGCCGCCGGAGACCAGGTCGAACCCGCGGCCGGACAGCTCCTCCGCCAGCGCCTTGGCGTTGGCGACCACCTGGTGGGCGTAGGCCTTGAAGTCGTCGGTGGAGGCCTCGCGCAACGCCACGGCGATGGCGGCGGTGGTGTGGTTGTGCGGGCCGCCCTGCAGGCCGGGGAAGACGGCCTTGTTGAGCGCGGTGGCGTGCTCGTCGGCGGTGGCCATGAGCATGGCGCCGCGCGGGCCGCGCAGGGTCTTGTGGGTGGTGGTGGAGATGACGTCGGCGTGACCCACCGGCGAGGGGTGGGCGCCGCCGGCGACCAGACCGGCGATGTGCGCGATGTCGGCCGCCAGAACGGCGCCGACCTCCCTGGCGACCGAGGCGAAGGCCTCGAAGTCGATGGTGCGCGGAATGGCGGTGCCGCCGCAGAAGATCAGCTTGGGGCGGTGCTCCAGGGCCAGGGCGCGTACCTCGTCCATGTCGACGCGGCCGGTGTCCTTGCGCACGCCGTAGCGGACCGGGTTGAACCACTTGCCGGTGGCGCTGACCGACCAGCCGTGGGTGAGGTGGCCGCCGAAGGGCAGGCCCATGCCCATCACGGTGTCGCCCGGCTTCAGGAAGGCCATGTAGACGGCCAGGTTGGCGGGCGAGCCCGAGTACGGCTGGACGTTGGCGTGGTTGACCCCGAACAGCGCCTTGGCCCGGTCGATGGCCACGGTCTCGATCTGGTCGATGACCTGCTGGCCCTCGTAGTAGCGCTTGCCCGCGTAGCCCTCGGAGTACTTGTTCGTGAGGACGGTGCCGGTGGCCTCGAGGACCGCCCTGGAGACGTAGTTCTCGGAGGCGATCAGCTTCACGGTGTCGGCCTGGCGGCGCTCCTCCGCCTTGACCAGCTCCGCGATCTGCGGGTCAACGCTAGCGAGAGAAGACATGGCACTCCTGTCGTCTTTGACATCCTCGCGAAGACCCAGGCGCTCGGCCTCCGCACGATTCCGCTCCCCGGTGGTTCAGGCCCACCCTATGCGCCAGTCGCGACGCCCTAGACGATAGCGGAAGGCGCTCGGGCGCGGCGCGGAGCCTGCCTCGCGATCCCTACTTCGCGATGGCCGAGCGGGTGTCGCCCCAGAGGCGGTCGACCTCGGCGTTCAGGATGGCGCCGATGAGCACGGCCAGGGCCGTGATGTAGAGCCAGAGGAGCACCGCGACGGGCGCGGCCAGCGAGCCGTAGATGGAGACCGGGGAGAACCAGGCGGCCAGCACCGACCGCAGCACGCCCGCGCACACGATCCAGATGAACAACGCCAGGATCGCGCCCGGCAGCTCCCGGTACCACTTCGTGCGCACGGGCACGCTCACGTGGTAGAGCACGGTCAGGAAGAGCACGGAGCCGACGATGACGACCGGCCAGTACGCCAGGTCGATCACCGGGGTGTACTGCGCCGGCAGCGCCTCCTTGAGCAGCGTCGGCCCGATGACCAGGACCGGCATGACGATCAGCCCGATGGCCAGGCCGACGAGGTAGAGGCCGAAGGACATCAGCCGCGTGCGCACGATGCCACGTTCCTCGCCCAGGCCGTAGGCGACGGAGATCAGGTCGACGTAGACGTAGAGGGCCCGCGAGCCCGACCACAGCGACAGCAGGAAGCCGAGCGAGATGATCGAGACCTTGCTGGCGTCGTCCCTGAGGATGTCGGCGATCAGCGGCTTGACCACCTTCTCGACCGCGTCGGTGGTGAACAGCACGGCCGCCTGGTCGACGACCCACTGCTCGACCTTGCCCACGTTGTCGCGGCCCAGCCAGACGCCCAGCTTGGCCAGCACGCCGATCAGCCCGAGCACGAACGGCGGCAGCGACAGCAGCGCGAAGAACGCCGCCTCCCCCGCCAGCCCGGTCACCCGGTAGTCGACACCCGCGTTCGTCGTCGCGCGCACGAGCGCCCACGACTTGGTGTCACGCACCCAGCTCAGGTGGGTCCTCACCTTGCTCAGGACCTGCCTGCGCCGCTTGCGCTGTGTACGCCGGGTAGGCGCATCGGTCGACGTCATGGCACCAACGCTCTCGCAGGAGTACTTCCCGCAAGCTTATGCTCCGCCGCGTGCGGACTACCTGACGTCCACGATGCGCGCGCCGAGCGGCAGCAGGGAGATGGGGATCATCTTGAGGTTCGCGACGCCCAGCGGGATGCCGATGATCGAGACGAACAGCGGGATCGAGGTGAGCACGTGCCCGATGGCCAGCCAGATCCCGGCAACCACGCACCAGATGACGTTGCCGATCGTGGACATGACGCCGGCGTCGGGCGAGCGCTCCACGGTGCGGCCGAAGGGCCACAGCGCGTAGCCGGCGATCCTGAACGAGGCGATGCCGAAGGGGATCGTGATGATCAGGATGCAGCAGATGACCCCGGCGACGGCGTAGCCGAGCGCCAGCCAGATCCCGGCGAAGACCAGCCAGATGACGTTCAGCAGTGTCCGCATGTGTCCAGCATGTCAGTGCGCCGCCGGTCAGGTCATCGGGGCCTTCCCTGAGGCGGCCCTGCCTCTGCCCGGAGGGCCGGCGAAGGCCTGCGCGATCGCCATCCACGCCGCCGCCGTCTCGCCGCGCACCTCCAGCGCGGTGTCGTCGAGGTGCGCGCGCTGGGTGACGGCCAGGCAGAAGTCCAGGGCCGGGCCGCGCACCGTGTCCGCCGCGCCCTGCGGGCCCGCCGTCCACGGCATCCCGCCGGGCAGGATGAGTTCGACCCTGACGGGCCGCTCGGGGACCGGCAGACCCCTGATCACGAAGCTGTACGGCAGCGCCCGCACCCCGATCGAGGCCACGTGGCGCAGCCGGGCCGTGGGCTCGCGGGTCACGCCGAGGGCGTCGGCCACGTCCTGGCCGTGGGCCCAGGTCTCCATGAGGCGCGCGGTGGCGAAGGAGGCGGCCGACATGTCGGGTCCGTACCAGGGCAGGCGCCGCTTGGCGTCGAGGCCGGACAAGGCGGTCAGCAGGGCGGCGCGGGCCGTACCGAACCAGGCGTGGACCTCGGCCGGTGCCAGGGCGCGGGCCTGGACGGCGAGGTCGTCGACGGACGCGGGGCCTTTCATGAGCGCGGCGGCGCTCGCGCGGAAGGCGTCGGGGTCGGTGACGGCGCTCACGGCGGCGTCGTCGAAGTAGGCGAGATGGCTGATCTGATCACGGATCGCCCAGCCTTCGGCGGGGGTGGCCAGCTCCCACTGGGCGGGGGCGAGCGGAGCCAGCAGCGCCTCCAGCGAGGCGCTCTCGTCACGCAGGTCGGCGGCGAGCTCGCGCAGGAGGTCCATGGCCCGCACTCTAACCGAACAACATTCCGGTGCGACAATGTCGAAGGTGATTTGCGAGAGCTGCGCGGAGCGCCGCCACGAGGACTGCAGGGGCGGCTCCTGGTGCGACTGCCAGCACCAGCCTCCGCAGGAGCCCAAGGAGTCCGAGCTCGACTGGCCGCGGCAGGGGTGAGTAGGGGTACCCCTGATCTGGTCCCAGAGTCTGGACCCCTTCTTGGACATCCCTGCGCGCCGGGGTATCGTTTGAACCATGCCAGCGGACCCCATGCTTGTCGGTCGACGCCACGTCGATCTTCAGCGTGTCCGCAGTGCCATCTGTTGCGACGCCCGCTAATCCCTGCCTGTATTTCGCAGCGGCGCGCGTCGCACAAGCTCTTCTGGGACCCCTGCACTCAACGGTGAGGCAGGAGGTACATCCCGCGCGCGCCCACAATCCTGAAGGACGCGCAATGAGCACTCCTGCCAGCCGGCACCACAAGCGCCCGCGCGGAGAAGGCCAATGGGCCCTCGGTTACCGCGAACCGCTCAACAAGAACGAAGAGAACAAGAAGAACGACGACGGTCTCAACGTTCGGCAGCGGATCATCGACGTCTACTCGAAGCTGGGCTTCGACTCCATCGACCCGGCCGACCTGCGCGGACGCATGCGCTGGTACGGCCTCTACACCCAGCGCAAGCCCGGCATCGACGGCGGCAAGACCGCGATCCTGGAGCCCGAGGAGCTCGACGACCGCTACTTCATGCTCCGCATCCGGATCGACGGCGGGCAGCTCGACCTGCGCCAGCTCCGGGTCATCGCGGACATCTCCAACGACTACGGCAGGGGCACCGCCGACCTGACCGACCGCCAGAACGTGCAGCTGCACTGGGTGGAGATCGAGTCGGTGCCCGACATCTGGCGGCGGCTGGAGGAGGTCGGCCTGTCGACCACCGAGGCCTGCGGCGACACCCCCCGGGTGATCCTCGGTTGTCCGCTGGCCGGGATCGACGCCGAGGAGCTGCTGGACTCGACCGGGGAGATCCACGAGGTCCACGACGAGTACATCGGCGACCCGGCGTACTCCAACCTGCCGCGCAAGTTCAAGTCGGCGATCAGCGGCTGCCCGGCGCACTGCACGGTGCACGAGATCAACGACGTGGCGTTCGTGGCGGTGCAGCTGCCGACCGGCGAGAAGGGCTACGACCTGTGGGCGGGCGGCGGCCTTTCCACGAACCCGATGTTCGGCAAGCGCATCGGCGTCTTCGTCCGGCCCGACCAGGTCGCGGATGTCTACGGCGGCGTTATCGGGATATTTCGTGATTACGGGTACCGCCGCCTCCGGCACCGTGCCCGGATCAAGTTCCTCGTCAACGACTGGGGACCGGAGAAGTTCCGCGAGGTCCTGGAGACCGAGTACCTCAAGGAGCCGCTGCCCGACGGCCCCGCCCCCGAGGCGCCCCGCGGCAACCGCCGCGACCACGTCGGCGTGTACCCGCAGAAGGACGGCAACTTCTACGTCGGCTTCGCGCCCAAGGTCGGCCGCCTCGACGGCGACAAGCTCCACGCCATCGCCGACATCGCCGAGCGCCACGGCTCCGGCCGGGTACGCACCACCGTCGAGCAGAAGATGGTCATCCTCGACATCACGCCCGACCGGGTCGACAGCATCGTGGCCGAGCTGGAGGCCAACGACCTGCAGGTCCGCCCCTCCACCTTCCGCCGCCAGACCATGGCGTGCACCGGCATCGAGTACTGCAAGCTGGCCATCGTCGAGACCAAGGCGGTCGCCTCCAACCTGATCGACGAGCTGGAGCGGCGCCTGCCCGACTTCAGCGAGGCGCTGACGATCAACGTCAACGGCTGCCCCAACTCCTGCGCCCGCATCCAGGTCGCCGACATCGGCCTCAAGGGCCAGCTCGTCGTCGACGACAAGGGCGAGCAGGTCGAGGGCTTCCAGATCCACCTGGGCGGCTCGCTCGGCGTCAACCCGGGCTTCGGCCGTAAGGTGCGCGGGCTCAAGACCACCTCCGACGGCCTGCCCGACTACGTCGAGCGGGTGGTCACCCACTTCGAGGACCAGAAGAAGGAAGGCGAGAGCTTCGCCGACTGGGTGCAGCGCGCCGACGAGGCGGACCTCAAATGAGCGGCGCCCGCGCGGTTCCTTTCCACTGCCCGTACTGCGGCGATGAGGATCTGGAGCCCTACGAGGGCGACGGCGGCTGGTACTGCCGCGCCTGCGCTCGCGCCTTCAAGCTGAAATTCCTGGGAATCGGGGTAAAGATATGACGCTGGTCGAGATCGAGACCGGTTTAAGAGCACAACGCGGCACGCTCGACCTGCAGAACATCGTCGAGTCCGCCGCCATCTTCCTGGAGGGCGCGCCCGCCCGCGAGATCATCCGCTGGGCCGCGGCCACCTTCGGCGACCGTCTCACGCTGACCTCCTCGATGAGCGACGCGCTGCTGATCGATCTGGTCAGCCGGGTCAAGCCGGGCATCGACGTGCTGTTCATCGACACCGGCTACCACTTCGCCGAGACGATCGGGACCCGCGACGCCGTCCAGCAGGTCTACGACGTCAACGTGATCAACGTGCAGCCGTCGCGGACCGTGAAGGAGCAGGAGCGCGACCTCGGGCCCCGGCTGTTCGGCCGCAACCCGGACCTGTGCTGCTACCTGCGCAAGGTCGAGCCGCTGAACCGGGCGCTCGAGCCGTACCTGGCGTGGATCTCCGGCATCCGCCGCGACGAGGCCTCCACCCGCGCCGGCACCAGGGTCGTGGAGTGGGACGCCAGGCGGCAGATGGTCAAGGTCAACCCCATCGCCGCCTGGACCCAGGAGGACGTGGACAACTACATGGCCGACAACGGCGTGCTGGTCAACCCGCTGCACTACGACAACTACCCGTCCATCGGCTGCGCGCCGTGCACGCGCCAGGTGGCCGATGGCGAGGATCCGCGCAGCGGCCGGTGGTCGGGCCTGGGGAAGACCGAATGCGGCATTCACCTCTGACAACCGAAATTTCGCCCGACGGGCGGCATCCGTCGGGCGAGGGACCCCGTTCTGGCAGGGGCGAGGTCCCGGTGACGAGGGTGGGCGGGCTCGCAGGGACCCGCCCACCACTCGCCACGCCGTCCTCTCCGGGGTCCCCGCTCGGCCGCGTGCCGCTGGTCGCGGTGGCGCACGGCTCGCGCGACCCGCGCGCGGCCGCGACCGTGGAAGCCCTCCTCGACCAGGTACGGCTGGCCGACCCCGGCCTCCCGGTACGCACCGCCTACCTGGACCACGCCGCCCCCACGCTCGGCCAGGCGCTGCACGGCCTGCGCGAGGCCGCGGTGCTCCCGCTGCTGCTGACCGAGGCCTACCACAGCCGTGTCGACCTGCCCGCGGCGCTCAACGAGGCGCGCGCCCGCGACCCCCGGCTGCGCGTCCACTACGGATCGACGCTCGGCCCCCACCCGCTCCTGCTCACGGCGCTGGAGCGCCGCCTGTCGGAGTCGGGGGTGGGGCCCGGCGACCCGGACACCGCCGTCGTCCTGGTCTCGGCGGGCTCCAGCGACGCCAGGGCCAACGCGGTCATCGCCGACCTGGCGCGGCTGTGGTCCGACGGCGGCCAGGGCCGGCGGGCCGGCTGGTGGCGGGTCGTGCCCGCCTACGCCTCGGCCGCCGGTCCCACGCCCGCCGAGGCGGTGGCCGCGCTGCGCAGGGCCGGGGCGCCGCGGGTGGCGGTGGCTCCGTACCTGCTGGCGCCGGGGTTCTTCGCCGACAAGGTGCGGCGGGAGTCGGGGGCCGACGTGGTCGCCGACGTCCTGGGCCCGGCCCCCGAGCTGGTCGACGTCGTCCTGGAGCGCTACGCCCAGGCGTTCGCCGCGGTGGCCGCCGCGCCGGTCGCCTGACGCCTCACGAACCCGTCCGATCCGGTCGCAGGACGGGCGGGTCGCACCTCCAGGAGAGCACCTCGCGCCCGCTGTGGGGGTCGACGATGACCCGCTTCTCGCGGCAGGCGTCCTCGCGCCCCTGCTCCATGACCTGAAGGGTTCCAGGTCACCGCGAACGGCCCGGCCCAGGCGGCCATCTCGTCGGCCTCGGCGGCGCCGAGCGTGTCCCCCGGCACCGCCGAGCGCGGCACCAGGATGGCGGTGACCGTGTTCCTGCCCGGCTGCGCCTGGAGGCCGGTCCGCAGCCACCTGGGCACGTTCGTCCGGCCGCCGCACGGCTCGTTCGCCACGCGCATGTCGTTCAGCCACACCAGCAGGTAGGTGTCGAGCCGGCATTCCACCGCGATGGCGACCTTCGCCGGCGCGCAGCACGATCACCGCGCGCTGGCGGGCGGGCAGGGCCCTCAGGGCGGTTCTGAGCGCGTCCCGGGTGCCGAGCTGGGCCTCGGGGTCGGCCGGTCGCGGCACAGCAGGTAGGCGGTCCTCAGCAGGCGGGGGGCGCGTTCGCCGACATAGCGCTCGAAGTCTGCGCGATCCGCATTCCGATGGTCCTCACCGCGCGGTGGATGTCACCGATCAGTACGCGCGAGCCACCGCCGGGCGTTGCACGCGCCCGGGGAATCGTCTCCGGGAGGGGTCAGTCGCCGAGGCGGCGGGGGTCTCCGGAGAACTGGCCGGGGGTCAGGCCGAGGTGTTCGCGCCAGGCGGACCATCCGCGCTTGATCGGCTTGGCGCGGGCGTCGCCGTACACCTTGATGTCGCCCATCACCGCGTAGCCGTGCACGCGCACGACGGGCACGTTCATGCCGGGGGCGGCCTCCAGCACGTCGACCTTCTTGTCGCCCATGAAGGCGAAGCCGTCGAGGTCCACGTCCACGCCGTCGGGCACGATGATCTTGACGTCGCCCATGACGGCGACGGCGGTGATGTCGATGACGTCCGTGCGGACCTCGGCCTCGCGCAGGTCCATCACGACGTCGCCCATGACCGCCACCGCGCCGAGCTCCTGGTCGACCCGCCACTTGCCGCGCCGCTTGGTGTCGCCCATGAACGCCAGGAACCAGCGCTTCTTGCGCTCGGGCGTGGGCGGCGCCAGGGGCGCGACACCGGCCGCGGGCAGGTCCTGGGTGAGAAGCGCCAGCTCGGCGTGGGTGGTCGCCGTGTAGGCGGCCTCGGTGCGGTCGGTCAGCTCCACGAGGGTGAGCCTGCCGTCGACTGAGGCGACGCGCAGTTGCTCGACGACGGCCTCGCGCTCGGCGTCGGAAGCGCGCAGTTCCCCAGAGTCTGTCATAGTCGCAACATATCGCGTCTTGTGGCTATCGCGGTCCTCCAGAAGGAGGATTCCTCATCCATCGAACCGCTCACCCGCCGGGACGTTCGTCGGGGTTGGGGCAGTGAGGCGTTAGGGTCGCTGTCATGCGTGAGGAAGAGCTGTACCAGGCGGCGTTGAAGGGCGACCTGGAGACGGCGGGCACGTTGCTCGCCGCCGGGGCTGACGCCAACGAGGCCGGCGAGGAAGGGCTGCCGCTCTGCGCGGCCGCGGCCTGGGACCGGGTGCCCGTCATCGGGGCGCTCCTGGCCGCCGGGGCCGATGTCAACGCGAAGGAGAACGGCGGCTGGCACGCCCTGCTGTGGGCCGCCGCCAACGGCAACGCCGACGCCGCCCGCACCCTCATCGAGGCCGGCGCGCAGGTCGACGAGCCGAACGAGGACGGCGACACCCCGCTCAGCCTGGCCTCCAGGCGCGGCGCGCTCGGGGTCGTTCGGGAGCTGCTGACGGCCGGGGCCGACCCGGAGAAGTACGACGGCGACGGCGACAGCCCCCACGACATCGCGATCGACTGGGTCGGCGTCCACCTGGAGACCGCGCTGCTCGACCAGATCGGGCAGGAGGACTGGGAGTACGTCGTGGGCAGGCAGTTCGCCAAGGACGGCACCGAGCTGGTGACGGTGGCCGGCCGTTCCGCCGACGGCGAGGAGAGCGAGCAGGTGCAGGCCCAGCGCGGGCACGCGGCCGTCGCCACCCTCCTGGAGGACGCCACCGGGCTCTACACGCCCATCCCCCAGCTCGTCGCCAGGGCGCTGGCCCACCGTGACGTCGACGAGGACGCGGAGACCTGGTGGGTCGTCGCCGACTCGCTGGGCAAGCGGGCCGACGAGGAGACGTACGAGGCGCTGGCGCGGCTGTGCGTGAGCGAGGACGCGCGCGAGCGGGAGTTCGGCGTGGACGCGATCGCGCAGTACGGCGTCACCGAGGACGGCGAGAAGCCCTACCTGGAGCGCACGCTGCCGCTGCTGCAGAAGATGGCCACCACCGAGGGGAACCCGCAGGTGCTGCGCTCGGTGCTGGCCGCGCTCGGGCACCAGGGCGACCCCCGGGCGCTGCCGCAGGTGCTCGACGTGCTCGGCCGCCCGGACCACCAGCGCACGATGACCGACGCGATCGCGCTGGCCGACGTGCTGCCGCCCGGCCACGCCGAAGGGCTGGCGCTGCTGGTCTCGATGACGCGTGACGACGACTCCGAGGTACGCGACTGGGCGACCGCCGGGCTGTCCTCGCTCGACGCCGACACCCCGGAGATCAGGGACGTGCTGGCCCAGCGGCTGGACGACACCGACCTGCGCACGGTGGCCGAGGCCACGCGGGGGCTGGCCGAGCGGGGCGACGCGCGGGCCGAGGCCGGGGTCAAGCGGGTGCTGGCGGAGAGCGACGACTCCTACGAACGCGAGATGGTCACCGAGGCGGCCGCCAAGCTCTGACTCCCCGGCCTGTCAGGGGCCGGACAGAGCCGGGGCGGTGCGCAGGATGTCGGCGGCCAGGTCGTGGTCGCCCGTGATCTCGGCGGGGAACGCCCCGGGCTCCCCGCGTCCGCCCAGCAGGAAGCAGAAGCCGATCACGTCGGCGGTGATCGAGACGTCCGGAGTGCCGGGAGCCGCGTCATGGACGCCGAGCGGCATGGTCCACTCCCCGCCGCCGGGCCCGGTCAAGGTCAGGTGGAGGGTACGGCCGGCGCCTTCCACCCCGGACAGCATCATCGTCCACGGCAGCAGGCGGGCGCACAGGTCGGCCGTCGGCCGGATGTGGTCGGGGACGGGGTGCGGCAGGCGTAGCCCGGCGACCGAGGCGGCGTCGTCGGTGTGGATCCACGTCTCCAGGCCGCGCGCCAGGACGTGGTCGCCGAGCGCGCCGGCCACGCCGTCGAGCGTGGCGGGGGTGTCGGGGGTCAGGCCGCCCAGGTGACGGCAGAGCGCGTCCGCCTGTGCCCGCCAGTCGCGCCGGGTCTGCTCGGGGCTGCGCGCCCGCTCGTACTCCTGAACCTGGAGGGTGCGTCCCATCGCGTCGAGCGCGTCGAGGGCGGGGCCGAGCACGGGGGCGCCGACCGAGGCGGCCAGCAGCCCGTCCTTGGCGGCGAGGTGGGCGACGAGTTCCTGCAGCGTCCAGCCTTCGACGATCTCGCGGGCCCAGTCGTCGTCCATCGCCGCGGCCAGCAGCGCGTCCATGGCGGCCACCCGTCCGGCGTACGGCTCCGCCCACGCGGCCGTGGGCGCGGCGGGCCGGCGGCGGGCCCTCGCCCCGGCCAGCAGCTGCGGCCGGAGCGACCGCTCGGGCACGGCCGCTTCTTCCATGAGGGCGTCCAGGTACAGACGCTCGACGGGCTCCATCACACCTCTTCCTCTGCCAGCGCGTCGGCCAGGCGCCGCAGCGCCAGCCTGATGCGTGACTTGGCCGTGCCCTCGGGCACGCCCAGTTCCTCACCCACTTGCCGATACGTACGGCCACCGAAGTACGCCAGTTCAATCGCCTCGCGTAAACCTTCGGGCAGCCGGGTGACCGCTTGGCGTACCCGCTTGGCCTCGTCGGCGGCGAGCACGGTCTCCTCCAGTCTCTCAGGCGGGGGCTCGAACAGCCTCGGCCCCAGGACGGAGACCCGGCGCCGCTCCTCGGCGCGTACATGGTCGACGGCGCGCCGGTGCGCGATCGTGGCCAGCCAGGCGCGCAGGGTGCCGCGGTCGGGGTCGTAGGCCAGGGGTCGTTCCCAGAAGATCAGGAACACCTCCTGGGTGATGTCCTCGGCGATCACACGGTCTCTGGTGACGCGGAGCGAGAGACCGAAGATCAGCGAGGAGAGGTGGTCATACACCTCGCCGAGCGCGGACTCATCGCCGCCGACCACCCGTTGGTGCAACAGGCGGTCGTCGAACGGTGCCTCCACTGGCACCACACTCCCGTGATCCGGACCTAGGCGGCGGGTGCGCCGCGACCCGAGCATGTCACTATTCGCCGGAAATGTTGAGCCGGATGACGAACGAGCTCCCCGATTTCCCACCCCCTCCTGGGCTTGGCCCAGGTGCCTGGTTTCCCTGTGCTGGACGCGGTTTCCTGAGTCCCGCACCTCACCCGGTCCGACCGGCCCGCGTTCGCGGCCGCCCAGGAACCCGGCCCTGGGCCAGACCACGGTGCCGGGACGAGACCGCCCATCCTCAGGGCGGCACGTGGCGTCCCGCCCCGGGACCCCCGGGTCGTGGGCAGGCGGCGTGCGGCGCTCCGTCCAGGGACACGGGGCACGACCGGAAGCGTGCGTGTGCGGTGCCGGAGGGTGTCCCGGGCAGGAGGTGGGGGTCCTGCCCGGGACCCGCGCGGGGAGGGGCGCCGCGCGGAGTTTCGGGAGAAACGCGGTGGGGTGGGGCGACGGATACGGGTGATACGAGGGATACCGGTGGGGACGCGGTTGGGGTGCCGAGGCCCGCTGGGATGTTGGAGATTCCGTGATGGTGCCGGGCCCCAGAGGTGGTGGGGCACGGTGGGTGTGGCTGCGGGGGGTGAGAGGTGGCGGAGCCGTGGGGTGGAGAGGGCTGTGGAGTGGGTCAGGAGGAGGGGTAGGGCGGGGTGGGGTAGGAGGTGGTGATGCGGTGGTGGTAGGCGCCCACGGTTTCGGCTGCTGCCTGGTCGCCGTCCAGGACGGCGGCGATGCGGGCCTGGGACCTCAGGGCGAAGGACTCGGCCCACCAGTCGCGGGGTCCCGGGGCGGGGCGGTCGCGGAAGAGAGGAAGGCAGCGGCGGGTCAGGGCGCGCCACTCCAGAGTCGCCGACAGTCCGTCGAGGTCGCACAGGGCGTGGGCGGCGAGCATGCGTGCCGGGGAAGGGGGCGGCAGGTCGCGCCACAGGGCCGGGCGGGCGAAGGGGAGGCTGCGGCCGGTGATGCCGTCCGGGTCCTTGACGACGTAGCCGATGCCGGTGCCGCCTATCCACAGCATGGCCAGTCCGGTGGCCAGGCGGTGGGCGGGGCCGTACTCAAGAGTGGCCAGGTCGTCGACGGCGGTGACGAAGTCGGGGCGTGGCGGGCCGTCCTTGGGGGACCACAAGCGGCGCAGCACGCCTTCGAGCGGGCCGCACCAGCGGCGGCCGTCGCGCGGGGTGGGGCGGAGGTCCTCCGGATGGGGCGGGCACCAAGCGGGCGTCATCATCATGCCCGGTAATAGTCCGGCCGCCCGGCATTTCTTACGGCCCCGCGCAGCCGCGTCTCTCACCGCCCGAACGAAGCCGCCTTACGAAGCCGCCTTACGAAGCCGCCCCACCGAACCACCTCATCAAGCCACCTCGCCGAACCGCCCCACTGAGCCGCCTTCCGCCGAATCGCCTCCCGCCGCCTTGCGGGACCGCCGAGCCGTCTGGCCAAGGCGCCGCGCCTCTCGCCGCTTGCGGGGCCGCCGTGCCGAGCTGTCGGGCTGAGGTGGCTTGCCGAGCTGGGCCTTGCCGGACAAACCAACGGGGCGAGGGTCAGTCGCCCACGGTGGCCGCGTCGGCGCGGTCGAGGAAGGTCCAGAAGTCGCGGACGCAGGGCGGCGTGACCTCCAGGCCGGCCGCGGGCCGCAGCATCACGCGCTCCACCCCCAGCAGGTCGCCGCTCCCCCGGTCGGCCACCAGCACCCACCGGTCGGCGGTGCCCACGTCGAAGGCGACCCCCTGCCCCGTGCGTTCGCGCCGGTCGGTGATCTGGCCCAGCGTGCGCAGGCCCGGCCGGTCGGCCAGGACCCGCCACAGCGCGGCCGTGCGCGGGGCGTCGAGGATCTCGCTCTCGTTGAGGGAGATGATGGCGGTGACGAGCCCGTGCGTCTCGGGTTCCGCCGACAGACGGGCGCGCAGGTCGCCGGGGAGCGAGGGTCCCGGCCGGTACGCCCCCTCCCGCCCCTCCTGCCCTTGGACGAGGCGTTCACCGTCGACGGCCAGCGTGTACTCCACCCGGCGGCCGGAACCCCGCACCGGCGTCCACTGCCTGGACAGCACGCTGGCCCGCCCGCCCGGCCTCAGCAGCGACGACGCCACCGTGATCCGGCCGTGGCCGCGCGCCGCCACCCGTCCGGCCCGTGCGGCCGCCTCGGCCAGGCCGAGTACGACGCGCCGGGCCCCGCCCCCGGTCCCGGGCAGTTTGCGCGGCCGGGGCCCCGGTTCCCCGCACAGCGCCAGGGGCGCGCCGGGGTAGCGGAAGTAGGCGGTGACGGTCAGCTGGCCGGGCGTCCTCGCGGTGGGGATGGCGCCGGCGGCGAGGATGACGAGCCCGGTGGCCAGCGCGGCGCCGAACGTCAGCCGCCACGACAGGGTGGAGCAGCGGCGCGGCCTGGCCGTGCCGAGGATCTCGGCGAGCAGCAGTTCGTCGGGCGGCACCTCGTGCGGGGCCGGGTCGTGGCGTGCCATCAGCCGTGCGAGCTCGTCCATCAGCTCCCCTCCTGGAACCCGAGCGTGCGCAGGTGTTCGCGCAGGCGTGCCCTGGCCCGGCTGAGCCGGGTGGCCATGGTGCCGGCGCGGCAGCCGGCGACCGTGGCGGCCTCCTCCACGCTGAGCCCCTCCCAGTAGAAGAGGCGCAGGGCCTCCCTGTCCTTGCCGGCCAGCCTGGCCAGCGCCTCGTGGAAGGCGAGCCTGGTGACGATCTCTCCGTCGAGGCCCTGATCGGCCGGCGCGCGCCAGACGGCCAGCCGGTCGGCCAGGGCCTGCCTTCTGCGCAGGCCGCGCCACTCGTTGCTGACCTGGCCGCGGGCGATGCCGAGCAGCCAGACCCGCTCGGCGCGGCGCTCGCCGGGCACCTGCCCGAGACGGCGGAAGGCGTCGGTGAAGGTGCGCGCGGCGACGTCGGGCGCCGCGTCCCGCCCTACTCTGCGCGCGGCGTAGCGCAGCACCGTGGAGTAATGGCGGTGGTACAACGCGGCATACCGTTCATCGTCCTCCGGCACGGGGCCCTCCGCTGCGGGGATTACGACGCTCCGCTCCGATTACAACCGACCACTCATGGTCACCGCGGCGATACAGGATATGTTCGGACCTGTATCGGCAATCGATGAAGGGACTATCGCCATGGCGACCACGCGTACGGCCACCACGCAGTGGAAGGGCGCGCTGCTCGACGGCTCCGGTACGGTCTCGCTCGACACCTCCGGCGTCGGCACCTTCGAGGTCTCCTGGCCGTCGAGGGCCGAGGCGGCCAACGGCAAGACCTCGCCCGAGGAACTCATCGCCGCCGCCCACTCCTCCTGCTTCTCGATGGCGCTGTCCCACGGCCTGGCCGGGGCCGGTACGCCGCCGGAGTCGCTGGAGACCCGCGCCGAGGTGACCTTCCAGCCGGGCGAGGGCATCACGGGCATCGTGCTCAGCGTGAAGGGCCACGTCCCCGGCCTGACGCCCGGCCAGTTCCAGGAAGCCGCCGAGACGGCCAAGGCGAACTGTCCCGTCAGCAAGGCCCTCACGGGAACCACGATCAGCCTGAAAGCGGAACTGCTCTAGCAACGGGGCGATCGCGTGCGACAATTGGGTCACATGCGTGAGGTCTGGCCGGGCGAGCCCTATCCACTCGGCGGCACCTGGGATGGCGTGGGCACCAGCTTCTCGGTGTTCTCCGAGGTCGCCGAGCGGATTGAGCTGTGCCTTTTTCAGGACGACGGCTCCGAGGAGCGCGTTGATCTGCCCGAGATGGATGGGTTCGTCTGGCATGGCTACCTGCCCGGGATCGCCCCCGGCCAGCGGTACGGCTACCGCGTCCACGGCCCGTTCGCGCCCTCGCAGGGCCACCGCTGCAACCCGGCCAAGCTGCTGCTCGACCCGTACGCCAAGGCGATCGACGGGGAGCTGACCTGGAACGAGGCGCTGTTCGCCTACCGGTTCACCAATCCGGCCGAGTTCAACGACGCCGACAGCGCGCCGTACATGCCGAAGAACGTGGTGATCAATCCGTTCTTCGAGTGGGGCAACGACCGGCCGCCGCGCACGCCGTACCACCAGACGCTGATCTATGAGGCGCACGTGCGGGCGCTCACGATGCGCCACCCGTCGGTGCCGGCGGAGCAGCGGGGCACCTACGCGGGGATCGGGCATCCGGCGGTGATCGACCACCTGGTCTCGCTCGGGGTGACCGCGATCGAGCTGATGCCGGTGCACCACTTCGTGCCGGAGCACTTCCTGGTGGCGCGGGGGCTGACGAACTACTGGGGCTACAACACGATGGCCTTCCTGGCCCCGCACGGCCCCTATTCGAGCGCGGGCTCGCGCGGGGAGCAGGTGCTGGAGTTCAAGGCGATGGTGCGCGCCCTGCACGAGGCGGGCATCGAGGTCATCCTGGACGTGGTCTACAACCACACGGCCGAGGGCGATCACATGGGGCCGACGCTCGGCTTCCGCGGCATCGACAACGCGGCCTACTACCGCCTGCACGACGGCGACCGGCGCTACTACCTCGACTACACCGGCACCGGGAACTCGCTGAACGTCCGCTCGCCGCACGCGCTGCAGCTGATCATGGACTCGCTGCGCTACTGGGTGCTGGACATGCACGTGGACGGCTTCCGCTTCGACCTGGCCTCGGCGCTGGCGCGGGAGCTGCACGACGTGGACCGGCTGAGCGCGTTCTTCGACCTGATCCAGCAGGACCCGGTGATCTCGCAGGTGAAGCTGATCGCCGAGCCGTGGGACGTGGGCCCCGGCGGCTACCAGGTCGGCAACTTCCCGCCCCTGTGGACGGAGTGGAACGGCAAGTACCGCGACACGGTGCGCGACTTCTGGCGCGGGACGGGCTCCGCGCTGCCCGAGTTCGCCTCCCGGCTGACCGGCTCCGCCGACCTCTACGCCACCTCGGGCCGCCGCCCGGTCGCCTCCATCAACTTCGTGACCTGCCACGACGGCTTCACCCTCACCGACCTGGTGTCCTACGACCGCAAGCACAACCTGGCCAACAGCGAGGACAACCGCGACGGCACCGACGACAACCGCTCCTGGAATTGCGGCGCCGAGGGCCCGGTCGAGGACCCGGACATCGTCCGCCTGCGCCACCGCCAGCGCCGTAACTTCCTGGCCACGCTCTTCCTGTCGCAGGGCGTGCCGATGATCTCCCACGGCGACGAGCTGGGCCGCTCGCAGCGCGGCAACAACAACGCCTACTGCCAGGACAACGAGCTGACCTGGATCGACTGGACGGCCGTCCACACCGAGTCGGACCTGCTGGAGTTCACGCGGTCGCTGGCCAGGCTGCGCCGCGAGCACCCGGTCTTCCAGCGCCGCCGCTTCTTCCGCGGCCGCACCGCCGACAACGGCCGCGACCTGGTGTGGCTGACCCCGGCCGGCGCCGAGATGAGCGCCGGCGACTGGCACACCGGCTACGCCAAGTCGCTCATGGTCTATCTCAACGGCGAGGCCATCACCGAGCCCGGCCCGCGCGGCGAGCGCATCCAGGACGACTCGTTCCTGCTGCTCATCAACGCCCACCACGAGGACATGACGTTCACGCTGCCGGGCGAGGAGTTCGGCGCGGCCTGGCAGACCGTCTTCGACACCAGCGACGACACCGCCCGCGACGAGCCTTTCCCCGACGAGCAGTGGCTGCCCGCCGCGCTGGTCGCCGTCGCCTCGCGCAGCCTGCAGCTCCTGCAGCGCAAAACCCCGTAAAAGCCTCTTAGAAGTACGGCAAGCCACCCCCACGCCACCCGCCGCACCGAGCGGGCGCCGATCGTGGGGGTCGCTTCTCACGTCGCACGTGGTCCCCGCCGTAACGGCCCCTTGGTTGGTGTACCGATGCACCACAAGAGACCCAACATCTCGACGCCCTCCCAGTGAACTCGCTGTTGACCACGGAAAGAGGCGTCCCTATGGTTGGTGCATCGATTCATCGGCGCCCCTTCCCCCCAGAACTGAGAGGCATCCCATGGACCTGACGAGACGGGGTTTCCTTGCTGCGCTAGGCGCCCTCGGCACGGCCGCGGTCGCCACCGGGTGCGCCGCCGGCGGCTCCTCGGCCGGGAACGCCGACGGCGCCGTGGAGGGCGAGATCACGCTCCTGACCCCGATGTTCGAGGGGTCCAGCGGCAAGCAGCTCCTCGAAGGCACGCTGCTGCCCTCGTTCCTGAAGCGGCACCCCAAGGCCAGGGTGCGCGTCGACTACACCACCTACGCCGCGCTCAACGAGAAGATCACCACCGCGCTGGCCGGCGGGCTCCTGCCCGACGTGCTCATGCTGGGCGTCGGCTGGGTGCCGCCGTTCGCCCACAAGAAGGTGCTGGCTCCGCTGCCCGACTCCGTGGCCGCCCGCCACCAGTACGAGCCCAGGGTGCTGGAACCCTCCCGCTACGACGGCAAGCTCTACGCGCTGCCGGTGGTGCTCGACACCCGGGTGGTCGCCTATCGCAAGGACATGTTCGACAAGGCCGGGATCAAGGGGACGCCCCAGGACTGGACCGAGCTGCGCGCCCTCGCCAAGGAGCTGACCAGGCGCGACGCCGCGGGCAAGCTGGCCACCGCGGGCTTCGACCCGTTCTCCGTGGACCTGCGGCAGTGCTGGGAGACGTTGCTGTTCGCCAACGGGGGCAGGCTGTTCGACGAGGCCGGCCGTACCCCCTTGTTCGACGACGAGCGCGGCGTCGCGGCGCTGCAGCTCTTCCTCGACCTGATCGCCGACAGGAGCACCGAGTACTCCTTCAAGTCCGAGACCGGCCAGCCGAGCCTCATCCAGCAGGGCAAGGCGGCGATGGCGATGACCACGACCGCGCTGTGGCTGCAGATGGAGCAGCAGACGCCCGAGCTGATCAAGGACGACGCCATCGGCACGTTCGTGGTCCGCAACACCAACGAGGCGATGCTGCAGGGCGGCACGCTGGCCTCGGTGTCGGCGCACAGCAGGCAGCCGGCCGTGGCGCGGGCGCTGGTGGAGTTCCTGGCCAGCCCGGAGGTGATCCTGCCCGCGTCCCGGCAGCGCGGGTCGGTGCCAGCGGTGCGGAGCCTGCGCGACAGCGAGTACGTGAAGAACAACAAGTTCGTCGGCTTCGCGCTGGACAACCTGGACAAGGCCTACTCCGAGGGCGGCACCGCGGCCTGGATGGAGATCCGCGAGAAGATCAAGCCGACGCTGGAGACCGCCGTCGTCGGCCAGCGCGGCGCGGCCGAGGCGCTCAAGGAGCTGTCCGGCCTGGCCGCCAACGCGATCGGCCGGCTCTGATGGCACTCGGCACGCTCGCCCCGCCGCGTCCCCCGCGCGCGGCGCCCCGGCCCGCGCGCTCGTCGCGCTCGTCGCGCTCGCGCCGGCGCGCCGGATACCTGATGGTGGCGCCGGCGTTCCTGCACATGCTGCTGTGGACCGGGCTGCCGCTGGTCGCCGCGGTGTTCCTGGCGTTCACCTCCTACGACATCCTGAGCGCGCCGGAGTTCGTCGGGCTCGCCAACTTCACCGAGATGTTCGGCGACCCGGTCTTCCGCCGGGCCGTGCTCAACACCGTCGTCTACGCGATCTTCACGGTGCCGGTGGCGATGGGCATCGCGCTGGTGATCGCCGTCCTGCTCAACGGCAACGTGCGCGGCCGGAGGCTGTTCCGCACCGCGGTGTTCCTGCCGCAGGTCACGGCCACGATCGCGGTCGCGCTGGTGTGGCTGTGGATCTACAACCCGCGCGGCGGGCTGCTCAACGCGGTGCTGTCGTTCTTCGGCGTCGCCGGGCCCAACTGGCTGTCGTCCACGACGTGGGCGCTGCCCGCGGTGATCGCGGTCGGCGTCTGGCAGGGCATCGGCATGAAGATGCTGATCTACCTCGCGGCGCTGCAGAACCTGCCGCCCGAGCTGTACGAGGCGGCCTCGGTCGACGGGGCCTCCAAGGTGCGCCAGTTCTTCACGATCACGGTGCCGCTGCTGCGCCCGGCGACGTTCTTCGTCTTCGTCACCTCGGTGATCGGCGCCTTCCAGTCCTTCGACCAGATCTACGTCCTGACCGACGGCGGCCCCGCCCACAGCACCACGATGATCACCTACGAGGTGTACAAGTCGGCCTTCCGCGAGTTCCGCATGGGCTACGCCTGCGCGCAGTCGCTGGTGCTGTTCGCCATCCTGATCGCCCTCACGCTGATCAACCGGCGGGTCATCGGAGGCGACCGTGTCACGGCTTAGCCGCAGGATCGGCCTCTACGCCGCGCTGAGCGTGATCGCGGTCATCATGATCGCGCCGTTCGCGTGGATGGTGCTCACCTCGCTCAAGACGCCCGCCGACATCGGCGCCAGCCCGCCGCCCCTGCTGCCGACCACGTGGGCGTGGAGCAACTACGTGGAGGCCTTCGCCGCGGCGCCGTTCGCGACCTACGCCCGCAACAGCCTGATCATCGCGGTCAGCCACACGCTGATCAACGTCACCTTCGCCTCGATGGCCGGGTACGCGCTGGCGCGGCTGCGCCTGCCCGGATCGAGATGGTTGTTCGCGGCCTTCGTGGGCGCGCTGATGATCCCCGCGTACACGAAGATCCTGCCGGAGTTCCTGATCGTCCGGTTCATGCCGCTGGCCGGGGGCAACGACCTGTTCGGCCAAGGCGGCACCGGATGGCTCGACTCGTGGTGGGGCCTGATCATCCCGGGCGCGGTCGCGCCGTTCTCGGTGTTCCTGTTCCGGCAGTTCTACCTGTCGCTGCCCGTGGAGCTGGAGGAGGCGGCGCGGCTGGACGGGCTCGGCGAGTTCGGCATCTACTCCCGCATCATGACGCCGCTGGTGAAGCCGGCCTTCGCCACCGTGGCGCTGCTCACGCTCGAAGGGTCGTGGAACAACTTCCTGTGGCCGCTGCTGATCACGCGCCGGGACGATCTGCGGGTGATCCAGGTGGGCCTGTCGGTGTTCCAGACCGAGAACAACACACATTGGGCCTTCCTGATGGCCGGTACGACGCTGGCCACGCTGCCCATGGTGCTGCTGTTCGTCGCCTTCCAGCGCTACTTCGTCCAGGGCTTCGCCACCGCCGGCATCAAGTGACCCCCCCCCGGAAGGATCTACCATGTCCCTGCCTCTCGCCCGGCGTACCGTCCTGATCGGCGCGGGCTTAGGAGCCACCGCCGCCTTCGCCGCCGGCCCGGCCACGGCCCTTGTGGCCGATACCGCGGCGTTGCGGCTGCGGTGGCGGGCCCTGCTGACCGGCGGCGACGGCATCGACGCCGGAGATCCGGACATCGCCGCCGCGGTGGCGCGGATCGGGCGTACCGCCGCCGGGTTCCTCGCCACGCTCGACACCGGCGCCGGCCATACCGCGCTGTGGCCTGATCTGGCCGATCCGGCCCGTTCCGGCCATGTGACGTCGAGCTTCTCGCGGCTGGCGAAGATCGCGCTGTCGTGGGCGACGCCGGGCACCGGCCACCACGCGCACGCGCCGACCCTGCGGGTGGTCCTGGACGCGCTGGACTGGATGTCCGAGCGCCGCTACGGCCCCGCCCTGGCCCGCTACGACAACGACTGGGACTGGGAGATCGGCGCGCCCATCCAGCTCAACGACGCGATGGTCCTGCTGCACGACGTTCTGGGGGCCGAGCGCCTGGCCAGGATGACGGCGGCGGTCCACCACTACACGCCCGACCCCAACCTGTGGCGGGCCGACCGGCAGATCGCCACCGGGGCCAACCGGGTGTGGGTGTGCACGGTCGTGGCGCTGCGGGCCGTACTGGACGGGGACGGGAGTGCGCTGGGCGAGGTCCGTGACGCGCTCAGCGACGTACGCGGCGGCGGCGCCAACAGCGTGCTGGCCTTCCAGGACTCCGGCGCCGGCGGCACCGGCGAGGGCTTCTACTCCGACGGGTCGTTCCTGCAGCACTGGAAGCACCCCTACAACGGCGGCTACGGCAAGGAACTGCTCAGCACGCTGTCCAAGCTGCTGCACCTGCTGGCCGGCAGCACGTGGGCGGTGCGCGACCCGGCCGTGGACAACGTGTACCGGTGGGTGGACGAGGCGTTCGACCCGCTGATGTTCCGCGGCGACATGATGGCGGCCGTCTGCGGCCGCGAGGTGGCGCGGGAGAGCAAGCAGGGACACGCGGCGGCGCAGCCGGTGATCGAGGCGGCGCTGCGGCTGGCGGGCGCCGACCCGGGCCGGGCCACCCACCTGACACGGCTGATCAAGCGCTGGATCACCGAGGACACCTACCGCGACTTCCTCAAGGTCACCGACCTGTCGTCGATCGTGCTGGCCCGCAAGGCGCTCGGCTCGGCCGCGCCCGCCTACCCGCCGCCGGTCCTGCACCGGCAGTACCCGCGGATGGACAAGGCCGTCCACCACCGCCCCGGCTTCGGCTACGCGGTCAGCGCGTACTCCACGCGGATCTACAACTACGAGTCCATCCAGAACGAGAACCTGCGCGGCTGGCACCTGTCCGACGGCATGGTCCTGGTCTACGACGGCGACCTCGGCCACTACAGCGAGGACTACTGGCCGACCGTGGATCCGCACCGCCTGCCCGGCACCACCGTCGAGCGGCGCGCGCTCGCCGACGGGCAGGACCAGCGGCGCGTGTCCGCCGCCGACTGGGCCGGAGGCGCCGCGCTGCCCGACACCACGCTGGCCGCCTACGGCATGGATGTGCGCGGCCTCGGCACCGGCCTGCGCGCGCTGAAGAGCTGGTTCTTCGTCGACGACGCGATCGTCTGCGTCGGCTCCGGGATCACCGGCCAGGACGTGGAGACCGTGCTGGAGAACCGCAAGCTGCGCGATCCGCAGGCCGTGCTGACCGTGAACGGCGCCGCCGTACCGGGCAGCCCGGGGACGCTGACCGGCGTGCGCTGGGCCCACCTCGCGGGCACCGGCGGCTACGTCCTGGCCGGCCCGACACGGCTGCGGGCCCTGCGCGAAGCGCGTACCGGCCGCTGGAAGGACATCAACATCAAGTACGGCTCCGCCACCGAGATCACCCGCACCTACCTGACCCTGTGGCTGGAGCACGCGGCGGGCACCGGCTACTCCTACACCCAGCTTCCCGCGGCCTCCGCCGAGCGGACGGCGGCATGGTCGGCGGCGCCCGCCGCTCAGGTGGTGGCGGCGACGGGGGCGGTGCACGCGGTGGCCGGTCCCGGCCGTCACTTCCTGGCGGCGAACTTCTGGGGCGCCGGGCGGGCCGTGGATCTGGCGGCCGACGGGGCCGCCTCGGTGGTGACCCGCAGGCGTGGCTCGGCGACGGCGGTGGCGGTGTCCGATCCGACGCAGAAGCGCGACCGGGTGGTGGTGGAGCTGTTCCGGCCGGGGCTGCGGATGGTGCGGGCCGATCCTGGGGTGCGGGTGCAGGCGCTGGCGGGCCGGGTCCGGATCACCGCGGAGACCGCGGGCCGCCATGGGGCGAGCCTCACCGCCGACCTGGCCTGAACAGCCCCCGACAAATCGCTCGATGGAGAGGATCGCCCGTGCTCGTGGACATGCCGCCCGACCGGCTGCGCGACTACCGCCCGGAACCCGAGGAGCCCGCCGACTTCGACGCGTTCTGGAAACGCACGCTCGACGACTCCCCCGCCGGAGCGGAGTTCGCGCCGTGGGAGGGCGGCCTGGCCACGGTCGAGGTCCTGGACGTGACGTTCGGCGGATGGGCGGGGCAGCCGGTCAAGGCCTGGCTGCTGCTGCCCCGTCATCGAACCGCGCCGCTGCCCGCCGTCGTGCAGTACATCGGGTACAACGGGGGGCGCGGCCTGCCGTACCAGTCGCTGGCCTACAGCGCGGCCGGGCACGCCCACCTGATCATGGACAACCGCGGCCAGGGCGGCGGCGGCAAGGCCACCGCCGACACCCCTGACGTGCACCCGGCCGGCCACGGCTCCTCCGCGCCCGGTTTCGTCACCCGCGGCATCGAGGATCCCGAGCACCACTACTACCGGCGTCTCATGACCGACGCGGTCCGCGCGGTCGACGCGGTCAGGGCGCATCCCGACGTGGACGGCTCGCGGGTCGCGGTGGCCGGGGGCAGCCAGGGCGGCGGGCTGGCGCTGGCCGTCGCCGGGCTGCGCGACGACGTGGCGGGCATGCTGGCCGACGTGCCGTTCCTGTGCCACTACCGGCGCGCGGCCGAGATCACCGACAACGGCCCCTACGCGGAGATCCGCCGCTGGCTGAGCGGCCACCGCTTCGCCGCGGAGACGGCCTTCACCACACTGTCCTACTTCGACGGCGTCAACTTCGCCGCCCGCGCCTCCTGCCCCGGCTGGTTCTCGGTCGGGCTGATGGACAACGTCTGCCCGCCCTCCACGGTCTACGCCGCCTTCAACCGCTACGCCGGTCCCGCCTCGATCGAGGTGTACCGCTACAACGGCCACGAGGGCGGCGCCGAGTACGACCTGCCGCGCAAGTTCGCGGCCCTGCGTTCCCTGTTTTCCTAAGGAGTTCTGATGAGTTCTGACCTGCGTGACACCCGGGCCCTCGTCACCGGCGCGGCACACGGCATCGGCGCGGCCATCGCCGTGGCGCTGGCCGGGGCCGGGGCTGACGTGGTGGTGCACTACGGGCGCTCGGCGGGCGCGGCGGACACCGTGGCGCGCGTGGAGGCGTGCGGCCGCAAGGCGCTGGCCGTGCGGGCCGACCTGACCTCCACGGAGGAGGCCGGCCGCCTGGTCGGCGAGGCGGTGGCGTTCCTGGGCGGGCTGGACGTCCTGGTGTGCAATGCCGGGCATCTGGTAGGACGGTCTACCGTGGCCGACATGTCCGACGAACAGTTCGCCGCCACGCTGGACGTGAACCTGGGCGCCACCTTCCGCACCTGCCGCGCCGCCGTACCGCACATGGGCGCGAAGGGCCGCATCATCACGATGTCCTCGCTGGCCGCCCACAACGGCGGCGGCCCCGGCTCTGCGGCCTACGCGGCGGCCAAGGCCGGGGTCATCGGCTTCACCAAGGCCCTGGCCAAGGAGCTCGCGCCCCAGGGCATCACCGTGAACGCCCTCGCCCCCGGATTCATCGGCCAGACCGCCTTCCACGACACGTTCACCTCCGCGCAGGCGCGCGCGGCCATCGTCGGCGGCATCCCCGCCGGTCGCGAGGGCCACCCCGCCGACGTGGCCGCCGCCGCCGTCTACCTGGCCGCGCCGGGCAACGGCTTCGTCACCGGCACCACGCTCGACATCGACGGTGGCGTATGGCCCCGCTGAGCGCGCCGCGCCTGCCGCGCGAGCGCGGCGGCTGGTGGCACGCCTACGTCTGCGGCGCGCACGGCGTCGAACTCGCCCACGACGGCCTGCTGTCGGGCGCGTTCCCGCCCGAGGGGGCGCGCTGCCCGTACGGCTGCCGCCTGGACACCCCCGCCGTCCGCGGCGCGTGGGCCGCCCTGGCCCACCAGGCGTGCGCGCGCCGCATCCGCCTGCTCGCCGCCGTCTCCCCCGCGCAGGCCCTCCCCCCGCTGATCGAGTACGGCGAGCGGTACGCGGAACTCACCTCCGGCGGCCGCCACGAACAGGCTCAGCCGTGGATGCTCCGGGGCCGCATGTTCCACCAGGCGCTCAGCGAGGCGATCTGGGCGGTCTCGCTCGGCCACGCCGCCTGGACGCTGGCCGAACACGAGATCCACGGCCTGGACCCGCTCCTCCCGCTGCTGGACTCGCTGGAGCGCGCGGCCCGCGAGGCCCGCGCCACGCTCGTCGCCCAGGACCGCTTCACCTCCAACTACACCGCCTGGCTCAACGCCGCCGGCACCGTCACCGCCCGCGCCGCGGCCCTCATCCGCGGCGGCACGACGGACGCGCAAGAGGCCCGCGACAGCACGGCGGAGGCGGACTGGCTGGAGGGGTCGCACGGCCTGCACGCGCACATCCTGGCCGCCGTCGCGCCGGACGGCTGGGAGTGGGAGGCCTCGACCTACTACCACGGCTTCGTCCTGCGCGCCTACCTGCTGCAGTTGCGCGGCACCCGCCCCGGGGACCTGCCGGACGCGGTCGCCGCCAGGCTGCTGGGCATGATCGCGGCGCTGGCCGGGACGGCCTCACCCGGCGGGGTGCTGCCCGCGCTCCACGACGGCCCCTACGACCGCCCCGCCACCGCCGCCGAGCACGCCGAGCTCGGGGTCCTGGCCGCCGGTTTCGCCGCGCCGGACCATCTGGCCGCCGTCACCGCCCGCGCCGTGGCCGGCGCCGGGCCCGGCCACGACCGGCTGGAGTCCTTCCTTTCCGGGTGGTTCGCCGGGCCGCCGCGCGCCGCCGTACCGCCGGGGACGCGTTTTCCCGACGCGGGCCTCGCGGTGCTGCGGGCGGGCGGCGTGCACGCCGTGCTCGACTACGGCCCGCACGGCGGCAGCCACGGCCACCACGACAAACTCGCCCTCTACCTGTACGGCGAGCACACCCCCTGGCAGCCCGACCCCGGCCAGGTCCCCTACGCCGAGGACCGCTGGCGCGCCTACTTCGCCGGGCCCGACGCCCACCCCGCCCCCGGCCTGCCCGGCTTGGAACCCGCCGAGACCACCGGCACGCTGGACGCCGACGACCCCGGCCGGGTCACGGCGAGCTGCGACGACGCCTATCCGGGCGTGCGCCTCACCCGGACGGTGCTGACCGGCTCCGGCTACCTGGCCGACCTGTGCGCGCTGGCGCCGAAGGCGGACGAGCCGGTGGTGCTGCGGTTGCGGCCCGGGGTGCCGGTGGAGGCGGCCGAAGGCGACGGCGTGGTCACGACCGTGTGGCGGGGCGAGGAGGAACTGCGCGGCCTGCACGTGGCCGACGCCCCCGCCGTGCTCTCGGCCTTCCCCGCGCCGGGCCTGGCCGACGACCCGCAGCGGGCCCGCACCTGCCTGGACTGGGCGGCGCGGGGTCCGGTCACGTTCTGCTCGGTGTACCAGGCTGCGGGGGCCGAGCCCGGGGTGCTCGGCGTGGCGGTGGCGGACGGCGCGCTCAGGGTGACGCTGGCGGGCGGCGCCGTCGAGGAGCACCGCCTGCCGAGAGCGGGCGGTGCTGCCGAGGAGCATCTCCTGGTGAGTGCGGGCGGGGACGCAGAGGAGCGTCGGCTGCCGTGAGCGGGCGGCGCTGGGATCAGGCGATGGTGCGCTGGCTCGGGTACGCGACCGTTCCGGCGTTCGCCGGGGCCGCGTTCTGCCTGCTGGCGCTGGGCGTGGTGACGTGGCTGCCCGCGCTGGCCGCCGCCGCGGCAGCGCTGCGGGCCTGGCGGGAGGAGGGCGAGCACCGGGTGTTCACCGGGGTGCTGCGCGCCTTCCCCGGCTACCTGCGCCCGCTGCTCCCGCACGCGCTCGCCTCCACCGCCGTCATGGCGCTGCTCGGCGCGAACGTGCTGTTCCTGCTGCGGCGGCCGGGCGAGCTGGCCGGGCCGCTGCTGTGGGGGCAGCTCGGCGTCCTCGCCGTCGCGCTCGTCTACCACGTGCACCTGGCCGTGGCCGCCGCCCGCGCACCCGGCGCGGGGGCCCGTGCGTGGGCGCTGACGGCGCTGCGCGGGTTCGGGGCGCCGGGGCCGAGCCTCGCGATCCTGGGGGCGGCGGTGGCGGCGGGCATCCTCACGATCGTGCTGCCGTTCGGGCCGCTGCTGTACGGGCCCACCGTCCCCCTCCTGCTCGCCCTGCACCTCGGCGCCGGGCGCGGTTAGGGCCAGTCGACCACGCCGGTCCACGGGCGCGGCGACGCGTGCACCGGCTCGCCGTCGCGCCGGACGCTGACCGCCTCCACCAGCGCCGCCCTGCCGCCGGAGACGATGACCGCCGCCGCCTCGGCCTCGATGCCGGCCGCCGTGATCTTCCGCTCCGCGGGCGACAGCAGGACCACCTCGCCGTCGAACGACAGCGCCGTGCCGTACCCGCTGTCGACAGGGAGGCGCGCGGACGTCGGCGGGGTGGGGTTCAGGGCGGCGGACGGCTCGATCGTGTGCAGGAGGCACGCCTCCCGCACGCGCGCGGTCGTGGTGCGGACGGTGTGCAGCGTCTTCACGATGCGCAGGCTCGGCGTGGAGGAGGTGGGGTTGGCCTCGATCTCGGTGACGTCCCGGGTGACCTGGACGGGCTCGGTCGACAGGCGGCGTACCCAGGCCAGGGCGGGGCCCGAGACCAGCGCCAGGTCGGGGGCGCTCGGATCGGCGGGCCAGTCGGTGTGCAGGAGCATGGTCCAGGCGCGCGGCTCGGCGGCTGCCAGCGTGTCGAGCAGCACGGTACGGCCGCGCGGAGTGACCACGAGCGTGCGGTCGCAGCGCAGCACGCCGAGCTCCTCGGGGAACATCACCGCCGTCGAGGAGGTGGCGTGGGCGAAGCCGTCGCGGGCCAGCACGTCGCGCATGCCGGGCACACGGTCGTCGGGAAGGTCCTTGTAGACGTGGTAGCGGCCCTCATCCGCCCAGCCCGAGCCGTCGGCCAGCACGAGGTTGTGGTGGGCGGCCCGCTTGGCGTTGCAGTAGCCGTCGTCGACGGCGAGGAAGGCCCCGTGCGCGGCCAGCACGAACGAGCCCGCGTCCGGGTGGTGGTGCCCGGCGCTCAGCGTGTCCCAGCCGCGCTCGTCGCGCAGCCGCCGCGACTCCCGCCACGCGCGGTGCCCGCCGCCGGGCGCGGACTTGAAGCTGAGGTACGCGGCGTCGCCGGCCCAGCTCGTCCGCGTGGTGAGCTGGCCGAGGTCGGGGAAGTAGGCGCTGGTCTCACGCGGCGGCTCCGGGGCGACCGACGGGTCGTACCAGAGGAGTTCGAGGTAGGCCTCGGGCATGACCCCTGGCTTGACGCCCGACTCGTACGCCTCGCGCCACAGGAAGCGCTCCGACACCAGATCGGCCAGCCAGCGCGCGCGGCCGTCGCGGTAGGCGGCGGCGAGCTTGTAGTACAGGGCCGGGCTGTGGCCGCTGCGGCGGTCGTGGCAGTCGCCGTGGTCGGCGTTCTCCTCGAAGCCGGGCGCGCACTGGTGCAGCCGCCAGCCGAAGGTGTTGCCCAGGAAGCCGCCGCGATCCCACAGGCTCACGCCCTCCAGGCGTTCGACCAGGTCGGCGTGTATGGCCAGCCACGGCACGCCGTACCTCCAGTAGACAACGCCCTCGCTGTCGGAGCCGTCCTCGGGCAGCAGTTCCAGGACGGTTTCCAGGTTGCGCCGGGCACGCGTGGTCCAGGCGGGCTCGTCCAGCAGGTACCCGGCGGCGGCCAGGCCCGCGTGGCAGATCCAGTTGTGGTTCTGCCAGTAGCTGGAGGACCACCAGCCGCCCTCGCTCGCGACCGCGTGGTCGTACAGGCGCCGCCCCTGCAGGCGCAGCTTGGCGCGCAGTGCCTCCAGGCGGCCGGGGCCGAGGTCGTCGCCGAGCCAGCCGCAGGCCATCGACAGTCCGTGGAGCAGCCAGCCGGCGTCCAGGTCGTGGTCGGGCAGGTGGGCCTTGCCCCAGTGAGGATAGGAGATCGCGGTCGAGATCCAGCGCCAGGCCTCCTCCAGGTACGCGCGGTTGCCGGTCAGCCGGTAGGCCAGGGCCAGGTTGGCGGCGGCGGGGCCGAAGTAGGTGATGCTGGCGCGCGGGTGCTCGGCGGGCGGCCGCTGGCGGCGGTACCAGTCGCACTGCTCGTGCAACCGGCGCCACTGCGCGGCGTGCGTCGTGGTGAGCGGGTCCCTCAGGCCGTCGACGGGAAACACACGACCTCCTTGTGCAACGTTTTACCGAGACTTCACCCTAGACCATGGGCAGCAGGACCCTCCAGCAGGGCGCTACAATGACCGCCATGAGCGGTGCAACGATCCACCAGGTAGCGAAGGCCGCGGGCGTCTCCCCCAGCACCGTGTCCAACTTCCTCAACGGCCGCCCCGGCCGCATGCTGCCGGAGACCAGGGCCAGGGTCGAGGAAGCCATCAGGCACCTCGGCTACCGGCCCAACCGCGCCGCGCGGCAGTTGCGCACCGGGCGCGTCCAGGTGGTCGGGCTGGTCGTGCCGTCGGTGGCGAACCCGTTCTGGGGCGCGTTCGCGCTCCACCTGGAAGGGGCCGCCCTGGCCGCCGGATACCACGTGCTGCTCTGCAACAGCGCCCGTGACCCCGAGCGCGAGCGCGCCTACATCGACGAGCTGTGGGCCGACGGCATCCGCGGCGTCGTGCTCTGCTCTTCCCTGCCCTCGCTCGACCACGTGCTGCCCCTCGTCGAGCAGGGGCTCAACCTGGTCGCCTTTGACCGCACCGCCCAGGCCGGCGACCCGTCCCGCATGGTCAACATCAGCGTCGACAACGTCATCGGCGCCCAGCTCGCCACCCGCCACCTGCTGGAGCTCGGCCACCGCCGGATCGCGTTCGTCTCCGGCGCGCTGCGCAGCGTCAACCGGCGCGAGCGCTTCCGCGGCTTCCGCGACGCCCTGGAGGGCGCCGGGCTCTCCCCCGACGACGCCATCGTGTGGTCGGGGGCCGCCGACGAGCCCTACGGCGACCTCGACGTGGCCGGGCTCGGCCGGCGCGCCGCCGCAGACCTCATGCGCGAGGACGACCCGCCCACCGCGATCGTCGCCATCAACGACATGTGCGCGCTGGGCGTCAGCGCGGGTGTGCGCGACGCCGGGCTGCGCGTCGGCCAGGACGTCTCCGTCGTCGGCTTCGACGACATCGTCCTCGCCGACCTGGCCGCGCCGCCGCTCACCACCGTCCGCCAGCCCATGGCCGACATGGCCGCCGCCGCGTTCACCCACCTGCGCGAGTGCGTCGAGTCCGACGAGCCGGCCACCGGCCGCTCGCTGCTGATGCGGCCCGAGCTCGTGGTCAGGGGCTCTACTGGCCCCGTGCCACCGCCGCGGTGAGCAGCACCAGCACGAACGTCGTCACCCCCGCCACCCCGTGCAGCAGCACCGCCAGCACGGGCAGCCGCCGTTCCGCGCCCTTGGCGTGCCGGCCCGCGCCGAGCCAGCGCGTGAACAGCGTGAACCCCAGCAGCGCCGCGCCCGCGAGCACCCCGAACGCGGCCCAGGCCAGCACCCGGTTCCCGGTGAGCAGGAACGCGACCCAGCAGGCCAGCGCGCAGATCGCGAGAGCCGGATGGGAGAAGATCAGCGCCACCGGGAAACGGGTGACCTTCGTCGCCTGTTGTCGCAGGCCGCCGCCTGACAGCCAGAGGTAGAGCAGGTAGATGCCGACGATCGCAGTGAACAGCCATGTCACGACAGTGACCAGACCCACCGGGCCTCCTTGTAGTCCCCACGCCCTATCGCCACGTTAAGCACAAGACATCACGTACGTCTTTCAGATCCACGAAAGCGCTATATCCTCCTCCAACCGCCCACCCGGCCCGTCCTGCGCCCTTCCACCCCGCTCTTGCCCGTGCATCCCCGGCACTTTCCGGCGGCCGGACACGCCGTCCGGCCGAGGACCGCCCTCCCCTGCGCACGCGCACCCCCTCCGGATCCCGAGCGCTCCTGGAGGCCGGGCGCTCCGGCCGGGTCCTTGGGTGCTTCGCCGCTCCTGCCCGCGGGACAACGGTGACGGGTCGCCGGGGGTGGGAGGTGGGGCTGGTTGTCGGGGGTGTGTGCCAAGGTAGGGGGGTGCGTCGCATTCACCCGGACACCCATGACGACCCCGACCTGGCCCAGGCCTACGCCTACCCGGAGGGCCGGCCGTGGCTGCGGGTCAACATGGTGGCCAGCGCCGACGGCGCCGCCTGGCTCAAGGGCCTGTCAGGGGGGCTGTCGAGCAAGGGCGACCGCCGGGTGTTCGGGGTCCTGCGCGGGCTGGCCGACGTGATCCTGGCGGGCGCCGCGACCGTCCGCACCGAGGGGTACGGCCCCGCCAAACGTAGACCGGGCAGGCAGGTCCCCCCGCCGATCGCCGTGATCACCCGCCGGCTCGACCTCGACCTGGGCAGCCCGCTGTTCACCGAGGCCGAGTCGCCCACGATCGTCATCACCTGCGAGGCGGCCCCCGCCGACCGGCGGGCCGCGGCGGGCAGGCAGGCCGAGGTGATCCTGGCGGGCGCGGACCGGGTCGACCTGCCGCTGGCCGTACAGGCGCTGCGTGAGCGTGGCCTGGACCGGATCCTGTGCGAGGGCGGGCCGCGGCTCAACGCGCAGCTCGCGGCGGCCGACCTGATCGACGAGCTGTGCCTGTCGGTGAGCCCGCTGCTGGTCGGCGGCACGGCGGCGCGCATACTCAACGGCGAGAGCGCGAACGTCGGCCTGACGCTGGCCCAGGTGCTCGAGGAAGACGGCGTGCTGTTCAACCGCTATGTGAGGGAGTGAGCCGATGGAGGAGCCCACCGAGATCCAGCTCGACCTGCCGGTGCTGCCGCCGGTGGCGCCGATGCTGGCCAAGGCGGTCAAGGCGATGCCGAAGCAGGACGGCGGCCTTTTCTACGAGCCGAAGTGGGACGGCTTCCGCTGCATCATCTTCCGCGACGGCGACGAGGTGTTCCTGGGCAGCCGCAACGAGCGGCCGTTCACCCGGTACTTCCCCGAGCTGGTCGAGGCGGTAAAACGCGAGCTGCCCGACAAGTGCGTGGTCGACGGCGAGATCGTGCTGATCCATGACACGCACCTCAATTTCGAGCAGCTCCAGCAGCGCATCCATCCGGCGGCCTCGCGGGTGAAGATGTTGTCGGAGACGACTCCTGCCTCGTTCATCGCCTTCGATCTGCTGGCGCTGGGCGAGGAGTCGCTGATGGAGACGCCGTTCGCCGACCGCCGCGCCCGCCTTGAGGGGATATTTCCTGAAAAGGGGCAGACGGGCGCCATCCGCCTCACCCCGGTCACCAGGAACGACGAGCAGGCCGGCGAGTGGTTCGAGATGTTCGAGGGCGCCGGACTCGACGGCATCATCGTCAAACCCGGCGACCAGCCGTACATCCCCGACAAGCGCACCATGTTCAAGGTCAAGCACGAACGCACCGCCGACGTCGTCGTGGCCGGATACCGCGAGCACAAGACGGGCCCGATCGTCGGCTCGACCCTGCTCGGCCTCTACGGCCCCGACGGCAAGCTGCACCACGTGGGCGTGGCCGCCTCGTTCCCCATGGCGCGCCGGGCGGAGCTGGTGGAGGAGCTCAAGCCGTACCTCGCCCAGCTCGGCGAGCATCCGTGGGGCGCGTGGGCCGACCAGGCGATCCTGCAGGCGCAGGAGGGCGGCCCGGCCGCGACGCCCGCGCGCGGCGGCCAGCGCATGCCCGGCGCGGTCTCGCGGTGGAACGCCAAGAAGGACCTGTCGTTCATCCCGCTGCGGCCGGAGCTGGTGATGGAGGTGGCCTACGACGCGATGGAAGGCGACCGGTTCCGCCATACGGCCCAGTTCCGGCGCTGGAGGCCTGATCGGACGCCCGAATCCTGCAATTACGAGCAGCTTGAAAGACCTGTTGCCTATAACCTCGACGACATCCTTGCCCGCTGACCCCCAAAGCCGTTATATCTCGACATATGAGCACCGGCGATGACGTACGCGCGGCAGTCTCGGCCCGCCGCGATCTCGGACCCGAGTACGAGGACGCGGTGGTCGAGTCCTTCATCGACAAGATGAGCGCCGAGATCGACCGCAGGGTCGACGAGCGCGTGGCCAGGCTGCCCAGCGCCAAGCAGGTGGCCCGCCAGAGCAGTGTGTCCGACGCCATGCGGCTGGCGCTGGCGATCGTCTCGCTGGTCCTGGGCACGGCCGCCACGATCGTCCTGCTGGCCCTCGACTCCAGCATCAGCGGCCTGGTGCCGATCTGGGGCGGCCTCGCACTGGTCAACTGGGCCTTCGCCCGGGGACACGGCGACCGCAAGAGCTGACCCGGGCTCACTCCAGCCAGACGAGCCCGGCGAACCGCCCGGCGACCCGCTCGCGCCGGTGGGAGTAGAGGTCGCCGGTCTCGATCGTGCAGCGCGCGTCGTGGCGCACCTCGCCCACGCCCGCCGCCAGCAGCTGCGCCTCGATGCCCGCGGGCAGGTCGAGCGCGGGCGTACCCCAGGACGTCGTGGAATGGGTCTCCGGTACGCGGCCCGCCACCCGCGCGCGCAGGTCCTCGGGCACCTCGTAGCAGCGCCCGCACGCCCCGGGCCCGATCAGCGCCACCATCCGCGCGGCCAGCGCCCCCTTGCCGACCATGGCCCGCACCAGCTCGCCCGCGATGCCGGCCTCGGTGCCGGGCCGCCCGGAGTGGGCCGCACCGACCATCCGCGCCACCGGATCGGCCACCAGCACGGCCGGGCAGTCGGCCCCGAGCGCGGCCAGCGCCAGGCCGGGCTCGCCGGTGAACACGGCGTCCACCGGCGGCGCGTCGTCCCCGAAGGGCTCGCCGACGTGGACGACGTCCGCGCCGTGCACCTGCTTCATGAAGACGATCCCGCGCACGCCCAGCTCGGCGGCGAGGCCCGCCCGGTTGGCCCGCACGGCCTCCGGGTCGTCGCCGACCAGCCCACCGAGGTTGCGCGAGGTGTACGGCGGGGCACTCACACCGCCGTAGCGGTCGGTGACGGCGGCACGGACGCCGGGAGCCAGCTGCATGGCGGCCATCCTATGGCCCCTGATCCCAACCAAGCATATGCTTGGTCCCGTGATTGACTACCGCAACCTCATCGGCGGAAAGCTCGCCCCCGCGGCCGACGGCAGGACCCTCGACTCGGTCAATCCGGCCACCGGAGAGGTATGGGCCCGCATCCCCGCAGGCGGGAAGGCCGACGCGGAAGCCGCCGTCGCCGCCGCCAGGAAGGCGCTGCCCAGATGGTCCGCCCTGCCCGCCCTGGGCCGCGCGCACTTCCTGCGGCAGGTGGCCGAGATCTTCACCCGGCACACCGAGGAACTGGCCACGCTGGAGACCACGGACAACGGCCGCATCCTGCGCGACACCCTGAAGAGAGACCTGCCCGGCATGGCCTACCTGTGGCAGATCGCCGCCGGCCAGTGCCTGGAGGCGGTCAAGGGCGATACGGTCATCCTCGGCCCCGACGCGCTGGGCATGACGCGGCGCGAGCCGTACGGCGTGGCGGTCTGCGTCATCCCCTGGAACAGCCCGATCTCGACGTTCTCCGCCAAGGCCGCCTTCGCCCTCGCCGCCGGCAACACGGTGATCGTGAAACCGGCCGAGCAGGCGAGCGTCTCGGTGCTGCGGCTGGGCGAGCTGCTGGCGGACGTCTTCCCGCCCGGCGTGCTCAACATCGTCGGCGGCATGGGCGAGGACGTCGGCGACGCGCTGGTCCGCCACCCCGGCGTCAACAAGATCAGCCTCACCGGTTCCACCGAGACCGGCCTGGCGATCACCAGGGCGGCCGGCATCAAGCCGATGACGTTCGAGCTCGGCGGCAAGTCCCCGAACATCGTCTTCCCCGACGCCGACCTCGACAGGGCGGCCGAGGGCGTGACGGTCAACTCGATCTACACGGGCAACGCCGGGCAGGTCTGCGTCGCCGGCTCGCGCATCCTGATCCACCGCTCGATCTGGGAGGAGATGCTCGCCCGCATCACCGCGGCCGCCAGGGGCATCATCCTCGGCGACCCGCTCGACCTGGCCACCACGATGGGCCCGATCGTCTCAGCGGGCCAGTACGAGCGCGTGGCCTCCTACCTGGAGATCGCCGAGAAGGAGGGGGCGGAGCTGGTCTTCGGCGGGCTGACCGGCGCCGACGTGGTCGCCGGGCTGCCCGGCGGCTACTGGATCTCCCCCACTCTCTACACCGCCGGGGACAACGCGCTGCGCGTCTGCCAGGAGGAGATCTTCGGGCCGGTGGCGGTGGCCATGCCGTTCGACACCGACGACGAGGCGCTCGCCATCGCCAACGACTCCGCGTACGGCCTGGCCGCCGGCGTCTGGACCCGCGACCTGGCCCGCGCCCACCGGTTCGTCCGCGACCTGCAGAGCGGCACGGTCTGGGTGAACACCTTCCGCCAGATGCCGCCCGGCCTGCCGTTCGGCGGCGTGAAGGACTCGGGCTACGGCCACGACGCCGTCCTGGAGTACACCAGGGAGAAGGCTGCCATCATCCAGACCTAGGAGTGACGCGTTTCACTTCGGTCACACTACTTGACTTCATGTCCAATAGTTCGCGAGGCTCGGCCCATGGCATTAGCGCGACGACTCGCAGCCGCCGGAGCCCTGGTGGCGTTCGTGATCGGCGGGGTGAGCCTCGCCGCGGGCATCGGCACGGCCGCCGCTGAGACCGGATCGGAAGCCGCCACCGTGGTCTCCACCTGCCTGCCGCTCCCGCTGATCCCCTGCGACGAGCCTTCGGGCGAGGGCGAGCCGGAGGACCCGTGGTCGTCGGCCCCGAACCCGGTCGACAGCTGGTCGGGCGAGCCGAAGCCGCAGGACTCCTGGTCCGAGGGCCCGCCCCCGCAGGAGGACGAGCCGAAGCACCCGTGGAAGCCCGTGGACGAGGACGAGCGCAGGGTCCCCGACGGCCACCCCGAGACGGGCGCCGGCGGGCTGGCGCGCGAGGGCGCCGTCTGGCCGTTCGCCGTCGGCGGCGCCGCGCTCCTGACGGGCGCGGGTCTCACCGGTTTCGCGGTACGGCGGCGCAAGGGCGGCGCGTAGTTGGCCCAGAAGCTCATCCTGGCCGGGGCGGGCGCCGTCTCCCTGGCCGGGATCGCGCTGATCGCCCTCGGCCTGAACGGCCTCTTCACCCCGCCCCCGGCCACGGCCCCGGCCGCCGCCACACCCGCCCCGCCGCGCGACATCAAGATCCCCAAGGGCGGCCGGATCGCCGCCCCGATGGAGCCCGCCCGCCCCACCGCCGTCTACATCCCCTCCATCGGCGTGTCCGCCCCGCTGATGGAGCTGGGCCTGGACGCCCGGGGGGCCATCGAGAACCCGCCGCTCAACCCCTCGAATCTGGCCGGCTGGTACCGCTACGGCCCGGTCCCCGGCCAGCGCGGCGCCGCCGTCATCACCGGCCACCTCGACACCCGGACGGGGCCGGCCGTCTTCGCGTACCTGCGCAACGTCAGGAAGGGCGACCAGGTGCAGGTGCTGCGCGCCGACCGGTCGGTGGCGGTGTTCCTGGTGGACAGGGTCGAGCACACCCCCAAGACCCGCTTCCCCACCCGCAAGGTGTACGGCAGGCTGGCCTACCCCGGTCTGCGCCTGGTCACCTGCGGCGGCGCCTTCGACGCCAGGGCGGGCAGCTACGAGGAGAACACGATCGTCTACGCCCACCTGGCCGCCCCGTACTACCCGCGATCTAGCGGGCGGCCGGAAGGGTGAGGGTCGGTCCGGGCGGCAGGGACAGGGCCAGCTCGCGGGTGGTGCCGTGGTGGTCGAGGGTGAGGTTGGCCTGGCCGCCGGTGCCGAAGGGGCAGGCGGCGGACAGGGCCGACGGGCCGCGTACCTGCACCAGGATCGGGCGGTCCGTGGTGATGGAGCCGCCGGGCAGGGCGAGGGTGCCGGGGCGGTGGAAGACGATCTGGGTGAGGTCGAGGGTGCTGTGCCGTACGGCCTGGATGCCGGGGGTGTTGGCGAGGACGGTCAGCGGGCGCGGGGCGGTCAGCGTGTCGGCGGGCGGGCCGGGGACGGCGAGGTAGGCGTAGGACGCGTCCGAGGGGGCGTGGCCGTGGTCGAGCCAGATCTCCAGGACGTCCGCCGACAGCTCGCGCGCCGACTGCGAGCGGTTGACCGCGGCCCAACTGCCCGAACGTGCGCCGGAGCGGACCGTCAGCGGGGCCGGGTGCGGGAAGAAGTAGGTGACGCCGTTGTGGTGGAGGGTGCCGTCGGCCAGGCGTACCTCGCCGGTCAGCGTGGTCTGGTCGATGGTGGTGTGGACGGGGACGTCCGGGTCGGCGCAGGTGATGCCGGCGCCGAGCGCCACGTACTCGTCCAGGAAGAAGAACCACGACTTGCGGGCCCGGACGCCGTCGCGGTCGAGGTGCATGGCGGCCATCGCGTAGGGGCCTTCGGTGAGGCCGCCGGCGAAGTCGGAGCCGCCGGTGTCCTGGCCGAAGTCGGCGGCGGGCAGCGGCCCGCCCCGGTAGGCGACGGTGGTGCCCGGCAGGTGGCGCCAGTCCTGCACGGGCCAGAGCGCGTGGTACTCCTCGCCGGTGCGCCACAGGTGGGTCACGCCGTCGCACAGGTGCCGCCCGCTCAGGCCCTCGCCGTTGCCCGCCTCGGACAGGACCGTGCGGGTCGAGGAGGTCTTGACCGCCGCCGACCAGCCCGGACGGTAGACGGCCAGGTAGTCGGAGCGCCAGAAGTAGCGGGCGCCGGTGCCGGGGCCCTGCCCGAAGTGCAGCAGTTCCTCCGCGCGGGGCCCGCCGCCCGCTGCCAGGGATCTGGCGGCCGCCTCCAGGGCGGGGCCGCGGGCGGCGTTGCCCTCGCGGGTGCTCTCCCTGCCCATGCAGGCGATGTCGTAGCGCCCGGCGTGGATCATCCAGCGCTGCCCGTCGAGAAGGTAGGCCGCCAGGACCTCCATCGCCTCCTCCGGCATCGCCATCGGGGTGCCGGAGGCCAGCGTGGCCAGGGCCGCCATGTCCACGGCGAAGCTGTGGCCGTAGCCGCCCGAGTAGAGCTGCGGGCCGTGCTGGTGGAAGCTGTGGTCGGGCTGGATCCCCTCGCCCTCGCTCGGGACCAGCAGCGTCGCGGCCTGGCCGAACGCTTCGGCGAGCCCCTCGTCGTCGCCGTCGAGCAGGCAGCGGCGGATGACCACCTCGGCCGCCCAGAGCAGGTTCTGGCCGGTCATCCCGGTCACGGCGGCCCGCCCGAGTATCCGGGTGAGCCGCGGGTCGTGCGCGATCCCCAGCAGCAGCGCCGCGTCGCCGAGGACGCGCGGGGCGCCGAGCTGGTCGTACCACCAGTTGGGGCAGCGCAGGTCCATCCGCAGCCAGGCGTCCAGCGCGCGCCCGGCCGGTTCCGGCTCGGCCGGGGCCAGCGCCCTGAGCCTGACCAGATGCTCGAACGGCGCCCAGACGGTCACGTCCAGGTCGGCGTAGTCGATGTCGGCCCAGAGGCCGTCGGGGCCCGGCGCGGCGGACGGCGGCCCGGCCTCGCGGTGCAGCGCGGCCAGCAGCCGCGCCCGGATCGTGTCGGCGGCCTCACTCACGACGATCACTCTAAGGGTCGCGGGGCAGCCCGAGCGCGCGCTCGGCGATGATGTTGAGCTGCACCTCCGTGGTTCCACCGCCGATGGTGAAGGCGCGGGTGGTGAGGATCATGCGGTTCCAGTAGCGGCTGGACGGGTCCACCGACCAGCAGAACTCCGAGATCGCCTGCGCGTGTCGCATGCCGAGCAGTTTGCGTACGCTCGCCGCGGTCCCGGTGCCGCCGCCCGACAACTGGGACAACGTGACCCGCAGGCCGAGGGCGGAGATCGCCTGGCCCTCCGCCCACAACCGCCCGGCCTGCTCCCATTGCGACGGGCGCAGGCCGTCGCGGGCGGTGACCAGCCGCATCATGTCGGTGTGCTGCGAGCCGGGTCCCCAGGAGTCGCCGAGGGCGACGCGCTCGTGCGAGAGGGTGTCGCGGGCCACCTTCCAGCCGTTGTCCACCTCGCCGACCACCAGGTCGTCGGGGACGAAGACGTCGTCCAGGAAGACCTCGTTGAAGATCTCCTCGCCGTTGATCTCCTTGAGCGGCCGGACGGTGACGCCCGGCGTGGCCATGTCGACCAGGAAGTACGTGATGCCCCGGTGTTTGTCAGGGGAGGTCCTGGCCAGGCAGATGCCCCAGTGCGCGTACTGGGCCAGCGACGTCCAGATCTTCTGCCCGCTCAGCGACCAGCCGCCCTCCACCCGGGTGGCCTTGGCCGACAGGCCCGCCAGGTCGGAGCCGGCGCCGGGCTCGCTGAACAGCTGGCACCACACGATCTCGCCGGTGAACGTCCTGGGCAGGAAACGTTCCTGCTGCTCGCGGGTGCCGTAGGCGACGATGGAGGGCACCGCCCAGGCCGCGATGCCCAGGTTGGGCCGCTTCAGCTCGCGGAACTCCTGGTGGATGACGACCTGCTCCAGCGGGGTGGCGGCCCGGCCCCACGGCTTGGGCAGATGGGGCATGATCCAGCCCTCCCGCGCGAACCGGCCGAGCCGGGCCAGAGGCTCTTCCCTGGCCAGTTCCCCCGCCTGCGCCCGGACCTCCGCCCGCAGCGCCGCCGCCTCCTCGGGCAGGTCGGGCTCCATGGCCCGCCGCGTGCCCGCCGCGGCCAGGCGGGCCACGCGCTCGCTCCACTCGCCCGGGTCGCCGGCCAGCATGCGGCCGGACAGGGCGCGGCGGTAGTAGCGGTGCGCGTCGTGCTCGAAGGTGTAGCCGATGCCGCCCAGCACCTGGATCGCGTCCGCGGTGCAGCGTACGGCCGCGTCGGGCGCGAGCACCGCCGCCACCGCCACCGCGAGCCCCACCTCATCCGCTTCTGTACTGCTCGCCGTGTCGAGGGCACGGGCGGCGTCCCAGACGGCGGCGCGGGCCTGCTCCAGGGCGACCAGCGCGGCCGCGACCCGGTGCTTGACGCCCTGGAACTGCCCGATCGGCCGCCCGAACTGCTCGCGGACCTTGGCGTAGGAGGCGGCGGTGTCCACCGCCCAGGCGGCCAGGCCGCACGCCTCGGCCCCGAGCAGCACGGCCGCCAGCTCCCTGACCGGCACCGGCCCCAGTTCCCGCCCCGCGGGCACCTCGGTCACGGTCACCGCGCAGAGCGGGCGGTCGAGGTCCACGCCCTCCAGGGGGTCGGCGGTGACGGACGAACCGTCGAGCAGTGCCCAGCCGCCGTCCACGGGCACGAGGAAGAGATCGGCGTCGGCGGGGCCGAGGGCGGTAGCCGTACCGGAGAGGGCGACCGTGGCGGTGAGGGTGCCATCGGCGAGGCCGTCGAGCAGGGGGTCGCCGGCGGCGAGGGCGGCGGCGGCCAGGACGGTGGGCAGGAAGGCGCCGCCGGCGCGAGCCCGGCCCAGTTCCTCCAGCACGACGCAGAGCTCCGGCAGCCCGAAGCCCTGGCCGCCGTGCGACTCCGGCACGTGGACGCCGAACAGGCCCTGCCGCGCCAGCGCCGCCCGGTCGATCCCGCGTCCGGCCCGCCCGCGTACGGACTCGGCCAGCGCCCGGTGTTCCTCGGTCAGTCCGATGCTCATGGGCCGACTCTAGAACCTTGTTCGGTCGCGTTCAAGGTTGGACGAATCTGTCGGCAACTCTGGCCAACCACGCAGAAACCCGCATACGATCTCGGCGGTCATCCGACCTCTGATGGAGCAAGGGGCAAGCATGGTGCTGGACGTCGGGTTCGGCGGATCGTTCACGACCAGGACCGGCTACACCCCGGCCACCGGCGAGGTCGCCGCCGGGCAGCTGACCAGGCGCACCGGCGGCGAGGAACACGAGATCGGCGCCGGGGTACGCCTGAAGGGCGGTGCGGAAGGCCTCACCTACCACCCGGCGCGACCGCTCGGCGCGGCCACCGTGGACCACCCGATCGCCGTGGAAGCCGCGTACACCCCGGACCCGGCCCAGAACGCGTCGGCCACTCTCCTGTCCATCGGCGGCGGCATCTGGTTCCGCCACCGCACGGCCACCGAGATGGAGTACGGCTTCGCCGACGTCAAGGCCACGGTGGAAGCCCCCGAGCCGGGCAGGGAACACACCGTGGCCCTCGCCTACGAGCCGGCCCCGGCCGGCGCGACCCTGCGGGCGTACCTGGACGGCGCCCCGCTCCCCCCGGTCACCTCGCCCGAGGCCAGGGCCCCGAAGCTCGCCGACACCATCGGCCTGGGCAACGACGCGCACCCGTCGTCCTCCGGCCACGGCATCAAGGCGCTGGTCAGCCGGGCCGTAGCCACCCCGTTCACCGGCGCCTTCGCGCCTCGCCTCCTCCCCGCCGGGCGGATCGGAACCCCGGCCACGGACGAAGGGACGCTCCCGACCGGCGGCCTGGAGCCAGGCTGGCGGCTGCCGGTGAGCGCGGCGGAGGACCCGGCCTCACTGGTGGCCAAGGCCGCGATGCTCCGGCCCACCCCGCGCCAGTACGACTGGCAACGCCTCGAACAGACCGCCTTCCTGCACTTCGGCGTCAACACCTTCACCGGCCAGGAGTGGGGCTACGGCGACGAGGACCCGGATCTGTTCCAGCCGACCGGCCTCGACACCGATCAGTGGGCCCGCGAGCTGAAGGCGGCCGGGTTCGGGCTGGCCGTCCTCACCGTCAAGCACCACGACGGCTTCGTGCTCTACCCCTCCCGCTACACCGCCCACACCGTCGCCGCGAGCAGTTGGCGCGACGGCGGGGGCGACGTCCTGCGCGCCTTCACCGACTCCGCCCGCGAGCACGGCCTGAAGGTCGGCGTGTACATCTCCCCGGCCGACGAGAACTCCTACGCCCGCGGCGTCTACGCCAACGGCAGCCCCCGCTCCCCCCGCAGCATCCCCACCCCGGTCGAAGGCGACACCCGCCCTCCTGCCAGAACACGCACCTATGAGGCCACCGACTACGGCGCGTACATGCTCAACCAGCTCCACGAGGTGCTCACCGGGTACGGGCAGGTGGACGAGGTCTGGTTCGACGGCTCGCTGGGCCGCATCCCACCCGGCAAGACCGAGACATACGACTTCGACAGCTGGTACGCCCTCATCCGCGACCTGGCGCCCCAGGCCACGATCGCCGTGGCCGGCCCCGACGTGCGCTGGGTCGGCAACGAGGGCGGCCTGGCCCGCGAGAACGAGTGGAGCCCCATCCCCATCCGCCTGACCGGCGAGGCCCACCTCGACTACGCCGCCCTCCCCAGCAGCCCCGACACCGGCAGCCGCACCGCCATCACCGAGGCCGCCGCCACCGCCACCCACCTCCAGTGGTGGCCCGCCGAGGTCGACGTCAGCATCCGCCCGGGCTGGTTCTACCACCCCGAGCAGCAGCCCAAGACGGCCGACCAGCTCCTGGACATCTACCTCACGTCCGTGGGCCGCAACGCCGTCCTGCTGCTCAACATCCCCCCGGACACAGAGGGCAGGCTACCCGCCGCCGACGTGGCGAGGCTCCGCGAGTGGCGGGCCAGACTGGACCGCGAGTTCCCCTTCAACCTGGCCACCGGCGCGAAGCCCACCGGCCACCCGGCCCTGGACGGCGACCGGGACACCTCCTGGAAGGTCACCGGCCCCCTGGAGATCACGCTGCCCATCCCACACGAGGTCGACAAGGTCGTCCTGGCGGAGGACATCCGCCACGGCCAGCAGGTCGAGTCCGCCGTGGTGGAGGTACGGCAGGCCGACGGCACCTGGCGCCAGATCGCCGCCGCGGGCACGATCGGCTACAAGCGCATCCTCACCCTGGCCGAGCCGGTAACCGGGCAGGAGTTCCGCCTCCGCGTCACCGCCCACCGCGCCCAGCCGTACCTGACCCACTTCGCCCTCTACAGAACGGCCCCAGAGCGCTAACCCTCGTCCTCACCGAAACCACAAGGCGGACGGCCTGGGGTCAGGCTGACGGCGCCCACACGAAGCCGTCCGGATCGGTGAAGGGCTTGGCGTCGCTGCCGATGACCAGCCGGTGCGACCCGCTCCCCTCGGCCGGAACGCCGGAGACCTTGGCCAGAGCCTTGCGCTTGTAGAGCGACAGCGCGAGAGGGCTCGACGGCGGCGAGAACTCGACGTACCTGCCCCCGTAGCTCTTCGTCACCTCGAATCCGTGCTCGACGTAGCACCGCCTGCTCGCCGCCACGTCCTGCACGCCCAACTGCAGCACCACCGCGTCGATCTTCCGTGTCGCCGGGCCGGTGTCCTTCTTCGACGAGCTCGCGATCGTCCAGATCGTGCCGTCCGGGGCCTGCACCACGCCGCCGTAGCCCCACAGGGACTTCGCGACCGGCTTCAGGGTCTTGGCGCCGGCATCGGCAGCGGTGCCGTAGAGGCTGTCGACGGTGGAGGGCTGGGCGACGACGAGCGACATGGCGAAGCCGCGGAAGCCCGACGTGGGCGCGTCCGAGGCTCGCAGGCGCAGCCGGTCGTCGAGGCCGAAGGCGGCGGCGTAGAAGCGCTCGGCGTCCGCGGGGTTGGGCACCTCTAGGGTGACGAATTCCAGGTAGGCCATGGCCCCCACGCTAGGCGCGCCAGGACGGGCCCGCTTCTCGATTCCTGCTCGATGCGCTCGACCCGCTAGTCCTTGTCCTTGTTGGCCCTGGCCTTGCTGGGCTGGACGCGCATCGGCTCGCCGGGCATCTTCGGGTAGTTGGGCGGGTAGGGCATGTCGCCGCGGTCGTCCTTGGCGTACCACTCCAGGAGCTGGTCGAGGGGGTGGGCCTGGTCGTCGATGGCGGCGTGGACGTCGCCCTTGTCGGCGAAGCGGGCGGGCATCGTCCGCAGGTCGAAGTCGGCGGGCTCCGCGTCGGCCAGTTCGTCCCAGGTGACGGGGGCGGAGACGAGCGCCTCCGGGCGGGCGCGGACGGAGTAGGCGCTGACGACGGTGCGGTCGCGGGCGTTCTGGTTGAAGTCGATGAACACCCGATCGCCCCGCTCCTCCTTCCACCAGGCGGTGGTGACCAGGTCGGGCGCGCGGTCGGCCACGGCTCTGGCCAGGGCGATCCCGGCGTGCCGCACCTCGATGAAGTCCCAGTTCGGCTGGATGCGGACGGCGACGTGCACGCCCCGGTTGCCGGACGTCTTCGCGAACCCGGTCATCCCCAGCTCGTCGAGCACCTCCCGGGTGAGGAACGCGGCCTTCCGCACGGCGTCGAAGGGCAGACCGGGCTGCGGGTCGAGGTCGATGCGGAGCTCGTCGGGATGCTCGACGTCCTGGGCCCGCACCTGCCAGGGGTGGAAGTCGATGGTGCCGAGGTTGGCGCAGTAGGCGATGGCGGCGACCTCGGTCACGCGCAGCGAGTCGGCCTTGCGCCCGCTCGGAAACGTGACCGTGGCCGTCTGCAGCCAGTCGGGATGCTTGGGCGGCATGCGCTTCTGATAGATGGCCTCGGTCTGGATGCCGTCGGGATGGCGCTTGAGGTTGGTGGGGCGATCCTTCATGGCCCGCAGGGCGCCTTCGCCCACGCTGACGTAGTACTCCACCAGCTCCCGCTTGGTGATCCCGATATCGGGAAAGTACACCTTGTCGGGGTTGGTGACCTTGACGATCCGCTCTCCGACTTCAAGCTCTATGTACGGCGATGCCATGCCCACGACCATACTCGCCGCCCCCGTCAAGAAGCCCGCACCGAGCACCGGTCGCCAGGAGCGGGTTCCCGGCCGGGTGGTCAAGGAAGGGCCGTGGCGGCGAGCTATCTGTCCGACGTGAGAAGCGATCCCGGCGATCGGCGCCCGCCCGCGTCGGCGGGTGGCGGTGGGGGCGGCTCGCCGTAACGGAAACTCGCTGTGAAAACAGACCGGCACGACAGAGAACCACGAAGAGGAACAAGATAGGGGCGCCGTCCGGAGCCCGGCCGGTGGCGGGACCGGGGGCTCGACGGACGGACAGAAGATCACTCGACACCGTTCCGGGCGCTGGCGCGTCGCCCGGCCGGCCTTACGGTCGTCGGCGACGCCAGCACGGGCGTGGGCTGTGCCGCTCGGACGACCAGACGGGTGATCTCACCCCAGTACAGGAGGCGATGACGCCCCCCATACTGATAAAGACGCAGATTCGCCCCAGAAAGGATGCTTCCCCCTGCGGAGATCTCTTTTTGCCGGATCTCGTACGCTGGACTCATGGACAAGGTGGTCAAGAGCGAGGCCGAGTGGCGAGTGAAGCTCTCGCCCGAGGAGTTCCACGTGCTGCGCGAGGCCGGCACCGAGCGCCCCTTCACCGGCGAGTACGTCGACACCAAGACCGAGGGCGTCTACTCCTGCCGCGCGTGCGGGGCGGAGCTGTTCCGGTCGCAGGCCAAGTTCGAATCGCACTGCGGGTGGCCGAGCTTCTTCGAGCCGTCGGAGTCGGATGCCGTCACCCTGATCGAGGACCACAGCCACAGCATGGTCCGCACCGAGGTGCGCTGCGCGCGCTGCGACTCCCACCTCGGGCACGTCTTCCACGGCGAGGGCTACGCCACGCCCACCGACGACCGGTACTGCATCAACTCCGTCTCGCTCAGGCTCGAACCCACCGAGTGATCAGCTGGCGACAGCGCGTACCGACCGCCCAGCGCGGGTAGGGAAATCTATGTGAGCCTTGTCCATTTTCGTCATCGCTGGGTGACGATTGAGGCGATCGGCCGCGTCATCACGCAGCGGTGCGAGGTTTGCCTCAAAACCCGCGTCCGTGTCCGCTGAGCCCCAGGGCAGCACCCCACGGGTTTCAGTCGGTGTCGGGATGGGTGACACGGCAGGTCGTGTCGGCAGGGCCGAGGATGTTGGCGAGGATCGGGTTGCCGTTCTCCCCGAACTCCGCCTGGACGAAGACCACGGGGTCGGTGACGCCCTGCTCGCGGAGGTAGTCGAGGCCGCGTTCGCACAGGGTGAGGGCCTTCTTCGAGTTGTCCGCCTCTTCCGGCAGATCGGTGTAGATGCGCAGATATCCGCCGACGGTGCGGATGTCCTTGAGGTGTTTGACGGCCGGGTCGCCGGATCCCCAGCGGGTCCGGAAGTGCTCGGCCGCCTTCTTGTCGGTGTGCTGCCCCTCGGCCGTGATCGCGGAGGGCTCCGCCACACTCGCCTGACTCGCCGCGCCCGTCGCTACGGGCGTGCCCGTCGCGACCGGCCGGTCTGTCGCGGCCGGCCGGTCCGTGACGACCGGCCTTCCCGCGTCGGCCCCTGACCTGCTCGTCGAGCCGGCCGCGGCGGGCGCCGACCACGGCAGCGCCCCCGCTCCGCCCGCATCCGGGCGCTCCAGGGCGAACCACCCGGCCAGGATCCCGAGCACCAGCGCCACCCCACCTGCTCCCGCCCGCCACGGCCACCGCGACGTCGCCCGCCGCCGTCCGTGCCTTCCGGGAGTTCTGGAACGTGCCACCCGTACACCCCCGCTCCCAAGGGATTTCCTTCACGATTGTGGCAAGAACCAGGAGATCAGGTACGGGAGATGGAGGTTTTGCCCGGCCCGTCGGAAGGCACCGGGCAATACCGCCTACGGCAGCGCGTTGACCAGTTCGCCGACCGGCTTGCGGACGCCGGTGTAGAAGGGGATCTCGATCCGGGTGTGCTCGCGGGCCTTCGCGCCCCGCAGGTGCCGCATCAGGTCGACGATCCGGTGCAGTTCGTCGGCCTCGAAGGCCAGCATCCACTCGTAGTCGTTCAGCGCGAAGCAGGCCACCGTGTTGGCCCGCACGTCCGGGTAGTCGCGGGCCATCAGCCCGTGCTCGGCCAGCATCGTCCGCCGCTCGGCGTCGTCCAGGAGGTACCACTCCAGCGAACGCACGAACGGATAGACGCACACGTAGCCCCGCGGCTCCTCCTCGGCCAGGAAGGCCGGGATGTGCGACTTGTTGAACTCCGCCGGCCGGTGCAGCGCCATCGCCGACCACACCGGCTCGCTGCCCCGGCCGAGGCCGGTGCGGCGGAAGCGCGAGTACACGTCCTGCAGGTCCTCCGGCGAGGCCGCGTGCCACCAGAACATGTAGTCGGCGTCGGCCCTGAACCCGGCCACGTCGTAGAGGCCGCGGGTGACGACGCCCTTGCGAGCCTCCTGCTCCAGCAGTTCGGTGACCTCGTCGGCCAGCCCCTCGCGGTTGCCGGGACACGGCTCGGTGACCTTGAACACCGACCACATGGTGTAGCGGATCACCTGGTTAAGATCGCGGGCCTTCGGCCTCTGCGCGCCCTCAGTCATGTGTCAATTCTCCCAGTATCCGGGCGGCCGCCGTGCGAGCCGTGGCGACGCACGCGGGGATCCCGAGCCCGTCGTAGGCCGCGCCGCAGACGGCGAGCCCCGGCTGCACGGCCACCGCCGCGCGAACCCTGGCCACCCGATCCAGGTGGCCCACGTTGTACTGCGGCAGCGCGCCGCCCCACCGGGTGACGCGGGTGTCCACGGGCAGCCCGCGTACCCCCATCACCTCCGCCATCTCCGCCGTGGCCAGCGAGACCAGTTCGGAGTCCGCGCGCTGCAGAAGGTGCTCCTCGCCGATGCGGCCCACCGAGCAGCGCACGATGAGCAGGTCGTCGGACAGGTGCGGCCACTTGACGGAGCTGAACGTGGCCGCCTTGACCGGCCGCCCCTCGACCGGGGGCACCAGATAACCGCTGCCGGTCGGCAGCTCGGGAAAGGCGTCGGGGGTGTAGGCGAGGGTGACGATGGCCATGCTGGCGTACTCGATCCTGGCCAGCTCGGCGGCGGCCTTCGGGACCTCCTCGCGCAGCAGCCGCGCGGCGGGCGCGGCGGGGACGGCGAGGATCACCGCGTCCGCCTCGATCACCTCGGGCCGCGGCACCGGCCCGGTCACCAGCTGCCAGCCCGACTCGGTACGGCGCAGCTCCCTGACCGTCACCCCGGTCCTGATGTCGGCGCCGCAGGCCTTGGCCACCGCCTCGGGCAGGCTGCCCAGCCCGCCGCGCAGCGAGTTGAAGACCGGCCCCGCCGCCTTGGGGGCGTCCCCGACGATCTCGCGCGTGGCGCCGAGCAGGGAACGCTCCGTGCGGGCGGCGATCGCGATGCCCGGCATCGTGGCTTCCAGGGAGAGCATGTCGGAGCGCCCGGCGTAGACGCCGCCGAGCAGCGGCTCCACCAGCCGGTCGAGGACCTCGGCGCCCATGCGGGCCCGGATGTAGGCGGCGACGGAGACGTCCGTGCGCACGAGCGTGGCGGGGAGCACCTGGTCGAGCGGGACCCGCAGGAGCCCGGCCGGCGAGATGATGCCCGACCTGGCCAGCTCGGTGAGGTCGGCGGGGACGCCCATCACCTGGCCCTTGGGCATCGTACGCAGCATGCCGCGCGAGTAGATGGCGGCCGAGGTGGTGCCGGGGCTGACCAGGTCGTCGCCGAGCCCCACGGCCTTGGCCAGGTCCTTGCCCTCGGGCCGCCTGGCCAGCATCGCCTCGGCGCCCTCGTCCACCCGGACCCCCGCCACCTCGGAGGCGTGCAGCTTGCCCCCGATGCGCGGGCTGCCTTCGAGCACGGTCACCTTGACGCGTTCGCCGCCGTTGTGCCGCAGATGCCACGCCGCGGCCAGCCCTGAGATCCCGCCTCCGACGATGACGACGTGCGCCCGGTTCCCTTCCACGCTTCCTGACGCTACCGCCTGCCGGGGCCGGTCGGACGCGTGACCCTATCGAGACGCCTCCGTTAGAACCGGCGCCGGGCGCGACCCGTCCTTATGGTCATGAAGACAATGGCGTTGGCGGCGGCACTGGCCGTCGTGCTGCTGTCCGGCTGCGGCGGCAGCGGCAGCGGCGGTGTCGCCCAGAGCAGCGACGTCTCCCGGCCCGAGAGCGCGGCGGTCGGTCCGGCCCGCGCGGATGCCGACTACTCGGCGAAGGACGAGGCGAAGGACGAGGCAGGCGGCAAGACGATCACCTCGGACGTGAAGGTGACCGCCGAGGAACGTCAGATCATCTACATCGCCACCCTGACCGTGCGGGCCAGGGACGTCACGGCCGCCGCCGACCGGGCCAAGACGCTCGTCACCGGCGCCGGCGGGCACCTGTCGAAGGAGGAGTCCAGCGCCGCCGAACAGCAGGAGGCCAGCGCGACCCTCGAGTTCAAGATCCCGCCCGCCCGATACCAGGAGATCCTGACCGTCCTCGGCCGCGACCTCGGCAAGCGGCTGTCCATGACCCAGGGCACCCAGGACGTGACCATGGAGGTCGCCGACGTCAACAGCCGGCTGAAGTCGGCCGAGGGAGCGCTCGCCTCGCTCCGTTCGCTGCTGGGCAAGGCCAAGACCATCGGCCAGGTGCTCCAGGTCGAGCGCGAGATCCAGAACCGCGAGGCCGAGCTGGAGTCTCTCCAGGCCCGGCAGAAGGAACTGGCCGCGCAGGTCGGCATGGCCACGGTGACGCTGCGGCTGGTGGGCCCGGCCGCCGAGGTGCTGCCGCCCGACGACGACCCGCCCGGCTTCCTCGGCGGCCTCGCCGCGGGGTGGCGGGCGCTCGTGGACTTCCTCAAGGTCGTGGTGACCGTCGTGGGCGTGGTGCTGCCCTGGTTGCTGATCGTCGCGCCCGTGGTGCTGCTCGTGATCTTCCTGGTACGGCGCCGCCGTACCGGCGAACCGGCCACCCCCGCGGCGCCGGAGGAGACGCCCGCCACCTAGCTCACACCACGCAGAGCTTGGACGAGATGGTCCGGCGGCGGCCCATCGGGGAGGCCATGGCGCGGGCCACGGCCTGTTCGCGCAGGCGGGCGGGCACCTCGGCGGCGGCCCGCTCGGCCGCGAACAGCCGGACCAGGTGGTACATGCGGTAGCGCTCCCAGCCCTGCTCGTCGGCGCGCTCGTGCCGCAGGAGCTGTTCGTCGGCGAGGCGGTCGAGCAGTCCGCCGGCCTCCTCGATGCCCGCGCCGAGCATGACGGTGGCCAGCCACGGGGTGCACTCGACGGCCGCGGGCAGCAGGCCGAGCAGGCAGAAGAGCAGGCGTTCGCGCTCGCCGACGGCGTCGTAGCCGGACGCGATGGCGGCGCGGACGTCGAGGTCGCCGGCGCGCAGCTCGTCGAGGCGGCTGTGCTCGGCGCGCATCCGTCCGGCCAGGAGCCCGGCGGTCCAGCCGGGGCGGGTGGCGAGCCGGGCGGCGGCGATGCGCAGCGCCAGCGGCAGCCCGTCGCACAGCTGGGCGAGCTGCTTGAGGCCTTCGTCCTCTCGCGCCGGAGGAGAGGGGACGAGGCGGCGCAGGAGGTTCACCGCCTGGTCGCTGGGCAGCACGTCGAGTCGCGTGGACGAGGCGCCCTCCCCCACCAGGCCCTCGAACCGGCCGCGCCCGGTGACCAGCACCCGGCAGCCGGGCGCGCCGGGCAGCAGCGGGCGTACCTGGGCGGCGCACGCGGCGTCGTCCAGGACCAGCAGCACGCGGCGGCGGCGCAACAGCGTGCGGTAGAGGGCGGCGCGCTCGTCGAGGCCGTCGGGGACGCGGGTGACGCCGAGCGCGCGCAGGAACCTGGCCAGCACCTCGGCGGGCGGCAGCGGGCCGGTCCTGGCGCGCAGGTCGGCGGCGAGCTGGCCGTCGGGGAAGCGGGCCGCCCGCGCGTGCGCCCAGCGCAGGGCCAGCCCGGTCTTGCCGATGCCGGCCGGGCCGGTGATGACGGCCGTCGCGCCCGTTTCGAGCGAGCGGTCGAGGGCGGCGAGCTCCAGGCGGCGGCCGGTGAAGGCGGCGACGTCCTGGGGCAGCTGGGCGGGGTGCGGCGGCGGCTGGTCGCCGTCCAGGGCCTGGGCGTGGGCGGCGCGCAGGTGGCGGCCGGGCTCGACGCCCAGCTCGGCCACCAGACGCGAACGGCCCTCCCGGTAGGAGCTCAGCGCCTCGGCCCGGCGGCCGGATCGGTGCAGGGCGAGCAGGTGGGCGGCGCGCAGGCGTTCACGCAGGGGCTGGGCGGCCACCAGCGGCGCCAGCTCGGCGGCGGCCTCCGCGGGACGGTCGAGGGCGAGCAGCTTCTCCGCCCGTTCCTCCGCCGCAGCCAGGCGTAATTCCTCCAGGCGGGCCGCCTCACAGCTCACCGCGTGAAGGCCGGCGTAGGCCTCGCCGCGCCACAGGGCGAGCGCCTCGCCGTACGTGGCGGCGGCCGCTTCGGGGGAGGCTTCCGCACGGGCCCGCGTGAGCAGGCGCTCGAAGCGGGCGGCGTCGAGCTCGGCCGGGTCGAGGAGCAGCAGGTAGGCCTCGCCGCGCCGGGCGACGCGGTCGTCGCCGATCGCCTGCCGTACGTGGTGGACGTGCCAGCGGACCGTGGCCGGGGACGGCGGCGCCTGCCCCCACACCGCCTCCGCGAGCCTGCCGTCGGGGGTGGCCCGGTTGGCCCTGCTCAGCAGCACGGCCAGGATGTTGCGCTGCTTGGCCGAGGTCAGCGCGACCGCGCTGCCGTCACGGACGATCGCCAATTCCCCCAGAACGCCGAACTCCACGCCGGTTCCCCCCGGTTGCCTCGCACCCGACGCCCCCGACGATACTAAGTCGCCCGAAGTATGTCAGGGGGTCATAGCCGGGCGGTATCGGGGTCAAAGGAATGGACCAGATCTGTCAACCGCTTGAGCTGGTCCGGGTCGGTGCTGGGCAGGACGCCGTGGCCGAGGTTGAAGACGTGGCCCTCGGCCGCGCGGCCCCTGCGCAGGATGTCGAGCGCGCGCTCCTCGACGACCTCCCACGGGGCCAGCAGGATGGCCGGGTCGAGGTTGCCCTGCAGCGCCCTGCCGGGGCCGACGCGGCGGGCGGCCTCGTCGAGCGGCACCCGCCAGTCGACGCCCACCACGTCGGGGCCCACCTCGCCGAGCACGCCGAGCAGTTCGCCGGTGCCGACGCCGAAGTGGATGCGCGGCACCTCCGGCACCCCGGCGAAGATGCGGCTGGTGTGGGGCGCGATGAACTCGCGGTAGTCGGCGGGCGCGATCGCGCCGACCCAGGAGTCGAACAGCTGGATGGCCGAGGCCCCGGCCCTGACCTGGATGCGCAGGTGCTCCAGGACGATGCCGGTCAGGCGGTCCATGAGCGCGTGCCAGAGGTCCGGCTCGCCGTACATCATGGCTTTGGTGCGGTCGTGGTTCTTGGAGGGGCCACCCTCGATCAGGTACGACGCCAGCGTGAACGGCGCGCCCGCGAAGCCGATGAGCGGCGTGGACCCGAGCTCGCCCACCAGCGACCCGATCGCCTCGGTGACGTAGGGGACGTCGCCGGGCTCCAGGGGGCGCAGGGCCTGCAGGCCCTTGGCGTCGCGGATCGGGCTGGCGATGACGGGGCCGACGCCCGGCTTGATGTCGAGGTCGACGCCGATGGCCTTGAGCGGGACGACGATGTCGCTGAAGAAGATGGCGGCGTCGACGCCGTAGCGGCGGATCGGCTGCAGGGTGATCTCGACGATCAGGTCCGGGTCGGCGCACGCGGCCAGCATCGCCGTGCCCTCGCGCACCTTCAGGTATTCGGGCAGCGAACGGCCGGCTTGCCGCATGTACCACACGGGGGTGTGCGGGACGGGCTGACGGCGGCAGGCGCGCAGGAAGGCGGAGTCGTCGAGATTCACGCTCCAAGCCTGCCACGGCACTCGCGTGGTCCGCGCACCGGAGCAAGGCGGGAAATTCTGGATCAAGAGTTCGCCAAGCCGCCGCGCGGCATCGATTCGGCAACCACTTTCGGGACACGCCGAGCGCGTTGCGGGGAATTGTCAGCGAGCCGTGTCACCGTCAGACCCACGATCACAAGAAAGGCCCCGTGCGATGACCGCGTTGTGGAGCTCCCTCCGCAGTGAACATTGCCCCGACTGCGCCGGCGAGCGGCTGTTCGAGCAGCCGCTCTGCGTTGACGGGCACGAGCCTGACACGTGCCCCGACTGGGCGTGCACGGACTGCGGGCTGGCCGTGTTCCTCGGGGCGCCACAGGTGCCCGCGCGGACCCGGACGCTGGTGACGGCCGCGGCTTGAGCACATCGTATGAGCACCCCCGTGGTCCCCTTCCGTCCGTCAGCGACCTACGCTTCGACTATGACCGTCGGTGACCGGCCGCCGCCTCCCCCGGCGTTCCTGCGCGCCGCGGAGAGCCTGCGGCCGATCGACGTGCGGCCCGAGATCGAACTCGAGGACCTGCCCGCCCCCCAGCGGCTGGCGCCCTACTCGGCCGCCATCGGCGCGTCCGTCTACCGCGACGACGACGAGCTGGCGGTGGGGCGGCTGATCCTGCTGTTCGACCCTGACGGCCAGCGTGGCTGGGACGGCCCCTTCCGCCTCGTCGCCTACGTGCGGGCCGACATGGAGCCGGAGATCACCTCCGATCCGCTGCTCGGCCCGGTCGCGTGGAGCTGGCTGACCGAGGCGTTGGAGTCCCACCACGCCGCTTACACCGCCGCTGGCGGTACTGTGACAAGGGCCGTGTCCGAGGGGTTCGGCAACAAAGCGGAAGACCCGGTCACCACCGAGCTGGAACTGAGGGCGTCCTGGTCCCCGACGGAGGAGGACCTCTCGGGTCACGTCGCCGCCTGGTGCGACCTCATGTGCCTGGCGGCGGGGATCCCACCCCTCCCGCCCGACGTGGCCACGCTGCCGCGCCATCGTGAAGATCCGGAGTCCTTTCGGCAGTGACAGAAGAACAGACCGTCGTCCCGCTGCTAGAGCCGCGCGAGGGTATCCCGACGGTGATCGCCGACGCCGCGGGGCTGGCCCGCACGATCGAGGCGTTCGCCGCCGGCAGCGGGCCCGTCGCGGTCGACGCCGAGCGGGCCTCCGGCTACCGCTACGGCAACCGCGCCTATCTCGTCCAGCTGCGCCGCATCGGCGCGGGAAGCGCGCTCATCGACCCCATGGGCTGTCCCGACCTGAGCGCGCTCGACGCGGCCGTGTCCGATGCCGAGGTCGTCCTGCACGCCGCCTCGCAGGACCTTCCGTGTCTGGCCGAGATCGGCTTCCGGCCGCGCCGGATGTTCGACACCGAGCTGGCCGGGCGACTGCTCGGGTACGAGCGCGTGGGCCTGGGCACCATGGTCGAGACCGTCCTCGGCCTGCGGCTGGAGAAAGGCCATTCGGCGGCCGACTGGTCGACCAGGCCGCTGCCCGAGGACTGGCTGCGTTACGCGGCGCTCGACGTCGAGGTGCTGGTGGAGCTGCGTGACGAGCTTCACGCGCAGCTGGAGGAGAGCGGCAAGCTGGAGTGGGCCCAGGAGGAGTTCGCGGCCGTGCTGGCCACGCCGCCGCCGTCGCCGCGGTCCGACCCCTGGCGGCGTACCTCCGGCATCCACAAGGTCCGCAACGTCCGGGCGCTGGCCATCGTGCGCGAGCTGTGGACGATGCGCGACACGATCGCCAGGGAGAAGGATCTGGCCCCCGGCCGCGTCCTGCCCGACGCCGCGATCGTGACCGCCGCGCTGGAGGTGCCGCGCACCAAGAAGGCGCTCACCGAGATCTCCGCGTTCACCGGGCGCAGCGCGCGGCGCTACATGTCCGACTGGCTGTCGGCGGTCAGCCGCGCGCGGGCGCTGCCCGACGGCCAGTTGCCCGCGCCGAGCTCGCCCGGTGACGGCCCGCCGCCGGCCAACCGCTGGGCCGACCGTGACCCGGCCGCCGCCAAGCGCCTGGCCGCCGCGCGCGCGGTGGTGGCGGCGCTGGCCGACGAGCACCGGATGCCCACCGAGAACCTCCTGCAGCCCGACGCGGTCCGCCGCCTGACGTGGGAGCCGCCCGCGGTGCTCGACGACGCGACGGTGGCCGAGCGGCTGCGTTCGCTGGGGGCCCGCGAGTGGCAGATCGGCCTCACGGCGCATCCGCTCACCAAGGCCCTGGACCGGCTGGAGACCAAGGGCGAGGTCTGACGCCGCCTCCGCGGAGGCGGCGCCGCGCTTCTACCCCTCGGTCCAGTGCATGTCCGGGCGTGCCGTCGTGCCGTCCCCGTCGATCATGGCGATCGGTGCCTTCCTGAGATTCCTCCGGCCAGTCGTCGAGCAACGCTAGGGCGCGGCCGTTGGATCGTTGTTGGCCCCGGGTTGGCTCGCGACGAGGGGCCGTCAGGCTCGGCCGGTCAGCGCGATTCTGGTGATCCGGTCGAGGGTGGGACCGGGGCGGAGGTAGTCGGTGTGGCGGCCGTCGCCGCCGTCGATGATCCGGGCGCCGAAGGCCGCGACGTTCGGGTCGGCGCCGAAGCCGATGGGGCCGAGCCGTACCCCTGGGCGGAAGACGTCGTCGCGGCCGGACAGCGCCGTCCACACGCGGGCCGGCGTGCGGAGGTCGGCGGCGCCGGCGACGCCCATGCCGGGGCTGCCCAGGGCGACGATGTCGGTGACGGGCAGGGCGGGCGCGGCCTCGCCGCAGACGACCGTGCCGTAGCTGTGGCAGACCAGGGCGATCCGCTTGGGCAGAAGGGCGGTCACCAGGGTACGCAGGGCCTTGGCGCCCTTCGCGGCGGGCAGCGTGGTGATGACGCCCGGGTCGGTCATCTCGGGCGCGTCGTAGCCGAGCCAGCCGATGACCGCGACCTTCGTGCCGGGGGCCAGGGCCTGGGCGCGGGCGTGCAGGGCGCGGGCGGCGCCGCCCGGCGCGGCGGTGCTGTCGTTGAACTGGGCCAGGCCGTATCCGGTGCCCGGCACGAAGATGATCACCGAGTCGGCGGCGGCCAGGTCGCCCACCACCTCGACGGCCCGCCCGTCGCCCGTCCGGTCGAGGGCCAGGAACTGCCGTCCGGAACCGTCCCGCGCGTTGGCGGCGTAGCGTTCGGCCAGGGCGGGCGCGGTGATCGCGGGCAGGTCGAGTGGCTGCGCGCCCGGCTGGGAGGCGGCACCCGCGACGGTCAGGGCGAGCACGGCACCCAACAGGAAACGACGCATGGTTCACGACCGTATGCGACGGCGCGCGCGGCTCGCGTCGGTCTCAGGTACCACCCGTCCCCTACCTCCCGGGTACGTGCTTGCCCGGAGCCCCTCTCAGGGTCGCCAGCGCGGCGTCGAGCCGCTCCCAGTCGCGGCCGAGGAGCGCGGCGAGCGCCGCCCCGGCCTCGCTCGTCCGGTAGAACCGGCGCGGCCTCGACTCCTTCATGCTCCATTCGCTGACCAGGAGCCCCTGCCTCTCCAGCCGCCGCAGCAGCGGGTAGAGCGTGTTGGCCTCGACCGCGAAGCCGCTGCTGGCGAGGTCGTCGAGCAGGGCGTAGCCGTAGTTGGGCCGCTCCAGCGCGAGCAGGCAGGCCAGCACGACGGTGCCCCGCCGGAGCTCCTGGAGGTGGGTGGCGAGCGGCACGTCGTCGGGCATGGTCGCACGTTATTGTGTGGCACACAGTATTGCAACGGCACCCGCGCCCGCCGTACGGTCCTGGAAAGCGCTTTCCAAGGAAGAGGTCTCGATGCGCAGAATCGGCGTGGTGATGAACGGCGTCACCGGCAGGATGGGCTACCGGCAGCATCTGGTCCGGTCCGTCCTGGCCATCAACGAGCAGGGCGGGCTGGCCCTCTCCGACGGCACCCGGGTCAGGCTCGATCCCATCCTCGTCGGCCGCAGCGAGGCCAAGCTGGCCGAGATCGCCGCCAGGCACGGGCTCACCGACTACACCACCGACCTCGACGCCGCGCTGGAGCGCGCCGAGATCTACTTCGACGCCCAGGTCACCCAGGCCAGGGTCAAGTCGGTGCTCAAGGCCATCGAGGCCGGCAAGCACATCTACGCCGAGAAGCCCACCGCGGAGTCCGTCGAGGAGGCCGTAGCACTCGCCGAGGCCGCCGCCGCCCGCGGCGTCAAGAACGGCGTCGTCCAGGACAAGCTGTTCCTCCCCGGCCTGCTCAAGCTCAAGCGGCTGATCGACGGCGGCTTCTTCGGGCGGATCCTGTCGGTACGCGGGGAGTTCGGCTACTGGGTGTTCGAAGGCGACTGGCAGGAGGCCCAGCGTCCTTCCTGGAACTACCGGGCCGAGGACGGCGGCGGCATCATCCTCGACATGTTCCCCCACTGGCACTACGTGCTGGAGAACCTGTTCGGCCGCGTCCAGTCCGTCTACGCCAAGGCCGTCACCCACATCCCGGCCCGGGTCGACGAGCAGGGGGCGACCTATGACGCGACGGCCGACGACGCCGCGTACGGGATCTTCGAGCTGGAGGGCGGCATCGTCGCCCAGATCAACTCCTCCTGGGCCGTGCGGGTGAACCGGGACGAACTGGTGGAGTTCCAGGTGGACGGCACGCACGGCAGCGCCGTCGCCGGGCTGCGCAACTGCCGGATCCAGCACCGCGCCGGCACCCCGAAGCCCGTCTGGAACCCGGACCTTCCGGTCACCGCCCGCTTCCGCGACGACTGGCAGGAGGTGCCGGACAACGCGGAGTACGACAACGGGTTCAAGATCCAGTGGGAGCTGTTCCTGCGCCACGTGCTGGAGGACGCCCCGTTCCCCTACGACTTCGCCGCGGGCGCCCGCGGCGTGCAACTGGCCGAGCTGGGGCTGCGCTCGTCGACCGAGGGCCGCAGGATCGAGGTGACGGGCCTGTGAGAATCCGGCTGCCCGGCGGCGCGTACACGCTGCGCGACCCCGTCACCTGGCCCGAGCCCGGCGCCGGCCCCGCCGGCGCGCGGGTGGTCTACGCGGCCGCGCACGTGGTGGCCGACCCGCTCGGGGACAACACGCCCGGCGCGCCCGCCGCGGTCGACTGGTCCGCCACACTGCGCTTCCGCCGCCACCTCTGGTCGTACGGCCTGCGCGTCGCCGACGCCATGGACACCGCCCAGCGCAACATGGGCCTGGACTGGGCGGCGACCCGCGAGCTGATCAGCCGCAGCGCCGGCGAGGCCCGCGCGTTCGGCGACCCGGCCGAGCTGGTCGCATGCGGCGCCGGGACCGACCACGCGCCGGAAGCCGACACCGTCCAGGCGATCACCGACGCCTACGCCGAGCAGATCGACACCGTCCAGGCCACCGGCGCCGGCGTGATCATCATGGCCTCGCGCCAGCTCGCCGGGACCGCCACCGGCCCCGATGACTACCACCGCGTGTACGGCAAGCTGTTCGGCCTCGCCGACCGGCCGGTGATCCTGCACTGGCTGGGCGAGATGTTCGACCCCCAGCTGGCCGGATACTGGGGCTCGCGCGACGTGGAGGCGGCCACCGAGTCGTTCCTGGAGCTGATCCACGCCAACGCCGCGATGGTCGACGGCGTGAAGGTCTCCCTCCTCGACGAGGATCACGAGGTACGGCTGCGCGCCGCCCTCCCCCAGGGCGTCCGGCTCTACACCGGCGACGACTTCAACTACCCGTCGCTCATCAAGTCGGGCAGCCACGCCCTCCTCGGCATCTTCGACGCGATCGCCCCCGCGGCGGCCGCCGCCCTGCGGGCGCTGACAGCCGCGGAGTCGGCTCCCGACGAGCAGCTCCGCACCCGGAACCTCGCTCTCTACGATGCGATCTTCGAGCCGACGGTGGCGTTGTCCCGCAAGATCTTTGAGACGCCGACGTTCCACTACAAGACCGGCATCGTCTTCCTCGCCTGGCTCAACGGTCATCAGGAAGCGTTCAGCATGGTCAATGGGGCGCAGTCGGCCCGGTCGATCACCCACCTGGCGGAGGTGTTCCGGCTGGCCGACCAGGCGGGGCTGCTGGCGGACCAGGAGCTCGCGGTCCGCCGGATGACGGCGCTGCTGGCGGTGAACGGCCGGTGAACCCGCTGTCGCTCAACCAGCGCACCACCAAGAGCTGGACCGTCGCCCAGGCCGTGGACGGCTGTGTGCGGCACGGGCTTGAGGCCGTCGGGTTGTGGCGCGAGGAGGTGGCCGAGCAGGGTCTGGCCGCCAGCGCCAAGCTGGTGCGCGCGGCGGGGCTGCGGGTGTCGTCCCTGTGCCGGGGCGGCTTCATGACCGCGGCCGCCTCCCTGGATGACAACCGTCGGGCCGTCGACGAGGCCGCCGAGCTGGGGGCCGCCTGTCTCGTCCTGGTCGTGGGCGGGCTGCCGGGGGTGACCCCTGGGAGTCCGCTGGAGGATGGAGTCTCGCGGGATCTGGCCGGGGCGCGGGAGCGGGTGGCCGAGGCGCTGGCCGAGCTGGCGCCCTATGCCGGGGAGCGGAACGTACGGCTGGCGTTGGAGCCCCTGCATCCCCTCTACTGCCCCGATCGGGCTGTCGTGTCCACGCTTGGGCAGGCGTTGGATCTGGCCATGCCGTACCCCGGTGAGCAGGTCGGGGTGGTGGTGGACACCTTCCACGTGTGGTGGGACCCGCAGGTGTTCGAGCAGATCGCTCGGGCGGGTGAGCGGATCGCGTCCTACCAGGTGTGCGACTATCTGCATCCGCTGCCTGCCGACGTGCTGCTCGGGCGGGGGATGATGGGCGACGGGGTGATCGACTTCCCGCCGATCACCCGTGCCGTGCTCGCCGCCGGGTACACCGGTGACATCGAGGTGGAGATCTTCAACGCCGACGTCTGGGCCGCCGATCCGGACGAGGTGGTGGCCGCGATGAAGCGGCGTTATGCCGAGGTGGTCGGTTAGGCGGGGTCGTGGGCTTGGTCGTGCTCCTTCGTGATCGTGTCACGCGCGTTCATGGGTGATCGTGTCTGCGGCTTCCTGGGTGATGGTTCCGGCGGCTTCTTGGGTGATGGTTCCGGCGGCGCCGTCCACGGTGACGGTCTCGCCGGTCGTGACGCGCTCGGTGGCGCGGGTGACGCCGACCACCGCGGGGATGCCGTACTCCCTGGCCACGACCGCGCCGTGTGACATGGCGCCGCCCATCTCCATCACCAGGCCGCCCGCCGTCAGGAACAGCGGCGTCCAGCCCGGATCCGTGGACGGGCAGACCAGGATCTCGCCCGGCTCCAGGTGCGCGCCGGCCGGGTCCATGACCACGCGGGCCGGGCCGGTCGCGATGCCCGCCGAGGCCGGGGTGCCGGTGATGGCGCCCTCGGCGGCGGCGATCGACAGCGCCTCCGGTTCGGTGCCGTCCGACAGCAGCAGGCGGGGGACGTGCCTGCGCCGCTCCTCCCGCTCGTGGGCCGCCTTGCGCCCGGCCACCAGTCCGCGAAGGTCGTCCTCGCTCTTCGCGGGCTGGAGGGCGGTTCTGGCCTCCTGGAAGGTGAGGAAGTAGATGTCGTCGGGGGTGCCGAGGACGCCCTGCGCCACCAGGTGCTCGCCGACGACGCGCATGCTCCGCCGTACCCCTGCCAAGATCAGCACCGCGTAGTACTTGGGCAGCTCGCGCAGCCCGCCGAGACGGCGGGTGCGGTCCAGTGCGCGGCGGACGATCGCGGCGCGCCACCGGCCCTTGCGCGCGGCGGCGGCAGCGACGCGCTCGACGGCGGCCTGCGCTTCGGCGGCGCCGCGCGCGAACAGGGCGTCGGGCGCGAGGCGGTCGTCCATGCGCAGGTAGTTGGCCAGGACGCCGATGATGTGGGACGGATCGTCCGACCAGCGCTTGACACCGAGGTCGATCTCGGCGACGCCGCGGTGACCGTAGGTGGCGAGGAAGCCGGAGATGGCCTCCTGGGTCACACGGGGCAGTTGTCCTGCCTGGTAGAGGCGGGTGACCTCCTCGACCGACCGGTCACCGAACGGTTCGATGCGCGTGGCCAGCCGCCACAGTTCCATGTCCATCTCGGTGGTCGGGTTGTGGGGCATGCTCCGCAGGACGTCCTGCATGTCGGAGATCGGCACGCCCGAGAGCTTCGACGCCAGCCCGAACATCCCGTACCCCACGAGCACGATCGGCATGATCGAGAAGATCATCGGGAAGGTGGCGCCGAGCAGGCGTTCGGCATGGTCGATCCGTGCCTGCGGGGAAACGTCCTCCGGGAGTTCCAGGCGCCGCGTGAGCTCGTCGCCGACGCGCCGCGTGTAGGTCAGCGCGCGTTCGGGCCGCGTGAGCGCCCACCGCATCCGCCGCGGCGCGCCCGCCGCCCGCGCGATCCGCCGCGCCGCACGAAGGAACGGCCGCCGCGACGGGTAGGTCATCGAGAGTCTCGGGTCGTCCATCAGCGCCTTGAACAGCACCGCCGTGCGCGCCTCCGCGACAGAGAGCACTCTCGGCAGTACGGCGCGGCCGACGCGGCTGCGTGCCGCCTTGGTCAGGTCGACCCAGAGCCGCTGCCCCGCCTCGACCACCGGGCCGGCGCCCTGGTGGGGGTCGGCCGGCGGGTACCCCGCCATCCTGGCCGCGCCCGCGCTCATCAGCTTGATGCCCGCGCTCCCCATCGGCGTGAACGGCCCCATGACCCCCTGCGCCACGTTGATCGAGAAGAACAGGCGCAGCCCGTCGTGTCCGGTGCCGGGCGGGGTCTGGGGCAGGGTCTCGGGCACTGGATAGAGCGTGGTGATCGGCCGCGCCTGCGTCAGCCAGAGCCGCCCGCCGGCGTCGATCGCCCACTCGGTGTCCTGCGGCGCGCCATAGTGTCCCTCGACCCGGGCCCCGAGTTCGGCCAGCGCCCGCACCTGCGCGTCGGTGAGGCAGAAGCCGTCGACGTCGGTCTCGACGCGTTCGGTGCCGCCGCCGGGCAACGACCTGATGGCGATCTTCTTGTCACCGGCGTGGCGTTCGCGGATCTCGGCCGTGGCCACGTCGACCACGAACCGGTCCGGATTCACCGCCCCCGACACCACCGCCTCGCCCAGGCCGGGACTGGCGTCGATCACCGCTTCCCGCCTGCGGCCGGTGACCGGGTTCGCGGTGAACATCACCCCCGCCACCTCCGCGTCCACCATCGCCTGGACCACCACCGCGATGCGGACCGCCGCGTGGTCGATCCCGTTCGCCTCGCGGTAGGCGACCGCCCGGTCCGTCCAGAGGGAAGCCCAGCACTTCCGCACCGCCCGCAGCACGTCGTCCGGCCCCACCACGTTGAGGAACGTGTCCTGCTGGCCGGCGAAGCTCGCGAACGGCAGATCCTCGGCCGTGGCCGACGACCGCACCGCCACCGGGGCCGACTCCCCCAGCCCCGCGTAGGCCTTCCTGACTTCCTCGGCCACCTCGGCGGGGATGGTGGTTTCCAGGAGGCGTTGCCGCGCCTTCGCCGCCAGGTCGCCGCCTTGGGCGATGACCTCCTGGAGTCCCGCGGTTTCCGCTGCCTGGTGGTAGGCGTCCGTGGTCAGTACCCAGCCTTGGGGGACCGGTAGGCCCGCCCTGGTCAGCTCACCCAGGTTGGCGGCCTTGCCGCCTGCTTCGGCGAGCATGCCGGCGTGGATCTCGGAAAACTCCAGTGCGGTCTTCATTCGCCGTCCTCCTGAGAGACACCCTTCGTTCACAGTGTGGCGCGTGGATGGCGAGAATTCAACAAGTGATGAAAAACTTGGGCAGAAGGGGACCGCTCCTCACGCCACGCGGCCCTTTCAACGTGCAGTCACGTGCCAGGCGCCTCTCCCGACACGCGCCCCCTCGCAGCGATGCTTCCCCGCGTGGCGCGCCTGCCCTCGGGCGTGGACCTCCTCACACCACAGGACCTTCACGACACGCGCCTCCGTGGCACGCGACCACCCTCGCGGTCCGTGGCCCTCGCGGTCGGTGGGCCCTCTCGGTCCGTGGGCTCTCGCGATTGGTGGGCTCTTGCGGCACGTGGCCTCTCTGGCGGGTACGGCGCCTGGGGCGGCGCGTCCACATGGGCAGGCGGAGCCCCGGAGTCGGGAGGCAGGCGCTCGCGACCCTGGAGGCGCGCTTGGGGTCAAGGCGGGCGCGTGAAGCGGGCGCCCTGGAACCCCCGGGCGGGTGGCGGATCCCGGGCGGGTGGCGGATCCCGGGCGGGTGGCGGATCCCGGATGGGTGGCGGATCTCGGGTGGGTTAGAGGGGGAGGGGGTGGCCGTCCAGGTTCCAGGCGGAGGTGGGGGTGATGCCCAGCTGGGCCAGGGCGGTGGGGGCGATGTCCACCAGGCGGGCCTCTGGGAGGGTGCGGCCGCCGAGGTTCTCGCCCAGGCGGGCGGCGATCACGAATGTGGTGCGTTCCTCGGGAGAGACCCCTCCGTGACCACCTTCGTCCAGGTGGCCGTGGTCGGTGGTGACCAGGATGGTCCAGCGTTCCGCGGGGTAGGAGGAGCGGTTCTTGATCGAGGTGAGGACGCGGCCCAGGTAGTTGTCCTGGGTGTGGAGGGCGTCGGCGTACTCCGGGCAGTGGGGGCCCAGGCGGTGGGCCACCTCGTCGGTGTCGCCGAAGTAGACGAAGGCCAGGTCGGGAGCCTGCTCGGCGAAGTGGCGTTCGGCGGCGTCGGCTATCTGCCTGTCGCCCTCGGTGAAGGTGATCGCGAAGCCGTCCAGGACCACGCGGGTGTCGATCTTCTGCCCGAACGCCCCGTGCTCGGCCAGCGCGGCCCACGAGAACAGGGCCGAGGTGGTCAGGGCGGGGTCGGCCCGCTTGGCCCGGGTCAGGAAGTCCGGATATTTCGCGAAATCAGGAGCGGTGAAGCTGTTATCCACCACGCCGTGCTTGTCCGGCCACACACCGGTGGCGATCGACGACCACCCCGGCCCCGAGTCGGTCCTGGACGCGATCGACCTCTCCCCCAGCCGCATGACCTCCCCCTTGGCCCCCGTGGAGACGGCCCCGGCCTCCCCATACGGCAGCAGGCTCGTCCCATGCGCACCGGTATCGAGCAGTTCCCCCAGCACCTTGGGACGCAACGCCAGCAACCGGTCGAACCGCAGGCCGTCCATGCCGACGACAAGCACCTTGTCCTTCACGCGACTCCCCTCTCCCACCACCGCAACGACACACCGCCGCCGCCACCCTACGCGCGCCCCACCCACCCCCCAACGCCACCCTGGACCGCCAAGGCCCGCCGCATGCCACGGACGGCCGCCTCAGGACACAAACCCAGCCGCATCCCACCGGAGACGGCGCACCGCGCACCGGCGGGCCACTACTGGGCAGCGGGCGGGCGGCGGGTGCCTGGAGGACTACAGGGGCTGGTGGGCAGGTGTGGCGCCGATGCGGGCAGGCGGAGGGCTCCAGGGTCGGCCGGCTGCGGGCAACCGGGTGTCTGGAGGGGCGGCGGGTCGGGTGAGCGGGGTCAGGGCTGGTAGCGGCGGACCCATTCGGCGGCGCCGGGGAGGATGTCCTCTACCGGGGCGACCTGGGGGTACCAGGTGCGTTCCCACTCCAGCGACACCCACCCGTCGTACCCCGCCGACTGGAGCAGGTCCCCGCACTCGTCCAGCGGCACGGAACCCGACCACATCGGCACCGGTGTACTGTCGTTGGCCGACACCGCGTCCTTGACCTGCACGTACGCCAGGTGCGAGCCCAGGGCGGACAGCGTGTCGGCCGGGGATTCGCCGTGGCGCCACGGGTGAAGGAGGTCCCAGAGGGCGCCGGTGGTGTCCGGGGAGCCGGCGGCGTCCAGGAGTGCGGCGACCTTGGCGCCGGTGGCCATCAGGTCGTGGGTTTCCACGAGGACGCGCAGGCCGAGCTCGCGTGCCGTACCGGAGACCGCCTGGAGGCGGCGCGCGCCCACGGCCGGGTCGTCGCCGCGCGGGAACACCCGCACGCCCGGCGCTCCCAGGTCGGCGGCGAGCTTGAGGTCGGCGAGGAGCGCCTCGATGAGGGGTTCGTCGGGACCTGGCTCACATACGCGTACATAGCCTGCCAGGGCGGAGATTTCCAGACCCGTGCTCTCCACCGCCTTCCGCGCCGCCGCGCGCTCGTCGCGGCTCAGTCCCGCGTGTACGCCGGTGTCGGGGTGCAGCCGCAGCTCCAGCCCCTGGCAGCCGTGTCCCAGGGCCACCTCGATCGCCCGGTCGAGCTTGTCGCCCGGCATTCCCAGCGTGCTGACGGACAGTTTCACAGTGTTCTCCCAAGGGGGTGGTGGCACGCGCGCCGCCGATCAAGCGACACGCGGGAGTACGGCGGGGCCGCCGCCGTACCGGCACAAAGGACCCGAGCCGCAACCGCACGGATCTGGGGTGTGGACAACGGCAGGCAAGGAGGTCGGGTGCGGGCCCACGGCGGCGAGGGGTGCGGGCATCAGAGCGGGCGGACGCTTTCGCGCAGGACCACCTCGCCGCGCACCGGCTCAACCACGGGCTTGTCGGCCGAAGTGAGGGCCAGCTCCAGGGCCCGCGCACCCATGTCGGCCAGCGGCAATCGCACCGTCGTCAACGCGGGCGCGTGGTCGCGCAGGGTCGCGATGTCGTCGAACCCCGCCACCGACACGTCCTCCGGCACCCGCACGCCCCGCTCCCTGTAGGCGGCCAGCGCGCCCACGGCCATGACGTCGTTCACCGCGAACACGCAGGTCGCGTCGCCCGTCTCCTGCGCCGCCTGATAACCGCCGTCGCGGTCGAACGGGCCGTGGACGATCCGGGGGCGCGGGAGTCCGAGTTGTTCGAGAGCGGTGACGAATCCGGCGCAACGGTCCGCGGCGGTCATGAGCCGCGGCGGGCCCGCGAGCACCGCGAACCGCCGATGCCCCAGCCCCGCCAGCGAACGCGCCAGCGCCGCCGACCCCTCCCCGTTGGCCGGGGCGACGGTGTCGACGCCGAGCAGGTCCTGGCCGACGCAGGCGACCCGGCCGCCGCTGGACAGGTAGCGGTCGAGTTCGGCGCGCAGCCGTCCGGTGACCTCGGGATCGTCGAGCCGCGAACCCACCAGCAGCACCGCCCGCACGCGCTGCGCGTTGAGCGTGGCGACGTAGGCGATCTCCTGCTCGGGGTCGCGGTGGGTGGTGCCGACCATGACCAGCAGCCCTTCCCCGGCCGCGGCCCGCATGACCCCGTCGGCCAGCGCCGCGAAGTAGGGGTCGGTGAGATCGTGCACCACGATGCCGATCACGTTGCTGGCACCGCGGGCAAGGGTCTGGGCGGCGATGTTGGCCCGGTATCCGAGCTCGTCGGCGGCCTGCTCGACGCGGGCACGCAGGCCGGCGCCCACCTGGCGGGTACTGCCGTTCAGCACACGCGAGGCGGTCGCCAGCGAAACACCCGCCTGCCTCGCCACATCTTCGAGGGTGACCACGACACCTCCTGGAAAGCGATTTCCCAGTGTGCCAGACTCTCCCCTCCCCGCGCCGCCCCTCTCCCCGTGCCTCCCGCTCTCCCCGTGCCTCCCGCTCTCGCCCGCGCGTCTACCTCTCACCCCCGAACCCACCACCATCCGTTACGGCCGGCCACACCCCCACCACCCGCCGACGCCCGCCGGCGCCGATCGGGGGGATCGCTTCTCACGTCGGACGTGGCACTCGCCGCCACGGCGATCCGTCAGCCCGCCAAGTGGCGACCCCGTCATCCAGCTAGGCCGCGCCCAGGAAGCCGGCCATCAAGGCGACCCACTGACCGGCTACCGCATGTTGGCCGGTCTCCTGGTGTTGGCCGATGGCCGCATCCTGGCCGGTTACGGCATCTTGACCGGTAACCGCATCGCCGTTGTGGCGGGGACCCCGTCCGACGGGAGAAGCGACCCCCACGACACGCACGCTCACGTCGGCGGGTGGCGGTGGGGCGGCTGTGCCGTAACGGATGGCGGGCTGAAGGGACCGCAACCGGGAGCAACCCCCACGCGATGCCACAACACACCGCGGCCCGCACAACACCGCGGAGGCACCGTCCACACCGCAGCCCGCATCACAGCGCAACGCGGGCGGCCGGGGCCGCCCGCGTTGGGGTTCCGCGGCTCGTCCTGCCAAGCGAGCCCCGGAGGTCGTCAGCCGAACAGCCAGTCCAGGAGGCCGCCGGGCTTCTTGCTCTCCGTCGGCGCGGGGACCGGGGCGGCGGTGGTGGGGGCCTGGGCGGGCTGGGTGGTCTGCTTGGCCGAGGGGGCTTCGGTGGCGCGCGGCTGCTCGGGGTCGTTGGCGTTGTCGGTGACCGGGTCCTTGGGGTCCGGGGCGCGGGTGCCCTTGGAGGTCGCCTTGGGGGTGGGGTCGGCGTCGCGGGTCGGGGTCGCGCGGGGAGCCGGGGTACGGGTGGCTCGGGCTCGGCTCACCGTGGGCGTCGGGGTGACCGACTCGGACATGTCGGGTTCGGGGGTGGCCTCGATGGGCTGGTCCGCCGGGTCCTCCGTCTCCTCGGCGGGCGGGGCCACCGGGGTGCTCACCTGGCCGGCGCTTGAGCACTGCGCGCCGCTGCAGGGCTCGGAGCCGGAACCGGTCAGCATCCAGCCCGCGCCCACGCCGATCACCACGATGGCCGCCGCCGCGACGATCAGCATCTTGGTACGGCGCCGCACCTCCCCCTGCCCTTGGTCCTGCTCGTCGGAACCGCTCCAGCCCGAACCGAGGAAGCCCCGGCGCGGCTCGTCGTCATCGCCGCCGAACGGGCGCTCGTAGGACTTGTCCAGCGGCAGGTATCCGGGCTCGTTCTCGTCGCGGTCTCCGTCGGGCCCTGCTACGGCGTCGTAACCGGCTCCCGCGGCTCCGGCGTCGTATCCAGGTCCCGTCGTGCTGGCCTCGTAGCCCGCCGTTCCGGCCTCATAGCCCGTGCCTGACTCGAAACCCGTGCCGGCCTCATAGCCGGTGCCGGGCTCGTAGGCCGTGCCGGGCTCGTAGGCGGGCGTGCCGGAGTCGTAGCCCGCCACGGCGTCGTAGGCGGTGCCTGCCGGGCGGTCCAGGCCGTGGTCGGCGCCGGTGTTCAGGTCGAGCGGGTCGGCCGGGTCGGGGTGGCTCTTCAGGGCGCTCTGGTCCAGGAGGATGTCCTGGTGGACCAGGGCGTCCGGCTCGGGCAGATGGTAGGTCTCCGAACGCTCCCCGGGCGTGCCCGGGTCGCCCGGCAGGTGGTAGGTCTCGCTGAGCACGACGGCCGGCTGCTCGTCGGTGTCCGCGGCGTCCGTCTCCCACCGGTCGGAGAGCACGTCACCGGTCATGTCCGGGTTTAACGACCTGCCCTGCTCGTCCTCGAATGGTCTGTCCTTCTCGTCGCGCGACACGGTGTACCTCTCTAGCTACCGGGTGTGGATCGCGACCTTCCTAACAGACTCCACCACCTCCTGTCCGGAAATTTCACTCGATCACCACAAATAGTCGTCCGTAACAGGTTTGAACCAGCGTCCCAGTGCTTCACCCAGCGTGTCCGCCCCGGCCCGAGAGGTCCACGCCACGTAACCGTCGGGACGGATCAACAGGGCCTCCGCCTCGTGTTCCGCCCGGCCGCGCACCACCTCCACCGGCCATCCGGACACCGCCTCGACGAGATCGTCCCGCCCGGCCAGGTCCAGGAGAAACGGTCTCCCGCCGCGCAGCAACTCTGTCAGCCGTATGTCGCCGTCTTCGGTCTTGACCGCCAGATCGGGGGCCATCCGCCCCGCCCCCGGCACGCCGACGTCGTAGGCGGTGTCGACGCCGCTGATCATCCCGCTCAGGTAGGTGTTCACCTCGTCGAAGCCCATCAGCTCCGCGAACAGCTCCCGCAGCGGATCCACCGACGGATCCGGGTTGGCCAGCGCCGTCTGGGCCCTGACGTTCCAGAGCACCCGCGCCGCCACCGGGTGCCGCTCGGCGTGGTAGCTGTCGAGCAGCCCGGCCGGCGCCCGCCCCCGGACCTCCGCCGCCAGCTTCCAGCCCAGGTTGACCGCGTCCTCCAGTCCGGTGTTGAGGCCCTGCCCACCCCACGGGAAGTGCACGTGCGCCGCGTCCCCGGCCAGCAGGACCCGGCCGCTCCGGTAGCGCTCGGCCTGCAGGGCGGCGTCGCCGTACCGGGAAAGGGCACGCGGATCGCGCATGGGCACGGGAACGCCCGCGATGTGCTCGGCCGCCTCCCGCAGCTCCTCCAGCGTGACCGGCGCCTCCCGGTCGGCGTGGGGCGCGCGGAAGTCATAGGTGGTGATCCGGCTGTGCCCGGCGGGATTCACCCAGGCGATCAGCCAGCCGCGGGGCGTGCGGTGGTAGCCCCCAGGAAGCCCGTACGGATCCTCCAGCCGCACATCCCCCATCAAGGCGGCCACCCGGGCCCCCGTCCCCGTGAACGGGATCCCGGCGGCCTTCCGCACCACACTCCGCGCCCCGTCGGTCCCCACCACGAACCGGGCCGCCACCTCCCGCCCGCCGACCGTCACCACCACCCGGTCCTCATGTTGAACCAGCTCCGTCACCTCCTGCCCCCGCCGGATCTCCGCCCCCAGCCCCGCCGCCCGGCGCGCGAACACCCGCTCCGCCCACGCCTGCGGGCTCCCCACCAGGCTGGGCCCGTCCCCGGCCACCGCCCCGAGATCGAGCCCGAACATCCCGGAGAAGTGGAACCGCAGGCTCCCGTAGCTCGCCCTCCCGACGGCCTCCAGCAGCCCGCGCCGGTCGAGGCTCTGCGCCGTCCGCGCGTGCAGCGTCCCCGCCTTGGACTCCCCCGTCGGTACGGCCAGCCGCTCCAGCACCAGCGCCCGCACCCCCTGCAACCCCAGTTCCCCGGCCAGCAACATCCCGACCGGCCCGCCGCCCACGATCACCACGTCATACATCCGACCCTCCTCAGCCGACTCCCCCACCCGAACACCACAACCCCCACCCCGGTTTCACGACCCGACGCCACCGGAAGCCGACACCGTTTGTCAGTTCGGAATCCTCGTACGGACGTACCGTGCCTGTCAAATCACTGTTCGGGAGATGCGTACAATGGGCCGTATGTTGCATCCGACACGCGACCAGATCGACCTGGTGGATGTGATGGCCGCCATCGGGCACCCGGTCCGCGCCGCGATCGTGCGGAAACTGGCCGCCTCGGAAGAGGAAGAGTTCTGCGGCTCGATCCTGCCGGATGTGCCCAAGTCCACCCTGACCGCCCACTGGCGGGTGCTGCGCGAGAGCGGCGTCATCTGCCAGCGCCCCGAGGGCCGCAAGCTCTTCATCAGGCTCCGCCGCGCCGACCTCGACGACCGCTTCCCCGGCCTCCTCGACCTGATCGTCTACGAAGGATCTAGGGCTCCATCCGAGTAGCCCGTTCACCGGCACGGACACGCTCGGTGACGCCATCATGACGTCATGCTTTCGACCGAGATTTCCCCCCTCCCCGGCGCACGGGTGGTGACCGGGCTGCGCACGCACGCCAGGGCCGCGCGCCGGCTCGCGCTCATCGCGCTCTCCGGTTCGATCGCGCTGCCCGCCGCCGTCCAGATGCTCGCCGAACGGGCCGCGACCAGGGAGGAGACACTGCCGTACGCCGTCGCGGCACTCCTGCTCTCCCTGGCCTCCCTGCCCGCGCTGGCGGCGACACAGGCGGTGTGGGGCGTGCGCATGCGCCGGGTGCGGCGGCGTGAGCTGGAGCTCTACGCCGTCACCGGCGCCCCTCTCACCCGCGCCCTGAGCCGGCTCGGGGTCGCCGCGTGCTGGACCGTGACACTGCTGCTCGGCTACACGGTGCCGCGCCTGTTCCGCGAGTCCGGCCTGTACGGCACCGCCGACACCCTGACCCGCGCCGTCGACCTCCTCACGCTGGCGGGCTACGTGGCCGCGGTCTTCTTCGCCGCCTGGTGGGCCCGAGGCGCCCTGTCCACCCTCGCCGGCATCGCCCGCTCCGGCCACTCCCCAGGCGACCCCTGGGACCCGGACCACGCCAGACCCCCCACCGAACCGAACCAGCCCCGCGCCGGCCGAAGCGCCGCCCCGGCCGGCACTCCGACGCTGCCCTTCACGGCACCCATGCCGGCGACAACGACATCGGCGAAGCCGTACCGGATGAAAGCGGCGATCAGGACCGCGAGGCGCCCCGCGGTCACCTGGACCGCCACCGCGCTGGCCGTGATCGCCCTGCTCGGCGGCCGGGCGCATCTGTGGGAGCCCGCCGCCCTCACGGTGGGCGCGCTCCTGCTCGCCGCCCTCGTCTGCGGAGTAGTTACTGGCGAGTAGCATAGGCTCGGAAGCTGTCCAGCAACGAGGAGCGAATCCGTGCCTTCCTCTCGTGACGTCGTGTTCGTCGACGGCGTGCGCACGCCTTTCGGCAGGTCAGGGCCGAAGGGACTGTACGCGGAGACCCGCGCGGACGACATGGTCGTCCGCGTCATCCGCGAGCTGATCCGCCGTAACCCCAATCTTCCGCCCGAGCGGGTGGACGAGGTCGCGATCGCGGCCACCACCCAGATCGGCGACCAGGGCCTGACCATCGGGCGTTCCGCCGCCGTGCTGGCCGGGCTGCCCAAGAGCGTGCCGGGCTACGCCATCGACCGCATGTGCGCGGGCGCGATGACCGCGGTGACCTCGGTCGCGGGCGGCATCGCGTTCGGTGCCTACGACGTGGCCATCGCCGGCGGCGTCGAGCACATGGGCCGCCACCCGATGGGCGAGGGCGTCGACCCCAACCCCCGCTTCCTGTCGGAGAAGCTCGTGGACGGCAGTGCCCTGGTCATGGGCATGACCGCCGAGAACCTCCACGACCGCTACCCGGAGATCTCCAAGGAGCGGGCCGACGCGTACGCGGCGCTGTCGCAGGAGAAGGCGGCCAAGGCCTACGCCGACGGCAAGATCCAGCCGGACCTGGTGCCGACCGCGATCCGGACGGCGGAGAAGGGCTGGGGGCTGGCCGTACAGGACGAGGCTCCGCGGCCCGGCACGACCGTCGAGGCGCTCGCGGCGCTGAAGACGCCCTTCCGCTCGCACGGCCGGGTCACGGCGGGCAACTCCTCGGGCATCAACGACGGCGCGACCGGCTGCGTCGTGGCCGCCGCGGACGTCGCCGAGGAGCTCGGCCTGGACGCGAAGATGCGCCTGGTCTCCTACGCCTTCGCGGGCGTGGACCCCGAGGTGATGGGCGTGGGCCCGATCCCGTCGACCGAGCGCGCGCTGCGCCTGGCCGGTCTGAACATCTCCGACATCGGGCTGTTCGAGATCAACGAGGCCTTCGCCGTGCAGGTGCTGGCCTTCCTCGACCACTTCGGGATCGACGAGGACAAGGTCAACCCCTACGGCGGCGCCATCGCCTACGGCCACCCGCTGGCCTCCTCGGGCGTGCGGCTGATGACGCAGCTCGCCCGCCAGTTCGCCGAGCGGCCCGACGTCCGCTACGGCATCACCACCATGTGCGTCGGCATGGGCATGGGCGGCACCGTGATCTGGGAGAACCTCGCATGAGCGTGAACGTGACGGAGCTGTTCAAGGACGAGGTCGTCACCAAGGCGCTGGTACGCGACGTCGAGCTGCCCGGCGGCGCCGGGACCATGGCGCTGATCACCCTGGACAACGGGTTCGACCACACCAAGCCGAACACGTTCGGGCCCGGCGGGCTGACGTCGCTCGGCGCGGCGCTGGACGGGATCGCGGCGCGTACCGATCTGGCCGCGGTGGGTGTGACCGGCAAGCCGTTCATCTTCGGTGTCGGCGCGGACCTCAAGGGCGCGGCGCTGGTCCGCGCGCGCGAGGAGGCCCTGGAGATCGGCCGGCTGGGGCACGAGGTGTTCCGGCGGCTCGGCGAGCTGCCCGTGCCGTCGTTCGCGTTCGTGAACGGCGCGGCCATGGGCGGCGGCCTGGAGATCGCGCTCCATTGCACGTACCGGACCCTTTCCTCCGGGGTGCCCGCGCTGGCCCTGCCGGAGTGTTTCCTCGGCCTGGTGCCCGGCTGGGGCGGCACGCAGCTGCTGCCCCGCCTGATCGGCCCGGCCGCGGCGCTCAAGCTCATCATCGAGAACCCGCTGTCGCAGAACCGCATGCTCAAGGGTCGCGACGCGTTCGAGCTCGGGGTGGGCGACGCGATGTTCGAGCCCGCCGACTTCCTGGAGGAGTCGCTCCGCTGGGCCTCCAAGGTCCTCAAGGGCGAAATTTCCATCGAACGCGCGACATATCCGGATGCCGACTGGGAGAAGGCCGTCAACGACGCCTGCTTCCTCGTCGACATGAAGCTGCGCGGCGCCTCCCCCGCCCCCTACCGGGCCCTCGACCTGGTCGCCCTGGCCCGCACCGCCACCCGCGACGAGGGCTTCGCCGCCGAGGACGAGGCCCTGGCCGACCTCCTCATGGGCGACGAGCTGCGCGCCGGCCTCTACGCCTTCGACCTCGTCCAGCGCCGGGCCAAGAAGCCCGCCGGCGCGCCGGACACGTCGCTGGCCCGCAAGGTCACCAAGGTCGGCGTCGTCGGCGCCGGGCTGATGGCCTCGCAGATGGCGCTGCTGTTCGCCCGCCGCCTGGAGGTGCCGGTCGTGCTGACCGACCTCGACCAGGCCAGGCTCGACAAGGGCGTCGGCTACGTCCACGCCGAGATCGGCAAGCTCCTGTCGAAGGGCCGGATCTCCGGCGACCAGGCCAACCGGCTCAAGGCCCTGGTCACCGGCTCCCTCACCAAGGACGCCTTCGCCGACGCCGACTTCGTCATCGAGGCCGTCTTCGAGGACATGGCGGTCAAGAAGAAGGTGTTCGCCGAGGTCGAGGCACACGTCTCCGCCGAGTGCGTGCTGGCCACCAACACCTCCTCGCTGTCGCTGAGCGAGATGGGCGCCGAGCTCCGGCACCCCGAGCGGCTGGTCGGCTTCCACTTCTTCAACCCGGTCGCGGTCATGCCGCTCCTGGAGATCATCCGCGGCGCCGGCACCTCGGACGCGACCCTGGCCACCGCCTTCGCGGTCGGCAGGTCACTGCGCAAGTCGTCGGTGCTGGTCAAGGACGCGCCCGCGTTCGTGGTCAACCGGCTGCTGACCCGCTTCATGGGCGAGGTCATCGCGGCCGTGGACGAGGGGACGCCGCTGGAGGTCGCCGAGCACTCCCTGGACGACCTGGGCCTGCCGATGTCGCCGTTCGCGCTGCTGCAGCTCGTCGGTCCCGCCGTCGGCCACCACGTGTCGGAGACGCTGCACGCCGCCTTCCCCGGGCGGTTCGGCGTCAGCGGCAACATGGCCAAGCTCGTGGCCTCGGGCAAGCCGGGCGTCTACGCGCCCGACTTCTCGCTCGACCCCGAGGCCGTGGCGCTGTTCGCGGGCGGCACCCGTCCGTCCACCGCACAGGAGGTACGGCGGCGCGTCCTCCTGGCCCTGTCCGAGGAGATCCGGCTCATGCTGGAGGAGGGCGTGGTGGCCGCCGCCCAGGACATCGACCTGTGCATGATCCTGGGCGCGGGCTGGCCGTTCCATCTGGGTGGCGTCACGCCGTACCTGGACAGGGCGGGCGTCTCCCAGCCCCGCTTCCTGGAGCCCGGCGTCGCCTCCGTGCCGTAGGAGGCCGTAGGAGACGGAAGGGCCTCGTGTCACGGGGCCCTTCCACCCCGGAAGAAGTAGCGTGTGTGACCTTGCCCGTCCGAGGAAGGGAACACATGTGAAGACGCTCGCGCTCGTCGTGCTGGCCGGTGCCGTGGTCTTGGGGAACGCCGCCCCGGCAGCCGCCTCGCAACGGCCCCGCGCGACGTTGAAGATCAGCGTCACCGCGGGGGACACCACCAAGGCCGTCCGGCTGACCTGCGACCGGGACGGCGGGAACCATCCGTCGCCGCGGGCGGCCTGCCGGCTGCTGCGCTCGGTCAAGGGCGATCCGGCCAAGCTCAAGAACGACCGGGCCATCTGCACCAAGGAGTACCTGCCGCACAAGGTCAAGGTCGCGGGCACGTGGCGGGGCAAGAAGGTCGCCTTCACCCGTACGTTCGGCAACGGCTGCCTGATGAAGGCCGCGGGACGGGCCGTCTACACCTGGTGAGTGAGCCGGGGCCGTGCCACGCGAGCACGGCCCCGGGCCGGTCAGTGGGGCTTGATCCCGGTGGGCAGGCGCTGGGCGCGGCTGTGGCGGTAGCCGTACAGGAAATAGAGGGCGGCGCCGATCACCATCCAGATGAGGAAGCGCAGCCACGTCTCCACCGGAAGGTTGAGCATCAGGTAGAGGCAGGCCAGCACCGACAGGATCGGCAGCAGCGGGACGAACGGCGTGCGGAAGGCGCGGTGCAGGTCCGGGCGGGTCCTGCGCAGGATGATCACGCCGATCGAGACGACGACGAACGCGAAGAGCGTGCCGATGTTCACCAGTTCGGCCAGCGCGCCGAGGGAGATGAACCCGGCCAGCAGGGCCGTCACCACGCCGATGATGATCGTGAGGCGGGCGGGCGTGCCGTACTTCGGATGGACCTTCGCCAGGCCGCGCGGCAGCAGGCCGTCACGGCACATCGCGAACAGCACCCGGCTCTGCCCCAGCATGAGGATCATCACCACGGTGGTGAGGCCGGCGATGGCGCCGATGCTGATCAGCGCGGCGGCCCAGTTCTGGCCCACGGCGGTGAACGCGTCGGCGAGCGGCGCCCGCGTGCTGAGTTCGCTGTAGGGCTGCATGCCGACCACGACCAGCGAGACCACCACGTACAGCACCGTGCAGACGACCAGCGAGCCGATGATGCCGCGCGGCAGGTCGCGCTGCGGCTGGATGGTCTCCTCCGCGGCCGTCGCCACGATGTCGAAGCCGATGAACGCGAAGAACACGATCGCGGCGGCCGAGAAGATGCCGATCACGCCGAAGGCCACCGGGGTGATGCCGAACAGCACCTGGATGAGCGGCGCCTTCAGTCCCTCGACGGCCGGTGTGGAGATCGGGTCGGGGATGAACGGCGTGTAGTTGGCCGCGTTGACGAAGAACAGCCCCGCCACGATGACCAGCAGGATCACCGCCACCTTGATGATCACGATGATCAGGTTGACCCGCGAGGACAGCTTGATGCCGGCCACCAGGATCGCGGTCAGGATCAGCACGATCACCATCGCCGGCACGTTGACCACCGGACTGTCGCCCGCCATCCAGTCCGGCAGCGTGAGCCCGATCGACTGCAGCAGTGAGGCGAAGTAGCCCGACCAGCCGACCGCCACCACGGCCGCGGCCAGCGCCATCTCCAGCATCAGGTCCCAGCCGATCACCCAGGCGGGGAACTCGCCCAGCGTGGCGAAGGAGAAGGTGTACGCAGAACCCGCCACGGGCAGCGTGGAGGCGAACTCGGCGTAGCAGAGCGCGGCCAGCCCGCACACGACGGCGGCCACGATGAAGGACAGGGCCACCGCGGGTCCCGCGGTCTGCTTGGCCACCTGACCCGTGAGCACGAAGATGCCGGTGCCGACGATCACGCCGATGCCGAAGACCGTGAGGTCGACGGCGGTCAGGCGCTTTCTCAGCCGGTGCTCCGGCGCCTCCGTGTCCTGGATCGACTGCTCGACGCTCTTGGTGCGAAAGATATCCACGATCAGTCAGTGCCCGTTTACCCCGCTGTCATGCCTTCTCTCGCGCATCACGAACGGCCCCGATCCCCCGGCGACCAGGTACTTTCCGGACAACATGCCGCCGTGCGAGGTGAGCACGGCGGCGCTCGGGGTCAGTTGCGGGCGGTCGGGCTTTCGATCGGGGCGCCGCGCTTGGCGATCGCCTCGGTGATCTCGCGGGCGAGGTCTTGTCCGGTCAGCCCGATCTGGCCGAGGATCTTGGCGCGCTTGGCGTGGTCGAGGAAGCGCTGCGGGATGCCGTAGGAGCGGACGGGCACGTCCACGTCGGCCTCGCGCAGCAGCCGCGAGACCGCGTCGCCCACGCCGCCGACCTTGCCGTTGTCCTCGACCACGGCCACCAGTTTGTGGGCCCCCGCCGCCACCACCAGGGCCTCGTCGAGCGGCTTGACCCAGCGCGGGTCGACGACCGTGGCGGTGATGCCCTGGGCGTCGAGCAGCTTGGCCGCGTCCATGCAGATGTGCGCCATCGGGCCCACGCCGACCAGCAGCACGTCGGGCTCGCCCGAGTCGGCCACCCGCAGCAGGTCCATCTCGCCCAGCTTGCCGACCGGCTCGATCGTCTCGGCCAGCGCGCCCTTCGGGTAGCGCAGCACGGTCGGGCCGTCCGTGGTGGCGACGGCCTCGCGCAGCAGTTCGACGATGCGCTCCCCGTCGCGCGGCACGGCGATCCGCAGTCCGGGGACGACCTGCATGATGGACAGGTCCCACATGCCGTTGTGGCTGGCCCCGTCGTCGCCGGTGACGCCCGCGCGGTCGAGCACCAGGGTGACCGGCAGCTTGTGCAGGGCGACGTCCATCAGCAGCTGGTCGAAGCCGCGGTTGAGGAAGGTGGCGTACACGGCGAACACCGGGTGCATCCCGCCGAGCGCCAGGCCGGCGGCGCTGGTCAGGGCGTGCTGCTCGGCGATGCCGACGTCGTAGATGCGCTCGGGGTAGGCCTCGGCGAAGGCGGCCAGGCCCACCGGGTGGAGCATGGCGGCGGTGATGCCGACGATGTCGGAGCGCTCGCGGCCGAGCTTGACCATCTCCTCGCTGAACACGTCGGTCCAGATGCGGGGCTTCGGCTTCTCCCGCCCGGTCGACTTGTCGAAGGCGCCGGGACCGTGCATCTGGTCCTCGTCGTGGTTCTCCGCCGGGGAGTAGCCGCGGCCCTTCTGGGTGAGGGCGTGGACGATGACCGGGCCGCCGAAGTCGCGCGCCTTGCGCAGCGCGGCCTCCATGGCCTGCTCGTCGTGGCCGTCGATGGGGCCCAGGTACTTCAGGCCGAGGTCCTCGAACATCACCTGCGGGGCGATGACGTCCTTGACGCCCTTCTTGATCCCGTGGAGGGCGTCGTAGAGGACGGGAACGTTCCCGATCTTGTCCTTGACGAACTCCAGCATGTCCTCGTAGCGGCGGTTGACGCGCAGCGAGGACAGATGGGAGGCCAGCCCGCCGATGGTCGGCGAGTAGGAGCGGCCGTTGTCGTTGACCACGATGACGACGGGGAGGTCCTTGATCGCGGCGATGTTGTTGAGCGCCTCCCAGGCCATGCCGCCGGTCAGGGCGCCGTCGCCGATGATCGCCACGACCCTGCGCTCGCGATCGCCGCGCAGCTTGAACGCCTTGCCGAGCCCATCGGCGTAGGACAGCGCGGTGGAGGCGTGGGAGTTCTCGACGAAGTCGTGCTCGGACTCGGCCTGGCTCGGGTAGCCGGACAGGCCGCCCTCCTGCTTGAGCGCGTCGAAGCCGGCGAGGCGGCCGGTGAGGAGTTTGTGGACGTACGCCTGGTGGCCGGTGTCCCAGATGATCGGGTCGCGCGGGGAGTCGAAGACCCGGTGCAAAGCGATCGTGAGTTCCACGACACCGAGGTTGGGCCCCAGGTGTCCGCCGAAGCGCGCGCACGAGTCGACGAGCGTGTCGCGGATCTCCCCCGCGAGCCTCGGCAACTGCGCCGCTCCGAGCCTTCTGACGTCCTCCGGACCCTTGATTGAGCTCAGCAGCCCGCTCACGGAATCAGCCCCTCCTGCTCGTGCTCGCCACTGCGCACGAGTCTAGTTCGTGCCCCCGGCGCTGACTGCATCGAGTCAAATCAGCCCACATTTGTCCGATCTTGACCTAGTCTTTCCCTCACTATGAACACTCTCCCCATGAGGAAACTCTCGTCACTCGTGGCCGCTGGGCTGGTGCTTGCTCTGGCGGGCGTGGGTACGGCGACCGCCGAAGCGCAGCCCGCCAACCAGGGGGCGCAGCTGCAGCAGGCAGCGCCGCCCCGTGGCAAAGCAGCCGCGACGGCGAACCCGCTCTACCGAACCGGCCGGCTCGCCGACTCCAACTGTTCTCCCGGCAGCCTGCCCCGCGGCAGCACCGCCGCCTACAAGCGCTTCCTGCAGCGCGTCACCAACTGCCTGAACGCCTCCTGGAGCAGCCAGTTCCGCAAGGCGGGCCTGTCGTTCAGCAAGCCGCGCCTGCGGATCATCACCAAGAAGGTCCGCACCGCCTGTGGCCCGTGGAGCGCGGGGGCCGACGGCCTCTACTGCTCGGGCGACCGCACGATGTACATGCTGATCACCAAGACGCAGCTCCGCAACCCGTACGCCCTGGGCATCACCCGCCTGATGGCGCACGAGTACGGTCACCACGTCCAGCAGATCTCCGGCATCTGGAACTACTACTGGGCGGCCCGCAACAGCTCGGGCAAGTCGATGCAGCTGCAGCTGTCGCGCCGCTCGGAGCTTCAGGCCGAGTGCTTCTCCGCGGTCTTCATGAACACCGTGGCCGACTCCCTGCCCGTCGACCAGGGCGAGTGGGACCGGACGGTCGACTGGTTCCGCAAGAACGGCCACAAGGCCTGGGCCCAGAACGACCACGGCAAGGGCTCCTCGCAGGCCGCCTGGATGAACCGGGGCTTCAACTCCGGCCAGGTGGGCGCGTGCAACACGTGGAAGGTCTCCGCCCGCTACGTCGCCTAGCCTGCTAGGCCCGAAATATCGTGACATTGCGGCCCGTGCCCCTCGCGGCACGGGCCGCAATGTGCTTTACCAACGGCATATGCGCCAAATAAGGTGCCTTCTCATGCGTACCCCCATTTTGGCGCTCATTTCCGGCGCCCTGGCGAGCGTGCTGTTCACCGGTGTGGCCCACGCCGCTCCCCCCACCTACTCACCGGTGCTGACCAAGAACCCGGTCTACAAGACAGGTGCGCTGGAGCTCAAGGAATGTGACGAGCAGCCGGTCCAGAGCGGAGACCTGGACGACGCCCGCGTCTACCTCGAGTTCCTCATGGACTGCCTGAACGAGTCCTGGAGCAGGCAGCTGGCCAAGAAGAACATCCCGTTCGCCAAGCCGGGCTTCGAGGTCATCGCCAAGCCGGGCGCGCGGACCTCGTGCGGGAAGTTCCCGGCGGGCGCCCAGGCCATCTACTGCCCGAAGAACAAGAAGATCACCTTCCTGCTCGACGAGGCGATCCTGGCCGAGCCGTTCGAGCTGTTCCTGATGGAGGTCCTGGCCCACGAGTACGGTCACCACATCCAGCAGCTCACCGGCATGCTGAGGGTCGTCGACAACCTCAAGGGCAAGAGCAAGGCCCGCGTGTACGACGAGAGCCGCCGGGTGGAGCTGCAGGCCGAGTGCCTGTCGGGCGCGTTCATCGGCTCGGTCTGGCACTCGCTGGGCCGGCGCGAGTTCGACTTCCGCTACATCGTGAAGGTCGCCGAGAACGGCTACGACTTCCGTTCCCACGGCAAGGCCAAGAACATCGCCTGGTGGCTCAAGCGCGGCTTCGACGCCGAGTCCCCCAGCGCGTGCAACACCTGGGCGGCGCCGAAATCCCGGGTCTCCTAACCGGAGCGCCCCGAACTGGTCTAGGATCCGCGATCGTGCGACTTCCCCTTATTGCGGCATCTGTGTGCATGATCGCGGGTCTGACCATTTCCGGTACGGCCAGCGCCTCGGCAGAACCGGCGGCCGCCGTACCGCCCGCCGTACTGACCCAGAACAAGATCTATCGCTCCGGCACCACGTCGGCGCTCTCGTGCGCCATTCCGGAGATCCGCCGGGGAAGCGCCGCCTCGCTCCGAGCCTTCCACACCGGGATGGCCCGGTGCGCCGACCGCTTCTGGACGGCCAGGTTCAAGGCCGCGGGGCTGCGGTACACGCCGCCGAAGGTCCAGGTGACGACGGGCAGCCGATCGGTCTGCGGGAAGATCACCAGCAACGGCGCGCAGTACTGCCCGCAGCAGCGCACGGTCGCCATCCGGATCATGAAGCGTGACCTGACCGACCCGTTCAAGATGAACATCGCGCACTCGGTCGCCCACGAGTGGGGACACCACGTCCAGCACCTCACCGGCATCCTGACCGCGCAGAACGCCATGTACTGGCGCTCGTCGGGCAGCGCGCGCACGATCCTCAGCCACCGCCTGGAGATGCAGGCCGAGTGCTTCGCCGGCGCCTTCTACAGCTCCACCCTCGATTCCATCGATCCCGGCATCACCTGGGACCAGTGGATGGAGTCGGTCAGCAGGGCCGGGGAGAGCAAGACCCACGGCCGGCCGGCCAATCTCGCCTATTGGCAGAACCGCGGTTACGGCGGTCGTTCGGCGCAGTACTGCAACACGTGGAAGGCGGGAAAGTCACGCGTTCTCTGAATGGCAATTGATTGTTAAGCAGGACGTATCACACTTTCTCCATGAGGTTCCCCCTTTATGCCGTGGTGTCGGTCCTTCTGGCCGGGGTAGTCCTGGCCGGCGCGACGGGCACCGCGGCCGCGTCCGCGTACCCGATCAAGAGTGCCGTCCTCACCCAGAACAAGATGTACCGGACCGGCGCGCTCGCGCCGGGCGCCTGCGTGGAGAAGCCGGTCGCGGCGGGGAGCGTCGCGCAGGCCAAGGCCTACGTCCGCACCGTCCACACCTGCCTCAACAAGGCGTGGCGCGCGCATTTCACCGGCGGGGGGCTGGAGTTCGGGCAGCCGTCGCTGACGTTCGTCACCAAGAAGGGCGCCCGCTTCTGCGGCGAGAAGTGGGCCGACCAGGCGGGCAGCTACTGCGTCAAGACGCGGCGCTTCGCCATCAGCCTTGACGACAAGATGCTGGAGGACCCCTCGGACCTGTTCCTCATGGACGTGGTCGCGCACGAGTACGGGCACCACCTCCAGAACATCGCCGGCCTGCACCACGCCTACCTCTACGAGCCGTACCGGAGCAAGAAGGAGGAACTGGAGCAGACGCGCCGGTTCGAGCTCCAGGCCGAGTGCCTGGCCGGAGTCTTCATGGGCAGCGTGTGGGAGTCGCTGGACCGGACCGAGGACGACTGGGACTACCTGCTGGACATCGTCAAGAGCTCCGGCGACGAGACCACGAAGATCAAGGACCACGGCAAGGGCGGGAACCAGCGCTACTGGCTCGACAAGGGCTTCACCGCCGCCGCCCCGTCGGCCTGCAACACCTGGACCGCCCCCGCCTCACGGGTCGCCTAGGACGTCAGGACGCGCACAGCGCGCGGTCGATCAGGTCGCCCGACGCCTTCTCCTGCTTCAGCGACCGCTCGTCGCCGATCTGCGTGGACATGAAGACCACCACGCTGCGCCGGCCGTCGGCGCTCACGCCGGTGCGCGTCTTGTAGCCGTAGTCGTCGCCGCCGTGGTGCCAGTACACGCCGCCGCAGGACAGCGGGCGCGAGCTGAGCCCGAGGCCGTAGCGCGCCCCCGGCCACCCGGCCTCGTGGGCGGGCGCGCGCACGGTCTTCTTCATCTGCGCGAGCTGCTCCGCCGGCAGCAGCCTGCCGCCCAGCAGCGCGCGGAGGAACCGGCCGGTGTCGGCGGTGGTCGAGATCAGTCCGCCCGCCGCGTCGCCGTCGAACTTCGAGGTGAGGTCCACGGGCTTGGCCGGCGGCATGAGGAGGTAGCCCCTGGCGTGCGGCTTGGGCACCTCGTTCGACGCGCCCGACCACAAGGTACGGCGCAGCCCCAGCGGCCCGCTCACCCGGGCCGCCACCTCCTTGTGCCACGGCCGGCCCGTCGCCTTCTCGATGATCAGGCTGATGAGCAGGTAGCCCGTGTTGTTGTAGCGCCACTCGGCGCCCGGCCGGAACTCCGGCTTGTGCTTGACCGCCCTCTCCACGATCTCCAGCTCGGTGAAGCGCTCGTAACGGTGCTCCAGGATCTCTTCGAGCGAGGCGTAGCCCGGGTAGGCGTCGTACAGGCCGCTGGTGTGCTGGAGCAGCATGCGAAGCGTGATCGTGTTTCCGTCGTTGCCGTTGCCCTGGACGACGCCGGGCAGGAGCTTCTCCACGGTGTCGTCGAGCGACATCTTGCCCTCGGCGACCAGTTGCAGCGCCACGGTGGCCACGAACGTCTTGGTGGTGCTGGCGATCCTGCTGTAGCCGTTGGCCGGGACCGGGCGCCGCGTGCCGTGGACGGCCGTGCCCGCCGTGGCCACCAGGTTCCGGCCTCCGTCGGTGACCCTCGCCTGGACGCCGATCGTGCCCACGTCCTTGATGGCGTTGACGTCGCGTTGCAGGTCGGCCCGGCCGTACCCGGGGCGGGCGGTCGCGCCGGCCCCGGCGGGCAGCGCGACGGACATGACGGCCGCGGTGACGGCGGTGAACAAGACTGCTCGATATGCGTGGCGCATGAACTCTTCTCCGTGTCGAACGCTGATGCATCCGACACTAGAAACAGGATCATGCCTTGTGATCGGCCGTACGCCCGGTCCTGCCCTCGGCCGCCGGGACGATCCGCCCGGGGTCCGGGCAACTTTGGATGCGCTCAGCCGCCCGCGCGGGCCAGGACTTCCAGCGGGTCGGCCAGTACATGGGCGAAGGCCAGTTCCGCGGCGCCCACGAGGGTCGCGTCGTCGGCCAGCGCGGAGGTCCGCAGGCGCAGCTCCTCCCGCTGGGGCGCCAGGGCGCTGACCGCCAGCCGGCTGCGCACCTGGGCGGCCGAGCCGAGGTAGACCTCGCGCAGCATGCCGCCGAAGATCACCATCTCCGGGTTGAACAGATTGACCAGGTTCGCCACGCCCAGCCCCAGCCAGTCGCCGACCTGGCGCAGCGCCTCCTGGGCGACGATGTCCCCCCGGTCGGCGGCGTCGACGACGTTGCGTACCGCGTCGCGGCCCTGGTGGCCCTCCTCCGGGCTCCTGCCCGCGGCCTCCAGCAGGGCGCGCTCCCCCACCTCCGCCTCCAGGCAGCCTCGTGAGCCGCAGGCGCACTGCCCGCCGCCCGGGTTGATCACCATGTGGCCGATCTCACCGCCGTAGCCGTCGTGGCCGCCGAGCAGGTGGCCGCCGGCGATGATCCCGCCGCCGACGCCGACGTCCCCGTGCAGGTAGACCAGGTCGCGCACGCCCACGCCCACGCCGCGGCTGTGCTCGGCGAGCGCGGCCAGGTTCGCGTCGTTGCCCACGCTCACCGGCAGCCCGAAGGCCAGCCGCCTGCCCAGTGCCTCGCCGAAGGGCGCCTCGTCGGCGTGCAGGTTCGGGCCGAACCTGATCACGCCGTCGCTTCTGCGCACGCCGCCGGACACGGCGGCGCCCGCCCCGACGCAGACGGCGTCGTGGCGGGCCTTGCGCCGCATCTGCCGGGCCGCGGCGGCCAGGTCCCCGGTCAGCTCCGTCAGGTCGAACGGGCCGCGCCGCCGTACCGACTCCCTTCGGTCGAGTATCACCCCGCCCAGCCCGACGCGCGCGACGGCCAGCCGATCGGGACCCACGTCGAAGGCGAAGACGTAGACGCGCGCCGACTCGGGGCGCACCACCAGCGACGGCCGGCCGGCGCGGCCGGTCTCGCGCGGCAGTTCCTCGCGCACCAGGCCCGCCGCGGTCAGGTCGGAGGTGAGCGCCATGATGGTGCTGCGGTTCAGGCCCATGCGCGAGGTCAGCTCGGCACGGGAGATCGGCCCGCCCAGATGGACATGGCGCAGCAGCGTGCCGAGATTGTGCCGCCTGATGTCCTCCTGGGATGGCCCCGCCCGCATCACCTCAGACCCGCTGCGGCCGCCCGCCTGCGCGCCAGCGCGTCGACGCCCGCGGCCAGCAAGAGGACAGATCCGGTGACCAGGTATTTCACGCTGGAACCGTACTGCATCAGGCCCATGCCGTTTTCGATGACCGCCACCACGGCGCCGCCCAGCACGGCGTCGAGGACCCTGCCCTTGCCGCCGAACAGGCTCGTCCCGCCGATCACCGCAGCTCCGACGGCATACAGCAGGACCGTGCTGCCTCCGGTGTTCGGGTCGACGGAGTTGGCGCGGGAGGCGGCGATGATCCCGCCGACCGCGGCCATCGACGAGCAGATCACGAACGCGCCGATCTTGATGCGGTCGACGTCGATGCCGGCCCTGCGGGCCGCCTCCGCGTTCCCGCCGACCGCGTAGACATGCCGTCCGAAGGGCATACGGCGCAGCACGAACGTCCACAGGACCAGCAGCGCCAGGATGACCGGCACGACGATGGGCACGCCGGTGAGCGAGATCGTCAGCGGGTTGCGGCTGCGTTCCAGGTTCAGGACGTAGACGGCGAGCCCGGCGATGACCGCCAGGCTGCCCACCCGCGCGGCGATCAGCGAGAACGGGTCGGCCACCAGCCCGCGCGCGGCCCGCCGGCGGGCCCGGGTGAGCTGGAGCGCCGCGTAGATCACCACTCCGGCGGCGTAGAGCGCCCAGCCGAGCGCGGGCGTCATGTTCTTGGTCGCGATGGCGACGATGACCGGGTCGGCGATGGAGATGTTGGTGCCCTCGTCCAGCATGATCAGCACCACGCCCTGGAAGGCGAGGAAGGCCGCCAGCGTGACCACGAAGGACGGGATGCCGACCTTGGCCACCAGCGAGCCCAGGACCACCCCGATCGCCGAGCCGGTGAGGATGGCCGCGATCACGGCCACGTACCAGGGTTGCCCGAGGTCGGTGAGCGTGACGGCGAGCACCGCCGCGCAGACGCCGCTGGCGAAGCCGGCCGACAGGTCGATCTCGCCCAGCAGCAGGACGAAGACCAGGCCCATGGCGATGACGGTCACCGCGGCGCCCTGGGTGAACAGGTTGGCGAAGTTGATGGCGGTCAAGAACGAGGGCCGGGCGATCGCGAAGACCGTGCAGAGCACGACCAGGCCGATGACGGCGGGCAGCGCGCCCATGTCGCCGCCGCGGACCCGCTCCCCGTAGGCACGGGCGCTGTGCCCGATCGACGGCGCCTGCACCGCCGTGATGATGGCCTCTTTGTCCTGCACAAGCTTGCTCATGGCGCGATCCCCAGTTCTCCGCTGCGACCGGAGGTGATCAGTTCGACGACCTGCGCGTGCGTCACGTCGGCGGTGCGGACCTGGGCCGCCATCCTGCCGAGGTAGAGCGCCGCGATCCGGTCGGAGACGGCGAACACGTCGTTCATGTTGTGCGAGATGAGCACCACGGCCAGGCCCTGGTCGGCCAGCCTGCGCACCAGTTCCAGCACCTGGGCGGTCTGGGCGACGCCGAGTGCGGCGGTGGGCTCGTCGAGGATGACCACCCGGGAGTTCCAGAGCACCGCCTTGGCGATGGCGACGGTCTGCCGCTGGCCGCCGGACAGGCTGGCGACCTGTTGCCGGATGGATTTGACCGTGCGTACCGACAGGCCGGACAGCGTGCGCTCGGCCATCTCCTCCATCGTCGCCTCGTCCAGGACCAGGCCGCTGCGGCGCTCGCGGCCGAGGAACATGTTCTGGACGATGTCGAGGTTGTCGCAGAGCGCGAGGTCCTGGTAGACGATCTCGATGCCGAGCGCTCCGGCGTCGCGCGGGGTGCTCACCTGGACGTCGTCGCCGTCGAAGAGGATCCGGCCGGCGTCGACGGGGTGGATGCCGCCCACGCACTTCACGAGCGTCGACTTGCCGGCGCCGTTGTCGCCGACCAGAGCGGTGACCTCGCCGGCGTGGGCGGAGAAGGCGACGTCGTGGAGCACTTGGACGGGGCCGAAGCTCTTGTCGAGGCCGCGTACTTCGAGAAGTGGGGTCGTCATGGGGCTCCCTCGGAGGAGGGTACGGCAGGCCGCCTTGTGGGCCGCTTGCCGTACCTTAAGCCGAAATTTCGGGATCTAGAGGGGGTTGGGTTAGCTGATTCCGGCTTCTGTGCACTTGGCGGCGAAGTCGCCGGTGCAGAGTTCGTCCTTGGTCACGTAGCCGTCGGCCACGACGTCCTTGACGGTGTCGAAGGTGATGGGCTGGGGGTCGAGGAGTTCGGCGGGGACGTCCGCGCCGGTCTGGGAGTCCTTGACGGTGCCGCTCGCCGTCGGCTTCTCGCCCTTGGCCAGCGCGACCGCGAGCTTGGCCGCCGCGTCGGCCTCCTTCTTGACGGCCTTGTAGACGGTCATGCACTGGTCGCCGGCCAGGATGTTCTGCAGGCCCTGGACGGTGGCGTCCTGGCCGGTGACCGGGACCTTCCCGTTGAGGTTGTTCTTCTTCAGCACGGTGATGGCGGCGTTGCCGAGCCCGTCGTTGGCCGCCAGCACGCCGGCGATCTTCGGCTGGCTGGTGAGCATCTGCTCGAACAGCGTGCCGGCCTTGGTGTTGTCCCACTCTGGGACCGACTCCTCGGGGCCCTTCACGTACTCTCCGGCGTCGAACTTGGGCTTCAGGACGCCGTCGTAACCCTCCTTGAACAGTGTCGCGTTGTTGTCGGTGGGCGAGCCGTTCAGGTAGGCGACGATGGGCTTGCCTGCCTTCTTCTCGGCCAGGCACTTGCTCAGGCCCTCGCCCTGAAGGGTGCCGACCTTGGTGTTGTCGAAGCTGACGTAGTAGGCGGCGTTGCCGCCGAGCGTGAGCCGGTCGTAGTCGATCGTGGGCACGCCCTGCGCCTTGGCCTTGTCGATGACGGTCTTGCCGGTGCCGCTGTCGAGGTTGACGATCATCAGCACGGTCGCGCCGTTGGTGATCATCTGGTCGGCGATGGTCTGGAACGCGGACTTGTCGTTCTGGGCGTTCTGGATGTCGAAGGCGACCCCGGCCGCCGTGAAGGCCTCTCCCAGGAACTTGCGGTCCGCCGTCTCCCAGCGGGCCGAGGACTTGCTGTCGGGCAGGATGACACCGACCTTGCCGGGCTTGGCGGTGGCGGCTCCCGTCGTCGCGGTGGTGCCGGTGGTCGTGCCGCTCTCGCCCCCGCAGGCGGCCAGACCCAGGATGAGCGCGGCGGCGCCCAGGATCCCCTTGCGCATGGCAGACCTCCCTGAATGTTGTTTGCGGCAACGTATTCCGCCAGGGACCTCTTGGGAAGGGGCTCCGAGGCCGGAGTTTGTTGTTCCGCATAACAATCGTGAAACGTGGGTCTTGCTCGTGTAGGAGCTGTCGCGTTGTCTGGGCCCATGGACGATCACTGGGCCATCGGCGACCGCCTGGCCACCTACGCCTACGCGCTGGACAGCGGCGCCTGGGACCTGCTCGACGAGGTGTTCACGCCCGACGCCGTGCTCGACTACACCTCCGCCGGAGGAATCAAGGGGCCGTTTCCCGAGGTCAAGGCCTGGCTCGCCGAGGTGCTGCCGCACTGGCCAGGCCGGCTCCACCTGATCGGCGCCACCCGGGTCGCGGTGCGCGGGGACGCGGCGGAGGTCTCGGCCTCGTTCACCGACACGCTGGCGCCCGGCCGGGAGCTGGCCAAGCCGGCCGGGATCCTGCAGGGCGGCGGCTGGTACCACCACCGGATGACCAGGACGGCCGCCGGGTGGCGGAGCCGGGAACTGGTGGAGGAGCAGACCTGGCGGACCATGCACTGAGGCCCTCCCCTGTCCTAGGTCACCGGTGCTACGGTGAGCTCCGCCGTACCGGTTGAGGGGGCGTATGTTCGGGATTGTCCGGCCATGTCGGCACGGCATGTGCGGGGGGATGTTCAAGGACTGGCTGGGGCATCTGTGCGGCCTGTGCCTGGCCCTGCGGGACGAGCATGGGCAGGCGGCGCGGCTGGCGACCAACTATGACGCGCTGCTGGTGTCCGTGCTGGCCGAGGCGCAGACGGACGCGCCCACCCCGCGGCGCACCGCTGGGCCGTGTGCTCTGCGGGGGTTCAGGACGGCCGGGGTCGTGGAGTCGGAAGGGGCCCGGCTGGCCGCGTCCGTCTCGCTCATCCTGGCGGGGGCCAAGCTGCGCGACCACATCGCCGACGGCGACGGGCCCTACCGGCGCCGGCTCGTCGCCGCGACGGCCGGGCGGCTGGCCGGGCGCTGGTCCCGCGCGGGAGCCTCGACGGCGGCCGCCCTGTCCTTCGACCCCGCCCCGCTGACCGGGGCGGCCCTCGCCCAGGTGGAGCTGGAGCGGTCCGGCGGCCGTACGCTCGCCACGCTCACGGCGCCCACCGAGGACGCGGTGGCCGCCGCCTTCGCGCACACGGCGGTGCTGGCGGGGCGGCCCGGCAACCGCGAGCCGCTCGAACACGCCGGGCGGGCCTTCGGGCGGCTGGCCCACCTCCTGGACGCCGTGGAGGATCTGGCCGAGGATCGCGAGCGGGGGGCCTACAACCCGCTGCCGGCCACCGGTACCGCTCTCGCGGACGCCCGTTCCCACTGTGAGCGCGCGCAGGCCGATCTGCGGGCGGCCGTGGACGGGCTGGAGCTGCCCCGGCCCCGGCTGGCCAAGGCGCTCCTGGTCCATGAGACGTCCCGGGCGATCACCCGCACCTTCGCCGAGGGCACCTCGCCATCCGAGCCGCCGGCGCACTCGCCCCCCGAGCCGCATCCCCGCAAGCCGGATCCCGGCGGGCTGATCTCGCTGGCCTGTGCCGCCTTCTCCTGCTGCACCTGCGGGCTCTACCAGCCTCCGTGGGAGGAGGAGGACTCGCGGTGCTCCAGTTGCGCCAACTGCGGGGACGTCTGCTGCCATCTGCCCGACTGCTGCACGAACTGCGACTGTTGCTCGGACTGCGACTGCTGTTCCGGCTGCGACTGCTGCTCGGCCTGAGCCGTCACCGCATCACGCTCTGGCCGATGAGCACCAGCGCGGAGACGGCCGCCACGATCAGAATCGCCGCACGCACCTTCCCGCCGTCGAGGTAGCGCCGCAGCGGCCCTGACACGAGAAATCCAGCGATCATGGGTACGAGCAGCGCCGCCCCCGTGGCCAGCGCCTTGCCGGGCAAGCGGTCCACGAACGCCAGGACGGCCAGCGACTGGGCGGCGCTCAGGGCGAAGAACATGGCCAGTGTCGCCCGGATCTGCGGCCCCTTGGCGCTCTGGTACACCAGGCCGATGGGCGGGCCGCCGATGCCTGTGGCCGTACCGGTGACGCCGGAGACGAACCCGGCGGCGGCGAGTGTGGCGCCGTTGCGCGGCACGCTCAGCGCCCGCGCCGTCAGCCCCACCGCGATGAGCACCATCACGCCGACGAGCACGCCGAGTGTGTGGGCCGACACGTAGACGACGACGAATCCTCCGATGACCGTGCCGGGCAACCGGCCGAGCACCGCGAACCCCAGCCCCCGCCAGTCCACCCTGCGCCACTCGGCGGCCAGCGTGAACAAGGGCAACGTGAAGTTGACCACCTGGATCGCACCGGGCATGACGCCGGGGTCCAGGATCGTGAGCACGGGCGCGGCGATCAGCCCCAGCCCGAACCCGACGCCTCCCTGGACAATTGCCCCGATGAAAACCGCCAAACTACCAATTGTCAGGACCAGGGCAAGATCGCTCATGCCGGAGAGTCAACCACCGTCCCATCCATCCCATCCCACCGCCCTGGTCACCACTGAGCCCTATGATCCGTGTTTGTGCCCCTCATGCAGACCGTTGCCGTGCTGTCCGTGCTGACCCTCACCACCGCCCCGGCCGCCGATCCGTGGGCGGGCACCGGCAGGCTCGCCGTCCAGTCGTGCGAGGAGCCCGAGCTGATCTCCGGCGGGGTGGCGCGGCCCAGGGAGTATCTAGTCGCGATGGTGAAATGTCTTGATAAGGCGTGGGGTGGGCATTTTGCTCGGGCGCGGATGCCGTTCAGCAAACCCAAGGTGCGCTATTTCGACGCGCCGCAGGATCGGATCTGCGGGTTCGACTGGCCAGAAGGAACTGCCGCCTTCTACTGCCCGGGGCCGCGCACGCTGGTGTTCCCGCTGACCGGCGACTGGATCGAGGGGCGGACCGATCTGCTGCCGCTCAAGATCGCGGCCCACGAGTACGGACATCACCTGCAGAGCCTGACCGGCGTCCGGGCCGCCTACGAGCGCGGGAAGGCCACCGCCGAACGCGGGCGCCGCTACGAGTTGCAGGCCGACTGCCTGGCCGGGGTGTTCCTGGCCGGGGTGTGGCGGTCGCTGCCCCGGGACACGAAGGACTGGGCGGCCCTGGTCGAAGTGGTACGGGCCAGCGGCGACGACCTCTACCGCACCCACGGCAGCGGCGCCAACCGCGTCTACTGGCTGAAGCGCGGCTTCACCGGCGCCCGACCCGCCTCCTGCGACACCTGGTCGGCGGCACGGTCGCGGGTGGCGTGACGTACCCCGTGAGAAGGCCCCGCCGCGAGCGGACGGCGGCGGGGCCCCTCGTGCCGGCTACTTGGCCAGCAGCGAGCGGAGCACGTACTGCATGATGCCGCCGTGACGGTAGTAGTCGGCCTCGCCGGGGGTGTCGATGCGGACGACCGCGTCGAACTCGACGTCGCCGGCCTTCACGTGCACGGTCCGCGGGATGCCGCCGTCGTTGAGCGCCACGACGCCGGTGATCTCGAAGGTCTCCTCGCCGGTGAGCCCCAGGGACGCGGCCGAGGCGCCCTCCGGGTACTGCAGCGGCAGGACGCCCATGCCGATCAGGTTCGAGCGGTGGATGCGCTCGTAGGACTCGGCGATGACGGCGCGGACGCCGAGCAGCGCGGTGCCCTTGGCGGCCCAGTCACGCGAGGAGCCGGAGCCGTACTCCTTGCCCGCGAGGACGACCAGCGGCGTGCCGTTGGCGGCGTAGTTGACGGAGGCGTCGTAGATGAACGACACCGGCGCGCCGGCCTGGGTGAAGTCGCGGGTGTAGCCGCCCTCGGTGCCGGGGGCGATCTGGTTGCGCAGGCGGATGTTGGCGAACGTGCCGCGGATCATGACCTCGTGGTTGCCGCGGCGCGAGCCGTAGGAGTTGAAGTCCTTGACCGCGACGCCGTGCTCGTCGAGATACTGCGCGGCCGGGGTGCCGACCTTGATCGCGCCGGCGGGCGAGATGTGGTCGGTGGTGACCGAGTCGCCCACCTTGACCAGCACGCGGGCGCCGGAGATGTCGGTGACCGGCTCCGGCTTGACCGGCATGCCCTCGAAGTAGGGGGCCTTGCGGACGTAGGTGGAGTCCGGGTCCCACTCGAAGGTGTTGCCGGTGGGGATCGGCAGCGAGCGCCACGTGTCGTCGCCCTTGAAGACGTCGGCGTAGTCGCGCTCGAACATCTCGCGGCCGATCGAGGAGTTGACGACGTCCGAGATCTCCTCGGGCGAGGGCCAGATGTCCTTGAGGAAGACCGGCTCACCGTCGTTGCCGACGCCGAGCGGCTCGGTGTCGAGGTCGATGTCCATCGTGCCCGCGAGCGCGTAGGCGACCACCAGCGGCGGCGAGGCCAGGTAGTTCATCTTCACGTCGGGGTTGATGCGGCCCTCGAAGTTGCGGTTGCCGGACAGCACCGCGGTGACGGCCAGGTCGTTGTCCTGGACCGCCTGGGAGATCTCGGGGATCAGCGGGCCCGAGTTGCCGATGCAGGTGGTGCAGCCGTAGCCGACCAGGTTGAAACCGATCTTGTCGAGGTACGGCTGCAGCCCCGACCGCTCGAAGTACCCGGTGACGACCTGCGAGCCGGGAGCCAGCGAGGTCTTGACCCACGGCTTGCGGTTCAGGCCCTTGTCGACCGCGTTGCGGGCCAGCAGCGCGGCGCCCAGCATCACGTAAGGGTTGGAGGTGTTGGTGCAGCTGGTGATCGCGGCGATGGTGACGATGCCGTGGTCGATCTCGAACGTGGTGCCGTCGGCCAGCGTCACCGGGCACGGCTTGTGCGGCCGGCCGTTCGCGCTCTGCGCGGGCGGGTCGGAGGCCGGGAAGCTCTCCTTGCCCGCCTCGTCGTCGGCGACGAAGTTGGCGACGTCGTGGCGCCAGGTGTCCTTGGCGGCCGACAGGGCGATGCGGTCCTGCGGGCGCTTCGGCCCGGCGATCGACGGGACGACCGTGGCCAGGTCGAGCTCGATGTACTCGGAGAACTCGGGCTCGGCGCCGTCCGGGTCGAGCCAGAGGCCCTGGGCCTTGGCGTAGGCCTCGACGAGCGCGATCTGCTCCTCGGAGCGGCCGGTGAGGCGCAGGTAGTTGGTGGTCTGGCCGTCGATCGGGAATATGGCGCAGGTGGAGCCGAACTCGGGGCTCATGTTGCCGATCGTGGCCCGGTCGGCCAGCGGCACGGAGGAGACGCCTTCGCCGTAGAACTCGACGAACTTGCCGACCACGCCGTGCTTGCGCAGGATCTCGGTGATCGTCAGCACCAGGTCGGTCGCGGTGGCGCCGGCGGGGAGCTTGCCGCCGAGCTTGAAACCCACGACGCGCGGGATCAGCATGGAGATCGGCTGGCCGAGCATCGCGGCCTCGGCCTCGATGCCGCCGACGCCCCAGCCGAGGACGCCGATGCCGTTCTCCATCGTGGTGTGGGAGTCGGTGCCCACGCAGGTGTCGGGGTAGGCCTTGCCGTCGCGCGTCATCACCACGCGGGCCAGGTGCTCGATGTTGACCTGGTGCACGATGCCGGTGCCGGGCGGGACGACCTTGAACTCGTCGAAGGCCGTCTGGCCCCAGCGCAGGAACTGGTAGCGCTCGCGGTTGCGCTCGTACTCGCGCTCGACGTTGCGCTGGAAGGCGTCGGGGTGGCCGAAGAAGTCGACGATGACGGAGTGGTCGATGACCATCTCGGCCGGGGCCAGCGGGTTGATCTTCGTCGCGTCCCCGCCGAGCTCGCGTACGGCCTCGCGCATCGTGGCCAGGTCGACGACGCAGGGCACGCCGGTGAAGTCCTGCATGATCACGCGGGCCGGCGTGAACTGGATCTCGACGCTCGGCGCCGCCTTCGGGTCCCATCCGCCCAGGGCGCGGATGTGGTCGGCGGTGATGTTGGCGCCGTCCTCGGTGCGGAGGAGGTTCTCCAGCAGGATCTTCAGGCTGTACGGCAGGCGCGCCGAGCCCTCGACGGCGTCCAGCCGGAAAATCTCATACGACGCGTCGCCGACGCGTAGCGTGTCACGGCTGCCGAAGCTGTTCGCGGACACGGTGAATCGCCTCCTCGGTGGACCAAATACTCAGTCAAATCCTGCCGCACCCGGGGACCGGACAAGACGTTAGGTAACCCTAACCCGCAGGTTGCAGCGGATATCTCGACATCAAGATATCCCTAAAGTATCTCGACATCAAGTTAAACCGCCCTCACAGGGGCGCGAGCCGCCAGAACAACAGCCCGACGATCGCCACCGACAGCACCGGGGCCAGGATCTTCTGCTCGAACTTCTTGCCCGTCTTGATCCCGATCTTCCACGGCAGCACCCACCGCGCCGCCAGTGGCCACAGCACCGGGCACCCTCTCTCGGTCATGCAGTCACCCACGACATGGATGAAGCACCCGATCCCCACCGCCAGCCCCAGCCACGCGTAACCCACCCCGAGCGACATGAACACGACGAACAGCCCCGCGGTCAGGCCGATGTTCACCATGGCGGAGCCGGTCTTGTTGCCGGGGATGCCGATGCCGATGGCACGCAGGGCCAGGCCGATCAGCAGGACGACCATGATGTCGCGCCCGACCGGGTACGTGTTCGCCAGCCAGTGCGCCCCGAACCCCACCGCCACCGCGAACGCCAGCGAGTGCGTCATCCCCCGGTGCCCGCCGCTGATCCACGCGACCACCTTCGACAACGCCCACGTCACCGGCCCGAACGTCTGGGCGATGGTCGCGCTCGGGTGGTCGAGGTCGGGCAGCATCGCCGCCCCCGCGCACACCAGCGCCCCGGCGATGAGCTCGGAGGGCGTCAGCGCGCTGGCCATGATCCCGGTCTCGATGAACCGGCTCGACTCGTTCAGCAACGGCAGCGCCGCGAACGCCGGCGCCAGTCCCAGCCACGCGATCGCTCCGGTCATCGCGTGCGAATGCCCCATCATGCGAAGATCACAAAGAGTTACTGTAATGCAAAATCCCGCCCTGGCGGAGGTATCCCCAAGGCCACTGGCACGACCGCCGCCCGCCACCCACCCGGGCTTCCCGCGATCGCGGACCCATTCACATGAGCCCTGTTCACATTTCCGGAATCTTGAGGTTACTTGTGAGTATCACTCATGACTACCGGAGGTACCCCCCAATGCGCTTACCCCTGGCCCTGCTGGCGGCACTGACCGTGCTCGTCACACCGGCCCAAGCCCAGGCAAGCACCGCCAACCCCCTCCCGCCTCACCTGGAGACCATCCGCAAGGCCGAGGCGGTCAAGCTCTACGGCGACGACGCCATCCGCCCGCTGCCCCAGCGCAAGACCTCCCTCGCCGCGCTCGGCGACAGCGAGATCTCCGGCGAGGGCGCCGTCGACCGCTCCCTCTACGAGCCCGGCACCGACGGCCCCGACAACTGGTGCCACCGCTCGACCAAGGCGGCCGTGCACGTCACGCGGATCCCCGCCGACGTCACCTACAACCTGTCCTGCTCCGGCGGCGCGACCAACGACATCACCATCGGCGGCACCCACCAGTACGAGGAGCTCAACCAGGGCGAGAACCTGTCGATCAAGGCCCGCAACACCCGGATCAAGATGATCACCGTGGTCGCCGGCGCCAACGACGACGGCGGGCCCGAGTTCGGCCCCACGATGACCGACTGCGTCACGCGCCGGGTCCTCTTCCAGGGCAACTGCTGGCCCAGCCAGGACCCGACCTGGCAGCAGCGCGTCGACTTCATCGTCCCGCGCGTGGCCAAGGCGCTGACCGACGTCAAGCAGATCATGGCCGAGGCGGGGTACGCCCCCGGCGACTACCAGCTCGTCGCCATGTCCTACCCGGGCCCGGCCAGCCCCGACGTCGAGGACAACCCGAACTTCCCCGGCTGGTACAACGGCGGCTGCCTCGGTTACCTGTCCGACCTGGCCTTCGCCCGCAACAAGGCGGTCCCGATCTTCGAGCAGGGCATCCGCGCCGCCGCCCAGCAGGCCGGCGCGCGCTACCTGGACGCCAGCCGCCTCTTCCACGGCACCGAACCCTGCCAGGACACCACCTGGGTGACCGGCCTGCACGCGGTCAACGGCGACTTCTTCAACCCCAACGCGGTCCGGCAGTCGTTCCACCCGAACACCTCCGGGCACGCGGCGTTCGGCGCCTGCCTGACCCAGTTCTACAACGCCGGCACCAACGCGGCCACGTGCATGAACCCGGCCGGCTCGCTGAGCCCGCGGCTGTACGCGGGGCTGCCGGAGTTCAAGCAGCTCAGGCACGCGGCGACCGGCACCTGTGTGGACGTGGAGGGCAATTCCTCGCGTAACGGCCGCAAGCTGCTCACCTGGCCGTGCGAGGCCACCAGGAACCAGGCGTTCTGGTACGACCCGTCCACCCAGGCCGTCCACTCCCAGCTGTCGCAGGACCGGTGCGCCGACATCAACGGCGGCAACCTGGTGGCCGGCACCGCCGTACAGGTGTGGAACTGCAACGCGAGCCCGGCACAGCGCTGGACCTTCGACGGCGCGCGCCTGCACGCCGCGGGGGCGCCGTCGCTGTGCGCCACCTTCCCGGGTACGGCCCGCGCCCTCGGCGACGGCATGGTCCTGGCTCCGTGCGACGGCGGCGACCAGCGCCAGGTGTTCACCTGGGAGGCCAAGACCGCGGTCGTCTACCAGCAGCTGAAGCTGTCGGGCAAGTGCCTGGACGTGCCGGGGACCAAGCCGGCCGGCGGCGCGAACCTGCTGCTCTACTCCTGCGACGGCAGGGCCGACCAGTTCTGGGGGTTCAACACGGTCTCCGGGCAGCTGCACAACCTGGCCGACCCCGGCCTGTGCGCCGACGTCGAGGGCGGCACGATGGCCCAGGGGCAGCCGGTGCAGGTGGCGAACTGCTCCGCGGCGATCGGCCAGTACTCGGCCTCGATGCGCTGGAACCTGTCCGGCGGCGGCTATGCCTCCCGCAAGGACCCGTCATGGCTGATCGGCGCGGCGGGCTCGGCCGACAACACGCCGGTGACCTTGCAAAGGGCGGGAACCTGGACCCCGGGTGAGAGCCGCCGGCCCGACCCGTGGAAGTTCATGACCGTCGACATCTACTGAAAACCCACAGAAACTTACGGAAAACGCAGACGAGGTCGTTTCCAGCGGCGACAGCACCCCCCAGCCCTGCCGACGCGGAACGACCTCGTCTGCTCTAGATAACGGCCGTCTTTCCCGTGCTGTTCCCGGATTCCGCAACTTTTTCGTGATCTGTCTCACTCTCGGCCAGCGCGGCCGGGGTGACCGCCCGGAAGAAGGGCACCACGATCACCAGAGCGAGCGCGGCGAACAACGCGAAGGCCACCCTGACCCCGGCGAACTGGGCGACGAGCCCGGCCACGAGAGAGGCGACCGGCATCGCCCCGTAGCCCAGCATGCGCCCGGCGGAGGTGTAGCGGCCGAGCAGCCGGTCCGGCACGATGCGCTGCGCGATCGTCCGGGAGTTGACCGTCCACAGCGTGCCGCCCATGCCGCCGACGAAGGCCGTGGCGCCGACCGCCCACGCCACGGGCAGCACGGCCGGGACGAGCACCATGAGGAACGTCCCGACCAGGTCGGCGAACAACGCCCAGCGCACGCCCAGCAGCCGGTTGATCAGCGCGACCGTCAGCGCCCCGGCCAGGCCGCCGAGGCCGATGGCGCTGATGAGCAGGCCGTATCCGGCCGCGTCGAGCCGGAGCTCCTGGATCGCGTAGATCGGCAGCAGCGCCAGCCAGGCCGCCCAGCTCGCGCCGAGCACGGTGACGGCCAGGTTGAGCGTGCGCAGGAGCCGGTGGTTCCACAGGAAGGCGAGCCCTTCGCGGATCTCGCCGCGGACCGACGTCGGGCCGGACACGGGTGCCGCCGCGGCCCGGAAGCGGCCGACGAGCAGCGCGAGCAGGACGGCGCCCAGCGCGAAGCCGATTCCCGCCGAGCCGAGTGCCACCGACAGGCCGATCCCGACCAGCAGGCCGCCGACCGCGGGACCGGCGAACTCGTTCATCAGCGTCTCGGCCCCGGCGATCCAGGCGTTGGCGCGGGTCAGCCTCTTGGCCGGTACGGCCGCGGGCACCAGGGCGCCGATCGCCGCGCTGGCGACCACCTCGGCGACGCCCAGCGTGAGACCGGTCGCGTACAGGAGGGGGATGGACAGCCAATCGGCCATCGCCGCGGCGAGCAGGACCGCGACGGCGCCGAGCCGGACCAGGTTGGCCACGACGGCCAGCCGCCGCCGGTCGCCGCGGTCGGCGAGGACGCCCGCGTGCAGCGAGACCAGCAGCCACGGCAGTGTCAGCGTCACGCCCACGCCGGTGATCAGTGCCGGTGAGGAGGTCAGCCCCACCGCGGCCATCGGCAGGGCGATCCGGCCGATGCCGTCGGCCAGGTTCGTGACCGCGGTGAACCCGACCAGGGCGCCTTCGTTTCTCATATCAACCACCTATCGTATTAGAAGGTTAGATCTTAACCACCTAAGTGTTTAGATGGAAGGCATGATGGAACCGTCTCCCGCGACCCTTCTCATCGAGGCGTTCGCGAACACGATCGACGTCGAAGAGGGCACCGATCTGCTGTCCGAGCCCGGCGGACTGCGGAGCTGGCTGACCGCCCACGGCCTGCCCGGCCGCGTGGACGAGCGCGCCTTCCAGCAGGCCAGGCTGCTGCGGGCGGGGCTCAGGGAACGGCTGCTCGCCAACAACGGCGAGGAGCCGGACGAGCGGGCCATCGCCAAGGCCGAGGAGGTCCTCGACTACCTGCCCGTGACGGTGAGCCTCAGCGCCGAGGCGCCGCTGCGGGCGGAGGGACCGCTGGCGGCCATCGCCGCCGCCTGGGCGAACACCGCCGCGACCGGCGAATGGCAGCGGCTGAAGAGGTGCCCGAACCACGCCTGCGCCTGGGTCTTCTGGGACGGGACGCGCAGCCGTACCCGGAGATGGTGCTCGATGCGGGTGTGCGGAAACCGGGCGAAGGTGCGCGCGCACGCGGAACGGCAGCGGACGACGTAGGCTTGTCATCGACCGGTTGTCGATATATCTTTGAAGCATCGACAGCATTCGACGATAGGAGCAAGACATGTCTTCCGCACAAGCGTCAGGTGGCCCTTGGCCCCACGCGCACGAGTTCAAGCGCGCCGCCCGTGAGGCGATCAGGAACCTCTCCGAGGCCTTCGAGCAGAGCGCCGAGCACCACCACCGCCATCGGGGCGGCGGCGGTCCGCACGAGCACCGAGGCCGCGGCAGGCGCGGCGGTCCCGGCCCGTTCGGCTTCGGTCCCGGCGGCCCCTGGGGCCAGGGCGGTCCCTTCAGCGGGGGCCGCGGCGGCTGGGGAGGCTGGGGCGGCCGGCCCCGCAAGGCCAAGCGCGGCGACGTCCGTTCCGCCATCCTCGCCCTTCTGGCCGAGGAGCCCCGCAACGGCTACCAGATCATCCAGGAGATCGCCGAGCGCAGCGAGGGCGGCTGGAAGCCCAGCCCCGGCGCCGTCTACCCGGCGCTCCAGCAGCTCACGGACGAGGGCCTGGTCGTCGCCGACGAGAGCGAGGGCCGCAAGACCTTCCGCCTCACCGAGGCGGGAACCGCCTACATCGAGGAGCACGCCGACGAGGTACGCGCCCCGTGGGACGAGATGCGCCCCGACATTGACGACAACACCGCAGATTTGTGGGATATTGCCCGCCAATCCGCCTTCGCCATGATGCAGGTATTGCAGACTGGCAGTGAGGCGCAGATCCGCGAGGCCCGCAAGGTGCTCACGGAGACGCGCCGCAAGCTCTACCAGATCCTGGCAGACGGCGACCCTGGCGAGGAGTGACCTGAGTGGACGCGCACGACCTCCGGATCGGCGATGCCGAGCGTGAGCGGACGATGGCCTCCCTGCGCGAGCACTTCGCGCAGGGCCGCCTGAACCATGAGGAGCTCGACGAGCGACTCGACCGCACGCTGGCCGCCCGCACCGCACGCGACCTGACCGCGATCACCGCCGACCTCCCCTCCTCGGAGCACGGCTACGCGCCACCCCCTCCGGTCAAGGAGGGTGCCTGGGACGACCGGCACGCCTACCAGGAAATGATGCGTGCCCATCGTCATCAGATGCGCGAGGCGCGTCACCAGATGCACGACGCGCACCGGCAGTGGCATGACATGCGCCACAAGATGCGGCACCAGGGCCGCACCCGCCACCATCACGGACCGGGGCCGATCGTGCCGTTCCTGGTGGTGTTCGGGATCGTCGCGATGATCGTGGGCGGCTTCGGGGCACTGAAGTTCGTGCTGCTCTTCGCGATCGGCGCGATGATCTTCAGCTCCATCCGCCGCGCGGCCATCCGCCGGTCCCTACGCTGACGCGCCGGGCTCACCGCCCGGCGCCAGCGACTGTCTCAACCTGCGCAGCTCGGCCGCGATCGCGTCGAGGGTCCAGTGCGCGTTCAGCCCGCTCGGGTTGGGCAGCACCCACACGGGCGTGTCCGCGATCTTCCGCTCCTGCGCCCCGATCGTCGCCTTGGGTACGGCGAAGGCCGTGCGAAAAGCCGACACCCCGAGCACGGCCAGCGTTCTGGGCCGGTGCTCGCTCAGCAGCGCCGCCAGCCGTACACCCCCCTGCGCGAGCTCGGCCCGCGACAGCTCGGCGGCCTTGGCGCTCGCCCGGGGCACGATGTTGGTGATCCCCAGCCCATAGGACGGCAGCAGGTGCTGCTCGGCCGGCGCCAGCAGGCGCGGCGTGAACCCCGACAGGTGCAGCGCGGGCCAGAACCGGTTGCCCGGCCGGGCGAAGTGATGCCCGGTGGCCTCCGACATGAGCCCGGGGTTGATGCCGCAGAAGAGCACGTCGAGATGGGGGCCGAGCACGTCGTCGATCACAGCGGCGAGATTAGCCCATGTCTTCGAGCTTGCGGCCCTTGGTCTCCTTGACCCACTTGGTGACGAAGAGGAAGGACAGGACGGCGAAGGCGGCGTACATCGTGTAGGTGAACGGCAGGTTCCACTCCGACAGCGCCGGGAACGAGACCGTGATCAGCCAGTTCGCGATCCACTGGGCCGCGGCGGCGACGCCGAGGGCGGCGGCGCGGATCCGGTTCGGGAACATCTCCCCCAGCAGCACCCAGACCACCACGCCCCAGGACAGGGCGAAGAACAGCACGAACACGTTGGCGGCGACCAGCGCGATCGTGCCCTGCGGGTTCGGCAGCGTGACCACGCCGTTGACCGTCTGGGCCGCGCTGAACGCCCACGCCGCCGTGCCCAGCGAGATCGCCATACCCGCCGAGCCGATCAGCAGCAGCGGCCGTCGGCCGATCCGGTCGACCAGCGAGATGGCGATGAACGTGCCGATGATGTTGATGACCGAGCTGGAGAAGCTGATGAGCAGCGAGTTGCTCTGGTCGATGCCGACCGACTGCCAGAGCACCGACGAGTAGTAGAAGATCACGTTGATGCCGACGAACTGCTGGAACACCGACAGGATGATGCCGATCCAGACGATCGGCAGCAGGCCGAGCGCCCGGCCGCGCAGGTCCTTCATCGTCGGGCGGGCCTCGGTCTTCAGCGAGTGCTGGATCTCGGCCACGCGGGCGTCCAGGTCGATGTCCGGGCCCTCGACCTCGGCCAGCACCTTCCGCGCCACCGTCGAACGCCCGGCCGCGATCAGGTAGCGCGGCGACTCGGGGATGGTGGAGGCGAACAACAGGTACAGCAGCGCCGGCACCACACACGCGCCCAGCATCCACTGCCACGCCTGCAGGCCCCACAGCGGGTTGTTCACGTCGCCGCCGGCCACGCGCGCCAGCAGGTAGTTGACCAGCTGCGACACCGCGATGCCGAGCACGATCGCCAGCTGCTGGAACGACCCGAGCCGCCCCCGGTAGGCGGGCGGCGCCACCTCCGCGATGTACGTCGGCCCGAGCACCGAGGCCATGCCGATCGCCACGCCGGCCAGCACCCGCCAGAACGCCAGGTCCCAGATCGCGAACGGCAGCATCTGGCCGATCGAGCTGATCGCGAACAGCACCGCGGCGACCTGCATGGTGCGGGTCCTGCCCCACCGGTCGGCCAGCCCGCCGCCGACCCACGCGCCGATGGCGGAGCCGAGCAGCGCGATCGCCACCACGAAGCCGGTCTCGACCGAGCCGACCTGGAAGTGCTTCTGGATGCCGGTGACGGCGCCGTTGATGACGGAGCTGTCGTAGCCGAACAGGAAGCCGCCGATGGCGGCCGCGGCCGTGATGAAGACGACGTGCCCCAGGTTCTCCTGCTGCGACTGCGGTGTGGCCATGTTTCCGGACGTACCCGGAGATTGATCAATAAACGGCTCTACTTAGGCAAAGAGAGGGAGCCGCGGCACGACTCCCAAGGGGCGGAGCAACACGGAGATCACCTTCCACGGCCGGATTTGGCCCAACGAGAAAGAGGGAAAGTGGCGCTTATATCGGGCTAAGTCTGGCGATTAATGTACCTGCATGTCACGGATCGTCCCGCCTCCCGGGCCTGCCCGCACCCTCGCGCTGGCACAGCTCACCAACTCCCTCGGCGACGGCGCCTTCTACGCCTCCTCCGCGCTGTTCTTCACCCGGGTCGTCGGGCTGCCGGCCGCCCAGGTCGGCGTGGCGCTGACCGTGGCGTGGGCGTGCGGCATGCTGGCCGGGGTACCGCTGGGACACGTGGCCGACCGGTGGGGGCCGCGGCGTACCGCCGTCGTGCTCGCGGTGGCGACCGCGCTGGCCCTCAGCGCCTTCCTGGTCGTCCGCGCCTACCCGCTGTTCATCCTCGTGGCCTGCCTGTACGCCTGCTGCCAGGGCGGACTGACCTCCGCCAGGCAGGCGCTGCTGGCCGGGCTGGTGCCCCCGGAGGAGCGCACCGCCGTCCGCGCCCACCTGCAGTCGACGCTGAACGCCGGGCTCGCGGTGGGCGCCGGCATCGGCGGGCTGGCACTCTCCTTCGACACCGCGCCCGCCTACCTGGCCGTCTTCGCCCTGGACGCCGTCGCCTTCCTGCTGGCCGCGCTCATGCTGCTCCGCCTGCCCGAGGTGCCGCCCGTCCCCGCCGCCCCGGCCGGGACCCGCGCGCCGCGCCTGGCCGTGCTGCGCGACCGCCCGTACGCGCTGATCACCTTCCTCAACGCGATCATGTACCTGAACATGCCGCTGCTCAGCCTCGGCCTGCCGCTCTGGATCGTCGAACGCACCGACGCCCCCAAACCCGTCGCCGCCGCGCTGCTCGTGGTCAACATGCTCTCGGTCGTGATCTTCCAGGTACGGGTGGCCCGCCGGGTCACCGACCTGCCCGGCGCCGCCAGGGTGGGCGGCCGGTCCGGCTGGGTCTTCCTGGCCGCCTGCCTCGTGTACGCGGTGTCCGGCGCCCACATCGGCCCGTGGGCGGCGGTGGCGGTGCTGGTGGCCGCCGCCCTCGTCCAGGTGTTCGGCGAGATGATGCAGGGCGCCGCCGCCTGGGAACTCGGCTTCGGCCTGGCCCCGGCCGACAAGCAGGGCCAGTACCAGGGCTTCTTCGGCATGGGCCCGCAGATCGCCCGCATGCTGGGACCGGTGCTCATGACCACGCTGCTGATCGGCTGGGGGACGGCGGGCTGGCTCGTCCTGGGCGGCCTGTTCCTGACCGCCGGCCTGGCCCTCGGCCCCGCCGTCCGCTACGCCCAGCGCACCCGCGCACCCCTCCCCGCCCACCCCTGACGGTCCTTCCTCCGGTCGGGCCGCCCTCCTGGGCCCGCCCCGTTGCCCAGTTGTGTGGTCGGCCGGTTGAAGGACACCATCGTGCCTACGGCAGACCGTGTCCGGCGCGGGAGCAGATGGAACGGGGAACGCACAACACCACGGAAACCGAGATGATCAGCCCAGGATGAGCATGAAGTGTTCCTCGCCGTCGTGGACGACGGTGCCCGCGTGCCGGAAGCCGAGCTTCTCCAGCAGCCGCACCGAACCGGTGTTGCCCTTGTGCGGGTCGGCGTGCAGCGGGCGGGTCTTCTCCTCGTGGAGGTAGAGGGTCAGCGCCCGGGTGCCGACGCCCTTGCCCCAGTGTTCGCGGCCCAGCCAGTAGCCGACGAAGCGGCGGGTCTCATCCGTCCAGGACACGATGTTGCCCGCCGTCACGCCGTCCACGGTGACGGTCCTGACCAGGACGCCGGGGTCGCCGAGGATGTTGGCCCGCCAGTGGTTCATGAACCGCTCGCGCGGGCGGGAGGGGAAGTTGGCCCGCGCGCTGGCCTCCTCGTCGTGCTCCTGCTCGAAGAACACCTCGAGGTCGGCCTGCTCCACGGCGCGCAGCCGCACATCTACGCTCATGCCGGAGGAGTCTGGCACCCGCCACCGACAATTCAGGGACGCTGGTCGGCCGGGATCGTGGCGGTGACCGCGAACCCGCCCTGCCCGTCGTCCTCGGCCGCGAACACCCCGCCCAGCAGCGACACCCTGCGGCGCAGCCCGATGAGCCCCATCCCGGAACCGGCCGCGGCCAGCTCGGGCGCGGGGGTGGAGCGGGACGCCTGATTGCGGACCTCGACCTCCACCCGGTCGCCGAAGTAGGAGAGCGAGACCGTCACCGGCGCGCCGGGCGCGTGCTTGCGAGCGTTGGTCAGCGACTCCTGAACCACCCGGTACGCCGCCCGCGCCACCACGGCGGGCACCGCCGAAGCGTCACCCGAGACCTCAAGAGTGATCCCCTCCCCCGAGGCCAGCTCCGCCAGGTCTCCCCCGGTGTCGCGGTCGGGCGGCCGGCCGCCCACGCTCTTGCCCGGCAGTTCGTCACCGGCGACCACCTGCATCAGCTCGCGCAGTTCGTCGAGCGTGCGCGCCCCGGCCCGGCGGATCTGGTCGGCCGCGGTGCGGGCCGACTCCTCGCGGGCGGTGACGCGTAGCGCCTCGGCGTTCAGGACGATCTCGGTGACGTGGTGGGTGACGATGTCGTGCATCTCGGCGGCCAGTCTCCGCCGCTCGGCGACCTCGGCGCGTTCGGCCAGCAGACGGCGTTCCGCGTCGGCGAGCTCGGCCCGCCGCCGCAGCGAGCCGATCAGCTCGTAGCGGGTCTTGAGCCAGAGCGCCACGAGTGCGGGCAGCGCCGTGGCCGACAGCGCGAAGTACAGCGCGGTCCAGGTCGGCGCCCAGATCGGGATCGCCAGCAGGGCCAGCGCGGCGGCGAACGCGAACGCCTGGCGCCACGGCAGCACGTACACCAGGAACGACACCACGAGCGGCGCCGCCAGCGGAGCGAACGCCTGCGTGGTGCCCGCGTTCAGGGCCAGCGCCGCCGTGGCGGCCAGGGTGAGCGTGCCGACGGTACGCGGGAGCCGTACCACGCCGAGAAGACAGACGTCGACCAGGAGGTTCACGACCAGCTCCGCGACCTGACCGCCGCCCGCGAACAGGAAGACCTGCGCGGTCGCGCACAGGACGGCCGCGCCCCACGAGGCCCGCACCACGGCGCGGCGGTCGCCGGCGGTGAGGTCGGGCCTGGTCACGGCGGGTCACCCGGCAGCAGCCCCGCCCGGTGGGCCAGCACCGCGGCCTGGGTGCGGTGGGTGAGGCCGAGCTTGGTCAGCAGCCGCGAGACGTAGCTCTTCACGGTCGTCTCCGACAGGAACAGCCGTTGCGCGATCTCCGGGTTCGTGAGCCCTTCGCCCAGGCAGACGAGCACCTCGCGGTCGCGCTCGGCCAGTTCCTCGATCCTGGCGCGGGCGCTCTCGCCGCGCGCGGACCGGTTCACCAGCCGTTGCGCGGCGATCGGCGACATGACCACGTGCCCGTCGGCCGCGACTCTGATGAGGTTGAGCAGGTCCTCGGCGGGCGTGGTCTTGACCAGGTATCCGCTCGCCCCGGCGGCCAACGCGGCGCGCACGTGGGTGTCGGAGTCGAAGGTGGTCAGCGCGATCACGGTGGGCGGGTCGGCCAGGGCGGCGATCTCCCGGGTGGCCGTGACGCCGTCGACGCCGGGCATCCGCAGGTCCATGAGCACCACGTCGGGCCGCCCCCGCAGGACCTCCTCGACCGCCTCCGCCCCGTCGCGCGCCTCCCCCACGACCTCGATCTCCGGGCTGGAGCCGAGGATGGTCCGCAGGTGGCCGCGGACCATCGGGTCGTCGTCGACGAGCAGCACCCTGATCATGCCTGCCGAGTCTGTCATCACCCCAGTGTCCCGCTCCAGAACCCGCACTGGTGCGCCCGGTCCAGGTCGACGGGGCCGATGCCGCCCTGCTCGGCCGGTTTGAGACTGACGGCGCGCCCGCCGGTGAAGGCGGGCCAGCCGTGCGGCCGGCCGGTGCGGGCGAAGGAGGTCCAGGCGTCGATCATCCGGTCGGCCAGGCGCCACTGCCCGGCGGTGAGGTCGTCCCAGGGCTGCCCGCCCAGGTCGAACAGGTACGGCAGCTCACTGGCATGCTGCGCGCCCGGCGGGAAGCCGGCCGGCACCCGCCCGATGTTGGGCGCCTTCTCGTCGGCGAACTCGTAGGCGTAGACCCGGGTGTGCTCGGCCATCTCCCGGTCCGCCCAGAGCGTCGGGCAGGCCCAGGCCCGGTCACTGGCCACGGTGGCCCAGGCCAGGGCCGGGCTCCGGTAGGCCGACAGCGGGTACTTCCTCATCGCGGCCTCGGCGTGCGTGCCGAAGGCGCCCTTCATGAGCCGCGGGTAGTTCTCCGCCGTCACCGGGAATCCGGCCTGGGCGGCGCCGGAGACGAAGCCGTTGCCCTCGTCCTTGGTGCCGCCGGACAACACCGGGATCTTCATGAACCTGCCCTGGCGCAGCGCCTCGGCGGGTTCGCGGGGCAGCAGCGGCGTGCCGTACGCGAGACTGCTGGAGAAGCTCTCGTTGACCGGCATCAGCGCGGCGGCGGGCTTGGCGCGCAGGCACTCCAGCTCCCGGCCCGCCGGGCAGCCCAGCTTCTTCGCCGCCTCCAGACCGGTGGCGTGGTTGGCCTTCAGCGAGGTATAGGGCGTGAAGGACGGCATGCCGGGGATCGGCAGGTACGTGCCGCTGACCCACTCCAGCATGCAGGAGCCGGACTGGATGATCGCCCGGTCGGCCAGCCCGCGCGCGGCCGGGGAGGTGAGCAGGGCGCAGGTGCTCATCCCGCCGGCCGACTCCCCGAACAGCGTCACGTTGCCCGCGTCGCCGCCGAAGGCCGCGGCGTTGCGCTTGGTCCAGCGCAGCGCCTCCAGCTGGTCGGCCAGGCCGAAGGTGCCGGATCCGGCCAGGCCGGGCAGGCCGAGGTAGCCGAACGCGCCGAGCCGGTAGTTGACCGTCACCACCATGACGCCGCCCTTGGCGGCCAGGCGGCGGGCGTCGTAGGCCGCGCCTGAGCCGGTGGTGTAGCCGCCCCCGTGGAGCCACACCATCACCGGCAGCCGCTTGCCCGTGCGCTTGGCCGGGACGGTGACGTTGACGAACAGGCAGTCCTCGGCGCCGACCCGCTTGCCGGCCTCGGTCTGCGTGCACTGCTCGCCCGGCTTGGTGGCGTCGGCCACGCCCGCCCACGGCTCGGCCCTGACGGGTTCCTTCCAGCGCAGCGGGCCGACGGGCGCACGCGCGTACCGGATGCCGCTGAAGGTGGTGACCGCGGCCTCGGTCTGGCCGCGGATCCGGCCCGAGTCCAGTTCGACCACGGTGGTCTCGGGGGCCGCGGCGTGCGCGGCCCCCGAGACGAGGAGCAGGCAGAGCCCCGCGAGCAGGGACGCTCTCATGACGACTTCCTTCCGAACGCCGGTGGGACCGCCACCGTACGATCGGCGCCACGGCCCCCGGCACCCGCGGAAGTTGCGACCGGGCGACCGGAAGTTGTCAGAGGCGCGGGTCCACGGGCTCGGTCTCCATCGCCAGCACGGCGAAGACGGGCTCGTGCACGCGCCACATCGCCTCGCCGTCGGCCAGCCGCGACAGCGCCTCCAGGCCCAGCGCGTGCTCGCGCAGGGCCAGCGACCGCTTCTTGCCGAGGGAGCGCCGGCGCAGCACCTCCAGCGCCTCGGTGTAGTCGGGGCCGTAGATGATGCGCAGGTACTCCCGCCCGCGCACCTTGACGCCGGGCTGCACCCGGCCGGGCGTGTACACGGCGGGCTTGACCACCATGCCCTCGCCCCCGGCCGCCGTCAGCGACTCCCACCAGGCCGTCGCCGCCGCGCGCGAGTCGTCCGAGTCCAGCGACACGAACACGTGCCTGGTCGGCGTGATCAGCTCGGAGTCCAGGCGGCCCAGCGCCGACAGGTGCCACGCGTGCGGCTCCATCGCGGTGTTGCGGCCGCTCCGCCCGTCTCCGCAGGCCAGGATCTGGAACGGCGCCAGCCGTACCCCCTCCAGGCCGTCCACGGGCCAGCAGTAGCGCGCGTAGGCCTCGCGGAAGCGGGCAGCGTTGTCCCGGCGGCGCCGGGTGCGGTCCAGCAGACCGCTCACATCCAGGCCGCGCCCGGCCGCCGTCTCCAGGACCGAGGTGGCCATGGGCAGCGCCGTGCGCGCCGCCGCGCCGACGGAGGCGTACTGCGACTTGATCAGCTCGCCCGCCTTCGCCGACCACGGCAGCAGCTCGCAGTCGAGCACCACCCAGTCGGCGCCGAGCTCGTCCCACAGCGGCGCCACGGCCGCGCGCAGCCGCTCCACCAGCGGCGCGGTGTCGTCGAAGAAGCGCCGCCCGGTGCGCGTGAAGATCTCGCCCGCGCCGCCGTCCGTCACGCCGAAGCGCGCCGCCGCGGCCTCGGGCGTCCGCGCCAGTACGGCCACCGCCCGCGAGCCCATGTGCTTCTCCTCGCACACCACCTCGGTGACCCCGGCGGCGGCGAACTCCTCGAACGCCTGCGCCGGGTGCTCCAGGTAGCCGTCGAGCTGGGAGGTCTCCGGCGGCGCCATGGTCGGCGGCAGGTAGACCAGCCAGCGCGGGTCCACCGCGAAGCGGCTCATGACCTCCAGCGCCGCGGCGGCGTTGGTGTCGAACACCTTGACCCGCGGGCCGAAGCGGGTCTCGACGTAGCGGGTGCCCTGGACGTCGTTGATGTCGAGCTGGCCGGGGTCGCGGGTGTAGCCGCCGAGCGGCTTGACCGAGGCGTACCAGACCTGCTCGGCGGGCACGGAGACGAGCTCGCGCGAGGGGTAGCGCAGCGCGGTCAGCTCGCCGCCGAACACCACGCCGGTGTCGAGGCAGATCGTGTTGTTGACCCACTCCGGCTTCACGGTCGGGGTGTGGCCGTAGACGACCATGGCCCGGCCCCGGTACTCCTCGGCCCACGGGTAGCGCACGGGCAGGCCGTACTCGTCGGTCTCGCCCGTGGTGTCGCCGTAGAGCGCGAACGCGCGCACGCGGCCGGAGGCGCGCATGTGGTAGGCCTCCTTGAGGCCGGCGTGCGCCACGACGAGCTTGCCGTCGTCGAGGACGTAGTGGCTGAGCAGGCCGTCCATGAACGTCCGCGCCCGCTCGACGAAGGCCGGGTCGCTCGCGGCGAGCTGGTCGAGCGACTCCTGCAGGCCGTGCGCGACGCGGACCTTGCGGCCGTTCATCGCGCGGACGAGCTTCTGCTCGTGGTTGCCCGCGACGCAGATGGCGGTGCCCGCCTCGACCATGTCCATGACGATGCGCAGCACACCGGGCGTGTCGGGGCCGCGGTCGACCAGGTCGCCGACGAAGACCGCGGTGCGGCCCTCCGGGTGGTGCGCGCCCCGCCAGCCGAGCTCGGCCAGCAGCCGCTCCAGCTCCGCGCGGCAGCCGTGCACGTCGCCGATGATGTCGAACGGCCCGTGAAGGTGCCGCAGGTCGCTCCACGCCTTCTCGTAGGTGACCTGCGCGTTCTCGATCTCGTCGAGGCCGCGCAGCACGTGGACCTTCCTGAAGCCGTCCTTGTTGATCTTGCCGAGGGAGCGGCGCAGATCCTTGCGCTGCCGGATGACGACGCCGGGGCCGAAGTCGCGGTCGGGCCGCGTCTCGTTGCGCGCGATCGCCACGTCCTCGGGTACGTCGAGGACGACGGCGTCGGCCAGCACGTCATGCCGCCTGGCCAGCTCGATGAGGCTCTTGCGGGCCTGGTACTGCACATTGGTGGCGTCGACGACGGTGAACAGGCCGCGGCTGAGCCGCACGCCCACGATGTGGTGGAGCAGGTCGAAGGCGGCGGGGGTGGAACTCTGGTCGTTCTCGTCGTCGGAGACCAGGCCGCGGCAGAAGTCGGAGGAGATGATCTGCGTCCGCTTGAAGTGCTTGGCGGCGAACGTCGACTTCCCGCTGCCCGAGACCCCCACCAGCACCACGAGGGACAGTTCGGGAACGCTAACCACGAGTGAATACCCCCATCTGAGTCGAGGGCCCCAGCTCGGGATCCTCCTCGCCGACCGGCCTGAGGCCGACGGTGTAGCCGAACCGCTCGCACACGCTCGCGCACCAGGCGGCGAACTCCGCGCGCGTCCACTCGAAGCGGTGGTCGCGGTGGCGCAGCCCGTCCAGGAACTCGTAGCGCACGTTGTACTCGACGTTCGGCGTGGTCACGAGCACATGCTGCGGCTTGGCCGAGCCGAACACCACCCGCTCCAGCGCGGCGAGCCTGGGCGGGTCGACGTGCTCGACGACCTCCATGAGCACCGCGGCGTCGTAGCCGGCGAAGCGCTTGTCGGTGTAGGTCAGCGCGCCCTGGAACAGGGTGAGCCTGGCCCGCTTGCTGTCGGACATGCGCTCCAGGCGCAGCTTGCGGGCGGCGATGGCCAGCGCCAGCGGCGAGACGTCCGTGCCGGCGACGCGGGCGAACCGCGGCCTGGCCAGCAGCGCGCCGACCAGCTCGCCCTGGCCGCAGCCGAGGTCGATCACGCTGGTGGCGCCCAGCTCCTCCAGGGTCGCCAGAACCGCCTCACGGCGCAGCACGTTGAGCGGCCGCGCCTTCGCCTTCCCCGATTCCTGCGTGGTCTCCCGCGTCTCCTGTGTCTCTTGCGTCTCCTGTGTCTCGGCCAGGGCCTCTTCGGTCTCGGCCGCCACCGCCTCGTCCGCGGCGGTCTCGTCCGGCGCGGCCTCCTCCGACACCGCGGGCTCCAGCTGCTCCTCGGTCTCGTCGCCGAGCTCGGCCAGCCGGGCCAGCGCCGAACGGGCCAGCGTCCAGCGCCGCCCCAGGTACCGGCGGGCGATCACACCGCGCAGCGGATGCTCGCGCAGCCACCCCTCACCGGCCCGCAGCAGCTTGTCCACCTCGTCGGGCGCGACCCAGTAGTGCTTGGCGTCGTCGAGCACCGGCAGCAGCACGTACAGCTGGTTGAGCGCGTCGGCCAGCCGCAGCGTCCCGCGCAGCGTCAACCGCACGTACCGCGAGTCGCCCCACTCGGGAAACCCCTCGTCCAGCGGTACGGCCCGCGCCTCCACCGCCCACCCGAGCGGCTCGAACACGCCGCGAGCCAGATCCGCCCCGCCCCTGCAGACCAGCGCGATCTCCAGCGGCAGCGGCGTCCCCGGCAGGTCGGGCCGCGCCTTGCACCGCCCGGCCCGCGCCGTCCTGAACACGTCCGCCAGCGCCACCGCCATCAGCGACGAGGCGGCGTACGGCCGGTCGTTGACGTACTGCGACAGGCTGAAGTCGGGCGAGCTCTTGCCACTCGACCTGACCAGCGCCACCGGATCCACTTCCAGCAGCAGGGCCACGGTGCACCGTCGCTCGTCCGCTTCTGGATAGAAGACCGTCGCCGTTCCCGTCGATTGACGGAACTCCTGCACCCGGTCGGGATGCTTGTGCAGCAGGAAGCCCAGGTCAGTGGCCGGCTCGGCGGTGGTCGAGATCGTCAGTAGCACTCCGGAAGTCTGACTTATCCGGTACGGGCGGCGCCAATCGAAATCGCCGCCCGCCGGCGGCTTTACACGTGGGGCAGGATCTCCGCGGCGATCAGCTCCAGGTGGTCGAGGTCGGACAGGTCCATGACCTGCAGGTACACGCGCTCGGCGCCCACCTTGGAGAACTGCTCCAGCTTGCCCAGCACCTCCGCCGGCGTCCCGGCCAGGCCGTTGGCGCGCAGCTGGGCCAGGTCGGAGCCGATCGCCGCGGCCCGGCGCTCCAGCCCGGCCTGGTCGGCGGCCACGCAGACGGTCTGGGCCACCGACATGCGCACCGTGCGACCGGCCGCGTCGGCGGCCCGCCGTACCGTGTCGAAGTGGGTGCCGCTCTCGTCCACGGTGCGGAACGGCACGTTGAACTCGTCGGCGTACGCCGCCGCGAGCCGGGGCGTGCGCTTGGCTCCGAAGCCGCCGATGATGATCGGCGGGTGCGGACGCTGCGCCGGCTTGGGCAGCGCGGGCGAGTCCTTGAGCTGGTAGTGGGCGCCGTCGAAGGAGTAGGGGCCCTCGGCGTTCCACAGGCCGGTGACGATCCGCAACTGCTCCTCGAACCGGTCGAAACGCTCCCCGACCGGCGGGAACGGGATGCCGTAGGAGGTGTGCTCGTTCTCGTACCAGCCGGTGCCGAAGCCGAGCTCGACCCGGCCGCCGCTCATCTGGTCGACCTGGGCGACGCTGATCGCCAGCGGGCCCGGCAGGCGGAAGGTCGCGGGCGAGACCAGGGTGCCGAGCCGGATGCGGGAGGTCTCCCTGGCCAGACCCGCCAGGGTGATCCAGGCGTCGGTCGAGCCGCTGCCCGGGTCGCCCTGGCCGATGCGCTGATAGTGGTCGGAACGGAAGAACGCGTCGAACCCCAGCCGCTCGGTGGCCCGCGCGACGGCCAGCAGCTCGTCGTAGGAGGCGCCTTCCTGCGGTTCGGTGAAGATCCTCAACTTCATAGGCCCATTAAATCCGGAGAACGGCCCCGCGCCCCCGTGTACCCTTGCTAGTTTCACTTTCGGTAGCCGCCCAGACACGAAGGGTCGCTTATGCCGAACAGCCGGTGCACAAGAGAGCCGGGCACTCCCCCGCGATCCATCGTGATGGCGGCGGCCCTGGCTCTGGCCGCCGCCACCGGCGTGGCCGTCTGGCTGCTCCCGGCCCAGGCCACCCCCGAGACCCCGGTGGCCGCCCCCGCCAAGCCCCCGCCGCCGACGACGACGATGGTCACCGCCACCCCGCGGCCTTTAGCCGCCGAGGGACCCAGCGCGTTCCTGGCGTTCGTCGACACCGCCCGCACGCCCGAGTTCAACCTGCCCGACCACAGCCGCCGCACCGGCGTGCGCTGGTACGCGCTCGGCCACGTGGTCTCCGGTGGCGACGGCTGCGTCCCCAGGTGGGGCGGCAAGCTCGACCCCGGCAGCAACCCCGTCGCCAACCGCATCGGCAGGCTGCGCGCCGGCGGCGCCGACGCGGGCCTGTCCTTCGGCGGCCCCGTGGGCAGGGAACTGGCCGACGCCTGCGACGGCACCACCTCGCTGACCGCCGCCTACCGCCGGGTCGTGAGCGCGTTCGACGCCCGCTTCGCCGACTTCGAGATCCGCGACAGTGCCAACGCCGACGTGGTGCTGCGCCGGGCCAGGGCGCTGCGCGCACTGCAACAGGAGCGGCCGCTGCACCTCACCTTCACCGTCCCGCTGGGGCCCGGCGGGCTGTCGGAACGCGACGCCGCGCTGCTCAAGCTCACCCACGACGCCGGCGCCCGGATCTCCACGGTGAACCTGCTGGCCGCCATCGAGCCCGGCGACGCGCCCGAGGGCCGGATGCGGCGGGTGGCGGAAGCCGTACGGGCGGCTCATGGGCAGATCGCGCGGGCGCTGGGCATCGCCGACCCCGCCCAGGCGTGGCGGAGCCTCGCGCTCACCTCGGTGCTCGTCAGCCCCGGCGACCTCGGCGAGATCGACGCGCGCAAGCTGACGACGTTCGCCGCCCGCTACGAGCTGGCCTGGCTGTCGCTGCGCGGCGCCGCCCCGTCCCAGTCCGTGTCGCGTATTCTCTGGCGCACCCGTGCGTGAACTATAGGATTCTCCGCGTCAGGGGGTATTTGTCGGAGGAGGAGCATTTGATGGCGGCCCGGCCGGAGCTGGCCAGAAAAGTGCTGCTCTACTGGATGGACGGCATGGTCGCGTTCATCGCGGTCGCGTTCACCATCATGCTGTTCAGCCTCGCCGCCATCGGCACGCTCTCCCCGCAGCGCGCGTTCCTCGTCGGGGTGCTCCTGCTGGCGCAGTTCGCCATGTTTCCGTTCGTCCTGCGCGCCGCCTACGACGACAAGCCCAGGCCCACCGTCCTGCTGGCCGTCTCCGGTCTGGCCATGCTGGTCTCGATCATGCTCATCCCGCCCGGCCTCGGCACCAGCACCTGGGAGATCGTCGCCGGTCTGTGGCTGGCCGGCCTGGCGATCAACGTCCGGTGGCGGGTGAGCGTCGCCTTCGGCGTGGTCCTGGCCGCCATCACCGTCCCCCTCGCCGTCTACGTCTCCGAGATGGGCCTGTTCGTGGCTCTGGTGGGTGAAGGCGTCACCCTGGTGATCACGCCGCTGGCCATGTGGCTGTGGGTGTGGCTCTGGCGCACGATCAGGGACGCGCACGAGAGCCAGGAGGCCAAGTCCCGCCTGGCCGTCGCCGAGGAACGGCTGCGCTTCGCCCGCGACCTGCACGACCTGCTCGGCCACAGCCTGTCGGTGATCAGCATCAAGAGCGAGCTGGCGGCGAAGCTGTCGGCCAAGGACACCGCCCGCGCCGCCGGCGAGATGTCCCAGGTCCGCGAGCTGGCCGGCGGCGCGCTGGCCGAGGTCCAGGCCGCCGTCGAGGGCTACCGCTCGCTCGACCTGTCACTGGAGCTGGCCACCGTACGCGCCACGCTGGAGGCCGCCGGCGCCCGCTGCACGGTCGAGGCCAGCACCAACGACCTGTCGCCCGCCGCCCGCGCGCTGCTGGCGTGGGCGGTGCGCGAAGGCGCCACCAACATCCTCAAGCACAGTACGGCGACGCGCTGTGCCATCACCATCGACCGGGGCGTGCTGGAGATGCGCAACAACGGCGTGAAGGGACCCCAGCGCTCGACCGGCAGCGGCCTGCGCGGCCTGTCGGAACGGCTGACCGCCGCCGGCGGCACCTTCTCCGCCTCGGTCACGGACTCGGACTCGGGCGAGTTCCTCCTGCGTGCGGCGGTCCCGGCATGATGCGGGCCAGCAAGCTCGACAGGGTCCGGTGGCTGTTCCTGTACTCCAACGACTTCATCAACCTGACCGTCTTCCTCAGCCTCCTGCAGCTCTCCATCGCCTGGCAGGAGAACTGGGCGCCCAAACCCGTGCTCGTCGGGGCCTTCGCGCTGCTCCTGGTCTTCTTCGCGCTGTCCACCCGGCCGCTGCGCATCGCGACCCGCGGCGGCCGGCGGCCGACCCTCCTGCTGGCGGTCGCCGCCGTCATCACGCTCGCCTTCGCCGCCTTCTCCATGGTCTGGCTGGTGCCGGTATGGCTCGGGATCGTGTCGCCGTTCCTGAGCAGGCGCGCCTTCTGGATCACGGCCTCCGTCGTCACCGCGCTGACCCTCGTGTACGTGGCCATCATCGGCGGCCTCCCGTTCGTCGTCATCATGATGGTCCTGACGCTGATCGTCACCGGCGGCACCCTGGCCAACGTACGGATCTGGCGGAGCGCCCAGGAAGCCTACGAAGGCCAGGAGGCCAAGGCGGCGCTGGCCGTGTCGGAGGAACGGCTGCGCTTCGCCCGCGACCTCAACGACCTGCTCGGGCAGAGCCTCGTCGACATCGCCGCCGGGGCCGGGCGGGCCGAGGCCACGCTGGGCGTCGACCCGGAACGGGCGGCGGCGGAGATGTTCGAGGTGCGGGATCTGGCCAGGCGGTCGTTGCGGGAGGTTCGCACCGCCGTACAGAACTATCGGGCGCTCGACCTCGGCGAGGTGCTCGCGAGCGTGCGCGCCGTGCTGGAGGCGGCGGACGTGCACTGCGCGATCGACACCGACGACACCGGCGACCTGCCCGCCGAGGCCCGCACACTGCTGGCCGCGGTGGTTCGCGAGGGTGCCACCAACATCCTCAAGCACAGCACCGCCCAGCGGTGCACGATCACGATCAAGAATGGGGTGCTGGAGATGTCCAACGACGGGATCTCGCCGGACGCCGGCGAGCCCGGCGGGCTGCGCGGCCTGTCCCAGCGGTTGAGCGCGGCGGGCGGCACGCTGAGCGCCGGCGCCGCCGACGGCGTCTACCTGCTGCGGGCCGCGGTATGACCACGCGCGTCCTGCTCGCCGACGACGAGCACCTCATCCGCGGCGCCCTGGCCGCCCTGCTCGACCTTGAGGACGGCATCGAGGTCGTCGCCCAGGTCGGCCGCGGCGACGAGGTGGTCCCCGCGGTCCGGGCCCACAACCCCGACGTGGCCGTCCTCGACATCGAGATGCCCGGCATGGACGGCCTGACCGCCGCCGAGCAGATCAGCGCCCAGTGCAAGATCGTCATCCTGACCAGCCTGGGCCGCCCCGGCTACCTGCGCCGCGCGATGGCCGCCGGGGTCAGCGGCTTCCTGGGCAAGGACGCCTCCGCCGAAGAGCTGGCGATGGCCATCCGCAAGGTGATGGCCGGCGGCCGCTACCTGGACGCCGAACTCGCCGCCGCCGCGATGGCCGCCGGCGACAGCCCGCTGACCGAACGCGAACGCGACGCCCTGCGCCTGGCCGGCGACGGCGCCCCCATCTCCCGCATCGCCACCGAACTCCACCTGACAGAAGGCACCGTCCGCAACTACCTGTCCAGCGCCATGACCAAACTCAACGCCCAGAACCGCCTGGAGGCCATCCGCACCGCCCAGCGCATGGGCTGGCTGTAGCCACGGCGTTCGCGCGGTGGCACCGGCACCCCCGCGTAACGCCCGTCGCCTCCGGGGCGGTGTTCTTGTCGCTGACTACGCCCCGTCACCGGTTAAGGGGACGGGACGTTTCATGATCTTGAGACATCAGGAGACACCCCGAGATTCGGTAGCGCCGCTGCTGGTCAGGGCCCTTTCTAGGCCTTGACCAGCAGGGCCACGCACTCCACGTGGTGGGTCATCGGGAAGGCGTCGAATCGGCGTTGAAGCAGGTCAACGGCCTGTGATCACATGCCAGAGGCCGCTGTGCGCTGCTGATGCGCGATGATCTTCGACCATGCGTCCTCCACCGCGTCGTGCGCATCCGGCGCCAGGTGTGCATAGCGTTGCGTGGTCTGGATCGAGGAGTGGCCCAGGAGCGCCTTCACGTCATAGAGAGGAACGCCCTGTTGCACCAGCCAGCTCGCCGCCGTGTGACGGCAGTCATGCACGTCAAGCCGAGGCACCAGACCCATCCGCTTGGCCTTCGGCAGTTCCTCGTTCTGCTTCTCAATCGCCTCGTTCGCGGCGTCGATCCCCTGATACCAGACCACACGGAAGTTCGCCCCCGACAGCGTCGGCAACTCCCCCGTCTTCGGGGAGCGCCGGCGAGCCACGAACGCCCACGCATCCGTCGCCCGGCCCTCGAAGAGCGGTGCCAGGAGATCGAGCACATGGCGCGGCACCGGCACCTCACGCCGCGATGAGCTGTTCTTCGGATACTCCTTCCACACGCCTTTCTGCGTCAGAGATCCCCGGACGAGGATGCGCCCACGAAGCCAGTCGATCGGGTTGCCCGTCTCGTTGTCTCGGTCAGCACCAGCCACGGCCGCGGCCTCACCCCACCGGAGGCCGCTGTAGCACATGAGCTCGACCATCGCCGCGTGCCCGGACGGGAGGCGCCACACGATCTGATCGACCTGGCCGCGAGTGAACCACGCAGGTGCCTTCGGCGGCGTAGCTGGAAGATCGATCTTCTGGCACGGGCTGATCTGGAGCAGGTCCTCGAGCACCGCGTCTCCGAGCAGCGTGGAGAACAGGTTGTAAGAGCGGCGAATCGCGTGGCGCCCGATTCCTTGCCGCTCCATCGTCCGGACCCAGGTCTGCACGTCGATGCGGCCGATCTCGCCCGTAGGCCACTCTTCCCAGTACGGCAGGATGTGGTTGGTGAACTGGCCGGAATCACCCCGGCGCGTCTCATCCTCGACGACGCGGGCCGGCCACCACTTCGCGTACCACTGGCCCACCGTGATCCGGCCAGCGTTCGGGTTGATCCGCCGCCCTTTTGCGATCTTGTCCTCTTGCTCGGTGGCCCAGGTCTTGACGATGCTCTTGAGCTTGCTGGTCTTCGTGATCCGCTTGCCCGACGGCAGGCGTACTACGGCCTGCCACAGTCCCGATGGCAACTTCCGGAAGGACGCCATCAGCCCTCCGCCCCGGCGAAGACCTCCTTGAGCAGGCGTTCTAGGACGAGTGCGCGGTCCATGGTGATGAGGTCATCGGGGATGTGGATGTTGAGCCCGTCAACCGCCCAGGTGAGCGTGAGGTGGTTCGTGGCGGCCAGAACCTGGGTTGCAGCCTCTGCGCGACGGGCCCAGCCGTCCGCGTCGGCCCGGCGGTCGAACGTCGCGGAGCGGCGGCTCCCGTCGGGCAGGCGGACGTTGGCCTGCCAGCGGCCGGATCGTGTCTTGCGTAGGTGCATGGATACCTCCCTGGCTACGCGGCCGGGCGGGGGCCCTGGCCGATGATCGGGGACATGCGCATGAGCTCGCGGAGCGCGAGCGTGCCGTGGACGCCGAGCTGGTCGGTGACGGCCGGCTTGACTAAGCCGGAGGGGAGGAACACCTCGACGGTGGCGGCTTCGATGGAGACGAGGACGAGCTCGTCAGCGGCCATTGCGTGATCCCGGTGCACCCGTACCTGGGATAGCGGCGTGACGCTGCCGACGTCGAGGATGCCGTCGCTGAGGCGTGCGATGGTGGGGCCCAGGATGGGGTCCATCTGGGTCTCGTCGACGGCGACGGTGATGTTGCCTACCGCGTTGCGGCGGATGCAGATCGGGCCGTACGGGAGCTGGTGGGACGGGAGGAGGCGATAGCGGACCGTTCCGGCCATGTGAGCATCACCGAGTCTTTCCGGGCATTTGAGCTTTGGAACGACAGTGTGACGCCTGGGACAACGGAATGGTTGAAGATTCTTACGACAAGTAAGCGTACAGTCACCTTCCGGTCAGGACCCAAATGGTCAGTCTGCTTGATCCAAATTCTTCGCCATGCTCTCGGCCCACCTGATCACGTCCTGCCGGCCCGCCTCGGACAGGCCCGGCGGCACATTGACCGTGACCCAGCTGCCACTCCCGGTCTGCACCTGGAGGACCTCACCGAGGTCGAGCCATTGGGCGGCGGCCAGTCGCTTGAGCTCCTCGTAGCGCCGGCGGTACTCGCCTTCACTCAATGCCTCGCCGGTCTTCGACATCGCTGCTGCTAGCGACCGCAAACGCCACAGCTCTGGCGCCTTGGGAACGTCGTTCGCTGCAAGAGCAGACACGTAGGTGTGGTTGAGCTTTTGGCCGGTCTCGGGGTCTGCCGATTGCCTGGCCAGCGCTCTTGCGCTCAGATCTGTACGCTCCAGGTACTGCTGGATGTACGTCGTGAACGGGTACTCGCTGGTGGTGCCATTGATGTCTCGCGGCGGCATCATGACGCCTCTCGTGGTAGCCCTCGCCTAACTGCAACCCCTGTTATGAGTCATGACTGTTGGATGATTCTTACAGGGGGCCGTTTCGCCCGTTGTATCCCGAGACATGACAGACAACAAGATCCCGCTATCAAACCAGATCCTCCCGGCTACATGGGGGTCCAACTGTCCATGTGGTGGACACGAGTCTCTGGGTGTGGTTAGAGTGTTGGAAAATTCTTCCAACGTCTCAGGAGGTCTCCCCACGTGTCTGGGCGTCCCGGTTTGGCCCTCCGAAGCCGCGCACTCCTGCGTGAGCTCATGGCAGGCCGCCACGACACGGTCACCCTCGCATCCGCAGCAGGCCTGTCCAAGCAGGCGATCCAGCACCTGACATCCGGCCGCCGACAGACGTGCAGCGCGGCAACGGCCGAGCGGATCGCCGCCGCGTTGGGATGCGAGGTCGGGACCCTTTTTTCACATCCAATGTCCGCAAATTCTTCCAACGGAGGTGAGGGTGAGGTGTTGCTCACCATCCCCGAGGCCGGCAAGGCGATGAAGGTCTCGCGGGCCCACGCTTACCGACTCGTCGCCGACGGCGAACTGACCGTTGTTGACGTCGCCCGTAAGGGCTCCAAGAAGCCCAAGTCGCGCGTTTCCGTCGCCTCGGTCGAGGCGTGGATCAAGAAGCGCGCCGGTCAGTCCTGACATGCGGCGAGGCCCAGCCGCCCTACGGCCGGACCTCGCAGACCCGCCATCCCCACCTACGAAGGGACACGAGTCTCATGAACATCATCCCCCAGACCGTGCAGCAGCTCGACCCCATGAACATCAGCTACGCCGTCCACATCTGGCGAGACGGCGACCAGATCAGCAGCACCGAGCCGACCACCGACCAGGACGCCGCCCGCGACATGCTCCGCGGGCTGCAGCGGACCTTCCCCGACTCCGTGCTCGTCGTCGAGGGCGCCGACGGCGTGTGGAGCCCGGTCTCCGACGAGTTGCTCGACCGGCTCGCCCGCCAGCGCGCCGCCGGCGCGCTGGCCACCCTCATCCGCACCAGCCCGCCCCAGATCGACTGGGTCCTGTCCGCGCACGCCCCCAGTGAGCTGTCCGGCCACGCGATCAAGCGCGAGACCGTCGCCGAGTTCGCCGCTCTGCTGATGGCGGAGTGCACGGAGCGGACGGACGGCGGCTGCACCACGGTGCGCGCGTCGAGCACGTTCGCGGGCGTCCCGGTCAGCGTCTACTGCATCGTCCGCGCCCAGGACGAGCAGGTGCGCGAGACCGCTTCGGCTGGTGCGTGATGGTGGCCGTGGACCTGCACCAGGGCCAGCTCGTGTCCGCGCCGGAGTGGAACGGCGGTGACCCCGTCCGCGTCGACTACGCGCGCCGGGCCGACTCCGGCCACGTCGCGGTGCTCTACCGGGACGCGGCGGGCCGGGAGCGGGCGCAGCGGACGGTGGTCGAGGTGGGGATGGAGCTGACGCTCATCTCCGGCGGCTGCATCGGCGGTGGCCGATGAGCGACCTCAACGAGTTCGAGCACCCACTGGACGTGGTGACGCTCGCCATCGCCGCTCTTCTCGGTGCTACCGACGAGCAGTTGCGCGCCGGTGCTGAGGCCATGCGCGAGATCCGGGCCGGGGGAGGTGGTCCTCGGTGACCGCCGTGACCGACGCCACGCGGGCACGGCAACGCGGCGCCGCGAGAGCCCGAGCCGCGTACGCCCGGCAGGCCGCGGACCGCCGAGAGCAGTTCGGCCGGCTGAGGCAGGGCGGCGCCACCATCGCCGAGGGCGCCAAGCGCATGGGCGTGTCGTACGAGCAGGCCCGGCGCTGGGACGTCCAGCTCCGCGACGCGAAGCGCGACTACGCGCCGCCCGCCCGAAGCCAGGCCATGGAAGCCGCGCGGCAGCGGTGGCTGGCCAAGGCGCAGGCCCGCTACGAGGCGTACCTCGAACTGCGCGAGCAGGGGCTGAAGCCGGAGGCGATCGCCCAGCGGATGGGCGTCAGTCTGGGCACCGTCCAGCGCTACCAGCGCATTTACAGGAAGCACTCCGGGATCGGTTCCTGGTGGGGTCAGCGCTCCGCAGAGCTGAAGCCGCGCATCCTGGCCTGCCTCCAGCAGCGGCCCGGCGTTGAGCTCAGCGCGTACGACCTCCAGCGCAAGCTCAGCCTGGGCAAGGACCACACGTACTCGGTGCACGCCGTCATGCGCGACCTGATCGCCGAGGGGCTGGCCGAGTTGGTGCCGGGCGTCCGCGATCGGGGAGTCGCTCCCAGCGTCGCCCCGGCCCGCCGCTACCGCTACGTCGGCGGCGACCGGTGACCGGCCTGTTGGCGCGTCGCCGCGCCCGCCGCGAAGACCTGCACGCGGCCATCGACAACGACGCCGACGACTGGATCGCCCTCCTCCGCGACGACGACATCACGGCCCCCGCCCACACGGCGGGGGCCCACCCCTACAACCGGCCGCAGGGCACCCGCGACGCGTGCGGGCTCACGGTCCCAGAAAGCAGGCCCGCGTGAGCACCACCACGACCGAGCAGGTGATCAGCCAGCCCGGCATTTACGACATCCCCGAGGACGCTTACCACAGCGACCCCGTCCCCGGCGGATCGCTGTCCTCCTCCGGGGCACGTGCTCTGCTGCAGCCCGGTGGCCCGGCAAAGTTCCGGTGGCAGCAGGACAATCCGCCCGGTCCCAAGAAGCCCTTCGAGATCGGCTCGGCTGCCCACAAACTCGTCCTCGATGCCGGGCCGGAGCTCGTGCGCATCGACGCCGACGAGTGGCGCACCAAGGAGATCAAGGAAAGGGTCGCCAAGGTGCGTGAGCGCGGCGCAATCCCGCTCAAGCCCGCCGACTGGGACCAGGTGCACGGCATGGCAGCCGCCATCCAAAAGCATCCTCTCGCCGCGGCCCTGTTCGACCCCGCCGCCGGCCAGCCGGAGAAGACCTTCATCTGGCAGGACCCCGACACCGGCGTGTGGCGACGGGCCCGCCTCGACTGGCTCCCGCACCCCAGTGGCGGGCGCCTCGTCATCGCCGACTACAAGACCACCACCGACGCCTCGGGGCATGCGGTCGCCAAGACGATCGCCAACTACGGCTACTTCATGCAAGACCCCTGGTACCGCGACGCCGTCACGGCGGCCGGTCTCGACGACGACCCGCTGTTCGTCTTCGTCTTCCAGGAGAAGAGCGCTCCGTACCTGATCAACGTCGTCGCGCTCGACCCCGATGACGTGGTCGCCGGGCGCGACCGCAACTGCCGCGCCCTCGACCTCTACGCCAACTGCTCCGCCACCGGCAGCTGGCCCGGTTACAGCAGCGACGAGATCGCCCCCATCATCCTGCCCCGCTGGACCACCGACGCGTGGTCCGCTTCCGACGTCATCACCGAGGACATCCTGTGACCGAACTCGCCATCCCCAACGAGCACCAGGGCCGCGAGGTGGCCATGGCCCAGCCCCAGCCGAGCCCGCTCATGCAGTGGGCCATGGAAGCGCGACAGGCCGAGCAGATCGCCGAGGCGCTGGCGCGCAGCAGCTTCGTTCCGACCACGATGCGCGGGAAGCCCGCCGAGATCACCGCCGCCATCCTCGCCGGGCAGGAACTGGGCATGCAGCCGATGGCCGCACTCCGGTCCATCGACATCATCCATGGCACGCCTGGCCTCCGCGCGCACGCCATGCGCGGCCTCGTCCAATCGCGCGGCCACAAGGTGCAGGTCGTCGAATCGACCGACACCGTGTGCATCATTCGCGGCCAACGCAAGGGCGAAGCCGAGTGGCAGCAGGTCGAATGGACCATCGAGCGGGCCGCAAGGCTCGGCCTGACCAAGGACCAGTGGACCAAGCAGCCGCGCACGATGCTCGTGGCCCGCGCCACCGGCGAGATCTGTCGGCTGATCGCCTCCGACGTGCTGCACGCCATGCCGTACGCGGCCGAAGAGCTGGGCACCGAGGCGCAGGCGTACAGCGTGGAGGCCACGGTTAGCGGCCGGGCAACTGCGAACGACGTTCTCCGGCGCGGCCAGCCCGCGTCCGGGAGCGACGAAGCTCAGGCGGCCCCGGCCGCGCCGACAGCGGCAAGCACGGCGCAGCTCCGCGGGCTCAGCATCCTCATGACCGAGTGCGGAATCACCGCCCACACCGGCAAGGGCTCCACCACTCTCAACGACCAGGCGCGGTTCGCATGGCTGACCGCGTTCCTCGGCCGACCGATCGAGGGCACGACGAAGCACCTCACCGCCGACGAGGTCGACCGGGCGGTCGTACATCTGCGGCAGCAGCGGATCGAGAGCAGCCAGCGGCGCGCCGAACTGGAGAAGCGGATCGGCGCCGAGTTCGACGGCCTCGACACTCACCTGTCCGGACCGGACCGGCTGCGTGACCTGACCACCCTGCTCGGGCGGACGATCAGTGTCCCGGCAGACCTATCCGACCAGGAACTGGCCGACATCGCCGAGCTTCTCAACGACTGCCAGGGCCAGACCTCCGCCTGGGACGCCGCCCTCACCGCTGTGACCGCGCAGCGCCAGGAGGTCCCGGCATGACGCACCTCAGGCGCACCACCGTAACCGCGCTCGGCCGCCCGGCCGCCGGCGACCTCATCCGCGGCGAATCCGGCCCCGCCGTACCGATCAACCTCGGCCCCGGCGAGGAACTCGTCGTGTTCGAGGCCGAGTGGGGCCGCGACCTCATCGCTGCGGCCACCGTCGCCGTCGACGTGCTGGACGCCGAGCAGGGTCTCCCCGCCGCCGAGCGGGCGCCATGCGACGGCCCGAAGGACTGCGTGCACGCCGCGGCGGCCGAGGCGCTGGAGCAGGAGCGCGACACCTACCGCGACCTCCTCCGGCGCGCCGCCGCCGCCCGGACGTTGGGCGATCTCAACGCCGCGGTCTCGGACGCCCGCGTCTCGCTGGATCAGTGGGGGCGCTCGTGACCCGCCTCGTTGTCGTCGCCCTGCTGGCCGGGGTTCTCCTCGGCTTGCTGGCCGCCGCGGTGCTCGCGCTGATCGTGACGGTCAGCGCGGCCCCGGCCGCCCCCTCCTCCTCCGTGCTGGAGGTGTGATGACCCACTTCGTGGTCGGCCTCGACCTCTCCCTCACCGCCACCGGCGTCGCCGACAGCACCGGAACGCGCACCATCAAGGCGGGCGACCTGCGCGGTTGCGAGCGGCTGTTCTGGATCTCCGCCGACATCTTCGGCGATGGCACTGTCCAGGCCGCCGACCTGGTCGTCATCGAGGGGCCCGCCTACTCGCGGGCGCTCGGCGCCGGACACCACGAGGCCGCCGGGCTCTGGTGGCGCGTCGTCTGCCGACTCGCGGCTCACGACGTGCCCTACGCGGTCGTCTCGCCCTCCAGCCTCAAGCGGTACGCGACCGGCAAGGGCAACGCGACGAAGCCCGACATGCGTGTCGAGCTCCTCAAGCGGGCCGGGCTGGACCTGCGCGACGACAACCAGGTCGACGCGCACTTCCTGCGGTCCATGGGGATGCGTCACCTCGGCCACCCGATCGAGCAGCTCCCTGCTCTCCACCTCGCCGCGATGGAGAAGGTCCAGTGGCCGACGACACCCTGACCAAGCATTACAACGAGGCGGCCCGCAAGCGGTTGTTCGGCCGCGCCAAGGTCGTTGGCGACTGCATCTTCTACCCCGGTCGCGCAGCCACCCGCAGTGGGCACCGGCAGATCTGGTTCAAGGGGCGGATGCAGCTCGCTCACCGGGTCGCGTGGATGCTCGAAGTGGGCCCGATTCCTGATGGGCTGTGCGTCCTGCACCAGTGCGACAACCCGCCCTGCATCAACACCGGGCACCTCTTCCTGGGCACTGTCCAGGAGAACAACGCCGACCGCGACGCGAAGGGACGGGGCAAGCTGCCCCGCCCTGACCAGGTCCGCCGTCTACAGCCTGGTCCGACCGTTCACGGCACGCTGACCGCGTATGTGAAGCGGAAGTGCCGGTGCGGGCCATGCCGTCAGGCCAACAGCGCATACCGGCAAGGCCGGAAAGCGCAGCGTGACGCCATGCTCAAGGTGGCATGGCCCCAGGTGGTGATCGGCTGATGTCCATCCCCACCAGGCCCATCACCTGCGCATGCTGCGGAACCGCCGGCCTCCACCACAGCCGAGGACTCATCCGCACCTGCTACGAGCGGCGCCGGTGCGCGGGCACGCTGACCCGGTTCCCGCGCCTCTTCGAGCGCGCCGAGCCGTGGCGTCCCCTCGGCTCACACGGCCGAAAGATGGTGGCCCGTTACCAGGAGCTCGCCGCCATCCGGCCGCCCCTTTCCCTGGCCAGGGTCGCGTGGGAGCTGGGGGTGAGCGAGCGGTCGGTCCAGCGGTACGCCACCGCCAGCCGCCTGGAGACGCAGACGGACGAGGCGGCGGCATGACCGTCCTCCTCGACTACCTGTACCTGCCCACCTGGGACGGCACCGGCGCGTGTATCGGCCAGCCCGACCTCATGTACGGCCTGTCGGAGGGCGGCGACGACGCGGCCAAGAAGCTCTGCCGCGCCTGCCCTGTCCTCGACGAATGCCGCGACTGGGTTCTCGACCTGCCGTGGCACTGCGACCCCGGCGGCATCGTCGCCGGACTGACCATCCAGCAGCGTGGCCGGTTGAGCAGCAGCTCCGCGACCTTCCGCGAGTGCATCACCTGCTCGGAGATCAAGCCGCTGTACGCGTTCGCGCCCTGGGCGTCAGGGCGCGAACAGCGGCGCCCCACCTGCCGCGCCTGCGACTACCACAAGCGCCGGTCGGCCGAGGCCGACCGCGCCACCACCATCACCTCGGAAGGAACCCAGTGACCGACCACCCCGACAACGATCCCGGCCAGACCAGGCCGTTCGCCGCCATCCTCCAGGAGATCCGCGCAGGCGAAGTCGCCGACCAGGCCGCCGCCCTGATGCAGGACCTCGTGGCCGCCGTCCGCGACATCGGGAAGAAGGGCGAGCTCACCCTGAAGATCGTCGTCGAGCCCATGAAGGGCAACGAGGACGCGTTGGCGGTGAGCGGCGACGTCACCCTCAAGGCCCCCCGCCCGGCCCCCAAGGCCGCCATCTTCTTCGCCGACGACTCCGGAAACCTGCTGCGCGACGACCCCCGACAGATCGCCCTGCCCGGCCTGCGCCGCGTCGACCTCCCCACCAACCAGCCGAAGGACCTCGCCCAGTGACCACCACCACGCGCACCGAAAACGACGCCCTCATCGAGGCGCTGGAGAACACCACCGCCCCCGACGGACTCATCCCCGGCCACATCTACGGCTACAAGCTCGGCGACCGCGTCGAGGTCATCGACCTATCCGACAAGCACCTGCCCCAGCCGCGCCGCAAGACCGGCCGCGTGGCCGTCGGAGACGCCGCGAGTTTCATCCACTACTACAAGAAGCACGCCGACCCGGGCTCCGAGGTGTACGTCGACATCGACCACGGACGCATCACCGCCGTACTCAACGCCCACGAGGCCACCCCCAACGTCGAACTCCTCGACGAGGACAACACCGCCCGCTGGGGCGACCACCAGCTCATCCTCACCCTCGCCGAGACCGACGCCTGGAAGCGCTGGACCTACCATGACCGCAAACTGATCCGCCAGGCCGACTTCGCCGACTTCATCGACGACAACCGCGCCGACATCCGCAAGCCCACCGCCGCCGACATGCTGGAGCTCGTCCAGCACTTCCAGACCCAGACCCGCGTCACCTTCAACAGCGCGACCGTGCTGGCCAACGGAAACAAGCGGCTCGTCTTTACCGAGGAAACCGACGCCGGCGCCGGCGCCAAGGGCCAGATCGAGGTTCCCGGCCAGCTGGAGCTCGGGCTCACCCCGTTCGACGACAGCGAGCCGTACGTGGTCACCGCGCGGTTCCGCTACCGCATCCAGGGCGGCGCCCTGCAGATGGGATACCTGCTCGACAACGCCGACAACGTCCGCCGCGACGCCGTCAAGCAGGTCGTGACCCATCTCCAGGAGGAGTTGGGCGTCGTCATCATGCGCGGCACCCCGGCCGCCGGATGACCCCCTGCACCCACTGGAACGGCGCCGCAGCCACCCACTGCGGCGCCACCCCCACACGCCCCTACCTCCCCGGCCCACGCTGCCCCGCACACACCCCCGCAGCCCTCGCAGGCCGACCCGAACCCACCGGCGGACACTGCGCACCCAAGCGCTGCTACTGCGGCGAATGCCCCTCGTACACGCCCCACAACCCGTACCCCTCGCTCGCCGACAGCTGGGTCACCGACGCCCGCCACATCGCCGCAGGCAAGAAACGCGCATCACCAGAGCAGCAGGCCGCAGCCAAGGCCACCGTCGCAGCCCAGAAGGAGCGTGAACGCCGCCTCAGACATCCGGCTTGACGCCATTCGTCCATATTCCATTACATCGCCGCGACCTGCGCCAATGCGCCTCAGCCAGCGCGATTTGCCTCACTCGCAAGCCGCCCAGCCAGCCATCACCGCAGGTCACCAGAGCCTACGGAATATGGACGAATTACCTACCACCCCCGGCACAAGAACTACCAGGAGACACGGTTGACCACCGAGCAGGACACCAAGCTCTGGGACCTCGCCGCAGAGCAAGCCGTCCTCGGCACCTGCATGACCGTGCCCTACATCGTCAAGCACATCCGAGCCGCACTCCCCGACCCCACAGCGTTCTACCGCCCCGCCCACCAGCTCATCTACCAGACCATCCTCAACCTCTACGACCAAGACGCCCCCACCGACCCAGTCATCGTCGGCGACAAACTCCAACGCGACGGCACCCTCCCCCGCATCGACAACGGCCTCGTCTACCTCCACGACCTCATGGCCGCCGCACCCCTCGCCGGAGACCCCGCCTGGCACGCCGGAATCGTCGCCAGATACGCCACCACCCGCCGCGCCCTCCACGCCCTCACCCGCGGCATCCAATGGGTCCACAACGCCGGAGACGACGTCCACGACGCCCTCACCGCCGCCCAAGACGAACTGGCCAAGGCCCTCGGCGACATCGCAGGCGCCAGCACCAACGCCGCCAACGCCCTCGCCGGCCTCTACACCCCCATCGACTGGACACACGCGTTCTCCGCCCAACCCGACGACGTGCCCTGGCTCGTCGAGCCCCTCATCGAGCAGGGCCGCTCCATCGCCATCTACAGCCCGCCCAAAGCCGGCAAGTCCCTGTTCACCCTGGAGATCGCCGCCGCCCTCGCCACCGGCCGGCCCGTCCTCGGCCAGGCCGCGCGCGAACCCATGCGCGTCGTCTACATCGACATCGAGAACAGCCAGGCCGACATCGTGGAGCGCCTCACCAACCTCGGCTACGGCCCCGACGACCTCGCCCTCCTCCAGGCCAACCTCGTCTACTTCTCGTTCCCGTCGCTGCCCGTCCTCGACTCCTCCACCGGCGGACAGCACCTGCTCGCCATGGCCAAGGCCCACCAGCCCGCCCTCGTCATCATCGACACCGTCTCCCGCGTCATCGAGGGCAGCGAGAACGACGCCGACACCTTCGCCAACCTCTACCGGCACGCCCTCGCCCCCCTCAAGGGCATGGGCATCTCCGTCATCCGCCTCGACCACTCCGGAAAGGACCTGGAGAAAGGCCAGCGAGGCTCCAGCGCGAAGGGCGCCGACGTCGACGCCGTCTGGCTCCTGGTGAAGACCACCGAGACCCAGCTGTACCTGAAGCGCGAGATGTCCCGGGCCAACCACGGCGTGCCGCTGATCGAGCTGCGGCGCCGCGCGGACCCGCTCCGGCATGAGCTGTGCGCCGCGGCGAATGGGCTCCCGCCGAAGGTGGCCCAGATCGTCGAGTACCTCGACAGCCTCCAGGTGCCGCTCGACGCCCCTCGCGAGGAGGCACGGGCAGAGCTCGCCCAGGGCGGCATCAAGGTGCGCAACGAGACGCTCGCGCAGGCCCTCGCGGCACGGAAGGCGGGCATCACATGACCCTTCAAGATCGTCCCCGATTTTGGGGACGATCATGAAATTTCGGGGACACGAAACCAGCCGCATACCCCCACCTCTCACCTATACCGCCCAGCTCAGAGGCGTCTTCAACGCCGTCCAAGATCAGGGGACAGAAAGGGGACGATCATGAAATCCGCATCAACGCGCAGGTCAAAGCCCCGCACCCCTTCCAATGTAGATCAGGAACTACTCCTACCCCTACCCGGTATCGACGACTTGGGACAGCGGGGACAGCCGGGGACGATCAAGAAGAACCCCCAGGTCAAACCCCACAACAACAACGGGGACAGCGCGGGGACAAGGGGACGATCAAGGTCCGGGCAGAAGTCCCCCACTCTGTCCCCGTCCCCTCCCCTCGATAGAGGGGACGGGAGTGGGGACAGCCCCCGCCCCACCCCACAAACCCGCCACCGCAGACCCCCACGACGCCTCATCACAGGCGACTGCGAACCCCGATGCCTCACCTGCGGACAACCCGACGGCCTCGGCTACTGCGCCCCGTCCTGCGCCACCACCTGCCCCCACATGACCCAGCCGTACAAGGCCGACATCTGCATCACCCTGGCGCGTGTCGACGCCGTCATCGTCATCAGCCCCAACACCGGCTACATGCAACTCCACGTACACGCATGCCCCCACTGCACCCGCACCCACTGGCACGCCCCCACCGACCACCCACACCGAACCGCACCCTGCGGACGCCCCTACATCCTCAACATCAAGGAGCCCCAAAACCCATGACCAGCACCAACGCCACAACGTTGGCTGACGAGCCCGCGCGCGAAGACAAGTACCTCACCGTCGCCGAGATCGCCGCACAACTGCGCGTCGCCCCGATGACCATCTACCGCTACGTCGAAGAGGGCGCGTTCCCCGGCAGCATCCGCGTCGGCCGATCCATCCGCGTCCCCGTCGCCGCCTACGAGGCGTACGTCAAGGCCAGCGTGATCAGCCATGGCTGACGGGCAGTTGGTCATCCGCCATCTCCGCGGACTTTGACGCCACCTGGAGCAGCCATGATCCACATTCGCCACCGCTGGACCACGGTCGAGGCCGTCGGCCGCGTCCTCACCCAACGCTGCGGCATCTGCCTCAAGACCCGCGTCCGGATCGCGTCGTGACCCCTGACGAGGCCGCCTGGGTCCGCGAACACGCCTGGACACCGCGCATGCGCCACGTCGAAACCACCACCTGGCCCGGCCACTACACCCGATGCGCATGCCAACGCCACGACTGCCACTCCTGCACCCGCAACCAGCACGACCGATGCGCCCGCGGCCCCCGCCAATCGCGCGAGGGGATGATCGCCGACCGGACCGGCGTCCACCCCGCATGCTTCGCCCAGCCGTACCAGCACGTCACCATCGACGGCCCACCGCGGCCGACACCAGTCGCCCAGGTGTGGCTCGCGGACCGCATCTGCCGCTGGTCATGCCCTTGCGCCTGCGGCCGGCCCACCGCCCCCAAGCGCATGCCCACGACGTATGAGCTCGTCCCGCTCTTCGACCTCACCGCCTGACCACCGCCCGGAGCTGCCCCGTGACCAACGTCGTCGAGACCCTCGACTGGCTCATCGCCTACTGGCCCGACCTCCTCGACGCCCGCCTCCCCATGGCCACACCACGCCCCTGGCAGCAGAGCGAGGTGTCCCCCGAGGTGCGCGCCGAGCGCGACGCGATCGCCCGCCAGGAACGATTTGAGCGCTCCAACCTGTCCTTCGGCGAATCCCCCGCCCCCGTCGACGTCAGCGTCCTCCAGGCCGCCCTCGACGTCCTCGTACGCGCCGACGACCTCGCAGCCGAGCTCACCGAATGGTCCGTGTGCCCGCCGCCGGCCCCGCCCGCACTCGGCCAGCTCGACGCCCGCCCGTACCTGTACGCCATCCGCGCAGCCCTCCTGGCCGAGCACCACGACTACAACGGTGAGCCCGGCCCGTGGGCAGCCCTCGCCGAACCCACGCTGACCCGCATGTACGAGGCCGTCGCCCGCTGCCTCGCGATGCTCTACACCGGCCAGACCGTCCGCGTCATCTGCCCCTGGTGCCACGGCGTCGACACCGAGCACCCGGCCGGCGGCGCCTGGACATGGCGCGTCGTCGAACTGCCCGGCCAGCAGGTCGCGATCGTGTGCATGGGCGTGTGCGAGCCTCCGCTGCGGGACGTGGGGACGTGGTGGGGTGGGCAGCCGTGCTGGCCCCTCGCCGACTGGCAGCAGCTGGCCAGGCATTCTGTGCAACAGACAGCACAGAGTGACTAATGGGAGCAGAATGTACTCGTGAGCTTACTCTTCACTGCTGCGCCACAGGTTGACTGGCTGGCTCGATGGATCGCAGTCGGCGGGCTTGTCATCGCCGGACTAAGCATGCTGCTTGCGAGGGCAGCGTACAGGCGCGGAGGCTACAAGGTGACGGTCAAAGTCACTGCTCACCTGACTGACATACCTGTCGACGGCACCCACATCTACCGCCGCACATATGCCGAAATTGCCGTCAGCAATCATCGAATGGGCAAGGTTCAGCTCGTGCACTTCCACGCACAGGAACGAGGTAGCGACACTGTGCAGGTCGCTATGACGCAGGGACCGGAGTTGAACCACACCCTGGACGGCATAGCACAGGAGACGTGGGTTGTAGGTCATGGACAGAAGCTCGAGGTTCCGGCATCGCCCGCAGCATCCAAGGAGATTCGGCTAGGTGTCGAGCTCGCCAACGGAAACATCATCTGGAGTGCGTGGGTCAAGGCGGATGGCGCTGACATCGCGCAGTGGGAGGCCAAGTAGTCGTGAGCGTTCCCGACTGGCTTGAGTACGTCAACGCCGCTGGTACTGCAGTCGCCGCGCTCCTGGCCGCTGGCGCGATCGTCCAGTCCACCATCAACAGCAACAAGAACGAGAAGGCGCTGATCCGTGAACGGCGGATCGACTTCGAGCTCGGCGTCCTCGCGGATCTCTCCCAGCTGAACACGCAGGACAGCAACGTGGTTACCCGAGATGCGCGCATGAAGGCCCGCGCTGCCATGCTCAGCAAGGACCTGATTCCGATCACGCGAGCTGCCTTCAACCTCGACACCACTCCCGATGCATACGCCTCGGTGGAAGCAACCTCCCCCAACCGGAGCGAGTTGCGGCAGACCAGGCCCGACTACTTCAAGAAGCAGATCGAGACGGAAATCTTGGCCGCAATCACGAGTCGGCTGGAAGACCGCGCCTGACCTGGCTTGACACCTCCCCTGTGGATAACCCATGATCGAGGCGTCTTCCGCATGCCCGAAGACCTGACAAGCCCCGCCACCGCGCGGGGCTTTCGCACTCCAGGGGGTGACCGATGCCCTCCGACCAGCGCCCCGTCACCGACCAAGAACGCGACCAGATCCGCGACCTCCACGCCCAGGGCCTCGGCTGCAACGAGATCGCGAGACAGATCGGCCGCAACCGCTGGACCGTCTCCACACACGCCAAAGCCATGGGCTTGAGCTTCGACCGAGCCCGCACCCGCGAAGCCACCGCCGCCCGCGCCGCCGACAACGCCGCCACCCGCGCCCAGCTCGCCTCCGACCTCCTCGCCGACGCCGCACGCCTCCGCGCCCAGCTCTGGGAACCCTGCACCATCCACTCGTTCGGCGGCCGGGACAACGTGTACAACGAGCACCCCGTCGACGAGCCGCCGTTCCGCGACAAGCGCGACATCATGTCCACCGTCGGTGTGGCCGTCGAGAAGGCCCTGCGCCTCACCGACTACGACGCCAACAGCGGAGCCAGCGAGGCGCGCTCGATGCTCAGCTCCATCGCCGAGGCGCTGGAAGTCGCCGCGGCGAACCTGCCGCCGGACGACGAGGCGTGAACCTCGACGCGCTCGGCCGCGTCCTCTCCCCCAAGCAGCTGCGCAGCGTCGTGGGCGCGCTGGCCACGCCCCAGATCGCCCTCTGGGCCGGCGCGGTCTCCTCGGGCAAGACCATCGCCTCGCTCCTGGCGTTCCTGATCGCGGTCATCCGCGCCCCCGACCATGGGCTCATCGTCATCATCGGCCGCACCCTGCAGACGATCGAGCGGAACATCATCGATCCCCTCCAGGCGTCGGTGCTGTTCGGCTTCGTCGCTGGGCAGATCCACCACACCAAGGGCTCGACGACCGCAGTCATCCTCGGCCGCACCGTCCACCTCGTCGGCGCCTCCGATGCGAAGGCTGAGGGCAGGATCCGGGGTGCGACGATCGCGCTCGCGTACGTGGACGAGGCCACCTTGGTGCCTCAGGGCTTCTGGATGATGCTGCTGTCCCGCCTGCGGGCGCCCGGCGCGAAGCTCTTGGCGACGACGAACCCGGACGGGCCGGCGCACTGGCTTCGCACCGACTTCCTTCTCCGCGGCGCCGCAGTCGGCGTGAGGAGCTGGCACTTCACCCTCCGCGACAACCCGAGCCTGGAGCAGTCGTACATCGACCTGCTGATGGCCCAGTACGTCGGCCTGTGGCGGCGCCGGTTCATCGAGGGCGAATGGTGCTTGGCGGCGGGCGCGATCTACGACATGTGGGACCCGGCCGTGCACGTGGTGCGCGAGGTGCCGCCCATCACCCGGTGGATCAGCGCGGCGGCCGACTACGGGACGACGAACCCGTTCCATGCCGGGCGCCTGGGCCTGGGCGCCGATCAGCGGCTGTACCTCACGCACGAATGGCGCTACGACTCCAAGCGCGAGTATCGGCAGCTCACGGACGTCGAGTACAGCGCGCGGTTCCGCGACTTCCTCGATCGGACGGGCGGCCGACCGCCGTACACCGTCATCGACCCGAGCGCGGCCAGCTTCCGGGCGCAGCTTCACGAGGACGGGCTCACATCCACGCTCGGCGACAACGAGGTTCTGCCGGGCATCATGACCGTCGCGAGCCTGCTGGCCACGGACCGCTTGAAGATCGCGGCGTCGTGTCCGGAGATCATCAACGAGTTTCCCGGCTACAGCTGGGACGAGGACAAAGCCGAGAAGGGCCTCGATGAACCCGTCAAGGTCGCAGACCACGGCCTCGACATGATCCGGTATGGCACCCACACCACGCGGGCGATCTGGCGCTACCAGCTACGAGAGCCCGTGCTCCTTGCTGCGTAGCTGGCCAGCTGGTCTCACGCGTCCTCGTCGGAGCGGTCAGAGCGATCGCTATGCCGAACGTGCACGCCCCATCGCTTCCGCAGCCAGGCGACGCCCTCGTAGATGACCACAACGGTCGGAATCGTGAAGACTGCCACGCCCCACCCCTCTGACTTGATGACGTCAGAGAAGGCCAGAACCAAGATCGGAACGAGTACACCCCATGTACGAAATTCGCTGATCAGCAGTTTGCAGAGCTGACGACGAGCCCACGAGCCCACGTCGGACAGGCGCATGACGATCGCGGCTCTTACGAGCTCTGCGCCTAGCCACACAGAAGCGGGGCTCTCGGCGAGGTCCACAGCCCATTCGTTCCGCCTCCAGTGCCGTTTGCCGCCTCCAATGAGCATGGCCAGATCGACCAGTCGTTGAGAAGGCGACACCGTGCGCCGCCTTTTGAGAATCATCCGCAGAAGGGCGACTACGAACGAGCCAGCACTGAGGGTGACCAGGAGGAGAGCAGCAGCCGTTCCTTCAGCATCTGTCCAATCAGGCAGCCTGATTGCTAGGGCACCGAGGAGAAGGGCGACCCCGGAAGCTCCGGCGGCTGCGGTAGTGCCAGTACCGCCCTCACGAAGACGAGCTGTGTACGGCCTGACCCAGGTGCGCCCGCCTCCGGGTCGCCTCCTGTAGTGGCCCTTGACGTAGATCGCTCCTTCGCTCCGCTTCATGCCGTGCCTCCTGCCCGGCGAAAACCGGCAGGCAGCCAGCTGCGGCTCTTACGGGCAGCTTGGGCTTCAGCGTAACCATGGCGGCCGACGCTGGACAGCGTGTAGACACGTCGCCGCGGCCGATCGGTCGGGGTGGCCGCTTCCCACTCCCCGGTGATCCAGCCAGCGTTTTCGAGGCGTTCGAGAATCGGATAGACCGTGCCAGGGCCAAGGTCGGTCCGCTCGCAGATCCTGTATCCCCATGGCGGGTCGGCGGGATCTGCAGCGACCAGGAGATCGAGAACCAAGCGGGTCGGCGTCGTCATGCGGATTCGTGATGCGGGTGGCGGATCGCTCATGGATTCTCACCTCGATGCACTAAGGGACCTATATCGAGAACGATACGCGTCCAGAGATAGTTCCACGTTCGTTTTGTGAAAGGACACCTGATGCCGCTGCCGAGCGGCGGCACCTGGCCGCCCCGACACCTCCAGCCCATCTACAGCCACTACAGCGTCCTCGACACCTGGTACAGGGGCGTGCCCGAGGAACTGGCCGCCCTCTACCAGGGCCAGCAGCCGGCCAACCGGCCTTCGCAGTACCGCGGCGGGATCGTTGGCGCGATGGCCCGCATGTTCTGGGGCGCACCCACCCCGCAGGGTGAACGGCTGACGAAGCTGCACGTCCCGGTGGCCAGCGACATCGCCACCATGTCCGCCGACTTGCTTTTCAGCGAGCCCCCGACGATCACCTGCGAGAACGACGCCACCCAGGCCCACCTCGACGACATGCTCCCCCAGCTCCAGGCCACCCTGCTGGAAGGTGCCGAGGTGGGGGCGGCGCTCGGCGGCTACTACCTGCGCGCAGTCTGGAACCCGGATGTCGCGCCGGCCCCGTGGCTGTCTGCGGTGCACGCGGACGCGGCCGTACCGGAGTGGCGGTTCGGCCGGCTGCACGCGTGCACGTTCTGGCGGATCTTGGAGTCCGACGACACCACCTGCTGGTGGCACCTGGAGCACCACCAGCCGGGCGGCATCCAGCACGCCCTGTGGAAGGGTGCACCCGGCCAGCTGGGCGACCAGATGCCACTCACCGCCCACCCCGAGACGGAGAAGCTCAAGCCCGTCGTCACCACCGGCATCGACCGGTGCACCGCCGTCTACATCCCCAACATGAGGCCCAACCGGACGTGGCGGAACTACCCGGCCGGCGCCAACCTCGGCCGCAGCGACTTCGACGGCCCGGTGCTCGGCCTCATGGACGCCCTCGATGAAACCTGGACCAGCTGGATGCGAGACATCCGCCTCGCGAAGGCCCGGCTGATCGTGCCCTCGTCGTACCTGGAGAACGCCGGTCGAGGGAAGGGCTCCTACTTCGACCTCGATCGCGAGCTGTACGAAGCGGTGAACCCGCTCGTCAACAGCGAACGCCTGGAAATCTCGCCGCAGCAGTTCGCGATCCGGTTCGAGGAGCACCGGGAGACGCAGGCCGAGCAGCTGGCGGCGATCCTGCGCGCCACCGGATACTCCGGCCAGAGCTTCGGGCTCGGCGACGACGGCGTGGCCATCACCGCTACCGAGGTGTCCGCCAAGGAGCGCAGGAGCCTGACGACCAGGGCGAAGAAGGGCCTCTACACCCTCCCGGCTCTGGGTGACGGCCTGGAGATGCTGCTGGAGCTCACCGCCGCCCTCTTCCCCGACCTCAGCGTTACCCCGGAACGCCCGACCATCGTGCTCGCCGACTCCGTCTCGCCGGACATGCTGCAGCTCGCCCAGACCGTCGAGCTACTGCGGCGCGCTGATGCCGCCTCCGACGAGACTCTCGTGCGGATGGCGCATCAGGACTGGGACGAAGAGCAGGTGCAGGTCGAAGTCCAGAAGATCGCCGACCAGCGGCCGGATCCGCTCGCCGACCTCGGCAACGCGTTCGGCAAGCCGCCCGGAGTCGAACCCGGCGAAGAAGGGCAGGACGGGCCGCCCCAGGCTGAGAGATGATGGAGGCATGGATACGCCTCTGGTCTGGTTCGGCGGCACTGTGAAGGCCCTCAACGAGGATCTCGCGATCAGTGTTGACGATCTGGACAGCGCGATCAAGGCCGGGCTGTTCACCGAAATGGATTTCGACGAGCCGTACGAGACCCCTGACGGCCGTATGTGACCTGGTAGGGGGTGGTCATCATGGCCGCCCCCACGGTGGACGACCTAGTCGCCACCCTGCTCGACCTGTACACCGGGGTCGAGCGCAGGCTGGCCCGTGACATCGCCGTCAGCCTGCGCGCGGGGATCGACTCACCGGACTGGGCCCAGGCCAAGCTGCGCGAGCTGACCACACTGCGCAGGCGGATCGAGGTCATCCTCGCCAAGCTCGGCCAGGACTCCGACAACGCGGTACGGCAGGCCATCGCCCTCGCGGCACAACGCGGCGGCCAGCAAGCCCTCCGAGAACTGCAGCTGCAGGCCGAGGCTCCGCTGCCGGACCTGGCCAGCGCGCTGGAGGCGCTGCCCGGCTTGGGCGCGCTGGTACGGCTGGCGCGAGAGCTGGCGCTCACCCTGCGCAGCACGCACACCCAGATCCTCCGCTGGAGCCTCGACGTCTACCGTGAGGTGATCGCCCGCGCCGCGCTCCCGGACGTGCTACTCGGCGTGCAGACCCGGCGGCAGGCCGCCCAGCACGCCTGGGAGGGCTTCCTCGACAAGGGGATCACAGGGTTCACTGACACCGCGGGCCGCCGCTGGGAGCTCGCCTCCTACACGGAGATGGCCGTGCGCACCGGCACCCACCAGGCGATGCGACAAGGCCACTTCGACCGGCTGACCGACGCCGGTGAGGACCTCGTCATCGTGTCCGACAGCCCGCGCGAGTGCGAGCTATGCCGGCCCTGGGAGCGCCGCGTCCTGTCCCTCTCCGGCCGTGCTGGCCGGGTGCTGCGCGAGGACGAGATTGTGGACGACCGCATCATCGCGGTGAACGTCGTCCCCATCGCGGTCGCGCGCGCGGCCGGGCTCTTCCACCCGAACTGCACGCACTCCACGAGCCTCTACCTGCCCGGCGTCACGCGGGTGGACAACGCGGTCCACGACCCGCACGGCTACGAGGCAAAGCAGCGCCAGCGCGCCATCGAGCGCCACATCCGCCGCTGGAAACGCCGCTCCGCGGGCGCCCTCGACCCGCTCGCCAAGCGCCGCGCTGACGCGAAGGTCCGCGAGTGGCAGACCGCGCTGCGCGCCCACATCGACGAGCACGGCCTCAAGCGGCTCCGCTACCGCGAGCAGATCGGCCGCGCCCGCTGAAGCTCCGCCCTGGCGTGACGCCACGGCGGCACCGAGCACCAGGACGTGAGGTCCCGGCGCCCACCTGAAGGAGAGCAGCCGCATGGCTGACGACGACACCACGACCGACGACACCACCCAGGACGACACGACAGCTGGCGGCGGGACGTCCCAGCAGGGCGACGACCTGGCCGGGCTGAAGTCGGCGCTCGCTGCCGAACGCGAGCAGCGTAAGACCCTGGAGAAGCAGGCCAAGGCCAACTCCAAGGCGGCTGAGGAGCTGGAGAAGCTCAAGGCCGCAGCCATGAGTGACCAGGAGAAGGCCGTCGCCGCGGCCAAGGCCGAAGGCGCGACGGAGGCGTCCAAGGCGTTCGGCGCCAAGCTCGCGGCGACCGCGTTCCGGGCTGCGCTGGCCGAGGCCGGGCTCAAGCTCGGCGACGCCGCCGACCTCATCGACACCACGAAGTTCGTCACCGACGTCGGCGACGTGGACGAGGCCGCGATCAAGAAGGCCGTCGACCGGCTGGCCAAGCTGGCTCCGAAGGCTCCCGGCACATCGGGCGGTGACTTCGGCGGCGGCAACGGAAGCGCCGGCCAGAAGGAGCGCCCGAAGTCCATCCGCGAGGCGTATGCCCGCCAGCAGACCTAACCACCAGACAGGAAGTGAGAGATGGCCATCACCCTCGCGGACGCCATGCGCAACGCCGCGTCGGACGTCGATTACGCAGTGATCGACGAGACCCGGCGCGGAAGCTGGCTCCTCGACCAGATCACGTTCGACGACACGGCGACCCCGGGCACGGGCGGTGGCAGCCTCACCTACACCTACGCCCGCCTGACCCAGACGCGCGGCGGTCAGTTCCGTGCCTACAACACCGAGTACACCCCGTCCGAGGCGAAGCGCACCCAGATCACGTCCAGCCTCTATCCGTTCGGCGGGGCGTACAACCTGGACCGGGCGCTCGCTCACCTGGGCCCGCAGCTCACCGACGAGATGGCGTTTCAGACCTCGGAGCTGATCCGCGGCGTCCGGACCACGTTCGCCACCCAGCTCATCCAGGGCGACCACGCCAGCAACGTCTTGGGGTTCGACGGCCTCGACGTTGCCCTCACCGGCTCGGTGACCGAGTACATTCCCAACGCCGGCGGCACCTACTACGCCGACTGGTCCGAGGCCACGGTCAACACCGTCGACAAGGCGATCACCGTCTCCAACGAGCTGGACCTGTTCCTGTCGCTGCTCAACGACGAACCTGACGCGCTGCTCGGAAACCGGCTGATGATCGCCCGCGTCCGCGCCATCGCCAAGCGCGCCGGCCAGTACTCCATCACCCAGGACGCCCTCGGCCGCACCGTCGAGCGGTACGGCAACGCCGCCCTGGTGGACCTGGGCACCACCAACGACGACATGACCGGCGACACCACGTACGTTATCCCGGTCGAGACCCGGGACCCGGACGGCGGCGGAGGCGGCGGCAACATCACCAACCTCACCGACCTGTACGCGGTCAGGTTCGGCATGAACGCCCTGCACGGTGCCAGCGTGGCCGGCAAGCCGCTCATGAAGACGTGGGACCCGGACTGGACCACCAGCGGCGCGGTCAAGACCGGCGAGCTGGAGATGGGCCCGGCCACCCTCGTGCTCAAGCACGCCCGGAGCTGCGGCGTCATCCGCAACATCAAGGTCAAGTAGGAGACCACCGTGAGCATCCGATTCTTCGAGATCCACGCTCCCCGGCCGGACTTCACCGGCCGGGTCGGCGGCGTGTCCTTCGCTGACGGTGTCGCCCGCGTCAGCTTCGACGACACCCGCGACAAGGACGGCTTCTGCGCCGCCGACGAGAACACCGTGCAGGTGGGCCGCTCGGCCGTGCTGTTCGCGAACCGCAACGCCTCCAAGGGCTACCGGGTGGTCGAGACCGACGCGTCCGGCCAGCCCCTGCCCGAGCCGGAGGAGAAGCCGAAGAGGCGCACCTCCTCCGGCAAGCCGCCCGCCCCGCCGAAGGAGCCGCCGGCCCCGCCTGTGTCCCCGGCCAACCCCGACGACACCAAGAAGGAGGGCGAGCAGAAGTGACCACGCTCAGCCGCTACTACGAGGGTGTGCTGGCGGACGCCGCCGCACTCGACCTGCCGTACAACGCCCTCCCCGGGCAGGATCAGAGCGCGTTCGTGCGCTCCAACATCCCCGCCTGGGCGTGCACCAGCGACTTGGCCGCGACCGCGACCGGCGTGGCCATCGGTACCCGCGTCTGGCTGCGCAAGGGCGACGTCGTCACCAACATCGCGTTCGTCGCCGGGAACACCGCGCTGGCCACCGGCACCGCCGGATGGCACGCCCTCTACGACCCCGACGGCGCCCTGCTGGCGCAGTCGGCCGCCCAGGGCGCCGCGGCGTGGGCGGCCAACACCGCCCGCAAGCTGGCCCTCACCGCCCCGGTGACGATCAAGAAGGACGGCTGGTACATCGTCGCCACCTCGACCACGGCGTCCACCGTCCAGACCCTGATCGGCTCCGCACCGATCGTCACCGCCTCGGCAGCCGTCGGCGGCAAAGCCATGGGCTTCACGTTCGGTTCGGCGACCGGCGACGTGGCCCCGGCCACGACCGGCACCCAGACCGGCGTCGCCAAGTGCCCGATCGCGATCGTGAGCTAGGAGGACGGCGACATGGCACGAACTGCACTCACCGCCACCAAGCTCACCGAGGCCGGCATCGACCCCGAGGCCGTCGACACCGCCGCCGAGCTGACCGACGGCAACAGCTTCCAGTGGGCGCCGCACCGGATCTTCGTGGTCCTCAACGGCGACGACGCCGCGCTGACTCCCACGTTCGTCAACCCGAGCGTCGTGGGGCCGTCCTCGCTGGCCGTTGCCGACCTGCCGGGGAACGCGGTCGCCGCGGGCAAGTGGCGGCCGTACGGCCCGTTCGACGCGTCGTATCGGCAGCCGGACGGGTCGGTGTGGGTCAACTACGCCGGGACGACCCCGACCAACGTGACCGTGGCGGTTTTCGACGCCTGAGCCCGCGGGCGGGCCGTGCTGAGGGTGCTGCGTCCCGCCCGCGACCACCTGGGAGGTGCCATGGCGTACGCGACCATCGCAGACCTCGTCCCTACGTACATGGCTGTCGCCCCGGACAACGCCGAGCTGCTGCTTACCCGCGCCAGCCGCGAGGTCGACCAGGCGCTCCTCAGCGCGGTCTACGACGTCGACGAGGACGGGGCGCCGACCGAGGCCGCGCACGTGACCGCGCTCATGGAGGCGACGTGCGAGCAGGTGGCCGCGTGGGTGGAGGAGGGCGAATCGGGCACCGGCGTGGCAGGCCGGTGGGATGACGTGCAGCTCGGCTCCCTCCGGTTGGCGCGGCGGGGGCGCGGCTCACAGGCCGGGGTGGGTGGTGGAGGCTCGGCCGCCGCCCGCCTCGCACCACAAGCCTGGAAGATCCTGCAACAGGCTGGCCTGGTCGGCGGCCTCGGCCCGTGGACAGACTGATGGCCGCTATACCTGCCTGGCTGCTCAGGCACACCGTCACCATCGAGCCGCACGAGGGCGAAGGCCCGTTCGGCCCCGAGTACGGCGACGCGATCACGGTGAAGTGCTTCGTGGACGACAAGCTCCAGAAGATCCTCGACAACACCGGCGAGGAGATCGTGGCCCGCACCGTCATCTACATGCCGCTGTTGACGACGTGCCCGGTCGGCTCCCGCGTCACCGTCAACGGCCGCCAGGCGCAGGTTCTCGCCGCACTCCGCCGGGACGGTGCCGGTCTCCCGACGCCAGATCATCTGGAGGTGGCCCTCCAATGACGCGCGCCCGACTCAAGCTCAACACGGCCCAGATCCGCGCACGCCAGCGTGCGGGCGCGGTGCGCGGCCTGCACAAGGCCGTCAACCACCTGCTGGAGCGGTCGACGGCGGTCGCGCCGATCGAGGAGTCCACCCTCATCAACAGCGCGGTCACCAGCGTCGACGACAGCGCGCTCCGCGCCGCCGTCTCCTACGACACCGTGTACGCCGTCCGCCAGCACGAAGAGCTGACCTGGCGACATGACCCGGGCCGGCAGGCCAAGTACCTGGAGCAGCCGCTCAACGACGAGGCGGGCACCATGTGGGAGCTGATCGCCGCCCAGATCCGGCGGGCACTCCGGTGACCCTCCTGGAGGAACTGCTCGCGCTGCTCGGCCAACTCGACCTCGACATCGGGCCTGCCTTCTCGCCGAAGATGCCCGCGACCCCGGATCGTTGCGTGGTCCTGGCCCGGTACGGCGGCGCCGAGAGCAGGCTGGCCGACAACTACGACGAGGTCAGAGTCCAGTTCCGCTGCCGCGGCCCGGCCTCCGACCCGCGCGTGGCCGAACGCGACGCCGAGACGATCTACAACGCGCTCAACGGCCTCGCCAAGATCCGCCTCGCTGGCGGCACCTACCTGTCCCTCGCCGTCGGCCTGTCCGGCGGGCCGGTCTACATCGGCCAGGACGCCAACAAACGCGACGAGTACACGGCCAATTTCCGCGTCGAGGTGTCGCGGACAGCATCACACAGGGAGAACCCATGACGTTCGTGAAGATCGACTCGCGGGACATCATCTACCAGGTCGAGTCCGCCACCCCCGACACCTGGCTGCGCGTCGAAAACCTCGCCAACGTGACCGTCAACCGAGCCGAGAACGAAGAGACGGCCGATACCACGGACTACGACAGCGAGGGCGCCTACGAGCAGGACATCATGCAGCGCGGCGCCTCCATGGCACTCGCCGGCCAGGAACTCAAAGACGACGCCACCGGCGCCCTCCAGCCTGGCCGGGCCCGCGTCGAGGAGATGGCCGGCGAAGACAAGGTCGGCTACGCCTCCTCCCAGGGACGAGTCCGGTTCCGGCATCCGCTCAGCCAGACCTGGGTCATCTGGCGATGCACCGTCAGCCTGGGCGAGACCGGCGGCGCCACCAACGACAAGAGCGCGTGGGCGGCCACGATCACCAAGTGCGGTCGCTCCACCATCGCGGCGGTGGCCTGACCATGTCGAACTCCGAGCCGATCGACCCCAACGCCGACCTGCACGACGCCATCGATCAAGCCGTCGCTGACGCCGCCGAGACTCAGGGGTGGGACGACTTCTGGGCCGAGGTCCAGCGGCAGGAAGCTGATGAGCGCAAGGGCCCGCCGACCCAAGTCATTCGCGGCGTCACCGTGCGCGTCCCTCACGACTTGCCTCTGCTGTTCGAGCGCAAGACCGACCAACTCAAGGACTCCGGGTCCGAAGACGCGTTCAAGGAGCTCCTCGCCGATCTCTTCGGCGTCGACGTGCTCGACGCCTGGATCGCCGCTGGCATGAGCGGCCGCGAGTTCGAGGTCGTGCTCGCGTGGGGCATGGCCAACGGCAAGGGCCGCGAACTCAGCTTCCGCGAGGCGTACGAGATGGTGCGGGACAAACAGCAGTCGGGAAAAGCGAAGAGCTCGACCCCGAGGACTGGCGGATCAGGAAGTACTGGACGCTCATCGAAGCCGACTTCCGGCGCGAGTACCAGCTCACGAAGAGGCAAATAGGCCAACTCACCCGCCGCGAGTTCGCCGCCCTCGTCGTCGGCCTGTCCAAGGACTCCATCTATCGGCTCGTCACCGCCAACGAGCCGCTGGAGCTTCGCGGCGAACAGGCCAACTCCTACCTCAGCACCCTGTGAACGCGAGAGGCGGTGACCTCTCGTGAGCATGACCGTGGGCGAGCTTGTCGGCTACATCGACCTGGAGGACAAGCCGTTCCACCGCGGCGTCGACAGCGTCGAGCGAAGGTTCCACCGGCTCGACACCGCGGTCAGCTCCACCAGCGGCTCGATAGAGTCCCGGGTCGCATCAGCGTTCGCCCGGGTGGCCGACTCTATCGGCGACGGCATGGACCCGGACGAGGCCCTGGCTGATCTCGCCCAGCTCGTCGACGGCGTCGAGGATGCCCTCAAGGACACCGAGAAGGCTGCGCGCAAGGGCGGCCGGCGAACGGGCATGGCGCTCACGGATGAGCTCGGCGACGCGCTGGTCGTGGCCGAGGACGTCGCGGGCGTTGCTGGGGAACGGGCGGCCGAGGCGTTCGTGCGCGGCGCTGACGGCCGCCTGCGTGACGCGCGAGGACGGTTCGTCTCCCAGGGCACCACCTTGTTCGACGGGCTTGGCGACGGGGCCGAGCGCAACGGCTCCCGCATCACGAACGCCCTGGGGGGCGCCCTCGACGTCGCCCAGGCAGGAGTCGCCGGCGTGCTCGGCGTCTCCAAGTTCGCCACCGTCGCAGTCGTCGGGCTTGGGGTGGCGGCGCTGGCCACAGCGGCGGCCGTGGCCGCGATCGGTGGCGCGCTCGCCCTCGGCGTGGTGGGGTTGGGCGCTTTCCTGGCCGCCAACAAGGAGGTCAAGAAGGAGCTCACTGACCTGGGAAAGTCGGCGCTGGAGGTCTTCCAGAAGGCCGCCGCCCCGCTGCGCGGCCCGATCCTCGACGGGCTGGAGCGGCTCCAGGGCAAGATCCTCCCGCTCGGCGACATGCTCGCCGAGGTCTTCCGCAAGAGCGCACCCCTGATCACGAAGGCCTTCGATGTCGCCATCGACGTCATCGACAACCTGATCGACAAGCTGCCCGGCATCGTCGAGAAGGGCATGCCCGTCGCCGAGTTCTTCCTCACCACGCTGGGCGGAGCGGTCAACGGCTTCTTCAACTTCATCGCCTGGGGACTCGTCAAGATCGAGGAATTCAAGGCCGCATGGAACGACTCCGGCACCACCCTGGGCGCGTGGGCCGCCCGCGTGGGCGAGATCGTCGCCCAGGTCAAGGCGTTCTTCGGCGACGTCTTCGCCACCGTCCAGCAGTGGATCGGCGACAACCAGTCCAAGATCTCGGAATGGGGCGCGTCCCTCGAATCCGGGTGGAAGACCGCCTCCGACGCGATCTCCTCCGCCATCGAACTCATCTCCCTGCTGTGGGACGAGTTCGGCGACGACATCCTCGACCAGCTCGCCAACCTCGTCGACACCTTCCTCGGCATCTGGAACGGCCTCTGGCAGACCATCGGCGGCATCCTCGAAGCCGCCATCGGCCTCTTCACCGGCGACTGGGACCGCATGGCCAAAGGCCTGGAGAAGATCTGGGACGGCCTCTGGAAGATCGTCGAATCCATCCTCGTCGGTGCAGTCAAGTCCATTGGCAATCAGATGCTGGCCGCCTGGGAGTACGTCACCGGCATCACCAACCTCAGCTGGTCCAAGGTCACCAAGACCATCTCCGACGCGGTCAAGCTTGCGATCACCTACGTCAAGTCGATCCCCGGCCAGATCAAGGCCGGACTCGGCAACATGGGCGCTCTGCTCGTCCAAGCGGGCCGTGATCTCATCAATGGCCTGGTCAACGGCATCAAGGCGACGGCGTCACAGGCTGTGGATGCGGCCAAGGGCGTGGTCAAGTCCGCCGTCGACGGGGCCAAGAACCTCCTCGGCATCAGCTCCCCGAGCCGGGTCTTCGCAGAGATCGGCCGCTGGACTGTAGAGGGCTTGATTCAGGGCCTGACCTCGGAAGAAGGCCGGGCCGTCGACACCGTCAAGCGGATGGTCGATCAGATCAAGGCCGCCTTCGCGTCGATGCCGGAGACAAAGGACCACCTGCTCGCGTTCGTGACCAAGGGGAACGACTCGCTGGCCAAGCTGGCCGATCAGCGCGAGGCGTTGGTGAAGCGGCTGGCGGAGGCGAAGGAGTACGCCAAGCAGGTCGCTGGCGATGCGAAGGAGTGGGCCAGCATCACGGGCCTGTCGGAGGAGGAGCTCAACAGCGGCGACTTCTCGGGCGCGTTGAAATCGAGGGCCCAGCAGATCAAGGACTTCGCCAATGACATCAAGCGCCTGGCCGAGCGGGGTCTGAACAAGACCACGTTGAAGCAGATCATCGACGCGGGTGTCGAGGGCGGCGGGAGCCTCGCGGAGATGCTGGTCGGGGCTGACGGCAGCGAGATCAAGGCGATCAACAAGGCCCAGAAGCAGATCGACAACATGTCGAAGCAGCTCGGGAAGAGCGGCGCGGACGCGCTGTACGACGTGGGCAAAAAGGCAGGTCAGGGCTATCTGAAGGGCCTTGAGGACAGCCTGGCGAAGCTCGACGCGCAGATGACGAAGATCGTAAAAGCTCTCGTGTCGGCGATCAAGCGCGAGCTCAAGATCAAGAGTCCCAGTCAGGTGATGGCCGACGTCGGCCTCGACACCATGGCCGGCCTCGCCCTCGGCATCACCACCGGCGGACCCATGGCGCTCACCGCCATCACCGGCGTCGCCAACCAGATCGCCAACCAGGCCGCGGGTTCGCTCGGCCGGATGGTGGCCGGTATGCAGCCTGGCGGGCCCGTGGACGCGTCCGTCGCGACGGCGGGCGGCCGGGTCGGCGGGTCGGCCTCGACCGGGCTGGACGGAGTACCGCAGGGTCCGCCGCCCGCGTCCGGGGTGACGGTGAACGTCGACATGTCCAACAGCGTGGTCCGCGAGGAGCCGGATATCGACAAGATCGGCCGGAACGTGGGCTTCAACGTGCTCGCGTCCGGCCTGGTCTGACTCGGAGGTCAGCATGAGCGTGCAGGGATACACCGAATCCGACCTACGGCGGCTCCGGTCCGTGGCGGCCCGGCCGCGCGGCTGGTCGCACCAGATTCGGCCGGTGGTGCGGGAGTACCGGGACATCGTCACCGGCCACTGGATCAAGGTCATTAAGGATCAGCACGGCAACCACGTGCGCATGCGCTGGACGGGGCAGGACGCGCGCGTCGTCCTGCCCCACCTCAGCATCAACCCGTGGACGGGCGTCACGATCAGCAAGGAGTACAGATGAAGCGCATCGTGCGCCACGGGCAACGGCAGCGCCAGGCGGTCCGCGCCCTGGAAGACGCGCTGGAGCCCATCGAGGAAGCCCTCTACCAGGCGAAGGAGGCGTACTGGTCGGCCGTTGAGAGCGGCGACCCGGACGCCATCCGGGAGGCGAAGCAGGCCAAGGTGGAGGCCGCCACGCGGCTGGAGGAGACGCGGACGTGGCTGCGGCGCGAGGCCGAGATCGACAAACTCCAGACCCGCACGATTCCGCGCCTGGAGGAGATCCTCGCCGCGCCGATGTTGGTCAAGACCGGCAAGAACGACGCTCAGGAGGATCCGCAGGCCCGCGCCGAGGTCGAGCTCACGCTCGCCGCCGCGCACGCCGAGCTCGACGAGCTGACTGCGCTCGCCGTACCGCTCCGGCGCGAGCTGGAGGCGCTCGGCGGGGTCGTGGTCGGTGATCCGGTCCCGCCGGATCTCCCGCCGGACAGCGCGGACGTGACCGTGCCCAGCATCACCGTGACGTCGCGCGCCCGCGCCACTGCCAGGAAGGACGGCTGACATGGCATCCGGTGTGTACCTGCCGACGTTCGAGGACATCCTCGACGCGACCGCGCTCGGACTCGTCTGGGATGCCGAGGATCACAAGGCGGCGCTCTACAACGCCACCCGCGCCGGGGCGGCCGACTTCAACGCCAACACCGCCTACGGCACAACCAACGAGATCAGCGGCACCGGCTATACGCCGGGCGGTGTGGTCTTCACCGGCACCGCGTTCACCCGTCCCGGCGCCGGAGTCAGCAAGTTCAGCTCGAACGCCTACCAGTGGACCGGCAGCACCCTCAGTGGCGTCAGGTTCATCGACCACTACGCGGATGCGGTCAGCGGCGACCCACTCATGTTCGGCGTCGACCTCGTCACCGCCTACAACACGGCCGACGGAACACTCCTCGTCACGCCGCACTCCAACGGACTCGTCACCTTCGACCTCACCCCGCCGTAGCCAGCGCGCCCACCCGCCCACTTGCCCACTCACCCGTAGACGAGGAGGTGGGTACACGTGGCGATCGCGATCGACGGCGCGTCACCGGCGGTGGCCGACGACAGCAACACCACGGTGACCACCGCGAGTTTCACCCGCCCGGCCGGCGGGTTGCTGGTGGCGATGGTGGCCGCCCTGTCGGGGAACGCTCCCGCCGTGTCCGGCGGCGGCCTCACCTGGACCCGGCGTGTCCAGCGGAGCGCCGACGGGCCGTGGGTGGAGATCTGGACAGCGCCGGTCACCGGCTCCGGCGCGATGACCGTCACCCTGACCATCACCGAGTCGTTCGGCGTCGTGGCGGGCGCCATCAAGGTCGATGCCGTCACCGGTCAGCATGCGAGCCCGATCGGCAACACCGGCAACAACGCCTCCACGACGAACACGCTCAACGTCACCGGCTACACCAGCTCGGCCGCGAACTCGCGCGGGTTCTTCGTCGCCGTCGAGGACAACAGCCTCGGCGCGGTGACCGTGGCCGGCGGCGACACCGGTTTCCCGTTCACCGCCACCCACGCGTTCGGCGACTTTTTCGGCATCGCGATCCGCAAGTCCGCCAACACCCCCACCAGCGGCTCGGCGGTGTCGTTCAGTGCGGACGCGACCGGGACCGACGATGCCGACTGGACGTGGGCGGCACTGGAGATCAAACCCGCATCCACAGACGCCAGCATCGAAACCACCACGGTCGCGACCGCCGCCACGGTGCCGGGCGTTGTCGCCACGGTGTCCGCCTCCCCGGTGCCAGCCACCACGGCGGTCACCACGACGGTGCCCGCCGCCGCCGTGTCGGCCGGGTCGAACCTGCACCCGGACACCGTCCCCGCCACGGTCGGCGTGCCCGACCCCAGCGTCACGACCGAGAACACCGAGGTCGTCGAACCCACCACCATCGCCGCGGCCGCAGACGTTCCGGCACCGCAGCTGGCGGCAAGCTCGGACGCGACCCTGGCCACCATCGCCGCCGTCCTCCAGTTGTACGCGCCGACCATCCAGGCGGACGCGCACGTCACCTTGTCCCCGGTCGCGGTGGCCGCCGCCGTACCCGCGATCATGGCGACCGTGCCGGTCCTGCCAGGTGACGCGATCACGAGGCCTGGCCAGATCGAATGGAACGGGACCCTCCTCGGGTCGCTCACCCCGTACTCCTGGCAGCGGCTCGAAGGCTGGATCGACAGCGCACCGTTCATCTCCGGCAACGTGGACCGGCCCGACTCCTCGGGCTCCTACCCGGGCCAGCCGTACAGCGGGGAGCGCGTCATCAACTGGGGCATGCTGATCAAGGCCCCGCGCGACCAGATCGGCCAGGTCGTGCACGATCTGATCATGGCCACCGGGCCGGCCCAAACCTCAGACGAGGGCTGGCTGGTCATCTGGGACTTCGACGACATCCAACCCCGGCTCGTCCGCGCCTTCCTCTCCGACCGCAAGCCCGGCCCGATCGACCGCCGAGCACGGCTCGGCCTGATGCACGGCGGCCTCCAATGGACCGCGAGCGACCCCCGCCGGTATGACCCGGTCCGCTCCTCGCTCACCATCGCCAAGGACGTGCAGACCAGCATCCTCAACGACGGCAACGACGCGACACCAGGAGAGCTGCGCTTCCCCGGCCCAGCCACCGGCGTCCAGGTCGAGAACCTGACCAACGACCGGGTGATCGCCTTCGACACCGTCATCGGCTCCGGCCAAACCCTGGTGATCGACGTGAAAGAGGGCACTGCCTCGATCGGCGACGTGAACCATCTCAACGACCTCGTCGACGGCAGCACGTCCATCCAGGACTTCGTCTTCGACCCCGGCGCCAACGAGCTGCTCTACACGGCGGACACCGGCGGCAGCGCCGGTATGGAGACTTTCTGGCGCCACGCCATCAGCTGAGGGGGTGGATCGTGCCGGGAACCGCCACGCCGCGCGCCGCGACCGTCACCCCCATCACGGGGCCGTTCGATCTCGTCGACGCCCCCAGCGGGGTGATGGCCGGCGACACCCTGTACGCCTTCGTCACCACCAACGGCGACCTGGCCGACATCGACATCACCGGCGGCGCCCCGTGGACGCAGCAGGCCGAGTTCGAGGGCACCCGCCTCTACGGATCCGTCGCCGGCCCGGACAACCCGAGCAGCTACAGCGTCGAGCTGGGGGACGGTGACCGTGGCCTCGTCGGGCTGCTGCACCTGCGCGGCGCCACCCTGTCCGGCATCCTGGCCGTCGTCGACTCCGGAGGCCTTGCCCCCGAGGCCGGGGTCCCGTGCCCGGCCGCCTCGCCGGGGGTGGCTGCGGGCGTCGAGGTGCGCTACTGCGTGGGCGGCAACCCGATCGTGCCCATCACGTTCGCCGACGAGGGCATGACGGTCGAGGCGCAGGCCCACGACGGGGCGAGCACCTCGGTGTTCCTGGGCGCGCGCACGTCGCTCTCCAGCGCCGCCCTGCCGGTCCGCCACATCGACCCCGGATTGGCGGTCGTCGCCGCGTGGGAGGCGTGGACGCTCATCGTCGCCCCGGGCGACTACACCCCGGAGCCGCCGCCGGTGCCCGCTTACGCGGTCAAGGGCCGGGCCCTCTACCGCTACACCGCCCACGACCTGCTCACCGGCGAATACATCGACGACATCTACCCGCGCGACCCCGTCTACTCCAAGCGCATCCGCGAACCCGGCCGCTTCTCCTGCTCGCTCCCCATCCCGAACACGAGGGTGGCCGCCGCCCTACGGCGGATCATCCCCAAACTCAAGAGCGATCTGACGACCGGCCCCGGCCGGGTCCAGATCCGCGTGTGGCGGGACGGCGAGCTGCGCGGCCGGTACTGGCTGACCGGCGCCCGCCTCTCACGCGGCACTGACGGGAAGATCGCGATCGAGCTGCGCGCCAGCACCTTGGACGCGGTCTGGTTCTCGTTGCGCGTCACCGAGACGCTCGACGGCTCCGATGACGAGCAGATCGACAACGCAAGGTTTGTGCTGGCTCACGGGCTCACCAAGCTCGGCGGGGATCTCGGCATCGTCTTCCAGACTGGCGGCACCGGCGAGGTTCGGCCGCTGCTGATTAAAGCGGCCGACGCCACGTCGTACGGCCGGGTGGTGCAGGAGTTCAGCCGTACCGGGAACGGCTTCGAGTACTTCCTGGCCGAGACCGTCGACGAGTCCGGCGACGTCGTTTCGACGTGGGTGTGGGGAGCGCCCAAGATCAGCACCAGCATCCAGCACGTGTTCTCCACGTCGCCGCACGGTGGTGACATCGACTCCTACGGCCTCGACATGGACGCGTTGCGCGGCGGTACGGACTGGCAGGTCCGCGGCGGCACACCGCAGGTGGAGGCCCAAGAGACCGCGGTGCCGCTCATGTCCGAGCTGGTCACCACCCCGCACCGGGCGGCCGGCTGGGCGCGGATCGACCACCTCGTCGACCACCCCACCCAGTCACTCGACCAAGACGAGCTCGACACACTCGCCACCTACTACGCCACCGTCGCGGGCGGAGCCCTCTGGGTGCGCACCGTCACCGTCCTGCCCTCCCGCAAATCGACCCTCACCATGAACTCGCTCGGCGACTACGCCCGCCTCCTCATCACGGACGTGTGGCATGAGCGCGAAGACGGCGGCGCCGGGTTGGACATCTCCGAGCGCATCATCGGCATCGAAGTGCGGCCCACCGGCAAGGGCCGCGGCCGCGAAGAGGTCACCTTGACCCTTGAGAGTGTGGAGGTGCCGTGACGTGACTGACCAGTACGGGGCCGACCTGGAACGCATCCTGCGCGACATGGAGCGGCGCCTGCAGAAGCTGGAAGCCGCCCAGCGGGTGCGGCCCGGCCTGACCATCGACTTCCCGAGGGGCGCCGCGGTGTCGCAGACGGACTTCGATCTGAGTGACGCACCCGCCACCTACACGCAGGCCTACGCGCAGGCACAGTCCACCGGCATCGCCGCCCTCTTCTTTGACCTGAAGGAACTGCTGATCAGCCTGCGCGGCGGCAACATCATCGACACCTGAACGGAGCCCTCGTGACGCAGCCCGACCCCCTCGGCCCCGTCCAGATCGGAGCGCGGGAGATCTACGACCAGCTCCTGCAGACCGACCGCAAGCTCGACAAGATCGACGGCAAGGTCGAGCAGGTCGCCCAGGCCCACGGCGAGCTCGCCAAGGACATGAACGACCACGAGGGCCGCATCCGAGTGCTGGAGCGCGGGCGCTGGCCACTCCCCTCGCTGGCCGCCCTCATTGCGCTCGCCTCGCTCGTGCTCACCCTCATCGCCCTCACCCGAGGAGGCTGACCATGCCGTGGCTCACCCGGCTCGCCACCGTCGCCCGCCGTACCGGCTACCCCGTCGTCGAGTGCCCCGGCTGGAAGAGCCGCGGCCACGGGCCGCAGCCGAGCGTGGAGGGGATCGTCTGCCACCACACCGCCGGACGCGACGATCTGCACGTGGTCCGTGACGGCCGGCCGGGCCTGGACGGGCCGCTGTCGCAGTTCTGGCTCCGACGGGACGGCACCATCTTCGTCGTGGCCGCGGGCCGCTGCTGGCACAACGCCCCTTCTACCTCGCCGCACCACGACAACTCCAGCAGCCTCGGGATCGAGGCGGAGAACAACGGCCGCGAACCCTGGCCCGAGCGCCAACTGGACGCCTACAAGGCGCTGTGCGCCGAACTCTGCCGCGAGTACGAACTCCCGGCCTCGCGCGTACGGGCGCATCGCGAGGTCAACCGCGGCAAGCCCGACCCCCACTCGATCAACATGAACGCCTTCCGCACCGACGTCGCCCACCTGCTCGCCGCCCGGCCACCGGCCAAGCTGCCCGAGCTGCGCCCCGGCGATAGCTCCGAGCACGTCGTCACCATCCGGCGCGCCCTGGGCGCCGCCGACCAGACCAGCCAGCTCTACACGGCCGAGGACCCGGACCTGATGGCCCTCGTCGAGCAGTTCAAGTCCCGTCACAAGCTCGGCACCGGCCTGCACTGGACCGCCGCGTGCTGGGCTGCCCTACCCAAGGAGCACCCGTGAAGAAGACCCTCGCCATCCTCGCCGCCAGCGCGCTGGTGCTCGCCGGCGGAGGCGCCGGCGCGGTCGCCGCGACGGCCTGGACCGAGCCCGCCAAGTCGTACGGCGGCTGCATCTCCAAGGCCACCGGATACCTCAGGGTTCTGGAGCGGAACGCGCTCACGAAGTCGGTGTCCGGCTCGTGCAAGTCCACGGAGAGGAAGGTGACCTTCTACTCCAGGTCCGGCGTGGACGCGCTGGTGAAGCCGCTGAAAGGGTTCGAGCTGACCTTTGACGGCACCACCGCCACCTGCAAGCCCAACGGGGCGAACGCGGCCGGCACACCGCGGTTCAACTGCGTCAAGGTCACGCCGTCGCCGTCGCCAACCCCCACCTCCTGACCGTTCTCGGTCGCCCTTGCCCCGAGCCTGCTGGCCGGGGCTTCGTCGTCTCCAAGGAGGAGAAGGCCATGCATCCTGCCCCCAAGGCCCCATTCGCCGTCCGCTACCCGCTGCTCGTGCGCGGCGCGCTCGCCCTGGTCCTCATGGGTCTCGCCCGACTCGGCATCGCACTCGGCTGGATCCCGCCCGAGTGGGAACTCACCGAGACCGGCGTCGAGCAGCTCTTCGACGCGGCCCTGTTCGCCTGGGCCTGGTTCACGTCGCAGCGCAAGGTGACCCCGGTCGCCGACCCGCGCGACGACCGCGGCCGGCAGCTCGTTGTCCAGGGCTGGGTCGAACGCCCCTGACGTCCCCAGAAACGCGATCGCCCCCGCTCCTTCCTTCGGGAAGGGGCGGGGGCTTTCTTCAACATTGGGGATGCCTATCCGCCGCCGAGCAAGGTTCCGAGCATGCTGCCGAAGGCGCCGCTCACCGTGTCACGGCCTCCCTCGCCGAGCCAGGCGCCTAGGGCTCGTAGCTTGCCCCGCTTCTCTTCGTCTGGCTCCCGGTCCGCCGCCTGCAGGAGCGCGTCACGGAGTAGTTCGGCGACGTTGTCAGGTGTGGGCCAGAACTCGGCCGCACGCTTTCCGTTGCCCAGCACCTTCTTGACGTACTCATGATTGTCGTTGAGCGAGCCGTCTGTCTCCAGGTAGGGCTCGTCCATCAGCGAGTAGAGCGCGCGCCGTACCGTGTCAGGATCCATCGCGGTTGCTTCGACGACGCGCTCACGGGAGATCGGCTGCCCTGGGCTCTCGTCCTTGAGCAACACGATCGCCTGAAGTACTGGGAGATCGCGCTCGTACCAGATGTTTGTCATGACAGCCTCACCTTGATCCCACCGGAGAACATCGAGTCGTGCAGCTCGATCGACGCGGGCTTGACGGTCTTCGGAATGTCGAAGAGCACCACGCCCTTCACCGAGTTGCCGGGGTTGATCTTCTCGTACAGGGACTTGGAGTCCTGGAGGTAGATGGCTGCCTCCGAGCTGGCCTCATACTCCGCGCCCTTGCCGTCGAAGAGCTTCTGCGCAGAACCGCTGAAGGCCTGGGCCTCGTCGCTGACGTTCTTCACCGTGACGTGCACGAGCAGGAACACTCCCTGCGCGTCCTTGTTCAAGAACTCGCCGCCGACCTGGCCGCGCCTTTCCAGTCGGGTGACCTTGAACGAGAACTTGCCGTCCTTCACCACGTCGCCGATGCCCGCGGTCTCAGGCTTCGGCTTCTCCTTCTTCGGCGGCTTCGCACTCGCCTGCTCACCGGCGCCGGCGTTCTCCTGGCTGGCGATCGTCGGCTTCTGATCGCTGCCGCCGACTGCGGCGACGAGCACGGCGCAGCCGCCGAACAGGACGAGGGCGACCACGGCGAGGACGATCAGCACGATAGGGGCGCTGCTCTTCTTGCGGCGCGGTGGGGGTGGCGGGCCGCCGTATCCGTTGTGTGGCGGGTACCCCTGTTGCGGGCTGGCGTGGGTGGGCTGCTGCCCGTACGGCTGGGACATGGTGAGCCTCCTGAGGACGCGCGAGGGGTGAGCGTTGGGACGCTCCAGACACGTATGTGGTTGGCGTTGTATACGTGACCGGCATGGCCAGATGTGGACATTCACCCGAACAGAGTTTCGAGTCGCGGTGTAGGGTGACCTGCATGAACGAGCTCGACCGCGTCGCCCTCGTCTCCGTGCTCCACCCCGTGAGGCACGCGGCCGAGGCCATCAACGAACAGATCTGGATCGCCAAGGGCGACGCCCTCGCACCCGACCTCGCTGAGGCCGAACGCGCCCTCGATGCCCTGGCCGCGGAGGTGGCCCGCGCCCGCACCCTCGTCCAGCGCCTGAGCGGGCACCCGGACGCGTAGTGCGGACGGCCGCGGCCACACTCTTCTCTCCTTGACGACCAGGATGCATCCGGAGACGATCCGCTAGTCGGGAAACTCCGAGAAACTCTCAAGGGAGATCTGATGGCCCTGCACTTCCTCGGCAAGGAAACGGACGGCGGCAACTCGCCGACCCTGTGGCTCGACGACGAGCGCGACGAGTACGTCCTCCAGGGCTGGGAGGTCACCGACTCGGACAGCCTGGCCGCGATCGGCACCGTCCCTGCCGGCGAGCTCGTGCTCAGGGTCCCGACAGTGCTCATGAACCACCTGCCGAAGGGCGACGGGTGAACCTGATCAGCGGCGACGCCTTCCGCGAGCACTTCCAGCCAGGCGTACGCGCCTTCCACCTGGAGCTCAAGGACGCCTACCACGTCGACTCCGAGGCGGAACCGCTGCGGAAGTGGCAGGCGGGCGAGTACGACGATCACGCGTGGCGCCGACCGTGGCAGGGCTTCCTGCGCGAGCGGACGGACGCCGGATGCGTCATCCAGCGCGTGCGCGTGGTGACCGTACCGCACTCCACCTACACCCGCTGGTTGCTGGCGATCGCCGGCGACAACGTCGCGGCGGGCGAGGATATCCGCTATCTACCGCGCCACCTCGCCGTGGACGTGGACTTCCCGGTCGAGGACTGCTGGCTGTTCGACGACGACCAGCTCGTCCTCAGCGTGTTCCCCGGTGACGGACGCAAGGGTGCGTTCGCGTCCGAGACGGATCCCGGCCTGATCAGCCGCTACCGTGTCGCACGTGATCTCGTCTGGGACCGGGCCATCCCGCACGCCGAGTATGTGCGCTCCGAGTACATGCAGCCTGTCTGACCCCTGCTGCGCTCGTGCCCGCGCCCACTGACCCGGCCCGCGAGGCCCTCGGCTCCCGGCTACGTGAGATCCGCCGCGATGCGGAGCTCACCGGGCGGGAGCTGGCCACGCGGGCCGGATGGCGTCCTCCACGGGTGTCGAAGTTGGAGGGCGGGTGGCAGGCGCCGAGCGCGGAGGACATTCGCGTCTGGTGCCGGATCTGCGGCGCCGAGGATCAGATCCCGGAGTTGATCGCGACCGCGCGGGCGATCGAGCAGCAGTATGTGGAGTGGCGCCGCCAGATGCGTGCTGGCCAGCGCCGGGTGCAGCGGGCCTTGAGTACTGAGGACCTGTCGACGACGCGGTGGCGGATCTGGGAGCCGTTCCACATCCCGGGGTTCGTCCAGACCCGGGCGTATGCCCGCGCCATCATGGCCCGGTCGATGGCGTTCTACGAGGTGCCGGCTGACGACCTGGATGCCGCGGTCGCGGCTCGCATCGGTCGGCAGTCGATCCTGCGCATGGGGACTCGGCACTTCCACGTGGTGCTCGCCGAGCAGGCCCTGTATACGCGTGTGGGGGGCGCTGGGGTGATGCGTGAGCAGTTGGGTCACCTGCTGGCCGAGATGGCCGCTCTGCCGCGACTGAGGGTCGGCGTGGTGCCTCGGGAGGCCGATTACGAGTTGGGCCCGCACGCTGGCTATTGGATCTTCGATGCGCGGGTGGTGATGACGGAGACGGTGACGGCGGGGATCAGCCTGACACAGCCGCACGAGATCGCGCTGTACGAGCGGCACTTCAAGGGGCTGGTCCGGTTGGCCGGTTACGGTCGCCGGGCGGAGGAGATGATCGCCAAGGCCAGTGAAGATCTTTAAGAAACTTCGAGAAACCTCGTTGAGCGTGTGACCTGCTGCGTTGGACATTCGGAGACATGGCCCTCCGCATCCCCAACTGCCACGTCCAGGACGCCGATGGCGTCATCCACCTCCAGCACAAGACCTCCGGCGACCAGGCGACCGCTGTCAACGAAGAGCAGGCGCACATCAAGGCAGCGATCCTGCGGCTGGCCTACCTGTGGAGGCGGGCGGCATGACGAACTTCTGGCCCGAGAAGCTGACCGGCGACACGGCCTTCAACCGCCGGCAGTACCTGATGGAGTTGTACGAGCTGGAGATCCGGCCTAACGGCTACCGCGGGCCGAAGCGCAACTTCTGCACCGTATGCCAGGCCTTCCTCGACACCTACCGGGACGGGTACGGGATACGCCTGCTGGACACGCAGCAGCAAAGGCTGTGCCGGGGCGGCGTGCGCGAGCACACGCCCGCCTGGGGGGAGATGTGACCAGCATGCTCCCCTTGATCACTGACGCCGACCGCGCGACCTGGCGGGACAACGCCTACCGCCTCCTCGGAAAGCTCTTCACCGAGCACCCCGATCTGTCCCCGCGCGTGCTGTGGGAAGTCGGCCCTGGACGGCTCGTCGGCCGGGTCGAGGCATTCCTTCCCGGCGCCGACGCCCAGCAGGTGGCGGTCGCAGCAGCCGAGATGCTGGGGCTCGACCAGCTCAACCCCTGCGCTCTCGAACCCGGGCTGACGCGCATAGCCGCCACGGCCCAGATAGACGACATCGACGTGACCGTGCTGGCCGTACTGCGCTACGACGACACCCCCTAGACAGCCCGCCCCCTGCGCTGGCCACCAGCCGCACGGGGCGGGTGATCAACCCCCGGCTTCCCACGTACTCGCCGTGCGGCCGGGTCGCCTCACACCGCTGGCTGGAGGGCCATGCGGGTGTGGGGCACAGGGCCCCGTCTCCCCTCCGCTCAGGAGGGCCACAGGAGACGGGGCCCACTCTCAGCGCATGCCGCCGAAGCGGGCGCGGATTTCGCCGGACCGGCTACAGCTCGGGCACGGCCGGTACCGCCACGGCAGCAGGAACGAGCGCAGTATGCCTCGGCCGTGGCAGCGGCGGCACTTGGTCAGCGGGTGGCGTGCGCTGCTCACGGCCACCACGACGAACGCCGCGGCGATGAGCGCGAGGATCATCAGGATCTCCACAGGGATGCTCCGTTCAGGGGTAGCGGCATGATCGGGAGGTAGCGGTGCCGCTACCAGCGGCGCTACCTAGCTGACGTGCGCAAATAGTGGAAGGTCGCGGGTAGCGGCGGCATGCCGGAACCCGCCTGGAGGCCCGGTGAGAGGGCGTCGAGGGTGAGCGGACGCCGCTACCCACGGGTGATCTCCCGTCTGTCCAGCAGCGCCTCAATCTCGGCGAGCTTGCAGCCCTTCAGCACCTTGCCGTCGACCTTGATGTCCTCGGACGGGACGTCGAGGCCGCGCAACAGCGCCGAGATGGACTCCGCGGTGACCCCCTCGTACAGCTCCGGGAGCTGTACGGCGAGAAGTTCGGCCAGGCGCTGCCACTGCACTCCGGGACGCCCGGCCGGCCACACCCGCACGACGTCGACGAGCACATCGAGGCGGAGGGCTTCGGCGCCGTCGCTGCCGATAATCTGACCGCCGCGCAGGTACGCGGCGCGGGCGAGGATCTTCGCAGCTTCCTGCTGGGTGGGGAACTGGGAGCGGACCGCAGTGGGCGCGGCCAGCCCGGTCACCATCGCCCACCCGGCGTCCAGGCCCGGCCGGTAGGACGTGGCGGAGATGCCGGCCCGGTAGGCGCCGGTGCCGAGGATCATGTCGTTGGCGATGTGGTCCTGCACGGCCAGGCAGGCCCGCATGGTGACGCACCTGGTGATGTTCGGCGGCACCGACTTCTTGTCGGGGATCTGCGTCGCCAGGATCACGATCAGACCGAGCGCCCGGCCGCGCTTGATGAGCCGTTCCGCCGCGGCGGCGACCTCGGGGTTGACGAGCAGCTCGTGCGCCTCGTCGATGAGGATCACCACGGGGTGCAGGCCGACGCCGGCGGCAGCCAGCTCCGATGTGACCTTGCCCTCGGGGGCCAGGCCCTGAGCGCGGAACTTGCGGATGCGCTTGCCGCGCCGCTCGGCCTCGGCCAGCCCCCAGGCGATGATCCGGGCGCCGCCGTCGAGCGCTTCGTCGTCGACACCGCAGTAGTACTCCGAGCAGAGGCCGTGCTCGTCGAAGTCTCCGAAGTCCGCGGTGCCCTTGAACTCGGCAATCTTGAACTCGACGGTGGGATCGAGCGCGGCGGCGAGCGCCAGGGCGCGGGCGAAGTAGCTCTTGCCGCTGCCGGGGACGCCGCCGATCAGCCAGTTCCGCTGGAACAGTTCGGTGGCGACCGGCCGCTGCCGCTGGTCCGAGCCGAAGTCCGCGGGCCCGAACACGCTGGTGCGCGCGTTGTCGGCGGTCAACGACCACTTCGGCTGACGCATCTTCGAGGCGGGCAGGTAGCCCACCCACAGGTCCAGTTGGCCCTCGTGGTCGGGGCCGACGCTGGGCCATACCTGGTCCTGGGGCAGCCGCAGCGCGCTGGAGAGGGCGCGGCGTGCCTCGCACACCTTGACCGCCTCCACCCCCCTCGGGAGGTTGACGCGGGCGAGCTGGCCGGGGCCGTCGCGGTGAATCTCGACCGGGAACGTGATCGCCGTTGGGTCCTTGAGTCCGGAGATGCCGATCGAGCACAGCGCGTCCCGCACCATCACGGCGGTCAACCGCCGGAACCGCGAGGTGACTACGGCCGGGCCGACGATCGGCCGATCAGCCGGTCTGCCGATCAGGCCAAGCGCGGCCGTGGTCCCGCCCCCGAGAAGCTGGAGCCAGGGCGACGGCAGCGCGAGCACCGCGGCGGCGCCCGCGCCGATGACCGCCGCCGCGCCGCCCAGGGTCACGGGCAGCCGAGCACGGACGTGCTCGGCGCGGACCTTCTCTAACTTGAGGTAGTCCTCCACGTTCTTCTGCGCGAGCATCTCCTTGCGCAGCGGCTTCTGCTCAGCGTCCGAGACCCACCGCCAGGAGCCGCGGACGGCGAGCCAGAGACCGCGCGGCGCCCACCACAGCGTCTTGGCCGCGTACTTCGGGGAGCGGACGGCGTGGTAGGCGCTGGTGTAGGCGATACGCCCGGCCCACCAGCGTGCCGCGGCCTCGAAGTCGCGGCGCGAGCGGACCCACACGGGCAGGATCGGCCGGCGCCGGTCCAAGCTGCGTCCGGTGATGGTGGCGTAGACGCTGGCGGGCTCATCCTCGTCCTCGTCGTCGGGGAGGTCGACGGGCTGGTCGGTGACGATCTCGTTGGGCTCGGTGACGACCTCCGCGTCGTACTCGCGAAGGTCCACCACGTCGGCCGAGGGTTCCGCGGTCACGACGCTGCGGGGAAGACGGCTGTACGGGCTTCCCGTACGCGCTTCTCTACCCAGCTCTTCGACCGGCGGGCGCGCGCGATGAGGGCGTCGTAGTCGGGCCCCCACTTCTCCCCACGGTCGGCCGCGGCCAGGATCTCGTCCGTCAGCGTACGGACGAATGGCTCGCGTTCGGCGGGTCCCTGGCCAGCGGGTACGGGGACCGTGCGGAAGACGTACGCCCGGCGTACGGGCGCCACCGCGGGTTCTGTACGGTCCGCTCCCGCGGTGTACGTCCATGCGCGCCGCACGACCGTAACCGGCCGCTCCGGTGCGACGGCCGCCGGGTGCCAGCGCTCCCACGCCGCCGCCCACGCCGCCTCAGGCGTGCAGTCGGGGCCGAGCGCGGTCCGGATGGACCAGGCCGTCCAGGAGATGCGCGGGTAGCGGATCCGGCGGGCCCACGAGGTGCGCGCCTGGGCGAGGGTGCGACGCCGCTGACGGCCAGCGCGTAGGCAGATGGTGAGCTGCCAGAGGCCGACGCCGAGCAGGGACGCGAGGGCGAGCACCGCGCCGCGCTGCGCGCCGCCCGCGCTGGTGGCGCCGTGCCAGAAGTTCATGCTGGCGGCGACCGCGGCGAGGATCCAGGCCCACGCGCGGTAGATACCGGTGGGCAGCCCGGCCCGGCCGGCGCGGTGTTCGAGGAGGGCGACGTACCAGACCGCACCCTCCAGGGCGATGGGCACCATGATGGCGAGCGGGCCGAGCAGCATCACCTCGGCGCCGAACGCGAGCTGGCCCGACCAGGCGAGCAGGATGGGGGCGCCCATCGCGATGCCACCCGCGAAGGCGGGGGCGAACCGTACCGCGGAGCCGCGCACGGTCTGGGCGGCTGCGCGGCGGCGGGCCCTCCACCGCTGAGCACGGGCAAGCCGGATTCGCTCTCGCTCGACGGCGTCCTCGTGCATCTGCTGGCGCTCTGCCCTGCGGAGCCGGATGGCGGCGTCGGCGCGGACGGCTTCTGCGGCGGCCTGCTGTTGTGCGGCGAGGCCGGCGGCGTAAGTGCGCTCGGCCCGCTTGTCGTAGAGGCTCGGGGCTGGTGCCGCTGGGGGCATGGCAATATCGTGTGCCATGGTTCGGACTCCAAGGTCTAGTTGGCGTCTGAGCTGGAAGAACCCCCACCTGGTTGGCGCCAGGTGGGGGCCTTCTTCGTTATGGAGTTGTCGAGCTGGAGCCCTGGTCGCCGCGGCGAGGGCTAATCGCAGGCGGCGACCAGGGGTCTTCCACGGTAGATGACGCAGGTCACCCCGGTCTATAGGTACCTATCCCCCCGCGTGCGTACTCTTGCGTACGGATGCGGTCGGGCGTGCCCCTACGCTGCGGTTCATGATCGATTGGCGGGCTGATCTCCCGCGCTGGGAGCAAATCGTGCGGGTGATCGCGAAGCGGATCGACACCGGCGAGTACGGTCGTGGCTATCTGATCACCGAGCGGGCCCTTATCGAAGAGTTCGCGGTCGCCAAGGTGACCGCGCGGAAGGCGATGGCCGGCCTGCGCGAGCGGCGGCTGGTGTACACCAGGCCGAATCTCGGGAGCTTCGTCGGTCCCGAGCCGGACGACGACTGATCTTGCCGCTGACTACGCCCCGTCACCAGTTAGGGCAACGGGGCGTTTCATGATCGTGCGTCGCTCATGCGTCATGATCTTGAGATATCGGGAGACACCGGGAGACCTCCAGAGACATGTTCTGTTGTCCCGCCGCTGGTCGGAGCCCGTTTCTAAGCCTTGACCAGGAGGGCCACGCACTCCACGTGGTGGGTCATCGGGAAGGCGTCGAACGCGCGGAGGTCGGTGAGGGGGTAGCCGCGTTCGTCCAGCCAGGCCAGGTCGCGGGCCAGGGTCGCCGGATCGCAGGAGACGTAGACGATCCTGGCGGCCTCCAGCGAGGCGATGCGGTCCACCACCTCGCGGCCCAAACCCGAGCGGGGCGGGTCGACGACCACCAGGTCGGCGCGTTCGATCTGGAAGCGGTCCAGGGCTTCCTCCACCCGGCCCCTCTCCACCCTGGCCTGGGGGAGGTCGCGCAGGTTGGCGCGGGCGTCGCGGACGGCTGCGGCCTCCGATTCGAGGCCGAAGACGGCGCCCTCGTCGCCCACCCGCTCGGCCAGCGCGGCGGCGAACAGGCCCACTCCGCAGTAAAGGTCGAGCGCCCATTCGCCGGGCTCGGGCTGGCCGTACGTGAGGACGGCGTCCAGGAGGGTTTCGGCGGCGCCGGGGTGTACCTGCCAGAAGCCGCTGCCCGTCACCCGGAACTCGCGGTCGTCCGCCCGCTCGTGGAGGTTGCCGGAGCCGTGGCGGGCGTCGCTGCGGCCTTTGCCCTGGTTGACGAGGATGGAGGCGGGCGCCTCCAGGTCGGGGACGGCGACGGTGCGGCGCGGGCGGGGGGCGATGACGACGTTGCGTTCGCCGCTCGACGACGCGATGACCTCCACCCCGGCGGCGCCCTTCCAGTTGTGCGCCTCGGCGCCCACCGCCTCCACCTCGGGGTGGGCGATGAGGCAGGCGTCGACGACCTCGATGTCGTGGGAGCGGTGGTGGCGGAAGCCGAGTTCGCCGCCGGGCGTGGCGGCGAACTGGACGCGGGTACGCCACCCGAGCCCGTCCTTCGCCCCGGGAACCTCCTCCACCACGATCTCGCGCTCGATCCCGGCCAGGCGGCGCAGTTGCTCGGCGACCACGTCGGCCTTCATGGCCCGCTGCGCCTCCAGCGTGACGTGCTGCCAGTCGCACCCGCCGCACCGGCCGGGACCGGCGTACGGGCACGGCGGCACGACCCGGTCAGGCGAGGCCTGGAGGACCTCGACGGCGTCGGCCCGAAGGAACCGGGTCGTCTCCTCGGTGACCCGGGCACGGACTCGCTCTCCGGGCAGTGCGTGGCGTACGAACACCACCCGCCCCTCATGGCGTGCCACGCACCAGCCGCCATGCGCGACCGGGCCTACCGTCAGCTCGAGAGTTGCCTGTTCCACAGCAATACAGCCTAGGCCCTCACCCGGCCGACTCCACCGAGCACCGCCTTAACTACGCTATGTAGCCATGTACGAGGGGCGGGTGGTACGGCGGCGGCTCGGGTTCGGGGGCACGCTGGCCGCCACGCTGTTCTTCTGCGCCTCGCTCACCCCGACGCTGCTGCCCAGGCCGTGGGTCATGCAGGGCGCGATGGGCGGGGTCACCGGCATCATCGGCTACGCCGTGGGCGCGAGCGCGGGCGCGGCGGGGCGGGCGCTGATCGGCTACCGGCTGCCCGAGCGGGGGCGGGTGCTGGCCTGGCGGGTGCTGATCGCGGTGTGCGCCCTGCTGGCGGGCGTGACGCTGTGGTACAGCCTCGGCTGGCAGGACGACCTGCGCGCGCTCATGGGGATGACCAGGCAGATCACCTGGTTCCCTCCGGCGATCCTGGCGCTGAGCGTCGCGCTGTTCGCGCTCTTCCTGCTCCTGGCCCGGTCGGTACGGCTCGGCGGCCGCAAACTGATCACCTGGCTGGACCGCTTCGTCCCGGTGCCCATCGCCCAGGCCACCGGAATCGTCATCGTGACCGCCGTCGTCGGGGTTCTGGCCAACGACGTGCTGTTCTCGGGGTTCGTCAACGCGGTCAACGACGCCTCGTCGGTCGCGAACGGCACCACCGATCCCGGGGTGCGGCGGCCGGGTTCCGCGAAGGTGTCCGGCGGCGCGGGTTCGCTGCTGGGCTGGGACTCCCTGGGGCGCGAGGGCCGCAACTTCACCGGGAGCGCGATCGCGACGCCCCGGCTGCGCGCCTTCTCCGGCAAGCGGCCGGCCGAGCCGATCCGGGTCTACGTGGGCCTGCAGGCGGCTCCCACACCGGCGGCCCAGGCGGCGCTGGCCGTACGGGAGCTGGAAAGGACGGGCGCGTTCGCGCGCCCTGTGCTCGCGGTGCTGGGGACGACGGGCACGGGGTGGGTGGACGAGCAGATCGCCGACAGCCTGGAGTACATGTACAACGGCGACAGCGCGATGGTCGCCCTGCAGTACTCCTACCTGCCGAGCTGGGTGTCGTTCCTGGTGGACCGCGGCAAGGCGGCGCGGGCGGGCGCGGCGCTGTTCGACGCGGTGCGCGCCCGGTGGGAACGGCTGCCGCCGGGCGAACGGCCGCTGCTGGTCCTGTCAGGGGAGAGCCTGGGCAGCTTCGAGCTCGAAGGCGCCTTCCGCGACCTGCCGGACCTGGTGGGCAGGGCCGACGGGGCGTTGTTCGTGGGGCCGCCGGACGCCAACCCGATCTGGCGGGCGGTGACCGCGGGGCGCGAGCCGGACAGCCCGGTGTGGCGGCCGGTGTTCGAGCGGGGCAGGACGGTGCGCTTCGGGCAGTACCCGGATGACCTGTCCTGGCCGCCGGGGCCGTGGGAACGGCCGCGCGTGGTGTATCTGCAGAACGCCTCCGACCCGGTCGTGTGGTGGTCGACCGACCTCATCTACGCCAAGCCGGAGTGGCTGACCGCGCCGCGCGGGCCGGACGTCAACCCGCGGATGAACTGGTTCCCGCTGGTGACGTTCTGGCAGGTGCTGGGAGACATGTCGGTCGCGCTGAACGTCCCGGCAGGGCACGGCCACGTCTACGGCGCGAACGTGGTGGAAGGCTGGGCGGCCATCGCCGCGCCGGACGGCTGGAGCGCCGCCGACACCGCCCGCCTCCACGCGCTGGTCAGCGCTCGTTCTTCCCCGTGAGCTGCTCGTCCTTGATGACCTGGTGCCAGGGACGGCGCACGGAACCCGGCGCGAACGGCTCGGGACGGCCCTTGAGCCGGTCGGAGGAGTGCAGCTGCCACGGGACGCTGGTCACCATCACGCCCGGCTTGAACAGCAGGCGCGCCTTGAGCCGCAGCGCGCTCTGGTTGTGGAGCAGGTGCTCCCACCAGTGGCCGACGACGTACTCGGGGATGAAGACGGTGATGACGTCGCGGGGCGAGCGGCGGCGCAGCGTCTTGACGTAGTCGAGGACCGGCTGCGTGATCTCCCGGTAGGGCGAGTCGAGCATCTTCAGCGGGACCGGGATGCCCCACCGTTCCCACTCCTCCTGCAGGCGGCGGGCCTCGTCGCCCTCGACGCCGACGGTGATGGCCTCCAGCGTGGACGGGCGGGTGGCGCGGGCGTAGGCCAGGGCGCGCATGGTCGGCTTGTGCACCTTGGAGACGAGCACGATCGCGTGGTTGCGGGCCGGGAGCATCGACGGGTCGTACTCCTCGGTGATCTCCAGCTCTGCGGCGACGTTGTCGTAGTGGCGGCGGATCGCCTTCATCATCAGGAACAGGATCGGCATCGCGATGCACACGATCCACGCGCCGACCAGGAACTTCGTCAGCAGCACCACGATCAGCACCAGGCCGGTCATGATGCCGCCGAAGAAGTTGATCGTCCGCGAGCGGTGCATCTGGTGGCGTACCCGGGGATCGGTCTCGGTCTTCAGGTGGCGCGTCCAGTGGATGACCATGCCGGTCTGGCTGAGCGTGAACGAGACGAAGACGCCCACGATGTACAGGTTGAGCAGGCGGCTCACGTCGGCCTGGAACCCCCACAGCAGCAGGCAGGCGCCCAGCGCCAGGATGACGATGCCGTTGGAGAAGGCCAGCCGGTCGCCGCGGGTGTGCAGCTGGCGCGGCAGGTAGCGGTCCTGGGCCAGGATCGAGCCGAGCACCGGGAAGCCGTTGAAGGCGGTGTTGGCCGCCAGGAACAGGATCAGCGCGGTCACCGCCGAGATCACCACGAACAGCAGCGAGCCGCCGCCGAAGACGGCGTCGGCCACCTGGGAGATGATCGGCTGCTGGTAGTAGCTCTCGCCGGCCGGCTTGCCGTCGATGAGGATGTCCAGCGCCGGGTGCTCCGACACCTTCACGCCGGAGACCAGGCCGAGCGCGATGATGCCGCCGAACATCGTGATCGCGACCAGGCCCATCATGAGCAGCGTGGTGGCGGCGTTCTTGCTCTTGGGCTTGCGGAAGGCGGGCACGCCGTTGCTGATGGCCTCGACGCCCGTCAGGGCGGCGCAGCCGGAGGAGAAGGCACGCAGGATCAGGAAGGCGGCGGCGAAGGAGGTCAGGTTCGTCTGCTCGGCCACGATCCCGTAGTCGGCGGTGGGCGCCTTGAGGTCGTCGTCGAGGACCAGGAGCCGGATGCCGCCCCAGAAGATCATGCCGATGACCGCGGCCATGAACGCGTAGGTCGGGATGGCGAAGGCGGCGCCCGACTCCCTGATGCCGCGCAGGTTGACGACCGTGAGCAGAATGACGATGACGATGGCGACCGTGGGCTTGTGCTCGGCCACGAACGGCACCGTCGCGCCCACGTAGTCGACGCCGTTGGCGACCGAGACGGCCACCGTCAGCACGTAGTCCACCATGAGCGCGCTGGCCACGGTCAGGCCGGCGTTCTTGCCGAGGTTCGTGGTGGCGACCTCGTAGTCGCCGCCGCCGCTGGGGTAGGCGTGGACGTTCTGCCGGTACGAGGCGACCACCGTGAGCATCACGATGATGACGGCGATGGCCACCCAGGGGCTGAAGTGGTAGAACGACACACCCGCCAGCGAAAGGATGACCAGAATCTCCTGTGGCGCGTAGGCCACCGAGGACAGGGCGTCACTCGCGAACACGGGGAGTGCGATGCGTTTGGGAAGCAGCTGTTCATGCAGCTGACCGCTGCGCAGCGCCCGGCCGACCAGGACGCGTTTCAGGAGATCCGTTACCTTCGCCACGTAAACCGATGCTAGCCCTCTCCTCCCGCCCGGCAGTTACGGCGCTCCCTTATCAGGCCATACTGATACACGAGACCTGCCAAACCGCGGACGGCGGAGAGTATGCACATAGTGATCATGGGTTGTGGCCGGGTGGGATCGACCATCGCCCACATCCTTGAGGACAACGGCCACTCGGTCGCGATCATCGACCGGGACCCGCAGGCGTTCCGCCGCCTGCGCGCCGGATTCCGCGGCCGCCGCGTCACCGGCGTCGGCTTCGACCGCGACGTCCTCATCGAGGCCGGCATCGAGTCGGCCGCCGCGTACGTGGCGGTCTCCAGCGGCGACAACTCCAACATCATCTCCGCCCGTGTCGCCCGCGAGACGTTCGGCGTCGACAACGTCGTCGCCCGCATCTACGACTCCCGCCGGGCCGAGATCTACCAGCGGCTCGGCATCCCCACGGTCGCCACCGTGCGCTGGACCGCCGACCAGATCCTGCGCCGCGTCCTGCCCGAGGGCGCGGAACCCCTCTGGCGCGACCCCACCGGCACCGTCATCCTGGCCGAGGTCACGGTGAACGCCGCCTGGGTCGGCACCCGCGTCATCGACCTCGAAGAGCAGGCGGGGGCCCGGATCGCGTTCGTCAACCGCATGGGCGAGGCCCTGGTCGTCAAGCGCGAGACCATGGTCCAGGAAGGCGACATCCTGCACGTCATCGCCGCAGAAAACGACATGGACCGGATCAACAAGGTGCTCGCCGCGGCGCCGGAACAGGACCACTGATGCGCGTCGCCATCGCCGGCGCCGGAGCCGTCGGCCGCTCCATCGCCGCCGAACTCCTGGAGAACGGCCACGAGGTCCTGCTCATCGACATCGACCCCAAGGCCATCAAGATCGACACGGTGCCACGCGCCGAATGGCTGCTCGCCGACGCCTGCGAGATCTCCTCCCTCGACGAGGCCGGGCTCAACAACTGCCACGTCGTCGTCGCCTCCTCCGGAGACGACAAGGTCAACCTCGTGGTCTCGCTGCTGGCCAAGACGGAGTACGGCGTGCCGCGCGTCGTGGCCCGCATCAACCACCCGTCGAACGAGTGGCTGTTCAACGAATCCTGGGGCGTGGACGTCGCCGTCTCCACGCCGCGCCTGCTGTCCGCGCTGGTGGAAGAGGCGGTGAGCGTGGGCGATCTGGTGAGGTTGATGACGTTCCGCCAGGGCCAGGCGAACCTGGTGGAGCTCACGCTGGCCGACGACGCCCCCGTGGTGGGCCAGCGCGCCGGCTCGGTCCCCTGGCCCACGGACTCGGCCCTGGTCGCCATCCTCCGCGAGGGCCGCGTCCTCGTCCCCACCGCCGACGACCCGCTGGAGGCCGGCGACGAGCTCCTCTTCGTCGCCAGCCAGGAAGTCGAGCAGGACCTGGCGCATCTCCTGTCCTCTCACTGACTCTCCGCTCCAAGCAGCCCCATCCGTCACGGCAGGCCCTCTCCACGAGCCCCATCCGTCACGGCCGGCCGCAGCCACCCCCACCCGCCGCACGTGGCCGGCCTCTGTCCAGGGACACGGCCGTCCAGCGTTCGGGGCGGGCCACCATAACGCCCGCCCCGAACCCGGCTACCGCTGAAAGGCACGTGGGGTAGCCGAAGGCAGCGTCAGACGGCCGGCGGCGCGGTCGTGGCGGCGGCCGACCATGCACGCTGGACGGCCGTTCCCCTGGACGGGGCCCGGCCCTGTGCGGCGGGTGGGGGTGGCTGCAGCCGGCCGTAACGGAAAAAGGGCCGGAAAGAACCGAAACATAACCCCCTGGCCGCACGCAGCCATCAGAAGAAGAGAATCACGCCACCGACGGCTTGATGGGCGTGCGGCCGCGGCCCAGGAGCCAGAGCATGGCGCCGAGGGCGGCGACTTGGAGCGGCCAGCCCATCAGGATCTTCGTGATGCCCAGCGCCGCCACCGCCTCGTCGCCTCCGTACAGGTAGACCGGCAGCTGCACCGCCACCCGCACCACGCACGGCAGCATCAGCAGCCACGTCAGCCGCGTGCACAACCGCACGATCCCCGGGTCCTTGTGCCACGCCGTCGGGTCGCCGGTGACCGAGCCGATGAGGAAGCCCACGACCGGCCAGCGGGTGATGATCGAGATGAGCATCGCCACCGAGTAGCCGGCGTTCCAGAGGATTCCGGGCAGGAAGTACGCCTTCGCGTCACCCGATCGGCTGGCGAAGAAGGCGCCGATGGCGATGCCGATGAGGCTGTTGATCACGAACTGCGGCGTGGAGCGCTGCACGAGGCGCGCCAGGAGCAGCAGCACCGCCAGCGCGATGCTGACGATGAGCGAGGTCTTCAGCTGCTCCGTGGTGATCCACGTGACGGTGAAGGCGATCGTGGGCACCGCGGCCTCGATCATGCCACGCACGCCGCCCAGTGCCTTGCTGAGCTGGGCGCGCACCGCCGCCTCGACGGTGTCGTGGGCGACTTCCTCGGCCTCGGCGCTCACCTGATCAGCTCCCTGGACGCAGTTCGTATCGTGGATTGAACATCACCTTGCGCCCGTCCTGCATGCTGACCAGGCCCTCGGCCTTGACGATGCGACCGGGTTCGATGCCCGCGATCCTGCGGCGGCCGAGCCAGACGAGGTCGATCACGTCGGACCCGTCGTAGAGCTCGGCCTCCAGCGCGGGCGCCCCACCCCGGGGACGCAGCGTCACGGTACGTAGCGTACCGGCTACGCAGAAGCGGCGTCGGCCGCCGCACCTGACGATGGGAGTGGCGCCGGCCTGGTCGGCGTCCTCCCGCAGCTCCTGAGCTTCGATCTCGGACTGCGGGGAGGCAAGCCGGCTGAAGAAGCCGCGCAATCCCCCGCGTTTGTGGGGCTCTGCCGTACTCGTCATGATGACTCAGCTTATGTGATGAGAGGCGTCAGCGAATCTCACTGATTTCGGGTCCTCGCTGGAAGGGGTTGAGCCCGGGGTCGGACGCGTCCTGCTCGGGGGTGTTCTCGTTGGGACGGCGCAGCGGGATCGCCTCTTCCCTGGCCATCGGGTCGCTGCCGCGCACCACGACGATGTCCCTGACGAAGTCGAGAAACTCCTCCGCGACCTTCTCGTCGAGGGCGGCGCGGCCGCTGATGATGGCCAGCAGGAGCCAGCGCGGGCCGTCGACGCCGAGGTAGCGGATCTGGCGGCGTTCGCCGTCGGACTCGACCTCGCCCCTCAGCTCGGGACCCAGCGGGCCCTCGCTCACGGACAGGCCGCTCGCGGTGCTGGTGATCTTGGTGCGTACCTCGTCCCACAGGCCGGAGGACTTGGGCGCGGCCATCGCCTGGACCTGCAGCGTGCTCTCCTCGTAGAGGGCGATCACGCTGACGTGCTGGTCGCCCATCGCGGCCAGGCGGATGTCGAACGCCGGGTGGTGCGGGACCCGCAGGCCGCCCAGGTCGATCCGGTCTGACTCCGGGTGCGTCTCGTCGGCGTCCCAGGGACCCGACTCGCGTCCAGGCTCGCGTGCCGCCGATTCCTCGGCGGCCGGCTCCTGCTCGCGACGCTTGCGTCGGAACACGTTCCTCACTCCTTAACGTCCGGTAGAACCAAAGCCGCCGTTGCCGCGTGCCGATCCGGGCAGGCGCTCGACCTCGGCGAAGGCGGCGCGCTCCACACGCTGGATGACCAGCTGGGCGACCCGGTCGCCGCGGCGCAGGCGGAAGGCGTTCTTGGTGTCGGTGTTGATCAGCGTCACCTTGATCTCGCCACGGTATCCGGCATCGACGGTGCCGGGGGCGTTGACGAGGGTCACGCCGTGCTTGGCGGCCAGGCCCGACCGTGGGTGCACGAACGCGGCGTAGCCGTCGGGCAGCGCGATCGCCAGGCCGGTGCCGACCATCGCGCGCTCGCCGGGCAGCAGTTCGACGTCCTCGGCGGCGTAGAGGTCGGCGCCGGCGTCGCCCGGATGGGCATAGGACGGCGGCGGCAGCTCGCGGTCGAGCCGCTGGATCAGGACCTCTGTGTCCGTCGGGCGCGCGAGGCTCGCACGCCTCCCGTCCGCTCCGCCCACTGCGTCGGACTCACTCCCGCTCACGGGTTCACCTCGTACTCGTGATGTTCGGCCGCCATGGCCTCGGCGTCGCCGTGCTGCGCGAAGTGCTCCATGTTCACTTCTACGAACAGCGCCGCGGCGCGGACGGCGACCGGGCCGTCGGGGGCGCCGACGCGCCCCTCAGCCTCAAGGTACGCCTTCCGCCCCGCCATACCGGTGCACCAGGCACGCAGGTGGAGTGTCGTGCCCACGGGAACCGGGAGGAGGTAGTCGGTCTCCAGGCGGGCCGTGACATACGGCTTGTGGAACAGCCAGATGGACATTCCGATGACTTCGTCCATCGCCGCGGCGAGCACGCCGCCGTGCGCCAGCCCCGGCGCTCCCTGGTGGGCCGTGCCGACGGTGAACTCCGCCTCGACCGTGGCCCCGTCGGGCGTGCGGGCGGCGAGGTGGAGGCCGGTCGGGTGGTCGGCGCCGCAGCCGAAGCACCGGCTGTAGTGGGAGCCGAGCGCCGAACCCGGCGGGGGCGCGTTGAGGTGCGCCTTCGGCTGGTCCGCGCCCTCGGGAGGCGTGGTCAGGGAGGAACGTGTCACGGGTGACGAGGTTACTCCTTGCCGGAGACCGCCACGTCCTCGGCGGCCGCTTCCGGCGCGGGCGCACCGGGCTTCGCGGGCGCGGACTCACCGGGCCCCTGGGGCGCGGGCTTCGCGGGTGCCTGTGGTGTGGACGGCTCCGCGGGCGGGAGCTCCTGCGGCGGATCGTGGCGCAGCTCGGGCAGCGCCCGGTAGATGACGGCGGCCACAGGGACCGCCACCACGGCGCCCGCGATGCCGCCCATGATGCCGCCGACCGCCAGCACCAGGATGATCGCCAGCGGGTGGAAGTTGAGCGCCCGCCCGACGATCAAGGGCTGCAGCACGTGGTTCTCCAGCTGCTGCTCGACGATGAGCACGATGAGGAAGACCAGCGCCTTCCACGGCTCGACCGACCCGAGCGTGACCAGCGTGGCCACGGTGCCGGCGAAGAAGATGCCGACGATGGGGATGAAGCTGGCCAGGAAGATCAGTACGGCCAGCGCCGCCCAGAGCGGCACCCCCAGCCCGGCCAGCACGATGCCCATGATCACGCCGTGCACCGCGGCGACCGCGACCGTGCCCTGGACGTAGTGGGAGATCGTGACCCACGCGGCGGTGCCGGCCCTGTCGACCCGCGGCGCCATGCTGCCGAACCCCTTCAGGAACCAGCCCCAGATCCGGTCGCCGTCCTTGAGCAGGAAGAAGGTGACGAACAGCAGCAGCACGATCGAGGCCAGGATCTCCACGAAGACCTGACCGGCGGCCAGCGCGGTGCTGGTCAGCGCCGCCTGCTGCTGGGTGATCCAGCTCGTGATCTGCCCGGTCCACTTGCTGAGCTCGGCTTCACTGAGGTGCAGCGGCCCCACCAGCATCCAGTCGCGCACGTTGTTGATCGTCGCGGTGATCTGCTTGGCGAGCTGCGGGAACTCCTCGCTGGCCCGCGTGCCCACCAGCCATCCGGTGCCGCCCAGGATGGCCAGCGCCACCAGCATCGTCAGCCAGGTGGCGTAGATCGGGCGCAGCCCGCCCTTACGGAAGAAGCGCGTCAGCGGATAGAGCAGAGCGGCCAGCAGCAGCGCGATCGCCACCGGCAGCGCCACGAAGCTCAGCCGGGCGATGACCTGCGCGAAGACGTAGACGACCACGCCGACGAGGATCAGGCAGGCACTCCACGCCGCCATCCGGGCCAGGAAGGGCGGCACGAGTTTCGTCAGTCGGTCGGAGAACACGTGTTCAAGACTGGCACGTCCCACCGACAGATGCGCGCACATATTCGGGCCTGTGCAAGGTCAGCGGCCCATGTCACGTTCGACGCATGAAGGCTGTCCCGATCTTAGTGGCGCTCCTCATGGCGCTGTCCGGTATCACCGCCTTACCCGCCCACGCGAACGGCGGCCTCGCGCTGGAGGTGCTCTCCAGCCGCGCTGACCAGGTGAGCGGCGGCGACGCCCTGCTGAGGGTGCGCCTCGCCCCGCGGCTGAAAGTGCTGCGCAACGGCGAGGACGTGACCCCGGCCTTCGCCCCCGACCCGGGCGGCAGAACCGCGACCGGTCTGGTGACCGGCCTGCGCTCGGGCGAGAACCTGGTCACCGCGACGGCGCGGCCGTACCGGGACGTGCTGCGGCTGCGCAACCACCCGATCTCGGGACCGATCTTCTCGGGCCCGCAGCAGTACCCGTTCGTCTGCAAGACCGAGCGCACCGGCCTCGGCCCGCCCGTGGCCGACAACCAGGCCCGGCAGGGCTACCGGGTCGAGGGCGGCTGGAGCAAGGACTGCTTCGCCCCGTCGGTCACCGACCGGATCTACCGCTCGACCGGCGGCCAGTGGAAGCCGATGCCCGCCGGGCGCCCGGCCGACATGTCCACGACGAAGCTGCTCGACGGCCGCACCGTCGACTTCGTGGTCAAGCGCGAGCGCGGCGTCATCAACCGCTTCCTCTACTCGATCGCGGTCGTGGAGGGCGGCTGGAACCAGCGGGCCATGTACCGCTTCGACGGCGGCGTCGCGATCGGCCGCGACCAGGGCACGCTCGGCGGCAGCGCCCTCGACCCGCACGGCCTGGGCCTGGGCTACGCGATCCTGCACTCCTCCGGCACGCGTACCTCGACCCACTACAACCTGATCGTCGGCGGCGAGACCGCGCTGATGGTCAAGGAGCGCTTCATCGAGCTGTACGGCAGGCCGCTCTACACCGTGGGCGTGGGCGGTTCTGGCGGCGCCATCCAGCAGTACGTCTACGCCCAGAACCACGGCGACCGGATCATCGACGCCGCCATCCCCCAGTACTCCTATCCCGACATGGTCACCCAGACCATCCACATCGGCGACTGCGAGCTGCTCGAACGCTACATGGACGCCTCCCCGCGCTGGGCGAACTGGAACTCCAGGACCGCCCTGATCGGCCTGAACGCCAGCGACACCGTCGCCAATCCGTACACGAGGCAGCCGGGCGCCAGCGAGTGCGTGATCGGCTGGCGCGGACTGACCCCGCTGGCCATGAACCCGAAGTGGACCGACGACAACGACCCCGAGTGGGCCAAGATGGACCCGCCGGGCGTCAAAGACACCGTCCACTGGACCCACTGGGAAGACCTCAGGAACGTCTACGGCGTCGGCCCCGACGGCTACGCCCGCTCCCCCTGGGACAACGTCGGCGTGCAGTACGGCCTGAAGGCCCTGCGCGACGGCGTCATCACCCCCGAGGAGTTCCTGGACGTCAACGAGAAGGCGGGCTCGTGGAAGGAGTCGCGCGACATGGTCCAGGAGGGCTGCCCGTTCGTCCCGGCCGCCTGCCCGGCCGACTGGGACCCGTGGAGCGCCCGCAACATCGCCCCCGGCCGCAGGACCGGCGATCCGGTCGCGATCCGCAACGTCGAGCGCAGCGGCCTGGTCTTCAGGGGCGACATCGACATCCCGGTCATCGACTGGCGCCACTACCTGGAAGACCAGCTCGACATGCACAACAGCCACCAGTCGTTCGCCTCGCGGCAGCGGATGCTCGACCATGACGGCGACGCCGGCAACCAGGTGATCTGGTTCACCGACGCCCGGCCGGACGGGCCGCGCTTCGACCAGACGCCGCAGGCGCTCGAGGTCATCGACGCGTGGATGGCCAACATCCGCGAGCGCCCGTGGCGCGGGGTGCCGGGCAACAAGCCGCCGCTGGCGGTGGACCGCTGCTTCGCCACCGACGGCACGCAGATCGCGGCCGGTCGCGGCGTGTGGAACGGCATCCTCGACCGCCGCGAGCCGGGCGCCTGCACGAAGGCGTTCCCGCTGTACTCGACGAGCCGGATCGTGGCGGGCGGCCCGATCGAGGGCGGGGTCTTCAAGTGCCGGCTGCAGCCGGTCGCCAAGGCGATCGCCCGCGGCCTGTACGGCACGTGGCAGCCGGACCCCGCCGAGCGCGCCCGGCTGGACGCGGTCTTCCCGGCGGGGGTGTGCGACTACTAGCCGAGCTCCACCTCGACGGTGAGCGACTCTCCCGGTTCCAGGACGAACTCCTCGACGTTGCCCGCGCCGCAGAGGTCGTCCTGGGCCAGCCGTACCAGCGCCACCTCGGGGCCGGTGACGGTCAGCCTGGACACCTCGGCCCGCATCGACTGCTTGGCCTCGGACTTGGCCTTGCGCACCCGGCGCAGGATCTCCGAGGCCACGGTCAGCACGGCGGGGTCGCCCGCGCCCGGGGCGGCCTGCGGCCACGCGGCGCGGTGGACCGAGCCCTCGCGCCACCACGACCAGACCTCTTCGGTGACGAAGGGCAGGAACGGCGCGAACAGCCGCAGCTGCGTCTCCAGCGCCCGCCGCAGCGCCACGATCGCCGAGGCGTCCCCCTCGTACGCCCGCGCCTTGACGAGCTCCAGATAGTCGTCGCAGAACGACCAGAAGAACCGCTCGGCGACCTCGAGGGCCCTGGTGTGGTCGTAGGACTCGAAGGCCCGGCCCGCCTCGCCGACGGCCTCGTCCAGCGCGGCCAGCATGGACAGGTCGAGCGCCTGGGTCACCTCGCCGCCGACGTCGCCGAAGCCGAGCACGAACTTGGAGGCGTTGAGGATCTTGATGGCCAGCCTGCGTCCGACCTTGAGCTGGCCGGGGTCGAAGGCGGTGTCCACTCCGTAGCGGCCGTTGGCGGCCCAGTAGCGCACGGCGTCGGAGCCGTACTGCTCCAGCAGCGCCATCGGGGTGACGACGTTCCCCTTGGACTTGGACATCTTCTTGCGGTCGGGGTCGAGGATCCAGCCCGACACCGCCGCGTCGCTCCACGGCAGGCTGCCGAACTCCAGGTGCGAGCGGGTCACCGAGGCGAACAGCCAGGTGCGGATGATCTCGTGCGACTGTGAGCGCAGGTCCATGGGGAAGACCCGGCGGAAGAGGTCGTCGTCGGTCTTCCAGCGGCCGGCGATCTGCGGCGTCAGCGAGGACGTGGCCCAGGTGTCCATGACGTCGGTGTCGCCGGCGAAGCCGCCGGGCACGCCGCGCTGGTCCTCGCTGTAGCCGGGGGGCACGTCGGAGGACGGGTCGACCGGCAGCATCTCCTCCGGCGGCAGGATCGGCTCGTCGTGCAGCCGGTTGCCCGAGCCGTCGAGCTTGTACCAGACGGGGAAGGGCACACCGAAGAAGCGCTGCCTGGAGATGAGCCAGTCGCCGTTGAGCCCTTCGACCCAGTTGTCGTAGCGCACCCGCATGTGCGGCGGATGCCACTTCAGCTCCCGCCCGCGCTCCAGCAGCCGCTCGCGCAGCGCCTGGTCGCGCCCGCCGTTGCGGATGTACCACTGGCGGGTGGTGACGATCTCCAGCGGCTTGTCGCCGCGCTCGTAGAACTTCACCGTGCGCTGGACGGCCTTGGGCTCGCCGTCGAGGTCGCCGGACTCGCGCAGCATCTCCACGATCCGCTCGCGGGCGCTGTGGACGGTCTTGCCGGCCAGTTCCTTGTACGGCTCGCCGTCCACGCCCTCCGGCGGCTCGGGCAGCAGGCGCCCGTCCCAGCCGATGACCGAACGCGTGGCCAGCCCCAGCTCGCGCCACCAGGTGACGTCGGTGACGTCGCCGAAGGTGCAGATCATCGCGATGCCGGAGCCCTTGTCCATCTCGGCCAGGCGGTGGGCCAGGATCGGCACCTCGACGCCGAACAGCGGCGTGAGCACGCTCGTGCCGAACAGCGGCTTGTAGCGCTCGTCGTCGGGATGGGCCACCAGCGCCACGCAGGCGGGGATGAGCTCGGGCCGGGTGGTCTCGATGAAGACCGGCCCCTGGTCGCCGTAGAAGGAGATCCGGTGGAAGGCGCCCGGCCACTCGCGGTCCTCCAGCTCCGCCTGCGCGACGGCGGTGCGGAAGGTGACGTCCCAGAGCGTCGGCGCCTCGGCGAGGTAGGCCTCGCCGCGCGCGAGGTTGCGCAGGAAGGCGCGCTGCGACACCGCGCGGGAGTCGTCGCCGATCGTGGTGTAGAGCAGCGACCAGTCGACCGACAGGCCGACGCGCCGCCAGACCTCCTCGAAGGCCCGCTCGTCGACGGCGGTCAGCTGGTGGCACAGCTCGACGAAGTTGCGCCGCGAGATGGGGATCTCCCGCTTGCCCGGCTTGTCCGGTGGAGCGAACTCCGGGTCGTAGGGCAGGGAGGCGTCGCCGCGCACGCCGTAGACGTTCTGCACCCGGCGCTCGGTGGGCAGGCCGTTGTCGTCCCAGCCGATCGGGTAGAAGACCTCGTAGCCCGCCATCCGCTTGTAGCGGGCCATGATGTCGGTGTGGGTGTAGGAGAAGACGTGGCCGACGTGCAGCGAGCCGGAGACGGTGGGCGGCGGGGTGTCGATCGAGAAGATCTCGGGCCGCTCACGGGTACGGTCGAAGCGGTAGACGCCTTCGTCCTCCCAGCGGGCTACCCATACCTGCTCCAGGCCGTCGAGAGTCGGTTTCTCCGGCATGGCGGCATGGCGTAGTCGCTGTTGAGTCATGCCTCCTTATGGTACGGCTTCGCACGGCTCGCAGAAGCTAGAGACTAGTGTTCGTTACATAGGCGAAGGAGTGATCAGGATGGCGGACGACAAGCCGGATGTCGCGTGGCGGGTGATCGGCGGTCTGGTGGGTCTGGTGACGGCGTGGGCGGCCAGGAAGCTGCTCGGGATCGTCTGGGTCAAGGCGACGGGCAAGGAGCCCCCGATCGACTCGGAGTCCCCCGAGGTCAGCATGGGTGAGGCCATCGGCTACGCGGTCGTGATGGGCGTCGGCATGTCGGTGGCGCAGATCGTGGTCAACAAGACCGCGAAGAAGCGCTACGACGCCTGGAAGGCGCTCAAGACTCCAAAGCCGTGAGAAACTCGCTGGCCCAGCGGTCGACGTCGTAGGTGGCCACCCGGCGCCGCATCGTGCGCATGCGCCGGGCCAGCTCGTGCGGCGAGGCGTTCATGGCGGCCATCATCTCCCGTTTGAGTCCCTCCACGTCGTACGGATTGACCAGGTACGCCGAGCGCAGCTCGGCGGCGGCCCCGGCGAACTCGCTCAGCACCAGCGCGCCCTGCAGATCGTGGTGGCAGGAGACGTACTCCTTGGCCACGAGGTTCATCCCGTCGCGCAGCGGCGTCACGACCATGATGTCGGCGGCCAGGTAGAGCGCCGCCAGCTCCTCCCGGTCATAGGACTGGTGGAAGTACTGGACCGGCTGGGCCCCCAGCACCGAGTACTCGCCGTTGATCCGGCCGACCTGCAGCTCGATGTCGTCGCGCAGCCGCCGGTACTCCTCGACCCGCTCCCTGCTGGGCGTCGCGATCTGCACGAACACCGCCTCGCCCGGAGCCAGGCTCTCATCGCGCAGCAGTTCCCCGAAGGCTTCGAGCCGCTGCCCGATGCCCTTGGTGTAGTCGAGCCGGTCGACGCCGAGCAGCACGTGCTCGGGGTCGCCGAGCTCGACCCGGATCTCCTTGGCCCGGTGCATGATGTGCGGCTCGCGCACGAGCGTGTCCAGCTCGGAGAAGTCGACGGAGATCGGGAAGGCCTGGGTGGTGACGACCCGGTCCTCCAGGAAGATCTCGTTGCTCTTGTACGGCAGGCCGAGCAGCCGCCGGCACAGCATCCGGAAGTTGGCCGCCCCGCCGGGCAGCTGGAAGCCGACCAGGTCCGCCCCGAGCAGCCCTTCGACCAGCTCGCGCCGCCACGGCAGCCGCCAGAACAGCTCGACGGGCGGGAACGGGATGTGCAGGAAGAACCCGATGCGCAGGTCCGGCCGCATCTTGCGGAGCATGGCGGGAACGAGCTGCAGCTGGTAGTCCTGCACCCACACCACCGCGCCCTGATCGGCGACCTCGGCGGCGGCCTGTGCGAAGCGCTCGTTGACGGTGCGGTAGGACTCCCACATCTCGCGTTCGAACACCGGCGGCGCGACCACGTCGTGGTAGAGCGGCCAGAGCGTCGAGTTGGAGAAGCCCTCGTAGTAGAGCTCGACCTCTTCCGAGGTCAGCGGGACCGGGATGAGGTCCATGCCGTCGTTCTCGAACGGCTCCAGGAGCTCGTCGGCGGCGCCGTGCCAGCCGAGCCAGGCGCCTTTGCGGCGCTGCATGACCGGGGCGATGGCGGTGACCAGTCCTCCAGGGCTTCGACGCCACGATGCCGTTCCGTCAGGCCCTACCGTGCGGTCCACCGGCAGGCGGTTCGCCACGATCAGGAACGAGCTACGGCTGGTCACCAAGGATTCCCTCCTACGACTCACTGTACGCAAGCCGCAAGGCACGGCTCACGGCGGCCGCCACCTCTTCGGTCCCCGCATGGGGGATCATCGCGGCGATGTGGGCGTCGGGCCTGACGAGCCATACCTCATCCGGCGCCGCACCGAGAGTCTCGGCCAGGGCTCCGGTCCCATCGATCTCCGCGAGCTCGCGAACGGCGAGCGGCGCCGTAGTCACCTTCCCCGGGATCTGGGCAAACAAACCCGAATCGCACATTTCACCCAGGAGTAGCAGGAAACCGCTCCTGCACATCTCGCGCAGCCGTCCCCCCGGCACGGGACAGTCCGGAAGGATCACCCCGGGCGCCGGAGCCGGGCTCTGTCCCTTGGGCGGGCGCCCGGCGAAGGGACGGCCCGGCGTGGTGAGCGGGGAGTCGACGTACCAGTACGGCTCGGCGAAGCGCCCGGAGTCGACCTCCTCGATCGCGCCCCGCTCCAGCACGTCGCGCCGGTGCGCCCGCCCGGCCTCGTCCGTGGGCACCAGGAAGCGCATGGTGGCCGTGGTGACCTCCAGGTTCTCCCGGGCGGCGGCGTGCCGTTCGTCGTGGTAGGTCTCCAGCAGTTCCTCCGGGGCCCAGCCACGCAGGACGGCGGCCAGCTTCCAGGCGGCGTTCTCGGCGTCGGGCACGCCGGAGTTGAGCCCGCGGGCGCCGAAGGGGGCCACGAGGTGGGCGCAGTCCCCGGCCAGCAGGACCCGTCCCACGCGCATCCGGGAGGCGATCCGGGAGTGGAAGCGGTAGACCGACTGCCAGACGAGCTCATACGGCCGGTCGCCGATGATTTGCCTGATTTTTCGCGAAATATCATCTGATGTTGCGAGGTAGCCGGGCGGGACCTGCCAGTCGATCCGATACGTCGAGCCGGGACACGGGTGGATGAGGACCTGGCGGCCGGGGTTCCACTCCGGGTCGAAGTAGAAGCGGCGCTCCTGCTCCCAGCCCGGCAGGTCGGCCCGGATGTCGCAGATGAGGAACCGGTCGTCGAAGGAGTGCCCGTCGAAGGTGACGCCGAGCGCCTGCCGTACCCCGTGGGCGCGGGCGCCCGCGCAGGCCAGCACGTAGGGCGCGCGCGTCACCCGATCGCCGCAGCGGACCGTCACCCCCTCGCCGTCCTGCTCCAGGCCGGTCACCTCGTGGTCCCAGCGCACCTCGATGAGCGGCTCGGCGGCGATGGCCGCGTCGAGCAGTTCCTCCGTGCGGGCCTGCGAGATGTTGACGAACGGCGGCAGCGGGCCCTGCGCGCCGAAGCTCCACGAGAACAGCTCGCGGTCGCGGTAGTAGGTGCGCGCGGTGGTCCACGTCAGGCCCTCCTCGGCCACCTGCGGCACGCCCAGCCACGACCAGAGGTCGAGCACGTCGCGCTGCTGGCAGATCGAACGCGAGCCCTCCAGGTCACGCGCCGGCCTGCGGTCCAGGACCAGCACCGGCAGCCCCCAGCGGGCCAGCAGCAGCGCCGCCGTCTGGCCGACCGGGCCCGCGCCGACCACTATGACTGCAGGGCCGCCCATACGTCCCTGTCCCTCTCGGCGGTCCAGATGACCGGGCGCTCGATCCCGTGCAGCTCGTCCCACAGCCGCGAGACGTCGAACGGCAGGCAGTGCTCGAAGATCGGCCAGCGTCCGTAGCGGGGCGCGAGCGCCGCGTGGGTGCGTTCGAACGCCTCCTTGAGCGTACGGCTGCCGCCCACCTCCCTGATCATCACGTCCAGGAACTCGCGCGTCTGGGCGATGGCCGCCTCGACCCCGTCCTTGCCCGTCGCCACCGCGCCCCTGCCGCCGACCAGCGTCCCGGCGCCGAACTCCGCCACCCGGTCGAGCGTGCCCGACGCCCAGTCGCGGTGGAAGGCGTCGCCGGTGTACAGGGCGGCCTGCGACTCCACGAGGTCTCCGGCGAACATGATCCGGTGCTTCGGCAGCCACATCACCAGGTCGCCCTCGGTGTGGCCGCGCCCGCAGTACGCCAGGACCAGCTCGCCCCTGTCACCGCCGAGCTCGATGGTGAAGCGGTCGCTGAACGTGGCGGTGGGCCAGGTCAGGCCGGGGATCGAGGCGGGTTCCTTGAACAGGCGGGGCATCCTGCCGTACTCGCTGGCCCAGTCCTGCTCGCCGCGCTCGGCGATGAGCTCGCGGGTCTTCTCGTGCGCCACGATCACGTCCGCGCCGAACGCCGAGGCCCCCAGGACCCGCACGGCGTGGTAGTGGGACAGGACCAGGTAGCGCACCGGTTTGTCCGTGTGCTCACGCAGCTTCGCCAGCCACTCGCGGGCGGCGACCGGGGTGGCCAGCGCCTCGAAGCACACCACGAAGTCCTCGCCCTCGACCGCGCCCACGTTGGGGTCGCCCTCGGCGGTGAGCGCGTAGACGCCCTCGGCCAGGACGTGCAGCGTCTGCCGCTTCTCGCCCAGATCCTCGGATGAGGCGAACGGCTTGGCCATCTTCTTCCGCTCCTTCACAACAGGCGCTCTCAGGCGTTTTCAGGCGTTCTCAGGCGTCGAAGTCCGCTGTGACGTGCTCGGTGACGGGGTGGCTCTGGCAGGCCAGCCTGTAGCCGGCCGCCAGTTCTCCGGGCTCCAGCGCGTAGTTCTGGTCCATCGCGACCTCACCCCTGCTCACCCGGACGCGGCAGGTGCCGCAGACGCCGCCCCTGCAGGCGTAGGGCGCGTCCGCGCGCACCCTCAGCGCGGCGCCGAGCAGGCTCTCGTCGTCGCGCAGGTTCACGCGCGTGGTGCGGCCGTCGAGCGTGAAGTCGAAAACCGCCCCATCCGGTACGGCATGCGCCCTCGCGACCGGCTCCCCCGCGTAGAACAGCTCGTAATGGACCCGTCCGCCCCCCAGCATCCCCCTGACCGTCTCGACCAGGCCGATCGGGCCGCACAGGTAGTACTCGTCGGCCTCGCCGAGCAGGGGCAGCAGGGTGCGCATCTTGTCCGCGTCGATGCGGCCGCTGGCGATCGGCGCCTCCTGGGGCTCCTGGCTGAGGACGTGGAGGAGGTTGAGGCGGCTGCCGTAGACGTCCTTCAGGTCGGCCAGTTCCTCGGCGAACATGACCTCTCTGGCGGTTCTGTTGCCGTAGACGAGGGTGAAGCGGCTGAGCGGCTCGACCTCCAGCGTGGTCGTCAGCAGGGAGATGACGGGGGTGATGCCGGATCCGGCGGCGATGGCCAGATGATGCCGCGATTTTTCCGGATACAGCGGGGTGGTGAACCGGCCGAGTGGCGGCATTGCCTCCACCACGTCTCCCGGCTTGAGCATGGAGTTGGCCCACTCGGAGAACGCACCACCCGGGAGCCGCTTGACCCCGATCCTGAGAGGGCCGCCCGCCGGGGAGCAGATGGAGTAGCTGCGCCGTACCTCAAGGCCGTCGAGGAAGACGCGCACGGTGAGATGCTGCCCCTGCACGAACGGCAGTCGCTCCTCGAACGTCACCGCCACCGCGTCGTCGGTCAGGCGTTCCACGGCCGCGACCGTGAGTGGCCGGAAGCGGCTCACGTCAGATCTCCTTGAAATGGTCGAACGGCTCCAGACACACGCGGCACGTGTAGAGCGCCTTGCACGCGGTCGAGCCGTACCGGCTGACCAGGCGGGTCTCCGGCGACCCGCACCGGGGGCACCGCGCGCTCAGCTCCAGCGCGACCGCCCCCCGGGCGCCCGGGCGGCCCGGCGGCGAGATCCCGTGCTCGCGCAGCTTCTCCCTGCCCTCGTCGGTGATCCAGTCCGTGCTCCAGGGCGGCGACAGCACCGTCGTGACCACCGCGCCGGGCAACGCCCGCCCGATGTCCTCGCGGATGGCGTCCATGGCCGGGCACCCGGAGTACGTGGGCGTCACCACCACCTCGAACCCTCCGTCCGCCCCCTGCCTGACCTCCCTGACGATGCCCAGATCGCCGAGGGTGAGCACGGGCAGCTCAGGATCCGGCACCGCCGCGACCACCGCTCTGGCCTGCGCGAGCGTCACCATGTGGCGCCCTGGTGCTCGCGGTGCAGGGCCTGCATCTCGGCGAGGAGGGCGCTCAGATGCTCGCTGTGCTCGCCTCTGCGCCCGCCGTACCGCTGCCCGGCGCCCTCCGGCACGGCCAGCCCCGCCTCCCCCAGCACCGCCCCCACATACTCCGCCCAGGGCTCCCTGAGCACAGTGTCCGCTCCGGCGTCACGGGAGTCTTGGGCGTCTTCTTGGGCGAACAGCTCCCCCGTGTACGGCCAGAGCGCGTCCAGAGCGGCCGTCATGCGGCGGTGGCTCTCGTCGGTGCCCAGGCCGAGGCGCCTGGTCCAGAGGGCGGCGTAGTCGCGGTGGTAGGCGATCTCCTTGACGCCCTTGGCGGCCACCCCGTCCTCGGGATGCGCGCCGTACACCTCGAACAGGAAGCTCGCGTACAGCAGGTGCCGCACCACCGTGTGCGCGAAGTCCCCGTTGGGCTGCTCCACGAGCAGACAGTTGCGGAACTCCCCGGGCCCGCGCAGATACGCCAGCTCGTCCTCGTCCCCGACCCGCGACAACAAGGAGCGGGCCTGCCCGAGAAGGTCGAGCGAGAGGTTGGCCAGAGCGACGTCCTCCTCAAGGGTGGGCGCCCGCGTCACCCACTCGGCCAGCCGCTGCGACAGCACGAGGCAGTCGTCACCGATCTCCAGGGAGTTCACAGGTGCTTCACCCCCTCGGGCAGGTCGTAGAAGGTCGGATGCCGGTACGGCTTGTCCCCCGCCGGGTCGAAGAACGCGTCCTTCTCATCCGGCGACGAGGCGGTGATCTCGGCGGCCGGGACGACCCAGATGCTCACGCCCTCCTGGCGGCGGGTGTACAGATCCCGGGCATGCCGCAACGCCAGCTCGGCGTCCTCGGCATGCAGGCTCCCGGCGTGCACATGCGACAACCCACGCTTGGGCCGCACGAACACCTCCCACAACATCAGCCCACCTCCCCAACCCCGGAACCGCTCTCCCCCGGCACCGCCCCGGGCCCCGCCGTCCCATCCCCCGGCGCCCCGCGTCGCGCCGATCCACGGTCTGACACCCCCAGGCCTGACACTCCGTGGTCCGACGACCCGGGGGCTGACATCCCGGGGGCCGGCCCCTCGGAGCCCGGTGCCTCGCGGGCCGGCGGGCTGGAATCCGCCGCCCCAGGGGTGGATGGGTGGGAGCGGGGACGGGTCGCGTAGGCGGTGGCGGCTTCGCGGACCCAGGCGCCCTCCTCGTGGGCACGGCGGCGGTGGGACATGCGTTCGGCGTTCAGGGGCCCGTCGCCCGCCAGCACGCGCTTGAACTCCGCCCAGTCGATCTCGCCGTGGTCGTAGTGGCCGCGCGCGGGGTTCCAGCTCAGGTCGGGGTCGGGGAGGGTGAGGCCCAGGATCTCGGCCTGCGGCACCAGCATGTCGATGAACCGCTGCCGCAGCTCGTCGTTGGAGTGGCGCTTGATCTTCCAGGCCATCGACTGCGCGGAATGGGTCGACTCGGTGTCCGGCGGGCCGAACATCATGAGGGACGGCCAGTACCAGCGGTCCACCGCGTCCTGGGCCATGCGCTTCTGGGCGGGCGTGCCGTGGGCGAGCGTGTGGAGGAGCTCGTAGCCCTGCCGCTGGTGGAAGCTCTCCTCCTTGCAGATCCGCACCATCGCCCGCGCGTACGGCCCGTACGAGCACCGGCACAACGGCACCTGGTTGACGATGGCGGCACCGTCCACCAGCCACCCGATCGCGCCCATGTCCGCCCAGGTGGGGGTCGGATAGTTGAAGATCGAGGAGTAGCGCTGGCGGCCCTCGTGGAGGGCGTCGAGCAGTTCGTCGCGGTGGACGCCGAGCGTCTCGGCGGCGCTGTAGAGGTAGAGCCCGTGCCCCGCCTCGTCCTGAACCTTGGCCAGCAGGATCGCCTTGCGCTTGAGCGAGGGCGCCCGGGTGATCCAGCTGCCTTCCGGCTGCATGCCGATGATCTCGGAGTGCGCGTGCTGGGCGATCTGCCGGATCAGCGTCTTGCGGTAGGCGTCGGGCATGTCGTCGCGTGGTTCGATGCGCTCGTCCGCGTCGATGACTTCCTGAAATATCCCGCTCATCGATCCTCCTCCCACGTATAGAACCCTTTCCCCGACTTACGCCCCAGCTCCCCCGCGGCGACCTTCTCCCGCAGGATCCGGGGCGGCTCGAACCGATCGCCGAGTTTCCTGTGCAGGTACTCGGCGATGGCCAGCCGCACATCCAGCCCCACGAGGTCACCGAGCCGGATCGGCCCCATCGGGTGCCGGTAACCGAGTTCCATGGCGATGTCGATGTCCTCGGGCGAGGCGACGCCCTCCTCGACCATCCGCATGGCCTCCAGCCCCAGCAGCACCCCCAGCCGGCTGGAAGCGAACCCCGGCGAGTCGTTGACCACCACCCCCGTCTTCCCGATCAGCTCCACCCACCCTTGGGCCCGCCCGAGCACGTCATCCGGAGTGCCGGGCGTCACCACGATCTCGACCAGTTTCTGCACCGGCACGGGATTGAAGAAGTGCAGCCCGATCAGCCGCTCGGGCCGATCAAGCCCCGCCGCCAGCTCTCCGATCGACAGCGAACTCGTATTGCTCGCCAGTACGGCCCGCTCCCCCGCCCGCGCCTCCGCCTCGGCCAGAACCTCGACCTTGAGCTTGGGATCCTCCGGCACCGCCTCGACCACCAGATCCACACCACGCGGCACCGGCCCCATCACCAACCGAGCCAACGCCTCCACCGCCCTGACGACCCCGCCACCACCAGAGCCGACAACCCCAGGGCTGACCGACCCCGGGCCGACCGACCCCGGGCCGACCGACCCCGGGCCGACGGAGCCAGGGGGGACGGGCCTCGGGTGGGCCGAGCCGGGGGTGGCGGGCTCGGGGCTGGGAGGTTGGCCGGTGGGGGTGGATCTGGATTCGGCTATGGCCAGGCCCTTGGCTATGCGGGCGTGGGCGGCCGCGGCTTCGGGTTCCTGGACGGTTACCTCGGCTCCGGCCGTTAGGAAGACCTGGGCTATGCCGGCGCCCATCCGGCCGCCGCCGATGACGGCCACCCGCAGGCGGTGGGGTGCGTCGGTCATCTGCCGTCCTTCCGGTTCCGGTCAAGAAATTTCCGCATACGGGCGTGCTTGTCGGGGTCCTCGAACAGCACGGCCTGGGCCAGGTGGTCGGTGACCGGGTGGGCGGCAGGCGGGGCGTCCAGGACGAGCTTGGTCAGACGGAGCGCAGCGGGTGACATCTGCGCCATGCGGTCGATCAGGGCGTGGGCCGCGGCCTCCAGGGACGCCTGCTCGTGCACGGAGGCGACGAGGCGGGACGACAGCGCTTCCTGGGCGTCGATGGTGTGCCCGGCCAGCAGTACCAGCTTGGCCAGCGGCTCGCCGACCAGTTCCTTCAGCCGCCAGCACGCTCCGGCGCCGGCGATGATGCCCAGATGGGGCTCGGGGTTGCCGAACTTCGCCCGGGTGCCGGCCACCCTGATGTCGCAGGCGTACGCCAGCTCGGCGCCGCCGCCCAGCGCGTAACCGTCGACCGCGGCCACCGTCGGCGTCGGCAGGCGGCGGATTCGCTCGAACAGCGTGCTGTTGATGCCCTGCAGCGCCTGGTCACGGCCGCGTTCGAGCAGTTCGGCGATGTCGGCCCCGGCGGCGAAGAACCCGTCACCGCCGGTCAGCAGCAGCGGTTTGGGGTCGCTTTCCAGGAGGCCGCAGACCGCGTGGAGGTCGCCGACCATCTCGGCGTTGATCGCGTTGCGGGCCTCGGGCCGGTGGAGGCGTACCACGAGCCGGTCCGGCTTTTCCTCCACGAGCAGGGTGTTCACCGTCGTCCCCCGGCGGCCGGGTGGATGTCAGTCATGCGGGTTCCTCACGGTTCGCGGCACGGTCAGAGGCGTCGGTCGGGTCGGGTGCGCGAACGGGCCCGGTGGTGGTCGCGCGGCGACGATCCCCAGGGCCGGACCGGGTGGCCCGTTCTCCCGGCCCGGCCCCTCGGTACCGCACGGCACAGGGACGGGGGTGTCAGGCCGGGCGGCGGGATTGGACGATGTGGAAGCGGCCCGCCACATACCCCGGATCGGTGAGGGAGGCCGTCGCCGCGGGGTTGGCGCCGGAGCCGTGGAAGTCGCTGAAGGCCGCCGACTGGTTGACGAAGATGCCGCCGGTCAGGTTGCAGGAGAGGTTGACCCCGGCCTCCAACGCCGCCTTCTCCGCCCGGTCCAGCACATCGGGCGAGGTCGAGTACACGGCCGCCGTCAGCGCCCCGTGCGCCGAGACGGTCTCGCCGAGCAGGTTCAGCGCCGCCTCGGTCGACTCCACCGGGATGACGAAGGAGATGGGCCCGAAGTGCTCGCTGGCGTAGACGTCGGATCGGGCGGGGTCCACGCGCACGATGACGGGCGTCCTGACGGTCGCCTCGGGGAAGGTCGGGTGCTTGAGCGCCCGTGATTCCAGGACCACCTGGCCCAGCGCGGGCGCGTTGTCGACGCGGGCCAGCACGTCGGGGTTGGCCAGCGCCCCGGTCAGCTCGACCGCGCGGGCGTCGTCGCCGAGGAGTTTGCCGACTGCGGCGGCGATCCCGGCGGCGACCTCGTCGAAGCTCTTGTGTCCCTCGTCGGTGTCGATGCCGGCGGCCGGGATGAGGATGTTCTGCGGCGCGGTGCACATCTGGCCGCTGTACAGCGACAGGGAGAAGGCGAGGTTGCCGAGCATGCCCTTGTAGGCGTCGGTGGAGTCGAGGACGACGGTGTTGAGCCCGGCCTTCTCGGTGTGGACGAGCGCCTGGCGGGCGTTCGCCTCCAGCCAGTCGCCGTAGGTGGTGGAGCCGGTGAAGTCGACGATGCGTACGTCCGGATGGACGGCCAGGTCGGTGGCCAGGCCCACGCCCTCCTCCACGGCCAGTTGCACGAGGGCGGGGTCGAAGCCCGCCTCGGCCAGCACCTCGCGGGCGATCTGGACGGAGACGGCCAGCGGCAGGACGGCGCGCGGGTGGGGCTTGACGATGACGGGGTTGCCGGTGACGAGCGAGGCGAACAGGCCCGGGTAGGAGTTCCAGGTCGGGAAGGTGTTGCAGCCGATGACGAGGCCGATGCCCCGCGGCACGACGGTGAACTTCTTCTCCATCACCAGCGGATCGCCCTTGGCCGGCTTCTCCCAGCGCGCCGCGGTGCCGGAGGCGGTCATGGCGGCGTAGCCGTACGCGATGGCTTCGAGCGCGCGGTCCTGGGCGTGCGGGCCGCCGGCCTGGAAGGCCATGACGAACGCCTGGCCGCTGGTGTGCTGCACGGCGTTGGCGATCTCGAAGGAGCGCTTGTTGACGCGGTTGACGATCTCGACGCAGGCGAGCGCGCGCGCCTCGGGCCCGGCGTCGCGCCAGGCGGGCAGCGCCGCCTTGGCGGCGGCGATCAGGGCGGCGACGTCCGGCCGCGGGTAGGTGACGCCGAGTTCGATCCCGTACGGCGAGCGTTCCGCCCCGACCGGGTCACCGGAGGACGGCTGGTCGGTGGGGAAGGGTCTGCCCAGATACGACTCGAACGCTTCCTTGCCCCGCTCGGCGGCGCCCTCTCCGTAGACGCGGGGGCTCGGCGACTCGGGATAGGCGCTCCAGTAGCCCCGTTCCGAGATCGCGGAGAGCGCCTGGTCCAGGGTCTCGCGGTTCTGCTCGAACATGTTGTCCCTCTCTTGACAGGGATCCGCCGGACGTGAAGTGTTTACCGAACATTCGGTCAGTTGACAAGGGAGACTTCCGTTGGAAAGCGCGCGTCGTATGCTCGCCGCCGACACGGCCTCCAAGGCGCTGGGCATCGAACTGCTCGATCTGGCGGAGGGCCGGGCGACCTGCCGGATGGCGGTGACCGGGGAGATGGTCAACGGGCACGGCCTGTGCCACGGCGGATACGTCTTCCTCCTGGCCGACACCGCCTTCGCGTGCGCGTGCAACACCTACGGCCCGGTGACGGTCGCGGCCGGGGCGGAGATCACCTTCGTCTCCCCCGCCCGGGAGGGCGACGTGCTGACCGCCGCCGCGGCCGAGCGCACGCGTTACGGACGCAGCGGAATCTACGACATCACGGTGACGGGTTCCGGCGGCCGGGTGGTCGCGGAGTTCCGCGGCAGAAGCAGGGAGATGCGGTGAAGCGACCCATGGACCGTCCCATGAACACGGCCGGAGCGCCCGCGCCGGAGGACCTCGATCCCGCGGAACGGCTTTCGCGGGACGAGCTGGCCGCGTTGCAACTGGAGCGCCTGCAGTGGACGCTCAACCACGCCTACCAAAACGTCCCGTTTTATCGTCATAAATTCGACGAACAAGGCGTCCACCCCCGCGACTGCGAAGAACTCACCGACCTCGCGCACTTCCCCTTCACCACCAAGCAGGACCTGCGCGACACCTACCCGTTCGGCATGTTCGCCGTCCCCCGCGAGCAGGTCGTCCGGATCCACGCCTCCAGCGGCACCACCGGCAAGCCCACCGTCGTCGGCTACACACGGCAGGACGTCGACACCTGGTCCGGCGTCATGGCCCGCTCCATCCGCGCCGCCGGCGGCCGACCCGGCCACATCGTCCACGTCGCCTACGGCTACGGCCTGTTCACCGGCGGCCTCGGGGCCCACTACGGCGCCGAGCGGCTCGGCTGCACGGTCGTGCCGGTCTCCGGCGGCATGACGCCCCGGCAGGTCCAGCTCATCAACGACTTCCGGCCCGAGGTCATCATGGTGACCCCGTCGTACATGCTGGCGCTTCTCGACGAGTTCGAGTCGCAGGGCCTCGACCCGCGCGCCAGTTCGCTCAAGGTCGGGATCTTCGGCGCCGAGCCCTGGACCGAGGAGATGCGCAAGGAGATCGAGGAGCGCTTCGACCTGCACGCGGTCGACATCTACGGCCTGTCGGAGGTGATGGGTCCCGGCGTCGCGCAGGAGTGCGTGGAGACCAAGGACGGCCTGCACGTCTGGGAGGACCACTTCTACCCGGAGACGGTCGACCCGTTCACCGGCGAGGTCGCCGAGGCGGGCGAGCTGGTCTTCACCTCGCTGACCAAGCAGGCGCTGCCGATCATCCGCTACCGCACCCGTGACCTGACCAGGCTGCTGCCCGGTACCGCGCGGCCGGCGTTCCGGCGCATGGAGAAGGTGACCGGGCGCACCGACGACATGATCATCCTGCGCGGCGTGAACGTCTTCCCCACCCAGATCGAGGAGATCGTGCTGCGCACGCCCGGCCTGTCGCCGCACTTCCAGGTGCACCTGACCCGGCCGGAGCGGCTGGACGTGATGACCGTCAAGGTCGAGGCCAGGCCGGGCTTCGAGGGCCGCGGGGAGGCCGCCGCCGCGCTGCGCGGGGCGGTCAAGGACACGGTCGGGGTGAGCGTCGAGGTGGAGATCGTGGAGCCGGAGACGCTGGAGCGATCCGTCGGCAAGCTCAAACGGGTCATCGACAGACGGGATAATTAGCCATATGGCCACCACATCCCGTCAGCGGAAGCGCGGACACGACCCCGAGTCCGTGCTGTCCATCGCCGTGGGCGTCTTCAACGAGCGCGGCTTCGACGGGACCAGCATGGAGGACCTGGCCCGCGCGCTCGGCGTCACCAAGTCGGCCATCTACTACCACGTGCCCGGCAAGGAGCAGCTCCTCGCGCGGGCGCTGGGCCGGGCGCTGGACGGGCTGTTCGAGGTGGTGGCCGACGAGCGGGCCAGTGACGGCCCCGCGATCGAGCGGCTGCAATGGGTGGTACGGCAGAGCGTCCGCATCCTGGTGGACCGCCTGCCGTACGTGACACTGCTGCTGCGGGTGCGCGGCAACAGCACGACCGAGCAGCAGGCGCTCGACCGGCGGCGCGAGTTCGACCGGTTCATCGCGCACCTGGTGAAGGAGGCGGCGGCCGACGGCCAGATCCGGCCCGACCTGGACCCGGCGCTGGTGACGCGGCTGTTGTTCGGGACGGTGAACTCCATCACCGAGTGGTACCAGCCCGGCAGGGGCGGCACGGCCGACGAACTGGCCGACGCGGTGCTGAAGATGACGTTCGACGGCCTGCGCGTCTGAAGGCGGCCCTGCGCGTCTGACGGCGGCCCCGCTCGTCTGACGGCGGCCCCGCTCGTCCGAAGGCGGCCCCGCTCGTCCGATCGCGGCTCAGGGGTCGAGCTGCCTGGGGGCGGAGTCGGCCTCGACGGCCCGCTTGCCGGGCGTCGGCAGCGCCTGCTTGCCCCGCAGGTCGTTGCGGATCGCCTCGCCCAGCCGCTTGGTGGCGGCCCGGTTGAGCGCGCCTCCGGCGACGGCGCCGGTGAGGAACGGCCCGAGCGTGGTCAGGTGGCGTCCCAGGACCTTGAGCAGCCGGTTGCGCAGCGCGGTCTTGGTGGCGGCGCCGATCGCGAGCGTCACCGTGGCCGGTGCGAAGGGGTCGATTCCGCGCTGCCTGGCCCAGGCCGCGGTGAAGGCGACGGCACGCTGGGTGCCGGTGCCCTCGACGCGGACGCCGTAGACCTCGTGAAGCTCGGCCAGAAGTTTGACTTCGATGGCGGCCACGACGATCGTCTCGGCGACCAGCTGGGCCGGCGCGGAGAGAAGGAGGGGTGGAGCGGCGAACTCGGCGGCGGCCAGTGCCCCGCCGATGGCGCCGACGGTCATGGTGGCCTTCTGGGCGGTGCGCACCAGGTCGTCGGCGAGTTGCTCACCTGTGAGGCCGTGGTGGTGCTCGGACAGTGTCTGCAGGTCCCTGATGGGGATACGGGGCGCGATGCTGAGGAACACGTCGGCGAGCCATCGGCCTCGGCTCTCGCCGCTCTTGCGTGCCTTCCTCGCGCCTGCCGCGAGAGATTGGGCTAGTCGGCCGAGCAGCTTGCGCCGCTCGGCCGGCTCCAGCTCACCGGGTTGGGAGAGCTTGCCCACGATCTCGCCGATTTCCCTGTCGGGCTCGGCGTTCTCCTTGTCAGGTGCTGCCACGGTGCCTCCCAACTAGGCGGCGCACTCCCGGCAGACCTGCTGGCCGTTCCGCTCGGAGGCCAGCTGGCTACGGTGGTGCACCAGGAAGCAACGCGAACACGTGAACTCGTCGGCCTGGCGCGGTATCACGCGCAGGGAGAGCTCCTCATTGGACAGGTCGGCACCGGGCAGCTCGAGCGATTCGGCGAGATCGGTCTCGTCGATGTCGATGCTGCCGGACGACTTGTCCGTGCGCCGCGCCTGGAGTTCCTGGAGGCTGTCCTCCCCCAGGTCGTCATCGGTCTTGCGCGGGCTGTCGTAGTCGGTAGCCATTGTGCTTACTCCATCCCCCTCATCTATATGTCTTCGCGCTCGTCGCGCGTGGTCTAACGTCCGGGACGTTCGTCTTGTGCCCGTTCCTCGCGGGAGATTTTGCATCGGATACCCGCGAGAAGAGGTCGACGAACCTCCCAACACGTCATGACGCGCCGCCGAAGGCAATGGTTAGCCAAATATGGCTAAACCCACAGCCTTGGCGTCTTGCGCCACCGTGTTCGACGGCACATCCAACCACATGTACGGCGCGAACGAGACGCCCGCGGTGGATCAACACGCCGGGATCAACGACCAGGAAGCCGAATGGTCACGACAAGTCCCCCACCATCACGTGGAACAGCGGCGACGTTTCCGCCGTGCGCCTGCACCACAGCACGGACGATCGAAAGCCCGAGTCCCGATCCCTTCGCCGAATCCACACGGTCCGCATGGAGCCTCCTGAACGGCTCGAACAGGCTGTTCACCTCGTACGCCGGGACGTGCTGCCCGGTGTTGGCCACCTGAACAACCAAGGCCCCGTCCGCCATTCCCGTTCGGATCCAGACTTTTCCGTTATCGGGAAGGTTGTACTTGACCGCGTTCTCGAGCAGATTGCTCACGCACCGCTCCAGCAACACCGGATCCCCCACGGTGCCCGCCGGGCTCAGTTCTGTGGTGACTGTCACACCGTGCTCCTCGGCGAAGGGCGTCACCTGCTCCACCGCGGTCCGCGCCACGTCCTTGATGTCGAGGGGCTTGCGCACCGCCAGCTCGCGTTCGCTCCTGGCGAGCAGCAGCAGCCCCTCGATGAGCTTCTCGTTGCGCGCGTTGACCTCCAGGAGGGTACGGCCCAGCGCCTTCAGATCCTCCGAGGCCCCCGGGTCGCCCAGGGCGATCTCCAGGACCGTCCTGTTGATGGTGAGCGGCGTGCGCAGCTCGTGGGAGGCGTTGGCCACGAAGCGCCGCTGGGTGTCGAAGGCGATGTTGAGGCGGGTGAGCATGTCGTCGAAGGTGTCGGCCATCTCCTTCAGCTCGTCGTCGGGGCCCTGCAGGGCGATGCGCTGGTGGCTGAGGTTGCCGTCGGAGAGCTTGCGGGCGGTGGCGGTCATCTTGCTGACCGGCCGCAGCGCCCGGTCGGCCACGAAGTAGCCGATGATCACGGCGAAGATGCCGACGCCGACCAGGGCCATGATGCTGCTGCGCAGCATCGCCTCCTGGATGTTCTGCCTGGTCTGGGCCTGCACCGCCCGCCACTGCGCCTCGGCGATGGTCGCCTCGATGGGTGCCACGTTCCGCAGGTTCAGGTTGGGCCACTCCGTGTCGACCGTGGAGCCGGCGATCGTGTACAGCGACATCACCACGACGGCGGCGGCCACGAAGAACATCGCGCTGTAGGCGATCGTGAGGCGCCAGCGGACGCTGACCTTGCCGGGCAGGTCCCAGATGGACCCCTGCGGTGCCGAACCGAGGTACTCGGGAGGAGGCGGACCGTCCCACGAGGGTGCCCCGCCGGGAGGGGACATCTGCCTGCCCTCGGCCCGCTCCGAGTGCGGGCTGATCATCGGGTGGGTCGGCGCCGGTTCGCTCACAGCTTGTATCCCACCCCGGGTACGGTCTCGATCACCTGCGGCTCTCCCAGCTTCTTGCGCAACGTCATCATGGTGACCCGCACGACGTTGGTGAACGGGTCGATGTTCTCGTCCCATGCCTTGTCCAGTAGATCTTCCTGCGAGACGACGGCGCCCTCGGCCCGCATCAGCTCTTCGAGCACCGCGAACTCCTTCTTGGTGAGCACGACCTCCTTGCCGTCGCGCTCCACCAGCCGCTTGCCCGGGTCCAGCCGGATGCCGCCCCGCTCAAGGACCGGCGGCAGCGCCGGCGCGGAGCGCCGGCCCAGGGCCCGTACCCTCGCCACGAGCTCCACGAACACGAACGGCTTGGCGAGATAGTCGTCGGCGCCCAGCCCGAGCCCTTCGACCTTGTCGTCCACGTCGCCCGAGGCGGTCAGCATCAGGATGCGCGACGCGGTGCGCTGCGCCACCAGACGGCGGCACACCTCGTCCCCGTGGACGACCGGAAGGTCACGGTCGAGCACGATCACGTCATAGTCGATGTAGGAGGTACGCTCCAGCGCTCCGCCCCCGTCGTAGGCCACGTCCACGGCCATGGCCTCGCGGCGCAGCCCGGTCGCGATCGCGTCGGCGAGCACCCGCTCATCTTCGACCACCAGCACTCGCACGGTGTGCACACCTCTCTCCGGTCCCGGCTCACATTCTCCGCACACGACGATAAGCGCACGGTAAGGCATGTGTGAGCACGCGAGCCGCAAGCCGCGGCCAAATCCATGTTTCGGGAACGGAGGGTCCGGGGTATGCCGTCGGGACCACCCGCTGACGTGTGCTCGCGGGTTTTCGCGCGCTCTTTGCGACCCCCCTGAGAGAGAAGGTGAGATGGGCGAGTTCACCACTACGATCGAACGCCGCCTCGACCAGGCATACCGTGGCCTGAAGGAGGCCAAGTGCTCCGGCGACGACTACCTCGCCGACACCCTCAACGCCGAGATCGAGGACCTGCGCCGCCTGGCGGACGACCACGGGGTGCCGTTGCCTCGCTGACCACCGAAAGCACGAAACGGCCGGAGCCCATCAGCGGGGCTCCGGCCGTTTCACGTGCGCGTCAGGCGTCGCGCTCCGGGTCAAGGGGCGCGAGCAGGCCGTGCAGGTCCTCGAACAGGCCGGGGCCCGCGCACAGTGTCAGCTCGGTGTTCGGGGCCTTGCCGCGCAGGCCGCCGATCCTGGCGCCGGACTCGGCGGCGACGAGCCCGGCCGCCGCCCAGTCCCAGTAGTTGACGCCGCGCTCGTAGTAGGCGTCCACGCGGCCGGCGGCCACCGAGCACAGGTCCGTGGCGCAGGAGCCGCCCCGCCGGATGTCGCGCACCCTGGGCAGCACCGCCGCGAGCACCTCCCCCTGGACGGCGCGCCGCTCGGGCGAGTATCCGAACCCGGTGGCGACCAGCGCCCTGGACAGCGGCACGTCCCGGTTGCAGGCGAGCCGCGAGCCGCCCAGCCAGGCGCCCTCGCCCAGCGCGGCGGTGAACACCTCGCCCCTCGGCACCACGTTGACGACCCCGGCGACGATCTCGCCGTCCACCTCGACCGCGATGGACACGGCCCAGTCGGCCAGGCCGTACAGGAAGTTCACGGTGCCGTCGACGGGGTCGACGACCCAGCGGACGCCGCTGGAGCCGGGGGTGGCGCCGCCCTCCTCGCCGAGGATCATGTCGTAGGGGCGGGCGGCCAGGATGCGGGCCCTGATGAGCTCCTCCGAGGCCTTGTCCAGCGCCGTGACGACGTCGGTGGGGCTGGACTTGGTCTCGACCGCCGCGGACATCGTGGGCCGCTCGGCGAGCAGCATGGCGCCCGCCTCCCTGGCGATGTCCTCGGCCAGCTTCAGGAAATCGGTCATGAGAGCGAGTCCGGGCGCGGGCTGGATGTCACCGTCATGCGAGCGAGTCCGGGCGCTTCCACTCCTGGCCGAGGACGTGCTGGGCGAGGAAGGCCAGGACGGTCTCGTACCAGGCGACGGCGTTGCCGGGCTTGAGGATCCAGTGGTTCTCGTCGGGGAAGTACAGGAACTTCGACTCGACGTCGCTGCGCTGCAGGTCCCACCACAGGCGCAGGGCCTCGCCGATCGGCACCCGGTAGTCCTTGTCGCCGTGGATGACGAGCATCGGGGTGCGGATGTCCTTGAGCCCGTGGTGCGGGGAGAGCTTGGCGTAGCGCTCGGAGCCGGGCTCGCCGAACTCGCGCTGCCAGTACATGGCGGCGTCGGTGGTGCCGGCGAACTGGTCGAGGTTCCACAGCGAGGCGTGGGTGACGACGGCCTTGTAGCGGTCGCTGTGACCGGCGACCCAGTTGGCCATGTAGCCGCCGTAGGAGCCGCCCATCGCGCCGGCGCGCTCGCCGTCGACGTCGGGGCGGGCTAGGGCGACGTCCACGATGGCGTCGAGGTCGGCGAGCGTGCGCGGGCCCCAGTCGCCCCAGCCGCGGTCGATCATCCGCTGGCCGTAACCGGTGGAAAGGCACGGATCGGGCAGCAGTACGGCGTAGCCGTGCTCGGCCATGATCCACGGGTTCCAGCGCCACTGCCAGTCGTTCCAGGAGGCGACCGGGCCGCCGTGGATCCAGAGCATGAACGGCGCGGGGTCGTCGGCCGAGGCGCCCTCGGGCAGCACCAGCCAGCCGCGGATGGTCGCGCCGTCGTCGGCGGTGGCGGAGATCTCGGTGAGCGTGCCCTTGACCTCGGGCCGCTCGGCCGGCGAGGGCAGGTCGGTGACCTGGCCGCCGGGCAGGTCGATGCGGGCGGGCCCGGCGGGGAAGGACACGGAGCTGCGCAGCGCGTAGACGGAGCGGCCGTCGGCGGCTGGGTTGAGCGCGAGGTAGGCGTCGTCGTCGCGGGTGAGCCGGGAGGCCGCGCCGCCGATCGGCACCAGGAACGCCGGGCGGCGGCCCTGGTGGTCGGCCACGATGTACACGGACGCGGAGTCGGGCGCCCAGGCCACGTCCATCGGGAACAGGTCGGGGGCGTGGGTCTGGCCCTCGCCGGTGGCCAGGTCGCCGATCCACAGCTCGGTGCGGGCCGACACGTCGAGCGCGGTGTGCCGGTCGCGGGCGGCGGCGATCTTGCCGCCGTCGGGCGAGACGGCCAGCGGGCCGGTGAAGTCCTGGCCCTCCTCGGTCACGACGGTGCGCCGCTCCCCCGTGGCCACGTCGATGGCGACCAGGTCGGTGCGCTGCTGTCCGCCGGGCAGGTACGTGGTCCAGGTGCTGACCACGGCGGCGCCGTCGGGGGTGAGGTCGAAGGAGGCGTTGACCAGCGCGCGTCCGGCGTCCGGCGTCAGGTCGCGCACCTCCGCCAGGCGGTCGCCGCTCAGCCGGCCGGCGAACAGCCGGGGGCCGCCGGGGCCGAGGTCGTGGTCCCAGTAGCGGACCGGGTAGCCCTCGTGCAGGATCGCGCTGATGCCGGCGTCCTTGCGGGCCTTGCGCCGCTCCTCCTCGGTGGACTCCTCGCCGGTGAGCACGTCGGCGGAGAAGACGACCACGTCGCCCGCGGTCTTGAAGGCGCCGACACCGCCGGGCCTGGCGGCGATCTGGCGGGCCTCGCCGCCCTCGCGCGGCAGCAGCCACAGCGCCGGGACCTCCTCCTCGCCGTCCTTGACCGTCGGGTCGGGGCGGGCGGAGGTGAACAGCACGTCGCCGGCGGCGGTGAAGTCGGCGGAGCTCTCTCCCTTGGCCGAGCGGGTCAGCCGGTAGGGGGCGCCGTCGACGGGGATCGCCCAGAGCGCGGTGCCGAAGGATTTGCCGTCCGGATTGAGCGACTGGACCACCGACACCAGCCGCGAGCCGTCCGGGGACAGCTTGAGCGAGAGAACCCGAGGGATAGCCACATAGTCGCGAATGTCGTTGAATGCGCTCACCCGATCGAACCTACCTCAGCGCCCCCTAGGCTTGCCTACGTGGGAAACTACGACGCACTGCTGATCCTGTCCTTCGGCGGACCTGAAGGTCCCGGCGACGTCATGCCCTTCCTGGAGAACGTCGTGCGCGGCCGCGACGTGCCGCGCGAGCGGCTCAAGGAGGTCGCCGAGCACTACTACCACTTCGGCGGGATCAGCCCGATCAACCAGCAGAACCGCGAGCTGATCGAGGCCGTGCGGCCCACGCTCGACGTGCCCGTCTACTGGGGCAACCGCAACTGGGCGCCCTACGGCGAGGACACCGTGCGCCAGATGCGCGCCGACGGCGTGCGCAGGGCGGCGGTCTTCGCCACCTCGGCCTTCGCCGGCTACTCCTCCTGCCGCCAGTACTACGAGGACATCGCGCGCATCTCGCTGCCCGACGGGCCCGAGCTGGTCAAGCTGCCCCACTACGGCGACCACCCGGGGTTCGTGACGGCCATGGCCGACCGGGTCCGCGACGCGCTGGCCGAGCTCGGCCGGCCCGACGCCAGGCTCGTCTTCACCGCCCACAGCATCCCGCTGGCCCACGCGAAGAGCGCCTACGAGAGCGAGCTGCGGCGCAGCGCCGAGCTGGTCGGCGAGGCGCTGGGCCGTACCCAAGACTGGGATCTCGTGTGGCAGTCGCGCAGCGGCCCGCCGCAGGTGCCGTGGCTGGAGCCGGACGTCTGCGACCACCTGCGCACGCTGGACGGCCCGGTGGTGCTGGCGCCGATCGGGTTCGTCTCCGACCACATGGAGGTCGTCTACGACCTCGACACCGAGGCCGTGGAGGTGGCCGGGGAACTGGGGCTGCCGATGGCGCGGGCGGCCACGGTCGGCACCCACCCGGCGTTCGTGCGCGTGGTGGGCGAGCTGATGGCCGGGCCTGAGCCGGTGCCGTGCTCGACGGAGACGTGTCCTCAGGTGTAGGCGCGGGCGTAGGCCTCGGCGTAGCCCATGACCTTGTTCACGTAGTCCCACGAGTGGTTGTAGAACCAGATCGCCTTGCGCAGCTTCTCGCCGCCCTTGCCGGCGCCGTTGGCGCACAGGTAGTTGGCGGCGCCCGGCACCGCGTCGTACGGGCTCCAGATGTCCTTCTTGCCGTCGGCGTCGCCGTCCACGCCGTAGGCCCGCCACGTGGCGGGCATGAACTGCATCGGCCCCAGCGCGCCCGCGCTCGACGGCCCGTTGTTGCGCCCGTGCCCGCTCTCGACCTGCCCGATGGCGGCCAGCACCGTCCATGACAGCCCGGGGCAGCGGGTGGCCGCCTGCTTGTAGAGGTCGAGGTAGCTGCCCGGCCGTCCCACCGACGCCACCCGCTGTTCCCGCGGCTCCGGGGTACGGCTGCCGCCCAGCCCGATCACCTGGGCCCCCTTGCCGAGGAGCTTGGCGACCCCGGCGGTGCCCACCTTGCCCTCCTTGCCGTGCAGCAGCACGGCCACGCCGGGGGCGACGCCGAGCGCCTTGCCGGTCTCGGCGCTGACGATGCCGTCGATGCCCTTGAGCCCGAGCCCGGCCGAGGCGGCCAGCCGGAGCCTGGGGCCGCCGTCCACCTGGTAGTCCGCGCCCAGCACCATGCCGAGCCGGCGCGTGGCGGCGGTGTCGGCGACCAGTTCGCCGCGGCTCAGCGCGCTCCAGACGGCCGGCTCGTCGGCGACCGGTTTCGGGGTCCAGGCGCGGAAGTCGGCGGGGGTGACGGCCAGCACGTTCAGGCCGGTACCGGCGATCTTGATGGCGCCCGCGTCCACGACCGCGACCTTCTGCACGTGCTTGAGCCGGCCGAGCGCGTAGCGGGCCTGCCTGGGCACGGTGGCGCGGGCGATCGCCAGCACCCTGGGCGGGGTGGGGGTGATGCCGGGGCCGCCTCTTCCGAAGTCCTTGACCTGTTCGGGGACCATGCGCTCCAGGGGCTCCGGCCTGGCCTGCGGGCCGGGGGCGCGCCGGGTCTGCTGGGGCTGGGCCGTACCGGTGAACAGGTCGTCGCGGACGAGGAAGACCACGCCGCCGCTCGTCACGGTGACCACGGCGACCGCGGCCACGAGCAGCACCGCGGAACGGATCGAGGGAAGAGCGGACACGCGGGACACGTTACCCAAAATCAGTTGCGCTTCCGCGAAGCTCTACAGAAGGGTGTCACGCGGCGATAGGGGGATTTTGTGGTCGGGCCGTATCGGGGACTGTTCAACGCGCCCGGGGTCAAGGGTTTCGTGCTGGCCGGATTCGTGGGGCGCTTCCCCATGTCGATGCTGGGGATCGGGATCGTCCTTCTGATCTCCGCGCTGACCGAGTCCTACGCCACCGCGGGAGCCGTCGCGGCCGTGGTCAACGTCTCCTATGCGCTCGCGGCGCCGCTCTCGGGACGGCTGGCCGACCGTTTCGGCCAGAACCGGGTGATCGTCCCCTTCTCCGTCATCAACGCGGTGGCCCTGGTCTCGCTCATCCTGAGCGCCGGGTTCCGGCTGCCCGAATGGACGCTCTACGCCTCCGGCCTGCTCGTCGGCGCGACCTCGCTCTCGCTGGGCTCGATGGTGCGCGCGCGGTGGTCGACGCTGCACGGCGGCTCGGGGAAGCTGCACACCGCCTTCGCGTTCGAGTCGGTGGCCGACGAGGTCATCTTCGTGACCGGGCCGGCGGCGGTGACGCTGCTGGCCACCTATGTCAACCCGTACGCGGGGCTGGTGGTCGCCGTGGTGGCGATGCTGGGCGGGTCGCTGGCGCTGGCGGCGCAGCGGCGTACGCAGCCGCCGATCGTGGCGGTGCGCTCCGCCGGCGGCACGCCGATCCTGATCCCGGGCGTCGCCCTGCTGTCGGGCGTGTACGTGGGGCTGGGCGCGGTGTTCGGCTCGGTCGACCTGATCACCGTGGCCTTCGCCGAGGAGCACGGAGCCAAGGGAGCCGCGGGGTTCCTGCTGGCCAGCTTCGCCGGCGGCTCGATGGTCTCGGGCCTGTGGTTCGGCTCGCGGCACTGGCGGATCCCGATGCGCGGGCGCTTCGTGCGGGCGCTCGGGGTGTTCGTCGTCGGGCTGCTGCCGATCATGTTCGTGGATGACGCGCGGCTCATGGCGCTCGCGCTGTTCGTCGCGGGCCTGGCCATCTCGCCGACGCTCATCACGGGCTTCTCGCTGACCGAGCGCCTGGTGCCGCCCTCGCTGCTGACCGAGGGCATGGCCTGGATCTCGACCTCGATCGGGTTCGGCGTCGCGCTCGGCGCGTGGGCGGGCGGGCGGCTCACCGAGGCGTTCGGCGCCTCCAACGCCTACGCCTTCTCGCTGGCGTGCGCGCTGTTCGCGGCCATCGTCGGGGTGTCAGGTTCGGGTTTGCTGAGGATTCCGGAAGCGCCTTCACCGGCGAAGAGCTGATCCGCTACGGTCGGGAGATCCCTCAAGCAACACCCTCAACTCACGAAAGCTCCGTAATGTCCCGACAAATTGCTTCACTTCTAGCCATCGCCGCTGTCACCGTCACTCTGGCCCCAGCGCCCGCGTCGGCCGCACCCGAAATCGACTGCACGCAGGTCAAATGCCTCGCGCTGACCTTCGACGACGGGCCGGGCAAGTACGCTGACAAGCTCCTCGACACGCTGAAGAAGGCCAACGCGAAGGCGACGTTCTTCCTCGAAGGCCAGTACGTCAAGACGCGGCCCGCCTTCGCCAAGCGCATGGCCAAGGAGGGCCACGAGCTCGGCAACCACAGCTACAAACACCCCAACTTCACCGATCTCGAGCCGGGGGCCATCCGGAACGAGGTCAAGAAGACCCAGGACATCATCTACAAGACGACCGGGGTCACGCCCAAGCTGCTGCGCCCGCCGTACGGCATGGCCGACATCCAGGTGTCGGACGTGGCGGCGGAGTTCGACATGCCGATCGTGTTGTGGACGGCAGGCTCGCGTGACTGGGCCACCAAGAACGCCGACGAGATCAAGAAGCAGACCTTGGCGGTCGCCCAGCGCGACGGCATCATCCTGATGCACGACTGGGTCAAGCAGACGGTCGACGTGATGCCGAGCCTGGTCAAGCTGCTCCAAAGCCGCGGCTACACGCTGGTGACCGTTTCCACACTGCTCAAGAGCCAGAACCTTCAGCCCGGCGACATCTACCCCGTTCCCGAAGGCTGGGAGAGATGAGTATCGTTCACATTTAACGGAACGATCCTTTTCCAGGGGGCGCGTCATGGTCTTCACCAACTGGGCCGGCAACCAGTCGGGCACCCCCGCCGAGGTGCGTACGCCCACCTCGGTCGAAGACGTGGCGGGCGCCGTGCGGGACGCCGCGCGCACCGGACGGCGCCTGCGCATGGTCGGCACGGGCCACTCCTTCACCGGAGTGGCCCTCACCGACGGCATCATGCTCCGCCCCACCGGCCTCACCGGCGTCAGGACGTGGGCGGAGGACCGGGTGACCGTCCTCGCCGGCACCCCGCTCAGCCACCTCAACGAACTGCTCGACCGGCGCGGCCTCGCGCTCGCCAACATGGGCGACATCACCGAGCAGACCGTCTCCGGCGCCATCCAGACCGGCACCCACGGCACCGGCCGCGACACGGGCGGCCTGGCCGACCAGGTCGTCGAGCTGGAGCTCGTGCTCGCCGACGGCTCCGTGGCCACGGTCAAGCCGGGCGAGGACCTCTTCGACGCCGCCCGGGTCGGGCTCGGCGCGCTCGGCGTCCTGACCGCGGTGACCTTCAAGGTCGAGCCCGCGTTCCTGCTGCACAACCGGCGCCGCCGTCTCCCCCTCACCGAGATCCTGTCCTCGCTCGACACCATGACCACGGCCAACGAGCACCTCGACTTCTTCTGGGTGCCGCACACCGACGCCTGCCTGGTCAAGACCAACAACAGGAACCCGGGGCCGGCCCGGCCGCCGAGCGCGTTCAAGCACTGGCTGGACGCGGTCTTCCTGGAGAACACGCTCTTCGGCGCGGCCTGCGCGCTCGGCGCCCGCTTCCCCGGGCTGATCCCTCGCATCAACGGCGTCAGCGCCGCCGCGCTCGGCGACTCCGAGTCCGTGGACACCTCCTACAAGATCTTCACCGCGCGGCGCGACGTGCGCTTCCTGGAGATGGAGTACGCCGTGCCGCGCGAACACCTGGGCCAGGCGCTGCGCGAGACCCGCGACCTGGTCGAGCGCATGGACTGGAAGATCACCTTCCCGATCGAGGTCCGGGTGACGCCGCCGAGCGACGCCTGGCTGTCCACCGCGTACGGCCGGCACTCCGCCTACATCGCCTGCCACATCTACCGCCCCACCCCCAACCCCGCCTACTTCGAAGGCGTCGAGGAGATCATGACCAGGCTCCGGGGACGCCCCCACTGGGGCAAGATGCACACCCGCGACGCCGCCTACCTCGCGACCGTCTACCCGCGCCTGCCCGACTTCGTGGCCCTGCGCGACCGCCTCGACCCCGGCCGCCTCTTCACCAACCCCTACCTGGACACCGTCCTCGGCTGAGTCGTACAGCTGGCTGGAGTGCCAGGGGTCCCGGGCGTCCATACCCTTGACGCATGACGCGTGACGCCCTCGAGGCTCTGGACCGCCTCGCGGGCGGGCTCGGCACCGCCGTACTCGCCCTGTTCCTCGCGATGGCGTGGTCGGTGACGCTGGTGAGCTGCCTCACCGGCGTCGGCCTGCTGGCGCTGCCCGGCATGATCGGGCTGACCAGGTCCGTGGCCGAGCGGGAACGCGCCCGCCTGGGCCGCCGCGGCGAGCCGGTCATCTCCCCCTACGGCGAACCGGCTGAGGGCAACTGGGCCGAGCAGATGAAGGCGGCCTGGCACGATCCCTCCGTCCGGCGCGACCTGGCGTGGGTGGCCATCCACGCCACGATGGGGCTGGTCCTCGGTATGGTCGGGCTCGCGCTGCCGATCATGGGACTGCGCGACGTGACGTTCCCGCTGTGGTGGCGGCTCCTGCCCGCGGGCGAGGTGGGCTCCTCGCTCGGCGTACGCGCGGAGACGTGGCCCGCGGTCCTGGCCGTGGGCCTGTCGGGGCTGCTCTGGCTGGGGCTGGCCCTCGTGCTGGGGCCGCGGCTGGCCGTTCTGCAGAACCTGCCCGGCCGCAGGCTGCTGTCGCCGCACTCCTCGGTGGACCTGTCCGCGCGGGTCGCGCGGCTGACCGCCACCCGGGCCGCCGCCCTGCGCGCTCACGCCGCAGAACTGCGCAGGATCGAGCGCTCCCTGCACGACGGCGCCCAGAACAGGCTGGTCGCCGTCGTCGTCACCGTCGCCGCCGCCAGACGCGCGCTCTCCCGCGACCCCGAGGCCGCCGACCCCGCGCTCGAACGCGCCCAGACCGCCGCCGAGCAGGCCCTCGCCGAACTGCGCGGCGTCGTGCGCGGCATCCTGCCGCCCGTGCTGGAGGACAAGGGCCTGTCCGGCGCGCTGTCGGCGCTGGCCGCCGGGTCGGCCGTCCCGTGCGGGCTGAGCGTGGGCGAACTCGGGCCGCTCCCGCTGTCGGTCGAGGCCACCGCGTACTTCACCGTCGCCGAGGCCCTCACCAACGTCGCCCGCCACAGCGGCGCCACCCGGGTCGACGTCGAGGTCATCCTGTACGGCGAGGCGCTGCGGATCACCGTGGAGGACGACGGCAGGGGCGGCGCCGGCGAGGACACCGGCGGGGGGTCGGGGCTGGCCGGGATCAGGCGGCGCGTGGAGTCGCACGACGGCGTCCTCACCCTGTCCAGCCCGGAGGGCGGCCCCACCAGGCTGGAGGTCGTCCTCCCCCCGGCCTCCTGAGACGTCGGCCGGACCGGCTGCCGGTGTTGTGAGGCGACCGCCCCATCGGGTGCAGACCTTCTCGGGGGGCGGCACCACCGGGTGAAGACCTTGCGCGGGCGTGGCCGTACCGGCTGCCGGTCTTGTGGGGGCGTGCGGCCGTACCGGATCGGAGGGGTTGTCAGGGGAGGGTGGCGCGCTCCTGGTCGGCGGGTGCGTCGTCCGGGGGTGGGGTGGCCTCGTCCTCGGGCCGGCCGGTCTCCTCGGGCGGGTCCGTGGTCGGCTCGCCCGACGGCTCCACCTCGCCGGTCCTGGTCGGCGTCGGCGTGGGCGTCGGCGTCGGCGTCTTGCTCGGCTTGGGTGTCGGGGTGGGTGTCGGGGTCGGCGTGGACTCCGGTTCCTCCTGGGTGGCCGGGGTCTCGGTGGGCGGCGTGGTGTGCTCGTCCTCCTTGACCGGCCCCTTGGGCTCCTCCCTGACCGAGGCCGGGCGCTTGCCGGGCAGCTGGTCGGGGATCGCCGAGCCGCTGGCCGCCTGGTAGATGAGGATCGCGCCCATGCTGATCGCGAAGACCAGCGCGGCGGCGAACCCCAGCTTGAGCCACGGCAGCGGGCGGCGCCGTTCCGGCTTCTCCACCGCCGCCATGACCAGGGTCGCCTCCGCCTCGCCCGGCTCCGGCGGCGGCTCGTCGCGGAGGGTCGCCTGTGCCGCGGTGGCCAGTTCCCCCTCGCCGTCGCGGTGCGGCGGCACCTCCTCGCCGTCCTCGTGCTCGCGCCACGCGAGCACCGTGTGTTCCTTGACCTTCTCGCCGGTCCGCTTCAGGTAGTGCGTGTAGATCGCGCTGCCGACCGTGCTGGCCACACTGGCCACGGCCGCGCCGATCACCGTCCCCGCCACGCCGAGATACGACGCCGCCACCGCGGCGGTCACCGCGGCCAGGGCTCCACCGAGGACCTGCGGCACGCTCAGCTCGAACCTCCGCTGCTCGCCGCTCATCCTCCAGATCAGTCCCCTCTTGTCATTCGACAGGTAAAGAGCTTCCTCGTGAATAGACGCGAGTGCGTGTCCTGTTGTTCCTGTGACCTGCGTGACAGGAAGGCTCAAGGGCCGTGCCCCGCCGATTCGGACTGCCCTCCGTCTATGCCGCCGCGGCCGTGGCCACGGCCGTCACGACCGTCGCCCCGCTCGCCGTGACCGAGCCCGCCTCAGGACTGTCCGCGCGGCCGGTGGTGACGGAGCCCACCCGGCCGTACATCGTGACCGCGCACACGCGCGGCGACGCGCGGGACCTCGTCAGCGAGGCGCGCTGGCGGGTACGCCGCTACTACACGGCCGTCCTGCCCGGATTCGCGACGTGGCTGAGCGACAGGGAGGTGGCCGAACTGCGGGCGGACGCGCGGGTACGCTCGCTCGAACCCGACCGGCAGGTCCACCCTATGGGCGGCTGGGCACTGGACCGGCTCGACGAGCGCGAACTGCCCCTCGACGGCCGCCACCGGCCCACGGCGACCGGCCGGGGCGTCACCGTCTATGTGCTCGACAGCGGCGTGGACGTCGGCCACCGCGAGTTCGGCGACCGCGCCTGGCACGCCTTCGACGCCACCGGCGGGCGCGGCGCCGACTGCAGCGGTCACGGCACGCAGGTGGCGGGCGTCGCCGCCGGCCGCACGTACGGCGTGGCCCCGCAGGCCAGGATCGCCTCGGTGAAGGTGCTGGGCTGCGGCTTCGGTTCGATGTCGGACGTGCTGGCCGGAGCCGACTGGGTGCGCGGGCACGCGCGCGGCCCCGCCGTGGCCAACATGTCGATCGGCGCCGAGCCCTCCCCCGCGCTGGACGCCGCCGTGCGCAACCTCACCCGGGCCGGCGTCCTGGTCGTGGCCGCCGCGGGCAACTCCGGCGAGAGCGCCTGCTCGGTGTCGCCGGCCCGCCGGGCGTTCGCGGTGGCGGCCAGCGACTCCGCGGACCGGCGGGCGCCGTTCTCGGGCCACGGCCCTTGTGTCGATCTTTACGCACCGGGCGTCGACGTGCGTTCCGCCTGGCTGGAGGGGACCACGCGCGAGGAGAGCGGCACGTCGATGGCCGCCCCGCACGTGTCCGGAGTCGCCGCCCTCTACCTGGAGTCCCATCGCGGCTCCAGCCCGTCAACTCTCGCGTCTTGGCTCAAGTCCACGGCGACCCGTGGCGTGATTCGCCAGAATCCGTCGAGGACCCCTAACCTCCTGCTGCACTCCGGCGGGCTATAAAGGATGGAATCGACAAATGTGACCGGCGTCACAACGCTTGGGGAGTATCCCAGGCAGGCGATGTTCGGACATGCCGGGTACGGTGCTGGCAGGCAACCGGCACACGCGAGAGACTCAAGGGTCCGGGGGAAGAATGAGCGCGCTGACGAAGGGACTCGCATGCAGGAGCTCCGACTCGTCGCGGTGAGTGAGGACGGCACGTATCTCGTCCTGGCGACAGCCGGGCGGGGTACGCGGTTCACGCTCCCCGTGGACGACCGGCTCCGCGCTGCCGTCCGCGGAAACTTCTCCCGTCTCGGCCAGTACGAGATCGAAGTGGAGAGTCCGTTGCGCCCCAAGGAGATCCAGGCACGCATTCGCGCTGGAGAGACCGCGGAAGAGATCGCCGCGACCGCGGGAATCCCGGTCGAGCGTGTCCGCTGGTTCGAGGGTCCCGTGCTCCAAGAGCGGGAGTACGTCGCCCAGCAGGCGCAGCGCGTCGCCGTTCGCATGCCTGGAGAGTCCGCGCCGGGACCCACGCTCGGCGAACTCGTCGCCGAGCGCCTCACCCGCCGCGGCGTGCCCACCGACGAGATCGACTGGGACTCCGCCAAACGCGACGACGGCCTGTGGCGGGTCAAGCTCGGCTACGTCTGGAACGGTCACACCCGGCACGCGGAGTGGCTGTTCGACCCGCGCAAGCGGCACGTCACGCCGCATGACGACGAGTCCATGCGACTGTCGGCGGCCGACTTCGACCCGAACCCGCCCGCCGAGGACACCACCGTCACGCCGTTCGCGCCGCGCGCCGCCAAGCTGCAGCCGGTGCCGCCGCTGCCGTCGGTGATCCGGCACGAGCCGCCCGCCGTGGTCAGACCCGGCGACGGCCCGGCCGTCGCCTACCCGCCCGGACGCGACGCCTACCCGCCGGGCCGTGACGCTTACCCGCCCGGACGCGACGCCTTCCCGCCCGGACGCGAGTCCTTCCCGCCCGCCCGGGAAGGCTTCGCGCCTGGACGTGAGGGGTACGCGCAGGGCAAGGAGGGCACCGGCCGCGACGGGTTCCCGCCGAACCGGGACGCGTACCCGCCGAACCGGAGCGAAGGCGCCTACGCCCGCCCGCCCGAGACCCCCTCCAGGGAGGCCGAGCGCGGATACCCGTTCGAGGACGAGACGTCCGACTTCGACGGGCAGGGTGGAGAGGGTGTGCGCCGGGCACCGGCGGCCTGGCACCCGGACTTCGCCACCAACCGCCCGGAACGCCCCCAGTCCCGCGACACCGACCCCATCTACGCCCCGGCCCCCCGCACCGACCCGACCCCCGCGCCCCGCCTCCAGGAGCCCACAGCCCCGGAGCCGACCACCCAGGAGCCCGCGGCCCCCGCCATCCCGGAGCCCGTGGCCCCCGTCGTCCAGGTGCCCTCGGCTCCTGTCGTCGAGGTGCCGGTGGTTCCTGTCGTTGAGGTGCCCTCGGCCCCTGTCGTCCAGGAGCCCGCGGCCCCTGAGCCAGCCGTCGAGGAGCCCGTGACCGCTGAGCCGGTCGTCGACGAGGTCGTTTCCGCCCCGGTTGTGCAGGAAGCGCCCCCTGTCGTGCAGGAGGCCGCGGTTGTGCAGGAGGCCCCTGTCGTGCAGGAGGCCGCGGTTGTGGAGCCGGTCGCAGAACCTGCCGCCGCCGTGGAGCCCGCCGGAGTGGAGGAGGTTACGGCCGAGCCGGTTGTCGAGGAGCCGGTGGCCGAGCCGGTCGAGGTGGCGCCTGTGGAGGTCGTGGCCCCCCAGGCTGTCGTGGAGGCCGCTCCGGTTGAGGCTGTCGTGGTACAGCCTCCTGCGCCTGAGCCCGCCCCCGAGCCGGAGGCCGACGCCCAGCCGATCGAAACGCCCGAGGCCGAAACGCCGAAGGCCGAGACTCCCAAGCCCGAAGAGCCCAAGCCCGAAGCCCCCAAGCCCGAGGCCCCCAAGGCCGAAGCGCCCAAGCCTGAAGCACCGAAGCCTGAAGCGCCCAAGCCTGTGGCACCCAAGCCTGTGGTGGCGGCGCCGGTTGAGGTGGCCGAGGCAGAACCTGCCAAGGCGGAAGAGGCGGTTGCCGAGAAGCCTCCGGTCGAGGAGGTCAAGGCCGCGACGGTTCAGGAGGACGAGGCGGGCAAGGGCGAGGAGGCGGCTGTGCCGGCGGCCAGGGACGGCAAGGACGAGCCGATCGCCAAGCCGAAGCCCAAGCCGAAGGACCCGTCGACGGTGCCCGTTCCTTCGCCGCCGCCCGCACCTGCGGCCCGGCAGCCGCGCAAGGGTTCCAAGGGCCGGCGCGCCTCCGTCCCGACCTGGGACGAGATCATGTTCGGCGCCCGCAAGCAGGACTGAGGCTCCGGGTACGGCCGGCCGCGGTAAGTGGCCGGCCGTGCGTCGTTACGGCGGGTCGTTCGTGCGACTGCCGGGCGCCTGACGACCGGGCCCGGCGTACGGCGGCGGGGGGCGCCTGCTTGGCTTGCCGTAAGAGAAAGGGCATGAACAGACCTCAGCCCGAGAGCGCGGTCAGGACCTGATGAAGGGCGCCAGCCAGTCGGGGGTGACCTCGGCCGGGAAGGCGACCGCCTGGGTTTCCGAGACGTCGACGGCCGAGTAGCCGCCCTCGCCCGCGCCCACCCCCGCCACCAGCGTCATGACGCCCGCGCGGCGCTGGAACCACGTCTGGCGGATCCGCCACCCCACCACCGCCCGGCGTTCGAACACCGCCTGCGAACGGCGCAGCGACCCCGAACGCACCGACAGCCGGATCCCGTCGTACCCGTGGCCCAGCGACCTGTAGCGGTCGAGGCCCAGCGGGACGCCGGCCCCGGCCAGGACGAGGGCGGCTACGGCGAGTACCCACCAGGCCATGGCGGCGGTCAGGAGGGCGGCGGCCAGCGCGAGGGCGGCCAGCGCGGCCCAGGGGGCGATCGCGCGGAACAGGCGGCGGTTGCGCGCCACCGGCGGGTGCGGGCGCAGTTCGGCGGTGAAGGGGCCGATCGCGGAGCCGGTGACCTGATGGGCGACGGCGCGGGGCACGTCGGGCAGGAGCTGTCCGCGGGCCTGGGAGTCGCCGAGGCCGGTGACGATGGCCCAGACGCGTACGACTCCGGCCCAGCGTTCGGCGAGGGCGTCGGCGATCTCGTAGCCGCGTACGCGCCGGGATTCCAGGGACACGCTCCTGCGGTTGATCAGCCCGCGTTCGGCGACGAGGTAGCCGTCGCGTTCCTTGAGCGTGAAGTTCCAGTTGAACACCGCGTACATGACCCCGCCCACCACCGGCATCGCGACCACCAGCAGGACGACGGCGACCAGCAGCAGGTAGGGACGGTCCCAGAGCCACTGACCGGCGTCCCAGGCGGCGTCGCGGCCGAAGCCGAGCTGGTCGCCCCACTGGAAGGCGAGGCCGATGGCGCCACCGGCCAGCGCGAACGGCGTGAGCAGGTACGCCCCCGACAACGGCCCGTAGAGCAGCCAGGCGCGGGGCACGCGCATGATGATCCGCTCGTTCTCCCGCGGCCGCGGAGGGGCGTCGGGAGCCGGTTGCCGCCGCTCCTGGGCGCGGGCGTGCAGGAGCACTGCCTTGAGGCGTTCCGCCTCGGCGAGGGTGACGCCGTCGAGCTCACCCTCCTGCTCGCTGCCGCCGCTGGCTCCGGTGTCGAGTTTGAGTACGGCGAGGCCGAGCAACCGGTGCATGGGCGGCATGGAGACGTCCACCCCGCGGATGCGCTCAAGCGGGATGGTCCGGACGGAACGGCTGATCAGCGACCGCTTGATCTCCAGCCGGTCGCCCGCGATCTGATAGCTGAACGTCGCCCAGCGCACCACCGCGAACACCACCGTCCCGGCGACGCCCAGCGCCGCCCACAGGAACGAGCGCGGCGAGAACCCGCCCACGAACAGCACACCGACCAGCGGCAGCAGCAGTGAGGGCAGCATGCGGACGGGGTCGATGAGCAACACCTTGGGGCTGAGCCGCACCGGCACCGCCCATCCCTCCGGCGGCCCCTGGCCACCCGGTTCCCCGGGAGGATCAGGCTGCGCGACCGGCGGCGCGGGCTCCCCGGCTCCGGAGTGGGCGTTTCCCGCCGCGGGTGGGCCTTCTGTACCGGGTTGCTGGTCGAGGTGGTGGGGGTCGAAGGTCATGTGGCGTCGTCCCTGAGGTGCTCGGCCCGATGGGCGAGCTGGTCGGCCAGCCCGGCGGCCACGCCGTACTCCAGACCCTTGATCGTGGAGGAACCGGCGTGCGACGCGGTGCGGATCTCCAGCGTGGCCAGCCCGAACAGCCGCTCCAGCCATCCCTGCGCCTTGTCCACCGTCTGGATCCGGCTCACCGGAACGAACACCCATTCCCGGGTGAGGAAGCCGGAGCGGGCGTACACGACGTCTCCCGACAGCTCCCACCGATGGACGGCGAAACGCACGAACGGCTCGGCCACCAGGAACGGCGTGGCCACCACGCCCACCCCCACCGGCAGCAGCCACGAGTCGGCCGACAGCCACCCGGGCACCCAGCCCCACCCGCTGCCGCCCACCACACGCGCCACCACGACCGCCCCGCCCACCAGGAGGACGAAGCCGATCAACGACTCCAGCATCCACAGCTGCCTGGCCTTGGGCGAGACGCGGTGCGCCGGGTCACGCAGCGTCCCCGCTCGGGGCTCGGATTCACTCACACCTCCCAGCTTAGGCGCGGCTCGCGTCAGCGTTATCTCAGCGGCCCTCACCCGGGGTCAGGGAACTGTCAGTGACGTGGACCACAGTGGGGTCCATGCGATACGCGATCGAGGCCGAGGGCCTCGCCAAGCGCTACGGCGAGACCACCGCACTGGCCGGTGTCGACCTGGTGGTGCCGCCGGGAAGGCTGCTCGGCGTGCTCGGCCCCAACGGGGCGGGCAAGACGACCGCTGTCAGGATCCTCGCCACCCTGCTCGCCCCCGACGCGGGCCGGGCCTCGGTGGGCGGTTTCGACGTGGTGCGCCAGTCCCATCAGGTGCGCTCGCTGATCGGCCTGACCGGGCAGTACGCGGCGGTCGACGAGATGCTGACCGGAGTCGAGAACCTGCTCATGATCGGCCGCCTGCTCGGCCTGTCCAGGCCGGAGTCGCGGGCGCGGGCGGGGGAACTGCTCGATCGCTTCGACCTGGCCGACGCCGGCGGCCGGGCCGCCAAGACCTTCTCCGGCGGCATGCGCAGGCGCCTCGACCTGGCGGCGAGTCTGGTGGGGCGGCCTCAGGTGCTGTTCCTCGACGAGCCGACGACGGGGCTGGATCCGCGCAGCCGTACCGACCTGTGGGGTGTGGTGCGGGGGTTGATGGCCGACGGCGTGACCGTGCTGCTGACCACCCAGTATCTGGAGGAGGCCGACCAACTGGCCGACGACATCGTGGTGTTCGACCACGGCAGGGTGATCGCCTCAGGGACCTCCGACCAGCTCAAGTCGATGACGGGCGCGCAGGTGCTGGAGGTGAGCCCGCTGCGGTCCGGCCAGCTCGACCTGGTGGCCGAGGTGGTGGGGTCCGTGGTGGAGACGCCGCCCGAGGTCGCCAACGGGAAGGTGACGGCGGCGGTGCACGATCCGCAGGTGGTGCCCGCGGTGGTGCGGCGGCTGGACGAGCTGGGGGTGGTGGCCGCCGAGCTCGCCCTGCGCAAGTCCAGCCTGGACGAGGTGTTCCTCGCGCTGACCGGCCACCGTGCCGATGAAAAGGCGGTGGTCTAGGTGGAGGCCGCGATGGCCGTGCGTGAGGAGCGGCGGGCCGGGGTGCGGGCGACCGTCCGGCAGACGGCCACGCTGGCCTGGCGGAGTCTGGTGCAGGTCAAGCACAACCCCTGGGACCTGCTCGACCTCAGCATCCAGCCGATCATGTTCCTGCTGCTGTTCACGTATGTGTTCGGCGGCGCGATCTCCGGCTCCACCGGGGACTACCTGCAGTTCGCGCTGCCCGGCCTGGTGGTGCAGAACGCGCTGTTCTACACGCTGTCCACGGCGATCGGGCTCAACACCGACATCAGCAAGGGGGTGTTCGACCGGCTGCGGAGCCTGCCCATCGCGCGCACCGCGCCGCTGGCGGGGAGGATCGTCGCGGACACGTTCAAGCAGGTGTGGGCGTTCGCGCTGCTGATGGGGCTCGGGATGGTGCTGGGGTTCCGGGTCCAGACGAGCGCGGCCGGGGTGGCCGGGGCGCTGGCGTTGCTGGTGGTGATCGCGCTGGCCATGTCGTGGATGTCGGTGCTGATCGGGCTCAGGGCGTCGAGTCCGGAGAAGGTGCAGATGATCGCGTTCTCCGCCATGATGCCGCTGACCTTCACGAGCAGCGCGCTGGTCGATCCGGCGACGTTCCCGGCCTGGTTGCGGGCCTGGTCGGAGGTCAACCCGGTCTCCTACCTGGCCGACGCGATCCGGGGGCTGCTCATCGGGGGCGAGGTGGCGACTCCGGCGCTGGTCTCGCTGCTGTGGGCGGCGGGGTTCGTCGCGGTGTTCGCGCCGCCGGCCATCAGGGTCTTCAGAACCCGCGCGTGAGTGCGCCCGCCAGGGCCAGGGTGGCTGGCCGGTCGAGGGCGTGACCCTGCGCGAAGTGGATGTCGAAGGAGCCGGGTGGCAGAGCGGAGCGGGTGTCGTGGGTGATCCGGACATGGTCGGGGTCGACGACCGTGGTGAGGCCCTTGACCGCGGCGGCCGCGCCGAGCAGGACGGCCGCGCGGGCGGGATCGCCGGCGGCCAGCGCGTGCGCGGCGCAGCCCACCACGGCCAGGCCGGTCAGCTGCGCGTCGCCCGAGGCCGCGGCCTGCTCCAGGGCCAGCGTGAGATGGCGGCGGGCATCCGGCGGCCGGCCCTTGTCCAGGGCGACCAGGGCCAGCGCCGTGTTGACCGCGGCGATCATCGGCTTGGGCACTCCGTCGGAGGACTCCATGATGGCCATCGCCCGCCCGTAACAGGCCAGCGCCGTGGCCAGGTCGCCGTCGCGGCGGGCCAGGTCGCCCTGGGCGGCGGTGACCCCGGCCTCGCCCACCCGGTCGCCGAAGCGGACGACCAGATCGGCGACCTCGGCCAGGTGGCGCTCCGCCCGTGTGCGGTCGCCGGCCAGGTCGAGTGCGATCGCGAGGCGGGCGCGCAGGTAGGGGGTGTCCTCGACGGAGCCGAGCGTCCGCATGACCTCCAGGGCCTCGCCCATGACCTCGATGCCCTGGTGGACCTCGCCGCGCAGCACGTGGAGGTCGCCCACGGCGGCGAGGGCGGAGCTGATGCCCCACCTGTCGCCCACGGCGCGGTAGCCGGTGAGCGCCGCCCGGAGATCGGCCTCACAGCTGCCGATGTGGCCGCTGTAGTAGCTGAGCAGGCCGGCCATGAGGTGGCCGGAGGCGACGACCCACGGGTCGGCGTGGTTCAGCAGGTCGCCGGTTTCCTGGGAGGCCTGCTGGGCGCCGCCGTACAGGATGAACATGGGCATGGCCAGCGCGACCAGCGGGTGGCCGGGCCCGCCGAGACGGCGGGCCCGCACGAGCGCGGCGCGTGTCTCCTCCCACGGCAGCGCCGCGCCGACGGCGTTGATCCCGTGTACGGCCAGCCCCACAGCACGCAGCCGCGCCGGAGCCCGCGACGCCGCGGCCAGCGCCTCGGCCGAGCGCTGAGCGCCTTCGAGTCTGCTGCCCCGCAGCCACCAGTACCACCCGAGCGCCCCCACCAGCCGCAACGCCGTCTCCCCCGCCTCGGGATCGGCCGCCGCGGCCGCCACGCACCAGCGGAGCGCGGCGTCGAGGTTGTCATGCTCGGCGGTGAGCGCGGCGAGGTGCCGAAGCTGACCGGCCGCGCGCAGGCCGGGCTCGGCGTCCTCGGCGAAGCGGAGATAGTACGCGGCGTGCGCTCGCCGGATCCTGTCCGCCTCGGGAAGGTGTTCGGCGGCGAAGGCGCGGATGGTCTCCAGCATGCGGTAGCGCCCGGACTCGAAGACGACGAGGGATTTGTCCACCAGGCGGGTCAGGGGCTCCAGGTCGGCGGCGCACACCCGCTCCACGGCCTCCAGCGTGGCCCCGCCCGCGAAGACGGACATCCGGGCGGCCAGCTCGCGCTCGGGTTCCGGCAGCAGGTCCCAGCTCCACGACACGACCGCCCGGAGCGTCTGGTGGCGCGGCTGGGCCGTACGACTGCCGCTCGTCAGCAACGAGAACCGGTCGCCCAGGCGCGCGGCCACCTCGCCCGCGCCGAGCGAGCGCATCCGCGCGGCGGCCAGCTCGATGGCCAGCGGCAGCCCGTCCAGCGCCCGGCAGATCCGGACGACCGCGGCGGCCTCGGCGGCGTCCGGCGCGTAGCCGGGGCGGACCGCGGCCGCCCGGTCGGCGAACAGCCGCACGGCCGCGTACGCGCCCGGGTCCTCGGCGCCGGGCGGGGGCAGTTCCAGCGGCGGCACCGCCCAGCTCGTCTCCCCGGTGACCGCGAGCGGTTCGCGGCTGGTGGCCAGGACGCGTACCCCGGGGCAGTCGGCGAGCACGCGCTCGGCCACCTCGGCGGCGGCGGCGATCACGTGCTCGCAGTTGTCCAGGACGATCAGCGGCTCGTGGTCGCCGATGAGCCGCACGAGCCGCTCGATCGGGAGTTCGGGACCCGGGAAGCGGGTGCCGTCACGCAGGTCGAGGGCGGCGGACACCGCCTGCGCGACATCCGCGGCTCCGGCCAGGTCCACCAGCCAGGCCCCGCCGGGCGGCGCGAGCGCGGCGGCGGCCTCGACGGCGAGCCGGGTCTTGCCGGCGCCGCCGGGTCCGAGCACGGTGACGAGGCGGTGACGGCCCAGAAGATCACCGATGTGAGCAACATCACGATCACGGCCGACGAAGCTCGTCAGCCTGGCCCGCAGATTGCCCGTCCGCCGCTCACGGGGCTCTTCCGTGCGGGCCGCGGGCTCGTCGCGGAGCAGGTTCAGGTGGATCCGGGCCAGTTCGGGAGAGGGGTCGGCGCCCAGGGTGTCGCGGAAGGCACGGCGGGCGCTCTCGTAGGCGGCCAGCGCCTCCACGCGGCGGCCCGCCCCATGGAGTGCGCGCATGCGCAGGCCGTGCAGCCGCTCACGCAGCGGATGGGCGGCCAGCAGCCCGGCCAGCCCGTCGAGCGCGTCGGCGGGCCGCCCGAGCCGCAGGTCGGCCTCGATGCGGTCCTCCGCCGCGGCGAGCCGGAGATGGTCGAGACGGGCGACGTAGGCGGCGACCACCTCCAGGTCGGCGAGGTCGGCGAGCGCGGGCCCGCGCCACAGCGCCAGCGCCTCCCGCAGCACCCCTGCCGCCGTCGCGGCGTCCCCCTCGGCCAGCCGCGCCTGCCCTTCCCGAGCCAGTACGGCGAAGCGGTGCGCGTCCACCTGGTCAGGACCGGCGACCAGCCGGTACCCGGCCGGTTCCGCGACGATGAGCTGGCGCACCGGGTTTTTGCCGAGTGCCGCCCGAAGCCGGGAAACCAGCGCCTGAAGGGCATTGGCGACCCCGTCAGGCGGCCGGTCCGCCCACACACCGGCGATCAGCGTCGCCAGGGGAACGGTCCTGCCCGCCTCGACAACCAGCAGGCCAAGGAGGGTGCGTAGCCTCTGACCTGCGATCTCCACGACCTCGCCGTCCCGGCGAACCTCGAGCGGGCCGAGAATGGCGAAGGTCATGCTTGTGTTCAAGCTCACCTTCTCCATCCCATGATTCTGGATGATTTCCGGCCCTTCCCCCGCCACCGACCCTCGCGAAACGGTCGGCGCACCGCCGTGAGCCGCGTAGCATCATCCGGCATGGGGCTGCGTTACACGGCGACACGCGTGCGACGGGCCGTCGTCCTCTCGGCGGCGGTCGCGCTGGCGCTCGCGTCGTCGGGCTGCGCGCTCCTTCCGGGCCGGTCGATGGCCAAGGACATCGGCCAGCTCAACGTCACCAGTCCAGAACTGCGCGAGGGCAAACCGTTGCCCCGTGAATATTCCTGCAAGGGCAACCAGGGCAGTCCGCCGCTGCGCTGGTCGGGTGAGCCGCTGCCTGGGGCCAAGTCGATCGCGATCGTGCTCGACACCCACACCGGCACGAATCCCGCGGTCAACTGGGTGGTTTACAACATTCCGCCAGACTGGACCGAGCTCGGCCCCAACGCCACCGAGGCACTGCCGGACGACGACACCGGCCAGGCCAAGGTGACCAGCGGCAAGGAAGGCTACGAGCCGCCCTGCGACGACAAGGCCACCTATCGGTTCAGCGTCTACGCGCTGGACGAGCCGGTGACGGTCGAGGGGGGCGCCTCTCTCCCCAAGGTCCTGAAGAACATCGCGGACCGGACCATCGCCCGGGGGCGACTGACGGTGGTCCACATCGAGTGAGAGGTCGAACACCGCAGGTAGTAATGGTTACCAATTCTTCACTTAGGGTGTGACAACGCTCATAGTGGTCCGACAGAATCAGATCCAATTGTTAGACGTCGGTGATCAATGGGGGCAGGTCGCGTCGATGGCCGCGCGATCTCACCGGCGCCACTGGGAGGCCATGGCTTTGAGGGTGGTGCAATGATCGCGGTCGTAGTCAGCTTGGTCGCTGTCGTGCTCCTCGTGCTCGTCGTCGTGGCACTGGGCATGCGTTCGATGAACAAGAGGGAGAGTTCCCTGCCTCCGGAGCGGCTGAAGGAGATGGCCGACCGGGAAGAGATGAGGACAGCGCGTTCGACCGACGAGTTCGCGGCGCACGAGCCCCGGATGAACAACTTCAGCCCGGACTTCAGCCCGATCGACGAGGTGCGGCAGCCCCGGCCGGTACGCACCGGCCAGCGCGGCAAACGCGGCGTCGACGAGTGGGGCAACCCGAGCTCCGATGACGAGGACGAGGAGTTCTGGGCGAACATCCGCAGCGATGCGGAAGAGGGCGGCTTCGGCGCCGGCGGCACGGTCGCGGCCCGCAAGGGCGCCTCCCGCCCGGTGAACGTCGACCGTCCGATGGGCGCCCCGCGCCCGGTGAAGCCGGAGCAGCCGGTGAGCGCCGCAGCGGAACCCGACCCCAACGCCGCCACCGTCCAGCAGCCGCTGCCGCAGCGCACTCCCACACCCGCCCCCGCGGCGGCCAAGGCGAACCTGGCCGACCTGGTCGAGCCCACGCAGCACATGGAAGCGGTCCCGAGCGAGGCCCCCGCCCCGCCCACGCGCCCGTCGCGGCGAGCCAAGAAGGCGCCCGCGCCCACTCCCGCCCCTTCCGCCGCCGACCTGTCCGACCAGCGCACCGTGACCTTCGCCGCCCCGACCTCGGACGTGATGAGCATCCTGGGCGCCGGCGCCCAGCCGGTGCCGCCGCCGCCCCGCCAGGAGCCCGCCCGCCAGGAACCCGCGCGCAACAGCGGCGCCTTCCCCGCGGCCCCGGCCACCCCGCCGCCCTCGCCGTCGTTCACCCCCACCAACAGCGGCTCATTCACCGCGATCCCCAACGGCTCCCTGCACGGCGCGCCCACCAGCGACCCCTTCCCCGCCTACGTCAACAACGCCGAGACGTGGCAGAGCCCGGTCTCGCCGGCCCCCACCGCCTCCGGCTCGTGGCCGGCGACGCCGGTGCGCGACGTGCTCGACGACCCGACGCCCGTGACGCCAGGCCCGGCGGACTCCTGGCCGGCCTTCGAGGGCGCGTACGCCGCTCCGCCCGCCAACGACTTCCCGAACTCCTACGAGGTCCGCGCCGGCTGGGCCGTCGCCGATGACAGCGAGGTCACCGGCCCCACACCCGCTTCCGGCACCCCCACGGCGCCCGCCCGCGCGGTCTCCGCCTACGACGACGTGCTGGCCGCGCCCACCGCCCACCCCGCGCCGCAGCCCGCCCCCTACCCCGCCTACGAGACGGGCGACTACGCCCCGGCCAACGCCGCCGCTCCCGGCGCCGCCTGGCCCGAGCCGCCCGCGGGCGGCCCCGGCTGGCCGAGCTACGGCGAGATGTACCCCAGCAACGGCCAGGAGCAGCAGCCGGCCCGCCAGGGCGGCCGCCGCCGGGCACCCGAGCAGCAGGACTATCCCGACTACTACCGGTGATCATCAAAAGCCCGAGTAAGGCGTAATCCCTGGTCAGTAGGGCACTAGAGTTGCTCGCATGATCAGGGACACACAGAGTAGCGTGATCCGCACGCTCCGATACGACCTGCCCGCCTCGCTGGTGGTGTTCCTCGTCGCGGTGCCCCTGTCCTTGGGCATCGCCATGGCCTCCGGGGCGCCGCTCGCCGCGGGCCTGATCTCGGGCGTGGTGGGCGGCATCGTGGCGGGCGCGCTGGGCGGCTCCGCCGTACAGGTGAGCGGGCCCGCCGCCGGTCTGTCGCTCGTCGTGGTGGACCTGGTCCACACGTACGGCTGGCGCGCCACCTGCATGATCACCCTGCTGGCCGGCGCCGTGCAGATCGTCCTCGGCCTCTTCCGCGCGGCACGGGCCACCCTGGCGGTCTCCCCCGCGGTCATCCACGGCACGCTGGCCGGGGTGGGCGTGGTCATCGCCCTGTCGCAGCTGCACGTCGTGCTCGGCGGCAGCCCGCAGACCTCGGCCGTCGCCAACCTCATCGAGTTGCCCGCGCAGATCGCCGCCCATCACGACCACGGCTTCGCGGTCGGCGTGCTGACGATCGCGGTGCTGGCGATCTGGTCGAAGCTCCCGAAACCGGTCAGGGCCGTGCCGGCACCGCTGGCCGCGCTGCTGGCCGCCGCGGTGACGGCGTGGGCGTTCGGCTGGAACGTGACCCGGGTCGACCTGTCCGGCAGCTTCACCGACTGGGCCTTCCCTGTGCTGCCGCAGGGCGACGGGCACCGTATCGTCGTCGCGGTGCTTCTCGTCGCGCTGCTGGCCAGCGTGGAGTCGCTGCTGTGCTCGGTCGCGGTCGACGGCACGCACAAGGGCCCGCGCGCCGACCTCGACACCGAGCTGACCGGCCAGGGCGTGGCCAACATGGTGACCGGGGCGCTCGGCGGGGTGCCGGTGGCGGGGGCGATCGTGCGCAGCACCGCCAACGTCAAGGCGGGCGCGCGCAGCCGCTGGTCGGCGGTGCTGCACGGCGTCTGGATGCTGCTGTTCGCGCTGGGCTTCGGCTGGTCGATCCAGCTGATCCCGATGGAGGCGCTGGCCGCGCTGCTGGTCTTCATCGGCGTGCAGATGGTCAACCTGGGCCACGTCAGGAAGGTGCACGGCCACGGCGAGGTGCCCGTCTACATCGTGACCCTGGTCGGCGTCGTCGTGCTCGGGCTGGCCGAGGGCGTGGTGGCCGGGCTGGGCCTGGCCGCGCTGCTGGCCCTGCGCCGGCTGACCTGGGTGACGGTGAACGTACGCCCGGAGGAGGACGGCCACTACCACGCGACGATCTCCGGCTCGCTCACCTTCCTCGGCGTGCCCCGGCTGACCCAGGAGCTGCGCTCGATTCCCGAGGGCGCCACCGTCGACCTCGACCTCAACATCGACTTCATGGACAATGCCGCGTTCGAGGCGATCCACTCGTGGCGGGTGGACCACGAGCGGCTGGGCGGCCACGTGGACATCGACGACATCCACGACGAGTGGTACGCGATGGCGGCCTCGGGCTCGCGCATGTTCCCCGCCAAGACCCCGCCGCGGGCGCCGGACCGCTGGTGGCTGCCGTGGGCGCACCGCAGACGGCGCACCGTCCGGCCGTCGCTGGTGCCGCAGCAGGTCGGACCGGTCGAGGTCGAGTGCCAGCTGACCGCGGGCGCCCGTGAGTTCCATCGCCGTACGGCTCCGCTGGTCCGTCCCATCTTCACCGAGCTGGCCCGCCGGCAGACGCCCTCGCACCTGTTCATCACCTGCGCCGACTCGCGGGTGATGCCGAGCCTGATCACCGCGAGCGGGCCCGGCGACCTGTTCACCGTGCGCAACATCGGCAATCTCGTGCCCCGGCGCGGCAGTGAGCCGCACGACGACTCGGTCGTGGCCGCGATCGAGTTCGCCACCCAGGTGCTGGGGGTGCGCACGATCACGGTGTGCGGGCACTCGGGCTGCGGGGCGATGACCGGGCTGCTCAGCGGCGGTGTTCAGGCGGGCAGCCTGCCGGGGCTGCGGCGCTGGCTGCGGCACGGCAACCACAGTCTGGCCCGGTTCATCGAAACCGACGGCGACGGGAGCGACAGCGGGCCGCTGGATCGGCTGTGCCGGGTCAACGTGCAGCAGCAGTTGCTCAACCTGCGCACGTACCGGCGGGTGGACGAGCAGGTGAGGGCCGGGGAGCTGGAGCTGGTCGGGCTCTACTTCGACATCGGGTCGGCCCGGGTGCACATGCTGCCGCAGCTGCCTTCTACGCTCTCGGTGAAGACGTGACGGATTTGGCGGGCCGTACGCGAAGAATGCAGTTATGAGAGTTCTGGTCATCGGAGGTTCCGCGTTCCTCGGCCGCGCGATCGTGCAGGAAGCGCTCGACCGAGGACATGAGGTCACGACGTTCAACAGAGGTCAGAGCGGGCCCGACCTGCCCGGTGTCGAGGCGGTGCACGGGGACCGCGAGGTCACCGCGGACCTGGAGCGGCTGGTCGACGGGCGCACCTGGGATCTGGTGGTCGACTCCTCCGGCTATGTGCCGAAGGTGGTGGGCGAGGCGGTGCGGGTGCTGTCCGGGCGGGCGGCGACGTACGCCTTCATCTCCACCATCTCGGCCTTCAAGAACTTTCCCGCCGAGCAGACCTCGGAGGACAGCCCGCTCTGGGACTGCGCGCCGGACGCCGGTCCCGACGCCGGTGACTACGGCGTGCTCAAGGCGGGCTGCGAGCGCGCCGTCGAGCAGGGCTTCGCGGGCAACGCCCTGATCATCCAGCCCGGCCTCATCCTCGGCCCCTACGAGAACGTCGCCCGGCTGCCGTGGTGGCTGACCAGGATCTCGAAGGGCGGGAAGGTGCTGGCCCCCGGCGACCCGGCGCAGCCCATGCAGCTCATCGACGCCCGCGACATCGCCGTCTTCACGCTGGACCAGGCCGAGAAGGGCGTGGCCGACCGGTTCATCGTCACCGGGCCGGAGGGCAACGCCACCTACGGCGGGTGGCTGGAGATGTGCAGGCGGGAGACCGGGTCGGACGCGGAGTTCGTGTGGGTCGCCGATGACTTCCTGATCGAGCACGAGGCCGGCGTGTGGATGGAGCTTCCGCTGTGGGCTCCCGCCCAGCCCGACATGGCCAACTTCTGGACCGTCTCCACCGGCAAGGCCGAGGCGGCGGGGCTGCGCTGCCGTCCCGTGGCCGACACCGTACGCGACACCTGGGAGTGGCTGCGGCAGATCCCCGAGGACGAGCGGGTCTACGGCAAGAAGCACAAGCACGGCATGGCGCCCGAGAAGGAGCAGGCCATCCTGGCCGCCTGGGCCGCCCGTTCTGCGTAATCTTCCGCAGACGGGGCCATTCGCCGGTTCTAGCGTGGAGAGCGTCCCGACTCCCAGGGACGTGAGTGAGGGGCGGGGTTGCCGATGCCTCCGCCTCTCACTCCGCCAAGGCCCGCAACGGCTCGTCGGTGAGGCGGTAGACGGTCCACTCGTCCATGGGGATCGCGCCGAGCTTCTTGTAGAAGCCGATGGCGGGGGCGTTCCAGTCGAGCACCGACCATTCCAGGCGCTGGTAGCCCCGGTCCACGCAGATCTTGGCCAGTTCGGCCAGCAACGCCCTGCCGTACCCGCCGCCTCGGTGCTGCGGCCGCACGTAGAGATCTTCGAGATAGATCCCGTGTACGCCACGCCACGTCGAGAAGCTCAGAAACCACAACGCGAACCCGGCGAGCCGCCCATCGTGCTCGGCCACGTGCGCGAAGGCGGCGGGCTGTCCCCCGAACAGGGCCGTACGCAACTGCGCCTCGGTCGCCCTGGCCTCGTGGGGCACCTTCTCGTAGTCGGCCAGCTCGGCGACCATGGCCAGGATCTCGGAGACGTCGTCGGGGGTCGCGGGTCGAATCATGTGCCTCAGGTTAACCGAGTCCCGGCCAGGCCTTATCCACCCGTGGGCGGATCCGGAGGGGGCGCCTCAGTGGGCGGGTCCGGGGGCGGCTCCGGCGGCGGAGGTTCGGCCGGCGGGGCGGGTGGGGGCGGTCCGCTCGCGGGCAGAGGCGGGCGCGGCGCCGGTTCCGGACCGCTTCCCATCGCACCGGCCGCCAGCCAGAGGCCCAGCAGCAGGACGAGGACCCCCACCGAGGTCCCGGCGACCCGCCCCATGCGAAGGTGCGGTCGTACCCAGGTCCGGCCGCCTCCAGGGCGTCGCCGGTAGTGCCCCTTCACGTGCTGCCGCCGGTCGGCCATATGCGGACCGTAGCCACGAAAAGGGGAACGTTCCAGCCAGACTATGGTGACGAGCCGGCCTGTAGGCCGGGTTCTGTCCCTCTGGTGAGGGGGCGACCATCCATCTAGGGCCGCCGTTGCCGGCGGCCTCAAGCGGTCTACCCGCGCGGCTCGGGCGGGCAGCCCTCGAACGCCGTGCGCGGGCGCCTCTCGCGAGACGCCCTTCTTGACCTTGCTCCAGGTGGGGTTTACCGAGCCGCCCACGTCACCGTGGGCGCTGGTGGTCTCTTACACCACCGTTTCACCCTTACCTCCCCGAAAAGGGGAGGCGGTCTGTTCTCTGTGGCACTGTCCCGCGGGTCACCCCGGGTCGGCGTTACCGACCACCCTGCCCTGTGGAGCCCGGACCTTCCTCGGCGGACCCTCGCGGGCCCGACGCGGCCGCCCGGCCGGCTCGTCTGGCAGCGAGGTTATCACTCCTGGGCCACCGGGGATTCAGCGCAGGTGCGCGGTGTCGTTGAACGCCTTCACCACGGCGTTGCCGTCCGCGTAATAGTCGACCAGGCTCAGGCAGGCCAGGTCGAGATGCATCCGGTACAACGCCGCCGGCGGCGCCATCAGCGCGAACCGCAGCAGCATCTTGATCGGCGTCACGTGCGACACGACCAGGACCGTCTTGCCCAGATGCTGCTCGACCAGGCGATCCCTGACGCGCTGCACCCGGCGGGCGGCCTCGGCGAAGCTCTCGCCGTCCGGGGGCGCCACCGAGGGCTCGGCCAGCCACGCGGCCAGTTCCTCCGGCCAGCGCCGTTGAATCTCGGTGAACGTGTGCCCCTCCCACGCCCCGAAATCGGTCTCCCTGAGGTCTTCGTCCAGCTCCACGCCGAGCCCCGCGCGGGCCGCGACCGCCTCCGCGGTCTGCCGGGCGCGCTTGAGTGGCGAGCTCACAATCACATCCAGCCGGTACGGCTCCCGCGACAACCTCTCCGCGGCCGCCGCCGCCTGGGCCAGGCCGTTGGCGGTGAGCTCGGCGTCCCCCAGCCCGGAGAAGCGCCGCTCCACCGACAGCGGGGTCTCGCCGTGCCGCAGCAACAGCAGGGAGGTGGCGACGCGGGTGGCATCACCCCAGCCCGCCCCCTTGGCCCTGGTCTGCCGCGCGGCGGTGGAGGCGGAGGGCGCCGACAGGTCCGCGCCGGGAGCCGGCGTCTTGCGCGCCGCCGCTCGGGCCGGCGCACCGCCGTCCACGAAAAGCTCCGTCTGCCCGGCCTCGCCCGACGCCTGCCCGGCAACCCCTCGCCCGGCATCGGACGCGCCCGGTTCACGGGCCCCGCCCCCGATACCCGGCCCACCGGATCCGCTACCGGTGCCCGGCTTGCCGGATTCACGCCGGTCGGCGGGGGCTGCGGGTAGGTCGCCTGAGTTGCCGGTTTCGCCGTGGTCTGCGTGGGCTGGGGAATCGGGGCCGGGCTGGTCGCCCGGCTGCCACGGGAGGCCCTTGGCGGCGGCGTCCATGGCCTCGTTGGCCAGGCGGTCGGCGTGTTTGTTGCGTTCCCGGGGGATCCAGGTCCACTCGGTCACCCGCAGCCGCCCGGCCAGCCGGTTGGCCTCCAGGGCGAGCGGGCGCAACCCCTCGTTCTTGATCTTCCAGTTTCCGGCCATCTGCTCGACGACCAGCTTGGAGTCCATGCGCACCGCCACCGCGGCGCCCTCGCCGCCCAGCCGCAGCACCTCGGTGAGGCCGGCGATCAGGCCGCGGTACTCGGCCACGTTGTTGGTGGCGACGCCGATCGCCTCGGCGGTCTCGGCCAGCACCTGCCGGTCGGCGGCGTCGAGGACGACGGCGCCGTAGCCCGCGGGGCCCGGGTTGCCCCGTGAGCCGCCGTCGGCCTCGATGATGTACGAGGTCACAGGCCCGACTCTGGCGTGCGGACCAGGATCCTGCGGCACTCGTCGCAGCGCAGGACCTCGTCGTGGGGCGCGGCCTTGATGCGGTTCATCTCGGCGATGGACAGCGACACCTTGCAGCCCTGGCACTGGCCCCGGTAGAGCATGGCGGCGGCGACGCCGTACTGACCCTTGAGCTTGGTGTAGAGGGTCATCAGGTCGGCGGGGATGTCCGCGACGACGTCACCGCGGCGCTGCTGCACGTCGGCGGCGTCCTTGTCGATCTCGCCGAGCGCGGCGTCGCGGCGGTCCTCGGCGACGGCCCTGGTGGAGGCGAGGGCGTCGCGCTGGGCGACCAGGTCGACGGCCTTGGCGTCGGCGGCCTCACGGCGTTCCATGATCTCCAGGACGACCTCTTCCAGGTCACCCTGGCGGCGGTGCAACGAGGTGATCTCGGACTGCAGGCTGGCCAGGTCCTTGGGGGAGGTCACGGCGCCGGAGTCGAGGCGCTTCTGGTCGCGTTCCGACCGGGTGCGCACGGTGTCGACGTCCGCCTCGGCCTTGGTCTGCTCGCGCGCGAGGTCGCCCGCCTCGGTCTCGGCCTCGATCACCTCGGTCGAGAGCTTGGCGAACCGCTTGGTCTGCTCTTCGATCTCGGCCAGCTCGGGCAGGGTACGGCGGCGGTGGGCCAGCCGGTCGGCCGCGGAGTCGAGCTCTGCCAGGTCGAGCAGTCGCTTCTGTGCTTCAGGGGCTGCTTTCATGATCAATATCCTCTTGTCCAAGCATCGGTGACCGTGGCGGAGACGCGCGTCTCAACGTTAACGCCACTCGAGGCCAGGATGGACGCGGCGCTGTCCAGCCACGGCCATTCGGTGGCCCAGTGGGCGGCGTCGATGAGCGCCGGGCCGTCGGCCTCCATGAACTCGCTGGCCGGGTGGTGCCGAAGATCGGCGGTCAGGAAGACGTCGGCCCCGGCGGCGCGGGCCGTGCCGAGGAGGGAGTCGCCCGCGCCCCCGCTGACGGCGACGCGCGCGACCGGACGGGACAGATCCCCCGCCACCCGGATTCCCCAGGACGTCTTGGGCAGGCCCTCGGCCGCCCGCTCGGCGAAGTCGCCCAGCGTGACGGGGGACGGCAGCGTGCCGATCCGGCCCAGGCCGCGCCAGGGATCGTCGGGGAAGGGACGCAGCGGCACGAGGTCGCCGGTCAGGCCCACGGCTCGGGCCAGCGCGTCGGATACGCCGGGGTTGGCGACGTCGGCATTGGTGTGAGCGGTGTAGAGGGCTATGTCGCGCTTGATGAGGGTATGGAGCAGGCGACCCTTGGGGGTGGTGACGGCGACGCTCGTGGTGCCGCGCAGGTAGAGAGGGTGGTGGGTGACGATCAGGTCGGCTCCCCACGCGATGGCCTCCTCCGCGACCACCGCCACCGGATCCACCGCGAACAGGACTTTCCGCACCTCAAGCGCAGGGTCGCCGCAGACCAGGCCGACCGCGTCCCAGGATTCGGCGGTGGCGGGCGGGTAGGCCGTTTCGAGCGTTCCGATCACTTCTGCCAGCGTCACGCTGCGCAGACTACCGGCCCGGACCGATGCGTCAGGCGTGTTGTGTCGGGGGTGTCGTCCGAACAGGGTTCGGCGTAATGTAAGTGGATCCTGACGCGGAGGGCGTTATGTCACCTAGGATCGCGATCATCGGTGCGGGATTCGGTGGTCTCTGCATGGCGATCCAGCTCGAACGCGCGGGCATCACTTCTTACACCGTGTTCGAGAAGGCCGGCGAGGTCGGCGGCACGTGGCGCGACAACAGCTATCCGGGCGCGGGCTGCGACATCCCCTCCCATCTGTACTCCTTCTCCTTCGAGAAGTACGCCTCGTGGACCCGCCGCTACCCCGGCCAGCCCGAGATTCTTGGCTATCTCGCCCATTGCGCCGACAAATACGGCGTCAGGGGGAAAATCCGCTTTCACACCGAGGTCTCGGCGGCGGTCTTCGACGGCGACCACTGGCACCTCACCACCCGCCCCTGCGATACGGCCGCCGCCCCCACCAGAACCAGCCCGCCCGACGACCCGGAGGCCGGCATCCCCGGGAACGACGGTCCACGGGCTGACACACCCGGGAACGACGGACCTCGGGATGACCGGCCGGTGCTCGGGGTGGGAGGTGTGCGGATCGAGGAGTTCGAGGTCGTGGTGGCCGGGGTCGGGCAGCTGAATCGGCCCTTGGTGCCCGACATCCCCGGCATGGCGGACTTCGAGGGCGTCTCCTTCCACTCCGCCCGCTGGAACCACGACCACGACCTCAGCGGCCGCCGGGTGGCCGTCATCGGCACCGGGTCGTCGGCCGCGCAGTTCATCCCGCCGGTGGCGGGACGGGCCGGGCACCTGGACGTGTTCCAGCGCACGCCGAACTGGGTCATCCCCAAACCCGACGCCGCCTTCGGACCGCTGACCCGGCTGGCGCTGCACTTCGTGCCCGGGTTACAGCGCGCGTACCGCGAATGGATCTACCGCTACGCCGAGGGGACGCTCTACCCGGCGCTGGCCCGCGGGTGGAGCGAGGGGCTGCTCAGGAACCGGGCCCTCGGCCACCTGCGCGCGCAGGTGGCCGACCCCGGGCTGCGCGCCAAGCTCACGCCCGACTACCCGCCGGGCTGCAAGCGGGTGGTCATCGACAGCAAGTTCTATCCCGCGCTCACCCGGCCCAACGTGGACGTGGTGACCGACCGGATCGTCCGCATCACCGCCGAGGGGGTCGAGACCACACGGGGACTGCGCGAGGCGGACACCATCATCTACGGGACGGGGTTCAGGAGCACCGAGTTCCTGGCGCCGATCGCGTTCACGGGCCGCGGCGGGCAACGGCTGGACGAGCGGTGGAAGCAGGGGGCGGAGGCGTACCTGGGCATCTCGGTGCCGGACTTCCCGAACCTGTTCCTGCTGTACGGCCCCAACACCAACCTGGGCCACAACTCGATCATCTTCATGATCGAATGCCAGGTGAACCACATCATGAACTGCCTGCCGTACCTCGCGGACCGGGGACCGATGGAGGTCAGAGCGGAGGCGATGGCGGCGTGGAGCAGGCAACTGGACGTGGCCATGGCCCGCATGGTGTGGGGGAACGGCTGCCGGAGCTGGTACAAGACCACCGAGGGCCGCGTCACCAACAACTGGCCGGGCCCCACTCCCCTCTACCGGAAACTGACCGCACTACCCCCGCTACCCGCCTACCGGTTCGGCTAGCGGGGCACGCCATCGTTTGTCGCACGGCCCCATCCACCATGGGTGGATTTGGCCTGCGGTACGAGCGGTCGCGGCCGTCTGGCGCGATAACGTCGGTGACATGACAACACCCCTCCACCAGCGTGCGGTCGTGGCCGACACGCACAACGACCTGCTGATGGCGGTCTCGGCGCGACCGGCGGAGATCTGGGCTTCGTTCTTCCGCGAGCGCTGGCTGCCCCAGCTTCAGGCCGGCGGGGTGAACCTGCAGGTGCTGCCGGTGTTCATCGACGACCAGTACCGCCCGGAGGGCGCGCTCCGGCAGACGTTGCGCATGATCGAGTGTGCCCACGTGATCGCCGAGGGCAACGCCGGGGCCGTGGCGCTGTGCCGTATCGGAGCGGAGATCGACGCGGCGCTCGCGGACGGGAAGATCGCGCTCGTCCTGGCGCTGGAGAGCATGCCGGGCCTCGACGCCAGCGTGGAGCTGATCTCCACCGTTCACCGGCTGGGCGTGCGGGTCGCCTCGATCGCGCACTGGGGGCGCACCCCGCTGGCCGACGGCAGCGGCGAGGACGCCACCGGCAGCGGCCTGACCTCCCATGGCGTGGCGGCGCTGCGGGAGATGGAGCGGCTGGGGATGGTGTTCGACATCTCGCACCTGGGCGCCTCGGGAGTGGCGCACGTGCTGGAGTTGTCGACCAGGCCGGTCCTGGCGACGCATTCGAGCGCCCGCGCGCTGCGCGACCACCACCGCAACCTCACCGACGACCAGCTGCGCGCCGTGGCGGCGGGCGGCGGCGTCGTGTGCGTGAACTTCTTCGCCCCGTTCCTGCTGGAGGACGGCTCGAAGGCTCAGCTCGACAACCTGCTCGACCACATCGAGCACATCGCCGCCGTGGCCGGGATCGACCACGTGGGGCTGGGCCCGGACTTCGTGTACGAGGTGCTGAAGGAGCTCACGCCGCCCTGCTGCGAGGACGTCAACCTGCGCGGCGTGGACCCGCTGCAGGCGATCCCCGGGCTGGAGGGACCGGCGGGGTTGCCGATGGTCACCGAGGGGCTGTTGCGGCGCGGGGTGCCGGAAAGCGACGTTGTGAAGATCATCGGTGGGAATGTCCACCGTTTCCTGGGGGAGCTGCTCGTATGATCGCGGAACTCGAAGAGCTGGTCACGTGTGAGTCGTTCTCCAGCGATCTGGAGGCGGTCGCGCGCAGCGCCAAGGTCGTGGGCGCGATGGGCGCGCGGCATCTCGGCGCAGAACCCGAGTTCATCGTCGTGGACGGCGTCACCCACCTGCGCTGGACGTTCGGCGAGCCCCGCGTGCTCCTGCTCGGCCACCACGACACCGTCTGGCCGATGGGCACGCTGCGCACCCACCCGTGGTCGGTGGTGGACGGCGTGGCGCGCGGGCCGGGCGTGTTCGACATGAAGGCCGGGCTGGTGCAGACCTTCCACGCGCTGGCGGGGCTGCCGAGCCTCGACGGAGTCACCGTGCTGATCACCGGCGACGAGGAGGTCGGCTCGACGACGTCCAGCGGGCTGATCGAGGAGACCGCGCGCGGGCTGGCCGCCGCGTTCGTGCTGGAGGCCAGCGCCGACGGCGGCGCGCTGAAGACCGCGCGCAAGGGCACCTCCGACTATCGGGTCGAGGTGTACGGCAAGGCCGCCCACGCCGGACTCGAACCGTGGAACGGCGCCAACGCGGGCGTCGAGCTGGCCCGCCAGATCCTCGCCATCGACGAACTGGCCCAGCTCGTCGACGGCGGCGAGCTGCCCAGGGCCACGGCCACCACGGTCACGCCGACCGTGCTGTCCGGCGGCTCGACCGTCAACACCGTGCCCGCGCACGCCCGGGTCGGCGTGGACGTGCGGGTGTCGTCGGTGGCCGCGCAGACCCGCGTGGACGAGCTCATGCGCGCCCTGTCCCCCACGACCCCCGGCACCCGGATCGAGGTCAGCGGCGGACCGAACCGGCCGCCGCTGGAGGAGGCCATGTCGGCGGAGCTGTTCGCGCTGGCCCAGCGGCTCAGCCCGGAGCCCCTGACCAGCGCGCACGTGGGCGGCGCCTCCGACGGCAACTTCACCGCCGGGGTCGGCTGCCGCACCCTCGACGGGCTGGGCGGCGTGGGCGGCGGCGCGCACGCCGACCACGAACACGTGATCGTCGCCGAGATGCCGCGCCGCACGGAGCTCCTGCGGGCTCTGGTGTCGGCGGTCCTGGCGGGTGAGTGAGGGAGACATGAGCGACCTCGAGATCCGCGAGCTCCACGACCGGCGGGAGTTCGTCGAACTGCACCGCCTGTTCGACGACATCTGGCAGCCCGAACCGGGCAACCCGCCGGTGACCGTGGAGCTGATGAAGGTGTTCTCGCACACGGGCGGCTACGTGGCCGGGGCCTACCGTGACGGGGAACTGGTCGGCGGATCGGTGGGGATCCTGGCCGCCGGCGGCACCCTGCACTCCCACGTGACCGGCGCGCTGCCCGGTCAGGGCATCGGGCTGCCGCTCAAACGGCACCAGCGCGACTGGGCGCTGGCCAGGGGGATCACGAAGATCAGCTGGACGTTCGACCCGCTGGTACGGCGTAACGCCCGCTTCAACCTGGTGAAGCTGGGCGCGCGGCCGGAGGAGTACCTGGAGGACTTCTACGGGATCATGGCCGACGCCATCAACGAGGGCGACCGGTCCGACCGGCTGCTGGCGGTGTGGCGGCTGGACGAGACGGCGGTGCCGTACCCGATCGGGAACGCCACGGCGGGGGTGGCGGAGCGGGACGGGATGCCCGTCGTGGGGCGGGCCGACGGGCCGGTCGTGCTGGTGGCGACGCCGCGCGACATCGAGACGCTGCGGCGGGAGAAGCCCGCGGCGGGCATGGCGTGGCGGATGGCGCTGCGCGAGGTCCTGGGCGGGCTGATGGGCGGGGGCGCGCGGGTCGTGGATTTCACGGACCGTGGAGAATATGTACTAAAGCTGTCAGAGGGCGAACAGCCTGGTTAACGTCGGTGCATGACGGAATTCACCCCCACCGTCCCGCACCGCGTTCTCCCCCCGGTAACCGTGAGGGACCTGCCAGAACCACCGCGCACCACCTGGCGCGTCATCGGGCCCGGCCTGGTGGGCGCGGGTGTGGGACTGGCCTCCGGCGAGTTCATCCTCTGGCCCTACATCGCCTCCCAGGTCGGCCTGGTCTTCATCTGGGGCGCGCTGATCGGCATCGTCACGCAGTGGTTCCTCAACATGGAGATCGAGCGGTACACGCTGGCCACCGGCGAGACCGCGCTGACCGGGTTCAGCCGCATGTGGAAGCACTGGGGCCTGGTCTTCGTGCTGATGACGCTCTGCTCGAACCTGTGGCCGGGCTGGGTGACGACCTCGGCCACGATGGTCACGTACCTGACCGGCGGCGGCCAGCCGAGCGTCCGCTACATCGCGATCGGCATGCTGCTGGTCATCGCGCTGGGGCTGACGCTCGCCCCGGTCATCTACACCGTCCTGGAGCGGGTGATCTTCGTGAAGATCGCCCTCGTGCTGACGCTCGCGGTGGTCGCGATCCTGTTCGCGATCAACGCCGACGCCTGGGTGGAACTGGGCAAGGGCCTGACCGTCGGGGCGAGCTTCCCGGTGCCGCCGCTGGAGTTCGCGGTGCTCATGGGCGCCATCGCCTACGCCGGGGCGGGCGGCGGGCAGAACCTGTGCCAGAGCAACTGGATCCGCGACAAGGGCTTCGGCATGGGCGCGTACGTCCCGCGCCTGGTCAGCCCGGTCACCGGACACGAGGAGGCGGCGGCGTCCACGGGGTTCCAGTTCGCCCCGACCAAGGAGAACCTGGCCCGCTGGCGGCAGTGGTGGCGTTTCGCCAACATCGAGCAGGGGTCCACCTTCGCGGTGGTCTCGTTCCTGACGATCGCGCTGATGTCGATGCTGGCGTACTCGACGGTGTTCGGGAAGGAGGGGCTGGCCAACAGCATCACCTTCCTCAAGGTCGAGGGCGAGACGCTGCAGAGCGTGGTGGGGCCGTGGTTCGGCGTGCTGTTCTGGGTGATCGGCGCGTTGTCGCTGTTCGCCTCGGCGATGGGCATCGTGGACTACACCTCGCGCCTGGCCTCGGACGTCATCAAGACCGTCTACCTCCGCAACCGCGGCATCACGGTCAACCGCGTCTACTTCCTCACGGTGTGGACGATGACCGTGCTGGGGATCGCGATCCTGCTGCTGGGCTTCGACCAGCCGCTGATCCTGCTGGTGTTCTCGGCGAGTTTCGCGGCGGTGATGATGTTCGTGTACTCGATCCTGCTGATCATCCTCAACCGGCGGTCGCTGCCCGACGCGATCAAGGTCCGCTCGTACCGGCTGGCGGCCCTGTTCTGGTCCGTCGCCTTCTTCGGCTCTCTCACGATCCTCACCCTGGTCCAGCAGGCCGGCAAACTCTTCTGACGCTTCTGGCGGGCCGTCCTTCCGTTACGGCTCCCGCCACCCCCACGCCACCCGCCGACCCGGGCGGGCGCCGATCGGGGGGATCGCTTCTCACGCCGGACGTGGTCCCCGCCGTCACGGCGCCCGCTTGACCTCTACTTTGGTTGAGGTACCAGACTGCCCGGCATGAACATTGTCGAAGTGACCCGGTTCGGTGGTCCGGAAGTCCTGCGGGTTCGTCAGTCCTCCCCGGTGACCGCCGGGCCGGGAGAGGTCGTGATCGAGGTGCGCGCGGCCGACGTGCTGTCGATCGAGGTGCAGTTGCGCACCGGCTGGGGGCGGGAGTGGTTCGGCACCCAGCCGCCCTACGTGCCCGGGACGGCCGTGGCAGGGGTGGTCCGGCCGGCGCCGGAGGCCGGCTCCTGGGAAGGGCGGCGGGTCGCCGCGCTTCTGCCCGGCGGCGGGTACGCCGAACAGGTGGCCGCGCCTCTGTCCGCGCTCGTGGAGGTGCCCGATCACGTCTCGCTGATCTCGGCCGCCGCCCTGCTCCAGGTGGGACCGGCGGCGCTCAGCCTTCTCGACGCCGCCGAGCTCAAGCCGGGTGCGCGGGTGCTGGTGACCGGGGCGGGCGGGGCGCTCGGGCTGGTGCTCGTGGAACTGGCGGCCAGGGCGGGCGCCCACGTGGTCGGCGCCGCCCGGGGCCCGGCCAAGCGGGCCCGTGCCCTCTCGCTGGGCGCCTCGTCCGTGGTGGACTACCCGGCCCTGGCCTCCGGTGACCTGGAGTTCGACGTCGTCTTCGACGGGGTGGGCGGGCGGGTGGGGGCCGACGCCTTCGCGCTGACCGTCCCGGGTGGGGTGTTCTTCGGGTACGGGGTGCTCAGTGGCGAGTTCGCGGCCGTCGGTCCCGACGAGGCGGAGCGGCGCGGGGTGCGGCTGGTGGGGATCGAGCAGGTGCAGTTCACGCCGGAGGCGCTGCACCGGCTGGCGGAGCGGACGCTGACCGCCGGGATCACGCCCACGATCGGGCTGGCGGTGCCGCTGGACCAGGCGCATCGGGCCCACGCGGCGCTGGAGGCGCGCGACGTGGTCGGCAAGGCGGTGCTGGTGACCCACGGGCGGGCGGTGCGCTACTCCGAGCACGGCGGCGCCGAGGTGCTGCGAGTGGACGAGGTGCCGATCCCCGTGCCCGGCCCCGGTCAGGTGCGGGTGGCGGTCAGGGCGGCCGGGGTCAACGCCGTGGACTGGAAGATCCGCGGCGGCGCCTTCGGCATCCCGCTGGACGGCCCCACGGGCACGGGGCTGGAGTTCTCGGGCGTCATCGACGCGATCGGACCCGGCGTGGACGGCCCGGACGCGGGCCCGGACGCGGGATGGTTGCGGGTCGGGCAGGGGGTGGTGGGGCGGCATTCCGGGGCGCTGGCCGACTATGTGCTGGCCGTACCGGATGATCTGGTTGCCAAGCCTGACGGGCACACCCATGTCGAGGCGGCGGCCTTGCCGGTGGCGGTGGAGACGGCGGCGCGGGCGCTGGCGCTGCTCGGGCTTGAGGAGGGGCGGACGTTGCTCATCCACGCCGTCGCGGGCGGTGTCGGGCTGGCCGCCGCCCAACTGGCCATCCGGGCGGGGCTTCGGGTGGTCGGTACGGCCAGCGAACCCCACCACCCCTACCTGAAGGGCCTGGGCGTGCACCCGGTGACCTACGGCGACGGGCTGGAGGAGCGGATCGGGGAGCCGGTGGACCTGGTGCTGGACGCCTCGGGCAGGGATGTGGTGGCGCTGTCGGTCCGGCTCACCGGCGATCCGGACAAGGTGGTCAGCATCGCCGATCCCGGTGCGGGCAGCCACGGGGTTCGCTTCTCCAGCGGGTCATCCAGCCCCATCAAACTTCGCGATATTTCGGGAGAAATCGCCGCCACCCGCCTCCCCATCGCCGCCGAGTTCCCCCTCGAACAGGCCGCCGACGCCCACCGGCTCAGCGAACACGGCCACTTCCTCGGCAAGATCGTGGTCAATGCGGAAGCGAACGTTCCTCGTTAGCGGGCACACTGGGCCACATGCTGGAAACCTCGGCCCGCCTGCTCAAGCTCCTGTCCCTGCTCCAGGCCCACAAGGAATGGTCGGGACCCGAGCTGGCCGACCGGCTTCAGGTCTCCACCCGGACGGTCAGGAACGACGTCGAACGCCTGCGCACACTCGGCTACCCGGTCCACGCCACCCCGGGCGTGGCCGGCGGCTACCGGCTCGGCGCCGGGGCGGCGCTGCCGCCGCTGCTGCTCGACGACGAGGAGGCCGTGGCGGTCGCGGTCGGTCTGGGGCGGGCGGCCGGCGGCGGCGTGGCCGGGATCGAGGAGACCTCGGTACGCGCGCTCGCCAAGCTGGAGCAGGTGCTGCCCTCGCGGTTGCGCCGCCGGGTTAGCGCGCTCAACACCCACACGGTGCACATCCCCGGCGAGGCGCCGTCGGTGCCGCCCGAGGTGCTGACCACGATCGCCAACGCCGCCCGCGACCACGAGCGCCTGCGCTTCGACTACGTGGGGCACGGCGGGGCGGTCAGCAGGCGGGACGCGGAGCCGTACCGGCTGGTGCATCGCAGGGGGCGCTGGTATCTGATGGCGTGGGACGTCGAGCGGGCCGACTGGCGCACGTTCCGGGTGGACCGGATCACGCTCAAGGTGCCCGCCACCGGGCCGAGGTTCGTGCCGCGGGAGCTGCCCGGCGACGTGGCGGCGTACGTGGAGAAGGGGATCAGCACCGCGATGTGGGAGCACACCGGAACGGTGCTGCTGCACGCGCCGGCCGAGCGGATGCGGAAGCTGGGGCTCGGCCTGGAGATCGAGCCGGACGGCGAGGACCGTTGCCTGATGCGGGTGGGCGGCGACAACCTCGCCGGCATCGCCGCCTGGATCGGCTTCCTCGACGTGGACTTCGAGGTGCTGGACCCGCCGGAGCTCGCCGCCGCGGTGAAGGCGCTGGCCGACCGGTACGGCAGGGCGGTCAGCGACCGGTAAGCCGGCGGTCAGAGGCCGGCGGCATCGTCGGGGACATGGATATCACGCAGGTCGCAGGCAGCAGGGACGACTTCCAGCTCGTCCGCCACATCACCGTCTCCGGCTCCCAGGAGGAGATCGGCGGGCAACTCGCGCAGGAGGCGCGCCGGATCGGCTGGCAGCCCGCCCCCGCCGATCCCGAGGTCAACCGGGCGCGCAGGGAGTGGTTCGCCCGCCACTGGCCGCAGCATCTGGCCCGCATGAACGGCGCCGCCGCCGCGCTCGGCCTCGACCCCGGCCAGGACGAGGTCACGCTCGACGGACTGACCGCGCTGCCGCAGGCCTGCTCGGCGCTGTGGGTGCCGCCCTCGGCGGCCACCGACGGGCACGGCAGGATCGGCCGCAACTATGACTTCTTCACCATGACCACGAGCGAGCTCATGGGCACCCCTCCGGTGCCGGACGAGCTGCCGATGGCCTCGCGCCCGCACGTGATCACCACCCGGCCCGCCGACGGCCTGGCGACCACGGTGCTGACGATGACGGAGTTCGACGGCTGCATGGACGGCGTCAACGAGGCCGGTCTCGCCGTGGTGCTGCTGATCGCCGACTTCGAGAGCGCCGAACCGCCCACGGACTTCTCCCCGCAGGCCGGCGTGAACTCGGTGCAGTTGCCCCGCTTCCTGCTGGACACTTGTGAGACGGCCGAGGAGGCCAGGGCGGCGCTGCGGGAGGCCACCGTGTACGACTTCGGGATGCCGCTGCACTACCTGATCGCCGACGCGCGGGGGCAGGCGTTCGTGTGGGAGGCGCCCGGCCATGTGACCGAGGCCGGTGACGGCGCGCTGTGCGTGACCAACCATCTGCTGCACCGCCACCCCGACCCCAAGGCGCTGCCGGAGGACACTCCGGGGTCCTTCGCCTCCTACGCCCGCCTGCGTACCCTGCACGAGCGCAGCCAGGACGCGGTCATGGGCCCGGCGGACCTGCGCGCGAGCCTGCTGGAGGTGGCGCAGACCGGGGACCCGTCGATGCGGACGCTATACAACTCGTTCCTCGACACCGCCGAACGCACGATGACGGTCCGCTTCTACCTGGGCGAGGGCCGCGGCCACTCCCCCGAGCTGGTCTTCAGCCCTTCGCTCTGACCAGGCCGGACTCGTAGGCGAACACCACGAGCTGGGCGCGGTCGCGCGCGCCCAGCTTCGTCATGGCCCTGCTCACGTGGGTCTTGGCGGTGAACGGGCTGACCACCATGCTCTGGGCGATCTCGGCGTTGGTCAGCCCGCGCGCCACCAGCGCGACGGCCTCGCGCTCGCGCGCGGTCAGCAGGTTGGCCTCCCCCGGCGGCAGCGTCAGCGGCGGCCGGGTCACGAACTCGCTGATCAGCCTGCGGGTGATGCCGGGCGACAGCAGCGCGTCGCCGCGCATGACCACGCCGACCGCGTGCACGAGGTCGCCGGGGTCGGTGTCCTTCAGCAGGAACCCGGCCGCGCCCGCGCGCAGCGCGGAGAAGACGTACTCGTCGAGGCCGAAGTTGGTGAGGATCACCACGTGGACGGCGGCCAGCTTCGGGTCGGCGGCGATGGCGGCGGTGGCCTCGATGCCGTCCATGACCGGCATCTGGATGTCGAGCAGGACCACGTCGGGCAGGAGTTCCCGCGCGAGCTCGATCGCCTCCTGCCCGTTGGCCGCCTCGCCGACGACGTCGACGTTCTCCTCGGCGTCCAGCAGCGCGCGAAAGCCCGCCCTGATGAGCTTCTGGTCGTCGGCGAGCAGGACGCGGATCATGCGGGCAGCTCCGCCCGCACGCTGAACCCGCCCTCGGGCCGCGGCCCCGCCGCCAGCGTGCCGCCGAGCGCGGCGACCCGCTCGCGCATGCCGGTCAGCCCGACCCCCGGCGTGCCCGCCGACGGGCCGTGCCCGTCGTCGTCCACCTGCAGGACCAGCTCGGCGCTGCCGTAGTTGACGACCACGTCGGCGGCGGCCGCGCCGCCCGCGTGCTTGGTGACGTTGGTCAGCGCCTCCTGCACGATCCGGTAGGCGGCCTGCTCGACCTCCTCGGGCAGCGGGCGGGGCGAGCCGCCGACGGTCAGCCGCACGTCCTGGCCGCCCGCCCTGGTCCGCTCGACCAGTCCGGGCAGCCGCGCCAGCGCCACCGTCTCGTCGCGCAGCGCCTCCAGCGTCGCGCGCAGCTCGCGCATCGCGTCGCCGCTGGCCTCCTGGATCGTCAGCAGCGACGCGGGCACCTCCTCACCGCGCTTCTTCGCCAGGTGTACGGCCACGCCCGCCTGTACCTTGATGACCGAGATCGCATGGGTGAGGGTGTCGTGCAGTTCCCTGGCGATGTAGAGCCGCTCCTGCTCGGCCCGGCGCAGCAGGGCCTCCTCCCGGGTGCGCTCGGCCTCGGCGGCCCGCTCGTCGGCCTGCAGGAGCGCCACGCCCATCGCCATGGCCGCCACGTACCAGCCCATGACGAGGAATCCGCCCTTGATCGCGAGCACCGGAGGCTGACCGGCCAGCAGGTTCGCCGCGATCATGCCGAGGATGAGCGTCAGCGCCGAGGCGAGCGCGTACGGCCGGGCCTGGATCCTGACCACGCTGGTCAGGGCGATGAGGGCGGGCACGCTCGCCGCGATCTCGGGTTCGACGGTCAGGAAGTAGACGAGCGCGAGCCCGGTGGTCGTGGCCAGCACCGGTATGGGCGCGCGCCGGTGGAAGTGCATGGCGGCCGCGGCGGCCAGCAGCAGCGCGTAGCCGATCGGGCCTGCTTTGCCGGTGAGGGCGGCGTTGGCCACCATTACGGCCGCCACGACGGGCGCCATCAGGAGATCGGGCCTGCTCATGGCGGCAAACTACGCCATATGTCGCCCCAGCGCGTCGTCCGGGGGTGCTACTCCCCGGAGAGTAGGCAAGTGCGTTCGCTGGTACGACGACCTGCGGCGATCCGGCGGCGATCGTCGATGGCATGCGAATCGACACCTTCTCCGGCCCGATCCACCTGCCCGGCGACCCCGGCTACGACGGCGGCCGATGGATCTGGAACCAGGCGGTCGACCAGCGGCCCGCGGTCGTCGCCGAGGCGCTGGGCGCCGAGGACGTGCGGGCCGCGCTGCTGGCCGCCCGCGAACGCGGCCTTCCCCTGACCGTGCAGGCGACCGGCCACGGCACGCTGGTGCCGGCCGACGGCGGCCTGCTGCTGAAGACCACCCGGATGGCCGGCGTGGAGGTCGACCCGGTGCGCCGCGTGGCGGTCGTGGAGCCGGGCGCGGTGTGGGAGGACGTGCTGTCGGCGGCGGCCGCCCACGGCCTGGCCCCGCTGGCGGGCGTGCCGTCGGTCGGCGTCACCGGCTACACGCTCGGCGGCGGCGCGGGCTGGCTGTCACGCCTGTACGGCCTCGCCGCCGACAACGTGGTCGGCGCCGAGGTCGTCACCGCCGACGGCCGGATCCTGGAGGCCGACGAGGAACACCACCCCGACCTGTTCTGGGCGCTGCGCGGCGGCAGCGGCAACTTCGGCGTCGTCACCCGGCTGGAGTTCCGCCTGTTCCCGGTGGCGCGGATGGTGGCCGGCATGACCATGCACGCCTTCGAGCGGGCCGGCGAGACACTGGCCGCCTTCCGCGACTGGGAGCAGCCGGACACGGTCAACGCCGCCGTCTTCGTCATCAGGATGCCCGACGGCACGCGGATGCTGGGCGTGCGCGTCGTGGCGGTGGGCGAGCCGGAGTCGGTGCTGGCCCCGCTGCTGTCGGCGGCTAGCGAGCCGCTGAGCGGCGAGTACGCCGAGCTGCCCTACGAGCAGGCCGTGGGGGTGCTGGCCCCCGCCCACGGGCCGATGCCGCTGGGCAACGGCTTCGAGTACGTCCGTGACCTGCCCGACGACCTGATCGCCGCGCTCCTGGAGTCGCCGGTGGGCGGTATCGAGATCCGCAGGTGGGGCGGCGCCATGGCGGCGCCGGGCGGCCCGGCGGGGCATCGCGACGTGCCGTTCTCGGTGATGGCCGGTGAGCCGATCGAGGTCCCGCACGCGACCGGCGGCGCGTTCCTCAACTTCCTGACCGACACCTCCAGGACCGCCGACGCCTTCACCCCGGCCGGCTACGCCCGCCTGCGCGAGCTGAAGAAGGCCTGGGACCCGGAGGGCGTGCTGCGTCCGAGCCACCTGATCGAGGCGGAGTGAGCATGGGATTCCTGCACATCAGCCCGGTCGAGCCGAAAGCCGCCACGGGCCTGGTCGCCGAGGTCTACCGCCGGCAGGCCGCCGACGTGGGACTGGCCCGCATGCCCGCCCTGATGGCCCTGTCGTCCGTGCCCGCCCTGCTGGCCGCCACCTGGTCGACGCTCAGGGAGTCGCTGATGGCGGGGCCGCTGTCCAGGACGGAGCGGGAGGTCGTCGCGCTGGGCGTGTCGACGGCCAACCGGTGCCCGTACTGCGTGGGCGCGCACACCCTGTTCCTGCACGCGACCGGCGACCACGCGCTGGCCGAGACCCTGCTGGCGGGTGGCAGACCGGCCGATCCGCGCCAGGCGGCCCTGTACGCCTGGGCGATGGGCGAGACCCGCGACGCCCCGGACGCGCCTGAGCTGCTGGGGACGGCGCTGGCCTTCCACTTCATCAACCGCATGGTCACCGCCCTGCACACGCCCGACGTGCTGCCGGGAGGACTGCAGAAGACCCGGCTGGTGCGCCGGGCGGCCGGCCGTACTCTGGCCGGGCGCGCGCGGCGGCCGCTGCCGCCGGGCGAAAGCCTGCGGCTCCTGGACGCGCCGCGCACCGCCGCGCCCGCCTGGGCGCACGGCTCCCCCGCCGGTACGGCCTACGCCGCGCTGACCGAGGTCGCCGGGCAGGGAGGCGCCCTCCTGACGTACCCGGAGCGCGTGGCCGAGGCCGTGGCCCGCTGGGACGGCGGCCACCCGCCCATGGGCGGCTCCTGGCCGGCCGGCGCCCTGTCCGGGCTGCCCGCCGCCGAGGTGGCGCCCACGCGGCTGGCCCTGCTGGCGGCGCTGGCGCCGTACCGGATCACCGAGGGGGACGTGGCGGCGTGGCCGCACACCGACGAGAGCCTGGTCCGGCTGCTCGCCTTCGGCGCCGTGACGGCGGTACGGCACGCCGAGCGGAGCTTCAGCCCGGCGGCGGCGAGCTGATCAGCGGGCGGCCAGGTACTCCTCCCTGACCTTGCTCCTGGACAGCTTGCCGGTCGGCGTGCGCGGCAGCCGCTCGCGGAACTCGATCACCTTCGGGTGCTTGAAGCGGGCCAGGCGCGGCTCCAGGTGGGTCAGGAGGGCGTCGGCGGTGATGGGGGCGTGCGGCTGGACGAGGGCGACGACGTTGTGTCCCCATTCCTCGTCCGGCACGCCGATGACCACGACGTCGGCCACGGCCGGGTGCTCCAGGATCGCCGCCTCGATCTCGGCGGGGTAGATGTTGACGCCGCCGGAGACGATGAGGTCGGTGCGGCGGTCGCACAGGAACAGGAAGCCGTCCTCGTCGACGTAGCCGATGTCGCCGGGGGCGTACCACTCGCCGCGCATGCTGGCGGCGGTCTTGGCCGGGTCCTTGCGGTACTCGAACGAGCCGAGGCTCGACTTGACGTAGATCATGCCGGGCTCGCCCGGCGGGAGCTCCTCGCCCTCCTCGTCGAGGATCTTGGCCTCGAACGTGGGGGCGGGGCGGCCGACCGTGCCGGGGCGGGCCAGCCAGTCGTGCGGCTTGACGGAGAAGGCGATCGTGGACTCGGTCGAGCCGTAGTACTCGTAGAGGACCGGCCCCCACCAGTCGAGTATGCCCTGCTTGACGGCGACCGGGCAGGCGGCGGCGGTGTGGATGACCTGGCCCAGCGAGCTGAGGTCGTAGCGCTTCCTGACCTCGGCCGGGAGCTGGAGCATCCGGTGGAACATGGTCGGCACCATCATCGCGTTGGTGACCCGGTACTGCTCGACGAGGGCCAGGATCGGCTCCGGCTCGAAGCGCGGGGCGATGACGACGGTGTGGCCGAGGTGGAGGGCGAACTGGCTGTGGGCGCACGGCGCGGAGTGGTACATGGGCGAGGTCACCAGGTGCACCCCGTCGCCCGGCCGCAGGTCGCACACCTCGCCCAGGAACCAGACGTACAGCGGGACGATCGCCTCCGGCTCCGCGCCGGGCAGCGGGCGCTGCACGCCTTTGGGGAAGCCGGTGGTACCGGAGGTGTACCACATGACGGCGCCCGAGGTGCGGTCCTCCGGGGCGGTGCCGGGGCGGCCCTCGGCCAGGCTCGCCACGTCCGCGGGGCCGGTCACCACGACCTTGGCGTCGCAGTCCTGGATGATGTAGTCGACCTCGGGCTCGGTCAGGTGCCAGTTGATCGGCACGTAGTAGAGCCCGATCTGGCCGGTGGCCATGAGCATGACGACCGCGTCGACGCCGTTGCGCAGGATGCCGGCGACCACGTCCCCGTTGCCCAGGCCGCGGGCGCGCAGGCCGTGGGAGACCTGGTTGACGCGGGTGAGCAGGTCGCCGTAACTGGTGGTGGCGCCGTCCACGTCGATCACGGCGGTGCGGCCGGGGTCGGCCGCCGCGAAGGCGTAGAAGCCCGGGGTCTGGCTGAGGTCCATCACAGCTCCAGCAGCTCGGCGAGACGGGTGCGGTGGCGGCGGGGCGGGCCGAGCAGGACCTCGTCGGCCTTGGCGCGCTTGTAGTACAGGTGGGCGTCGTGCTCCCAGGTGAAGCCGATGCCGCCGTGCAGCAGCAGATGGTCGCGGGCCACCTCGAAGCAGGCCCGGCCGACGTAGGCCTGGGCGAGCGCGGCGGCCTCGGGCAGGTCGGCGGGCGACTCGTCGCCGGCCCAGGCGGCGTAGCGGACGATCGACTCGGCCTGTTCGAGCTTGCCGTGCATGTCGGCCAGCTTGTGCTTCACGCCCTGGTAGGAACCGATGTAGCGGCCGAAGGCGACCCGGACCTTGGCGTAGGCGACGATGGCTTCGAGCGCGGCCCTGATCACGCCGAGCTGCTCAGCGGCGAGGGCGACGGCCTGCAGGTCGCGGATGGTGGCCAGCGTCTCGGGGTCGTCGGTGACGAGCCTGCCGGGCGGCGCGGTGACCCGCGCCTGGCGCCGCGTGAGGTCGAGCGTCTCCAGCGGCTGCCTGGTCGCCTCCTCAGCCGGTACGGCCCGCAGCTCACCCCCGACGTCCAGCAGGATGAGGCCGGCCTCCATGCCGTTGGGCACGTGGCCGGGGTCGGCCGCGTAGGTGGCGACGAGGCTGCCGTCGGCGATGCCGGGCAGCAGTTCCTTGTCGCCCACCCTGGTCAGCGCGATGGCGGCGAACGTGGTGGCCAGGAAGGGACCGGGCAGCAGGGCGGCGCCGGTCTCCTCCAGGACGACCGCGAGCTCGGCGTGGCCGGCGCCGGCTCCGCCGTACTCCTCGGGGACGATGAGGCCGGTGAGCCCGAGCTCGCCGGAAAGGCGCGCGTAGACCTCGCGAGAGTACCCGTCGGTCGACTCCATGTCGCGGCGAACCTGGGCGAGCGGGGAGGCGGCGGCGAGGAAGGACCGTACGGCGGCGCGCAGGTCCTGCTGCTCCTGGCTGAGCACGAGCTTCACGACTGGGTCCCCACCTTCAGGTCCTTGAACGGCACGGTCTTGTCCACGCGCGGCTCCGGCGGCAGCCCGAGCACCCGGTCGCCGACGATGTTGCGCATGATCTCGTTGGTGCCGCCGCCGAGGGCGAGCGCGGGCGCCAGCGCGATCGCCTGGGACAGGCCGTCGTCGGTGACCGCGTCGGGCCCGGCGAGGGAGGTGGCGAGGTCGGCCTGGAACATGGTCAGCTCGGCCAGCAGCAGTTTGGCGGCGCTGCCGCGGGCGCCGGGGAAGACGCCGGCCCTGGTCTCCTGCGACAGGCGCTGGTTGAACAGCGACAGCGCGCGGGAGCGGATGTGCAGCTCGACGAGCTGGTCACGGACGTAGGGGTCGCCGGTGTCGAGCTTGTCGCGCAGGGCCTCGAAGGAGACGGGGTTGTCGCGCTGGCCGCTCATGCCGACGCCGGCGGAGATCGACAGACGCTCGTGCAGGAGGGTGGTGACGGCGACGCCCCAGCCGTCGTTGACCTCGCCGATGCGGTCGGCGTCCGGGATCGTCACGTCGTCGAAGAAGATCTCGTTGAACCTGGCGTGGCCGGTCATGTCCTTGAGCGGCTTGACGGTGACGCCGGGGTGGTGCATGTCGACGGCGAACATGGTCAGGCCCTTGTGCTTGGGCACGTCCACGTCGGTCCTGGCCAGCAGCAGGCCCCAGTCGGCGTGCTGGGCCACCGAGGTCCAGACCTTCTGGCCGTTGACGACCCAGCCGTCGCCGTCGCGCTCGGCCTTGGTCTGGAGGCTGGCCACGTCGCTGCCGGCGCCGGGCTCGGAGAAGAGCTGGCACCATACGTGCTCGCCGCGCAGCAGCGGGCGCAGGAAGCGGGCGCGCTGCTCGTCGCTGCCCCGGTCGAGGATGGTCGGGCCGCACATGCCCAAGCCGATCGAGAAGATGTAGGTGGGCAGGTTGTGGTGGCGGGCCTCGGCGGCGAAGGCGCGTTCCTCCGCCTGGGTCAGGCCCTGGCCGCCCCACTGCTCCGGCCAGGTGATGCCGGAGTATCCGGCGTCGTGGAGCCTGGCCATGAAGGCCTTCGGATCGTCCTCCCGGGCGTTCTCCGCCAGCCAGGCACGGGCCTCGCGCCGATACTCATCAAGGTTCACATCGTCTCCTTGGCATCAGTGCTCACTTACTCTAACTAGCCCGAAGTCGCATTCATAGAGCATTGCTCTGGCGTCGTTTTGTCCGGATTTATCGATGAATCTCCGTTGATTAGAGATGAGGGCACCTAGTGTGATCACCTGATCACGGGGGAGGACGTGATAGCGCGCTTTCGGGGTTCGGTACGGGGAAGGTTGACGCTCTTCGCGAGCTTCACCATCGCTTTGCTGTGCCTCGTGGTCAACACGTTCGTGCTGGTCGCCATCAGGGAGACGGCCGAGGAGTACCGGGCCAACGAGGTCGTCGGGGCCGCGCTGCGCGTGGTCCACCTGATCAAGCGCGGCACGCTGCCGTCCACCATGGCGCCCGAGCCCGGCGGCGCCCTGCAGGTGCTCAACAGCGACGGGAAGGTGGTCGCCTCCTCGCCCAACCTCAAGGGCAGGCCGCGCGTCTCCGATACCACGCCCACGGCGGACAACTCCGCCAACATCAGCGTGGAGTGCGACCTGTACGCCTACCCCGGCCAGTGCATGGTGGTGTCGACCTTCCGGGTGTACGAGCCGGACGGCGACTGGTACGTCTACACGGTCGGCCCCGTCGTGCCCTGGTACGTGCACCTGAGCGTGCTCGCCTTCCTCATCGGCATCTCGATCGCGCTGACCGTGCTGGTGGCGTTCGGCACGTGGAAGGTCGTGGCCAACACGCTGGCCCCGGTGGACGCCATCCGCTCCAAGCTGTCCGACATCACCGCCACCGACCTCGGCCAGCGGGTACCGGTGCCGATCACGCACGACGAGATCCGCGCCCTCGCCCTCACCGCCAACGAGACGCTGGACCGGCTGCAGACCGCCGTCGAGCAGCAGCGCAGGTTCGCCTCCGACGCCTCCCACGACCTGCGCAGCCCGATCACCGCCATGCGCGCCCAGGTCGAGGAGGCGCTGCTCTACCCCGACAGCGCCGACTGGCCGCGCACCGCCGAGGCGATCGTCGGCAGCCTGGACCGGCTGCAGGCCATCGTCACCGACCTGCTGACGCTGGCCAAGCTCGACGCCGGCGCCTCCGGGGCCAAGGAGCCGGTGGACCTGGCCGACCTCGTCATTTCCGAGACCATCCGGCCGAGGGTCAAGAAGGTCGTCACCTCCCTCGACCCGGGCGTGGTGGTCACCGGCGACCGGCTGCGGCTCGCCCGCCTGCTGACCAACCTCATCGACAACGCCGAGCGGCACGCCGACCACACCATCACCATCACCGTGCGCGAGCAGGACCGCCGGGCCGTACTGGAGATCCTGGACGACGGCGCGGGCATCTCGCACGACCAGCGCGACATCGTCTTCCGGCGCTTCACCCGGCTGGACGCCTCCCGCAACCGCGACGCCGGAGGCACCGGACTCGGCCTGCCGATCGCCCGGGAGATCGCCACCAGCCACCATGGCACGCTCACCATCGGCGACTCCGCGCGCGGCGCCCGGTTCGTGCTCTCACTGCCGCTCAGGGAGCCGTGACCCAGGTGTTCACCCGATGGTCGGTGAGAAGCCGGATGACAGCGATCGCGGCGGGCAACGCGCTCGTCCTCAACCTCGTCGTGGCCGTTCTCGTCACGCCGCTGGTCCACGTGGTGATCAGCGACTACGTCACCGAGCGCGTGGCCAAGGCGGCCCGCCGCGTCGCCTTCAACGTCGAGCGCTTCGCGCCCGTCGGCGACCTCAAGTCCGTCACGTCCACCGAGGAGATCGACGCCCTGCAGGTCGTCGACAACGAGTCGAAGGTACGGCAGGCCAGCGAGCGGCTCCTCGGCCTGCCGCCGCTGACCAACCTGAAGCCCACCGAGGACGACGGCCGGGTGTCGGCCACCACCTGCACCAGGCTGTTGCCCGGCAACCCCTGCCTGACCACCGTGGGCTTCCGCGTCAGCGTGGACGGCAACTACTGGATGTCCTACGCCTTCGGCCCCGACATCCCGTGGTACATCAGCCCGCTCTACGCGCTCGGCCTGCTGGCCGGCGCGCTCGTGCTCACCGTGCCCAGCTCGGTGGTGGCGTGGGCGGCGGTCGGCAACGCCCTGCGGCCGGTCAAGGACATCAAGACCGAGCTGGCCGAGATCACCGCGACCGACCTGGGGCGCCGGGTGCCGCGCTCGCCGCGCCGCGACGAGCTGGACGACCTGGCCAGGACCGTCAACGACACCCTCGACCGGCTGGAGGCGGCGGTGGAGCAGCAGCGCAGGTTCGCCTCCGACGCCTCCCACGACCTGCGCAGCCCGATCACCGCCATGCGCGCCCAGGTCGAGCAGGCGCTGCTCTACCCGGACGAGACCGACTGGCCGCAGACGGCCAGGGAGGTGCTGGCCAGCCTGGACCGGCTGCAGGCCATCGTCGGCGACCTGCTCACGCTGGCCAGGCTGGAGGCGGGGGCGCCGGGCCGTACGGAGCGGGTGGACCTGGGCGAGCTGGTGGCGGCCGAGTCGGGGCGGCCCAGGTCGAAGCAGGTGGCGACCTCGCTGGAGCCGGGCGCGACGGTCCTGGGCGACCGGGTACGGCTGGCCCGCCTGCTGACGAATCTCGTCGACAACGCCGAGCGGCATGCCGACGAGTCGATAACGATCACGGTTCGGGCAGAAGGCGGGCAGGCCGTCCTGGAGGTGATGGACGACGGGGACGGCATCGCGCCCGATCAGCGCGAGGTGGTTTTCCGGCGTTTCACCCGGTTGGACGCCTCCCGCAACCGCGACGCGGGCGGTACGGGACTGGGTCTGCCGATCGCCCGGGAGATCGCCACGAGCCACGACGGGACGCTCACGATCGAGGATTCGACCCACGGTGCCCGGTTTGTCCTGCGGATCCCACTCGCTGATGGTTACCGAGGGTAATAGAGTTCTCGGCTGTGACACGGGGTTTCAGCCGATTACGACGTGAGGATCTCCTCAAGACGGCCTGCGAGGTGATTGCGGCCCGTGGGTTCGGGCATACCCGGACCCTCGACATCGCCCGGGCGGCGGGCGTGAGCCAGGCGTTGCTGTTCTACCACTTCGAGACGAAGGAACAGCTGATCGCCGAGGCCTTCGCCTACGCGGCCAGGCAGCACCTGAACGCGATCGGCAAGATCGAGCGCTCGCCGCATCCGCCGAAGGAACGCCTGCGCGCGCTGATCAGACTGAGCTCGCCGGGCACCTCGGCCGCGGGCTGGCGCATCTGGATCGACGCCTGGTCGGAGTCGATGCGCAACCCCGAGCTCGAGGCCACCACCCGCCGCATGGACGTGCACGGCAGGACCGTGCTCAAGGAGATCATCGCGGCCGGGGTCGAGTGCGGCGAATTCACCTGCGCCGATCCCGAGGCCTCCAGCTGGCGGATCTTCGCGATGATCGACGGCCTCGCCGTACAGCTGCACGTGCACGACAAGCTCATCTCCCGCCGCAAGGTCCTCCTGCTCGTCCGTACGGCTGCCGCGATGGAGGTGGGCCTGACGGTCGACGACGTGTGAGCCGGGTCACTCTTCCCTCGCTATTGGATGCTCCGTACAATTACGTGGCGAGGAGAGGAGTGCCTGCGATGACAGCAGCACCGAGCTCTACCGCCGCACGGGAATCCGACGAGACGGTCGCCGACCGCAGTGCCTACGAGACGGTCATCCATCGCCTCTCGAAGGCCTCGGTCGACAAGCACTGGGAGCCGTACAAGGACATCCCCTGGGACGACCCCGAGTTCCTGATCGACCAGGACGACCCGCGCTGGGAGCTGCCCGAGGTCGACAAGCTGGGCGCGCACGCGTGGTACCGGTCCCGCTCCCCCGAGGTCAGGGCGCGGATCGGGCTGTTCAGGGTGGCCACCGCGATGAAGATCGGGCTGCAGTTCGAGAACCTGCTCAAGCGGGGCCTGCTCAACTACGCCTACCGCCTGCCCAACGGTGCGCCGGAGTTCCGCTACGTCTACCACGAGACCATCGAAGAGGGACATCACGGGATGATGTTCCAGGAGTTCGTGAACCGCACGAAGATGCCTGTGCGCGGCATGCCGGGGCCGCTGAGCCTCATCGCCCAGGTGGCGCCGTGGATCCCGCTGATCTCCACCGAGCTGTTCTTCATCTTCGTGCTCGGCGGCGAGGACCCCATCGACCACGTGCAGCGCAAGATGCTCAAGGACGGCAGAAAGCACCACCCGCTGGAAGAGACGATCATGCGCATCCACATCGCGGAGGAGGCCAGGCACATCTCCTTCGCCCGGCACTACCTGCGCAACCGGGTGCCGCGCATGCCCCGCCACCGCAGACTGCTGCTGGGGATCATCTCGCCGATCATCCTGGGCGTCATGGCCCGGATCATGCTCGCCCCGCCCGGCCCGATGATCAAGCGCTTCAACGTCCCGCCGCACGTGGTCAGGGAGGTCTACACCGACAGCCAGGCCGCCGCGGCGGAGATCCGCGACTCGGTCGGCAAGACCCGCGAGCTGTGTGTGGACGTCGGCCTGGTCAACCCGCTCACCCGGCGGATCTGGCGGGTCATGGGCATCTGGGCGCCGAGCGGGAAGAGCGCGTGAGCCCCTCGCCCGCCGGGCGGGTGAAGTGCGCGATCGTCACCGGAGGCGCGTCGGGAATCGGCCGGGCGCTCGCCCGTGACCTGTCCCTGAAGGGCGTGGCCGTGACGATCGCCGACCTCGACGAGGCGGCGGGCAAGCGGGTGGCCGCGGAGTTCGGGCTGGACTTCGCCCCGCTCGACGTCACCGACGCCGAGGCCGTGGCCGCCCTCTTCCACCGGGTACGGCAGGAGCGCGGGCGGCTCGACTTCGTGTTCAACAACGCGGGCATCGCCATCGGGGGCGCCACCGAGGAACTGTCCCTGGCGCACTGGGACAAGGCCGTCGACGTGAACCTGCGCGGCGTGGTCCACGGGGTGCACGCGGCGTACCCGATCATGCTGGAGCAGGGGTTCGGGCATCTGGTCAACACCGCGTCGATGGCGGGGCTGGTGCCGGCGCCGTTCATGCTGCCCTACACCACGACCAAGCACGCGGTGGTCGGGCTGTCGCTGGCGTTGCGGGCGGAGGCGGCGGCGCGGGGCGTGCGGGTGAGCGTGGTGTGCCCGGGGTTCACCGACACGCCGCTGCTCGACCACGCCAACCCGGGACTGCCGGAGACCGAGATGGGCCGGCAGGCCAGGAGCGCGGCGGTGCGGGCCCAGGGGCGGCTGTACGCGGTGGACGCGCTGGCGCGCGACATCCTGCGCGGGGTGGCGCGCGACCAGGCGCTCATCGTGGCTCCGGCCTCGGGGCGGATGGCGTGGCGCGGGGCCAGGATGTTCCCGGCGGGCGCCGTGCGGGCGGCGGCGCTGGCCGTGCGGCGTCTGCGTGTTTCACCTTCCGGCAACGTTTCACCTCCCGACAAAACGGACATAAAGCCATAAATCGGGGAGGTGTTCCGTGTGAGTTCCAAGTCGCGCCAGTCGCGCGAGCAGCACGAGGACAGTACCGGCCGGCGGTCGGAGGTGGAGACGCCGAAACCCTTCGCGAAGGTCAGGGCGGCCTCGCGGGGAACCACGGAACGCACCGCGTCGGGCGGCGCGCTCTCGCGGCGGCTGGCCAAGCAGTCCCTCCCCCTGCGCCGCGGTCAGCGCGGCGGCACCACCAAGAGCTGACCTGGACGCCCTAGGCCGCCACCTAGGGAACGCCGGGGCGCCCCCACCGCCCACCTGGGGGCGCCTCCGGTTCCGGCGAACGGCGCGGCCGACACCCCGAGCGGCCGCGCGTCACGTGGGGGTGGAACCGAGAGGCCGGTCCCGGGCCCTCCAGCCCGGGACCGGTACGCACGCTAGAGCTGGGGCTCCGGCCGCAGGTCGACGCGGGCGTCCCGGGGCGCGCCGTCCATCTCCAGCACGACGATCTCGTTGGCGCCCTCATGCAGGAGCGGCCACGGCACGTACAGGGTGACCTGCGGGCCCTTGTCCCAGTAGCGGCCGAGGTGGAAGCCGTTGACCCACACGTGCCCCTTGACCCAGCCGGGCAGCGCGAGGAAGCCGTCCGCGGGCCGTTCGACGTGGAGGGTGCCGCGGTGGAAGGCCGGGCCCTCTGCGGCGGACGCGCGCCCCCACGGCAGCGCCGAGACGTCCGACAGCGGCACGGGGTCGATCTCCCAGCCGAACAGGTACTGCTGGTCGTGCTGGACGCCGTCCAGGACGCCCTTGCGCTCGCCCACCAGCGGGCCGTAGTTGACCCGGCCCATCGCCTCGACCACCAGCGTCAGCTCGGCGCCCTCCGCGGGCGTCTTGACCTCCACGTCGGAGCTCCCGTTGCGCTCCAGCACCCCGGCGACGGCGCCGTCGACGAGCACGTTCGCCCGGTCGCGCAGCCCTCTGACGCGCACCCGCAGCGCGTCGCCGCGCGGACCGGGGATCCGGGTGCGGTAGACGGCCAGGCCGTAGTCCTGGCCGAGCTCCTCGAACGTACGCGTGGCCGCGCTGCGCACGGTCCCGGTCGAGAGCACGTCCAGGCAGTCGAGCAGCGCCAGCCGTTCGCCCAGCTCCACCCGCCCCGGCGGCAGCGACTCCTGGACGCTCTCCGGCACAGGCGGCAGGTCGGCGTGCCGGCCCAGCGCCTCCCGGTAGGCCCAGAACTTCGGCGTCAGCGCCCCGCTCTCCGAGATCGGCGCGTCGTAGTCGTAGGAGGTGACGGTCGGCTGGTAGGTGTCGCCGTCGGCGTTGGCCCCGGCCCAGAAGCCGAAGTTGGTGCCGCCGACGGCCATGTAGAAGTTGACGGAACCGCGCTCCAGGATCTCCTCCAGGGCCTGGGCGGCGTCCCGCGGGTCGCGCGTGTGGTGCTGCTCGCCGTAGTGGTCGAACCAGCCGTTCCAGAACTCCATGCAGAACGGGTCGTCGTCCGGCCGGTGCCGCGCCAGCGCCTCGAACTGCCGCTCGGCCCCGCTGCCGAAGTTGGCCGTGGCCAGAACGCCGGGCAGCGTGCCGCCGGTCAGCATCAGGTCCGTGGCGCCGTCGGAGGTGAACAACGGGACGTCGATGCCGCGCCGTACCAGTCCGTCGGCCAGGTGGCGCAGGTAGACGGGGTCGGTGCCGTAGGAGCCGTACTCGTTCTCCACCTGGACCATGACGACGTTGCCGCCCCTGGTCGCCTGGTGGGCGGCGATGCGCGGGATCAGCTCGTCGAAGAAACGGTCCACCGGCTCCAGGAAGCGCGGGTCGTGGCAGCGGTAGGGGCCGGGCAGCCATGACGGCAGCCCGCCGTTCTCCCACTCGGCGCAGATGTACGGCCCGGGCCGCACGATGACCTTCAGCCCGGCCTCCCCCGCCGCCAGGAAGAAGCCCTCCATGTCGGCCAGGCCGGTGAAGTCGAAGCGGCCGGGGCGTGGCTCGTGCAGGTTCCACGGCACGTACGTCTCGACCGTGTCCACTCCCATCGCCCGCAGCTTGCCCAGCCGGTCCGGCCACTGCCTGGGCAGCGTCCGGAAGTAGTGCATGGCTCCGCTGAGCACCTTCATCGCCGGTTCCTTCTTGCCGATAATGGTTTGCTTCGCCGTACTTTAGAGCATGTGTGCTCAGGGGCGGCGGGCGAGCAGGACCTGCGTGCGGACCTCCTCCACCCAGCGGCCCGACGGGTTCGCCGCCGTCAGGGCGGCGCGCAGCGCGCCGACGAAGGCGTCCTTGCGCTCGCCGAGGCGGGCCGGCGCCGAGTAGGAGTAGGACAGCTGCAGGCCGATCACGTCGTCCTGGTCCCGATCGCGCCGCCAGGTGAACACCTCCGACTCCAGGTCCCCGAACGGCGAGTCGGCCAGCACCTCGTCATGATGCTTGCCGCTGGCCTGGAAGGAGTCGCGGGCGGTCAGCCCGTTCACCCCGAACTCCTCCCGCACCCGCCGCGTCACCGGCTCCCACGGCAGGTTCTCGTGGTCGCGCGTGGGGCCCACCAAGGCGACGATCCCGTCCGGCGGCAGCAGGCCGTCCAGATCGGCGAGGACCGTCCGCCGGTCCATCCAATGGAAGGAACGGCCCATCACCACGTGGCCGAAGCCCGGCAGTTCCCGCAACGTCGTCGAATCGCCGGCCAGCCACCGGATGTTCGACCGCCCGGCGCCGAGCTCGCGCCCCTCGGCCAGCATCTCCTCAGCCGGATCGACCGCCAGCACCCCTTCCACCTGCTCCGACAGCGGGATCGCCACCGTGCCGGGTCCGCAGCCCAGATCGAGCACGGTGGCCCGCGCGCCGAACGCCGCGGCCAGCCGGTCGATCGCCGCCTCGCCGTGGTCGGCGCGGTGTCTGGCGTAATAGGGGGCGGCACCGCCGAACAGGTCATCCATAGGTGGGACCATAGACGGGTTTCGAGGTGTTCGAGGGAAGGTCAAGATCGGTGAGGCGGCTTCTCACGGTCCTGCTGCTCGCCTGTGCGGCGGTCGGCGGCTGGATCGCTCCAGCGCAGGCGCACAACGTGCTGGTCTCCAGCGATCCCCGCGCGGACGCGGTGCTCACCGCGGCGCCGCAGCGGGTCACGCTCGTCTTCGACCAGCCGGTACGGCAGGGCTACGCGCAGATCGGCCTGACCGGGCCGGGGGGCGAGGCGCTGACCGCGGGCGCGACGGTGGTGGCCAAGGAGCGGGTGAGCGTACCGCTGAAGGCGCTGACCGCGAACGGCGCGTATGTGGTCGGCTACCGGATCCTGTCCTCGGACGGGCACCCGGTGACCGGCCAGGTGCGCTTCACCCTCAAGCTGTCCGCCCCGGCCGGCGAGGCGCCGCCCGACGGGCGGCCCGGCGCCACCGCGGTGGCACAGCCGGCGACGGGGTCGGCCGACCTCAGCGCGCGGGCGGCGGAGGCGGCGGCCAACGGCGGGGCCGGGATGGCGGTCGTCTGGATCGCCGGCGCTTTGCTGCTGCTCGCGGCCGGTACCGTGATCGCCCTGCGCAGAGGCGCCCAGCCCGCTTCACCCGAGGCCCCGTCGCCGGGCGGCAAGGGCACACGGGCATGAGCGGCACCACGCCGGTGCGCAAGAGCGAGGACCACGAGAGCGTGGCGCCCGGTCCGGATACCGACCGCGACCCCGCCGACCGCGGACTGGCCGGGGTGCGTGGGATGGCCGGGGTGTTCGTGCTGGCCGCCGTTGCGTCGGCTGTGGTGGCGAGCACGGTGACCGCGCAGGAGGCGGTGCCGGGCATCGTGCTGCCGGGGCCGGTGGTGGCCTTCGGGCTGCCGGTCGTGCGGGTGCTGCTCGACGTGGCCGCGGTGGCGACCGTGGGGCTGAGCCTGCTGCCCAAGCTGCTCGGGTTCGACGAGCCGGAGCGCACCGAGCCGGTTCTCCGGCGCGTGCGCCCGCTGGCGGTCACCGCCGCCTGGGCGTGGGCGATCTGCGCGCTCGTCACCATCGTCTTCCAGGCCGCCGAGCTCAACCCGGGCGGCGTCCCCACCCTCGGCATGATCGCCGCCTACGTGAACGGCGTGGGCACCGGCCAGGGGCTGCTGTTCAGCGCCGCGTGCGCGCTGGCGGCGGCGGGGATCGGGCTGATGGCGGTGCGGTTCGGCGAGAAGGTGCCGGCCGAGCTGCGGATCGTGGTGGCGGCGTTCGGGCTGCTGCCGATCCCGGTGACCGGGCACGCGGTCGACTCCGTCTGGCACGACCCGATCATGATCTCGATGGAGCTGCACGTGATCGGCGCCGCCGCCTGGACCGGCGGGCTGCTGGCCACCGTGGTGTTCCTCGCGCCGCGCCGCGACCTGCTGGCGACGGCGCTGCCCAGGTTCTCCCGGCTGGCGACGCTCGCGCTGGTGCTGGTGGCCGCGTCCGGGCTGGTCAGCGGGCTCGGCACGCTGGCGCTGACGCCGGGTGTGGAGCTGCCGGGCGCGATCCTGACCACCGAGTACGGCCTGCTCGTCGTCACCAAGGTCGCCCTGACCGCGCTGCTGGTGCCGCCGGCCGCGCACATCAGGTGGCGCCTGCTGCCCGGCATCGCCGCGGGAAAGGCCACCTCCGTGGTCGGCTGGGCGAGCGCGGAGGTGGCCGTGATGGGCCTGGCCTACGGCGTCGCCGTGGCCATCACCCGCGCCTCGATCGGCTGACCGCCCAGGCCGGCGCAACCCCGCGCGGCCCGGCCGAGCACATGGGCGGGCACGGCCGCGCGGCTCGCCGCGGCGCTCAGGCGGGGACGATGTCGCGGGGTTCGAGGGGGTGGAGTTCGAAGCGGTTGACGAACCATTCGCAGGCCAGCCACGCGGCCAGCAGCCCCGCTCCCGCCCAGAGGGCCGACGTCGTGGCCAGGGGCGGGGCGCCCAGGAGTCCTTGCATGCCGTTGAGCGTGCCGTACACGCCGCCCATGAGCGCGCTCTGCGCGATCAGCCCCCCGTAGACGGCCGCGGTCGCGAGGACGGTCCCGGCGACGGCGCGCACCACCGGCATCCTGATCGCGAACGCCAGGTCCACCGCGATCGCCCCGGCGACCAGGAAGAACGGCACCGCCGACGGCGGGAACCCGGTGGCGGTCAGCATCGGCCACACGATCGTCCTGAACCCCACGTACGCGAGCGCGACCAGCGTGGCGCTGCCGAAGCGGCCGATCATCAGCCGGGCGACGGCCAGCACGGTCATGCCGACGACGACGGCGTAGACGGGATAGAGCGCGTCCGGCACCGGCAGCGAGAAGCCGACCATGGTGGTCCGGTCGACCTCCCGCCCCATCTGGTCGGCGGCGAACTGCAGCAGGATCGGCTCGGCGTAGGCGGAGTTGTTGTCCCAGGCGCCGATGGACAGCACGCCGTACTCCTGGTGCTGCTCGGGGAAGTGCACGTTCTCCAGGAAGAACGCGAAGAACGCGCCCAGCACCACGGTCCGCTCCCGGCCGGGCGGCGCCCCGGTGAACCAGCCCCGGATCACCCCGGCGATCATGAAGAACGTGCCCACGTACAGCAGGATGTGCGACGGGCTCCACGAGGTGATGTCGAGGCCGTTGACGCGGTGGTTGATCAGGTCGAGCGGGACGGCCACCAGGAAGATCCCGGTCCCCCACTGGATGAGTCGCAGCGCCGTCCTGTCGACGCCGTAGCCGGTGTAGCCGTGGACGATGGTGAGGGCCAGGGCGAGGACCGTTCCGGCCGAGTTCAGCAGGTGCGGTGGGGCCAGGTCGTCACGCAGCCACTTGAAGTGCCAGGAGACGTCCCAGGCCGAGCCGAGCAGCTTGAGTGAGAACGCCGCCAGCCAGCCGTAGTAGAGGACCCGGAAGAGGTCCGGTGGCGTCTCGCGCCCCGCCTGGCCTCTGGTCCAGTACGGCAGAGCCCAGTCCTTGATCATTACTGCTCGTTTCACGGCACGAAATCTTGCCCGGCCTTTACCCACATCGCAATCGGGGGCGGACTTGACACAAACCGCAGATCAAGCCGGGCGCAGCCTTACGGGAAGGTGCTTGAGCCCGTTCTGGAAGTTGGAGGTGAGGCGGACCGGCTCCCCGGTGAGCGTGACCTCCCAGCGCAGCAGTTCGGTGAAGACGGCGCGCATCTGCACCCTGGCCAGATGCGCCCCCAGGCAGAAGTGCGGCCCGAAGCCGAAGCTGACGTGGTCGTTGGGGGTACGGCCGGCGTCGAAGCGGTCGGGGTCGGCGAAGACCGCCGGGTCGCGGTTGGCGGAGGCGTGGTAGACGACGACCTTGTCGCCCTCCTTGATCTCCTGGCCGGCGAGGGTGAGGTCGCGCGTGGCCGTACGGCGGAAGTTCATGACGGGCGGCCAGAAGCGCAGCATCTCCTCGATCGCCGACGGCAGGAGCGCGGGGCGGGCGCGCAGGCGGGCGTGCTCGGCGGGATGGCGCAGGAGGGTGAGCAGGCCGCCGGGGATGCCGTTGCGCAGGGTCTCGTTGCCGGCGACGGCGAACAGGAAGAACATGTTCTGGAACTCGGCCTCGCTCAGGCCGCCCCTGAGCATGGCCGACATCACGGACGTCTCGTCGGTCGGGGTGGCGGCCAGTGCCTCGGCGTAGGCGAACATGTCGGCCAGGGCGGCCTTCGAGCGGGGGTTCACGCCGGGTTCGAGCTCGGGGCGGGCCGCCAGCGCCAGCCGTCCCATGGGGCTCAGCCGCCGCGCGTCGGCCGTGGACAGCCCCGCGTAGTCGGCGTCCTGGTAGCCGATCACCCGCGAGGCCCAGTCGTGCAGCAGCCGCCGGTCGCCGTCCGGCACGCCCATCACGTGCGCGAGTGTCCAGACCGGCAGGTCGGCCACCACCTCCACGAAGTCGCACTCACCGGCCGCGAAAAGCGCCGCGGCCCGCCCGGCGATCGTGCGCTCCAGCAGCCGCACGGCCCGGGGCGAGAACGCCGCCGCCACGATTCCGCGCAGCCTGGAGTGGTCAGGCGGGTCGGTGTTGAGCATCATCGCGCGCACGAACGCGAGATCGGCCGGCGTCGCGGGATCGCGGATCTGGGTGGCGCCCCGATGGGAGGAGAAATCTTCGGGTGTACGCAGCACATGCTTGACCTCTTTATGCCGAAATACCCCGAAATATCCAGGCCCTGCCTGCCACGGCCCCACCGCGGGCTCCGGAATCCGGTGCACCGGCGCCTCATCCCGCAACCGGGCGAACAACGCGTAGGGCACACCACTCCCGTACGTCGACGGCAGAAAGACGGTCTCCACACCCATGGTCCCCAGCGTGCATGATGACCCCGTGACACCTGAAGAAGGCGACGCGATTCTCCGGGACTACTTCGCCCCCTGGATCCAGGACCTCGGACTGCGCGTGGAAGAGGTCGGTGAGCGCCACGCGGTGGTCCGGCTGCCGTGGTCCGACGCGCTGGCCAGGCAGGGCGGCGGCCTGTGCGGGCAGGCCATGATGGCCGCCGCCGACACGGCCACGGTGATCGCGATCTCCTCGGCCAGAGGCGGCTTCGTGCCGATGACGACGGTGCAGCAGTCCACGACGTTCCAGCGGCCGGTGGCGGGCAAGGACGTGCTGGTGCACGTGCGGATCACCAAGCTGGGCAGGACGCTGGCATTCTCCGACGTCACCCTCACCCCCGACGGCGCCGCCGACCCGGCCGCCCACGCCAGCACCGTCTACGCCATCCTGGCCTGACCCGCCTCACGGCGGCGGGCGGCCCGCGTCACCGCGGCGGGCGGCCCGCGTCATGGGAGCCGGCGGCCCGCATCACGGCAGCGGCGGCCGCTTCACGGGAGGCCGCGGCCCAGCGGTGGGCGCCCCAGCGGTCGGCGATGCCGGCGGCCCTGGTGAAGTGGGCGCGGGCCGTACCCTCCTCGCCCAGCAGGCGGGCCAGCTGCCCGAGCGTGTGCGCGGGCGGCGGCAGGGCGACCGACATGCTGCCCGCCCCCGCGGGCGGCCCACCGGCGTGCGGGAGCAGCGCGTCGTACAGCTCACGCGCGCCCTCACGCTCCTCCAGCGCGGCCATCGCCGTCGCACGGAAGGCGGCGAAGACGGGGAAGAAGTAGTCGGCCCTGATCGGCACCGCCCGCCGCCGCATCTCGCGGGCCTCATCCAGCCGTCCCTCCGCCGCCAGCACCACGGCGACCAGGTCGGCGGCGAGCCCGCCGTACTCCTCCAGCAGCCGCCACGCCACCTCCGGCAGGTCCTCGTCCATGAAGGCGGCCCGCACGAGCAGCAGGTACCCGTGCGCGTGCAGCGAGCCGTGCCCGGCCATCCGCGCCGTGGCCTCGGCATAGGTACGGCGGGCCGCGACGTCGTCCCCCCGGATGCGGGCGAGGGTGGCCAGCGCGCACTCCCCCACGTTCACCGGCTCGGTCATCCGGTAGCGCCTGGCCAGCTCCAGGCTCTCCTCGACCAGCTCCAGCGCCCGATCGGGCTCGCTCTCGGCGACGGCGACCGTGGCGCGCAGGAACAGCGTGTACCACCGGTACTCGGGCGCCTCCACCCGCGCGAGCCGGTCGGCGATCCCGGCGCGTTCCCGCGCGTCGAGCACCGGGTCGAGGTCGTGGGCGAGGGTGGACAGGGCGCGGGCGAGCAACGACGGGTCGTCCAGGCCCGTGGCGATCGCGACGGCGCGCCGGGCGGCGGCCCGTGCCTCGGGGGCGCCCTGGGCGGCCAGTTCGGCGGCGTAGGCGTCCAGCAGGCGGCAGCGCACCGCCTCATCCAGGCCGGGTCGTTCCATGAGCCGCTCCAGCAGCGCCACGAGCGGGCGGTCGACGCTGCCGTAGGCGTGGTTCTGCCAGGGGACCGGGCCCGTCCAGGCGGTGAAGGCGGCGATCTGCAGGCCGGGGTCGCCGTCGGCGGCGTCGATGGCGCGCTGTCTCGTGGCCCTGGCGCCGCCGAGGTCTCCGGCCCGCACCTGGGCGCGCAGGAGCCTGCCGAGCAGGCCGATGCGCTCGGCCTGGCCGTGCGGCACGCCCTGGCCGTCCAGGTGGGCCAGCACGTCGGTGAGCAGGTCCACGGCGGCCGCGTGGGCGAAGCGCGCCTCGGCCAGCTCGGCGGCGCGCACGCCGTACTCGACGCACTTGGGGGAACGCGCCCGCGCGTAGTGGTAGGCCAGCGCGGACGCGTCGTCCGGCGCATGTGCTTCCAGGGCGTCGCCGATGCGCAGGTGCAGCCGTTCGGCGCGGGCCATCGACAGCTCACCCGCCACCGTCTCGCGCACCAGCGCGTGCACGAACCGCACCCGCCCCGTCCCGGGCTCCGTGAGCAGCCCGGCGATCAGCGCCGACTCCACGCCGTCGAGCACCGCTTCCTCACCCAGGCCGGAGGCGGCGACGAGCACGTCGACGCTTGACTCCCGCCCGGCGACCGCCGCCAGCCTGAGCACGCTGACGGCGCCGTCGGGCAGCCTGGCCAGCCGCCGCAGCAGTACCTCCCGCACCCCCTGCGGCACCCCGTCGAGCAGCGCCCGCGCGCCGGCGGCGGGCCGGAAGACGCCTTCGCTGTCGAGCAGGCGGGCGGTCTCGCGGACGAAGAACGGGTTGCCGCCGGTGCGCTCGGTCAGCGCCGCCACGGTGGGGGCGTCGACCGGCACCTCGCTCAGCCCCGACAGCAGCGCGGCCACCGCCTCCGGCGTCAGCCCGGGAAGGGGCAGACGCAGCGGTTCGCGCCTGGCCAGCGCGGCGAACGTCTCGGTGAAGCCGCCGTCGAGCTCGTCGTCGCGGTAGGCGGCCACGAGCAGCACCCTGCCCTCCAGCCCGGACATCAGCGCGAGCGTCTCGGCGTCGGCCCAGTGGAGGTCGTCGAGCATGACGGCCAGCGGACGTTCCCCGGACACTCCGGCCAGCCACGACCAGACCGCCCTGTGCAGGAGGAAGCGGCCGGTGGCGGCGTCGCCGTCCACGGTGGCGCTCTCGCCGAGCAGCGTCGCGAGGGTGGGCGCGAGCTCGGCCGGCGGCGGCGCGTGCGCGGCCACGGCCCGCAGGATCTCACCCCACGCCCACGCGGGCGGGACCCCTTCGGCGCGAGGGCAGCTTCCCGCGGCCACCAGCCACCCGTCGAGGGTCAGCCGCTCGTGCAGCCGCCGCAGGAGCGAGGTCTTGCCGAGCCCGGCCTCCCCGCTCACGAGCGCGACTCCGGGTCCGCCGGAGCGCGCGGAAGCGGCCGCGCGCAGCAGCGCCTCCAGCTCGGCCGCGCGCCCCACGAACTCCCCGCCATCCGGTACGGCCCGCGCTCCCCCGTCCTCCGGAGCGGCGGCGACCGGCGCCGCGACCGCCTCCACCCGCCCGTTCAGGATCGCCGACTCCAGCCCGGCCAGCACCGGCCCGGGATCCAGCCCCAGTTCCCCGGCCATCACCTCGCGGGCCCGCCGCAGGGTGGCCAGGGCGTCTCCCTGCCGCCCCGCGTGCCACAGGGCCAGGGCGTGCAGCCGCCAGCCCTCCTCGCGCAGCGGGGCCTCCCTGATGAGCACCTCGGCCTCGGGCACCGTCCCCGCCGCGTCGCCCGCCCGCAGCCCGGCCGCCACCCGCAGTTCCCGCGCCGCCTGCCGCAGCTCCTCCAGCCGCGCCACCTCGGCGAGGGCCCATCCGGCCTCGGCCGCCTCGGCGTAGGCGGGTCCCCGCCACAGCCCGAGTGCCCGTTCCAGCCGGGCCCGCGCCGGGGCGCCGTCGAGGGAGCGCGCCTCGTCCAGCAGCCGCTCGAACTCCCACGCGTCCACGGCGTCCCCGGCCAGCCGCAGCGCGTACCCCGGAGGAGCGCTCACCAGCAGCCGCGCGGGCGTGCGCGGCGTCCGGCCGGGTTCGAGAAGCCTGCGGAGATTGGAGACGTACGCCTGCAGGGACGCGAGCGCCTGTGCCGGGGCGCGGTCGTGCCAGAGGTCGTCGATCAGCCGGTCGGCGGAGACCACGTGCCCGCGCGCCGCCACCAGCACCGCGAGAACGGCACGCTGAAGCGGCCCGCCCAGCGGCACCGCCACCCCGCCGACCTCGGCCGCGAACGACCCGAGCACCCTGATCCTCACCATCGCCCCACATGGTACGAGGAGCTCCAAGCCGGACTCCAAGTCCCTTCCAAGCATCAATGCCGAAGCTGTGGCCATGAAGAACAACGCCCGCGCCCTGCGCGTCACCGCCGCCGCACTGACCTGGATCGCCGCCCTCATGATCGGCTACGTCGGCTTCAGCTACCTGTTCACGCCGATGGCCACCGCCCCGAGCTTCGGCCTGCCCGCCTGGCCCGGCGCGGAGGCTGCCGGATTCCTCAACGTGAAGGGCGTGCGCGACGTGGTGTCCGGCCTGATCCCGCTGGCGCTGCTGCTGTCGGGCCAGCGCAGGGCGCTCGGCTGGAGCCTGGCGGTGATCTCGCTGATCCCGTTCGGCGACGCCGCGGTCATCCTGGCCAACGGCGGCTCGGTCATGGCCGCGCTCGCCATCCACACCGCCACGGCCGTCGTGGTTCTGGCCACCGCCGCCCTCCACCTGCGGATCTCAGTGATCTCTCAGAATCGGTAAGTATGCTCCGACTCCATGAGAAGAGTGTCCGCGCTGGTCGCGGTACTTGCCCTGATCGGGGCGGTGGCGTGGCTGGTGTGGCCGTCGGGTCCGGAGGTGCGCGGCCAGGAGAGCCGCCTCGCCGTCACCGACGGGCCCGCCGACGACCAGCGGGTGGAGCTCGACACGACGTTCTTCCCGCCCGCGGGCGGCGGGAAGGCGCCCGCGGTCCTGCTCGCGCACGGCTTCGGCGGCAGCAAGCAGAGCGTCCGCGACGACGCGCTACGGCTGGCGCGCGACGGCTACGCCGTCCTCACCTGGTCGGCCCGCGGGTTCGGCCGCTCGACCGGCCAGATCGCGCTGAACTCCCCCGACTACGAGGTCAAGGACGTCAAGCAGCTGATCGACTGGCTGGCCAAGCGCCCCGAGGTCGTCCTGGACAAGGCGGGCGACCCGCGGGTGGGCATCGCCGGCGGCTCCTACGGCGGCGCCATCGCGCTGATGACCGCCGCCCACGACGCGAGGGTGGACGCGATCGTCCCCCAGATCACCTGGTACGACCTGGCCGACGCCCTCTTCCCCGACGCCACCGGCCAGGGCCCGCAGAGCGGCGTGTTCAAGAGCCTGTGGGCGGGTTTCTTCTTCGGCAGGGGCGCCCCCTCGGCCCAGGGCCTGCAGGCGCTCACCCGCCGGCCGGCGCCGATGACCGCCGACGAGGCGCGCTGCGGCCGCTTCCTGCCGGAGATCTGCGCGATCTACCAGCAGGTCGCCACGACCGGCCGGGCCACGCCCCAGGCGGTCGAACTCCTGCGCAAGGCCAGCCCCAGCTCCGTCCAGGGCCGCGTCAAGGCCCCCACGCTGCTCATCCAGGGCCAGCGCGACTCGCTGTTCCCGCTGGGCCACGCCGACGCCAACGCGAAGGCGATCGCGCCGGGCACGCCGGTGAGCGTCATGTGGTTCGACGGCGGCCATGACGGCGGAAACGGCGAGGCCGACTGGCTCTACGACCAGACCTCGTCCTGGCTGGCCCGCTACCTCAAGGGCGACACCGCGGCGGCCCCGGTCAAGGCGTTCACCGTGACCAGGGACGGCGGCCGCGACCCCGGCACCCGCCAGCGCATCCGCCTGCACCCCGAGACCGGCGCGTACCCGGGCCTGTCCGGCACCACCACCACGGACGTCACGCTGGCGGGCCCCGAGCAGAACATCGTCAACCCGCCCGGCGGCAACCCCGCCTCCATCTCCACGGTGCCCGGCGTCAGCGGCCTGTTCGGCGGCGGAGGCGCCCAGAACAACCTGAGCGTCTCCCTCGACATGCCGGGCCAGGCCGCGAGCTTCGAGTCGGCACCGCTGACCGCCCCGCTCCAGCTGACCGGCTCGCCGTCGGTGAAGCTGCGCGTTCACGGCAAGGGCGAGGTGACGCTGTTCGCCAAGCTGTACGACGTCCCCGACGCCATCCAGCCGCCCACCCTGCCCGCCGGGCTGGTCTCGCCGCTGCGCGTGAAGATCCCCGACGGGGCGCAGAGCGCCGACGTGACGGTCGCGCTGCCCGCGCTCGACCACCGGTTCGCCGTGGGTCACCGGCTCCGGCTGACCGTCACCACCACCGACATGGGCTTCGCCACCCCGGCCGAGCCCGCCTCCTACCGGGTCGCGCTCGCCGCGCCCGTCCTGAGCGTGCCGACGGTGGCGACGCTGAGCGCCCCGCCGAGCGGCGTCGCGTGGTGGGTGTGGGCGATGCCGCTGGCCGCGATCGTGCTGGCCGCCGTCCTGCTGGTCACGGGCAGGGCACGCGGGGGTACGGCGGGCCGTACCGACGGGGAGGGCTCGGCGCCGCTGGAGATCAGCGGGCTGACCAAGGCCTACCGCAACGGCGAGAAGGCCGTGGACGAGCTGTCGTTCCGCGTCGAGCAGGGCCAGGTGCTCGGCCTGCTCGGCCCGAACGGAGCGGGCAAGACCACCACGATGCGGATGATGATGGGCCTCATCCACCCGGACGCCGGCGAGATCCGCATCTTCGGCGAGCGGGTCACGCCGGGCGCGCCCGTGCTGTCGCGGCTGGGCTCGTTCGTGGAGGGGCCGGGCTTCCTGCCGCACCTGTCGGGCCGGGAGAACATCGAGCTGTACTGGGCGGCGACCGGCAGGCCGGCGGCCGAGGCGCACATGGAGGAGGCGCTGGAGATCGCCGGGCTCGGCGCGGCGCTGGAGCGTGCCGTGCGCACGTACTCGCAGGGCATGCGGCAGCGCCTCGCGATCGCCCAGGCGATGCTGGGCCTGCCCGACCTGCTGGTGCTCGACGAGCCCACCAACGGTCTCGACCCGCCCCAGATCAGGGAGATGCGCGAGGTGCTGAAGCGCTACGCCCGCGACGGCCGCACGGTGATCGTCTCCAGTCACCTGCTGGCCGAGGTGGAGCAGACCTGCACCCACGTGGTCGTCATGCACCGCGGCCGCCTGATCACCACCGGCCCGGTGGCCGCCCTGCTGGCCAGCTCCAACGGCCACGGGCCACGCCTGGAGGACGTCTTCCTTGACCTGATCGGAGAGAACTCGTGAGCGAGGAGCGGACGAAGGAGGCACTCCTCACGGCGGTGGAGGAGGGCGGGCGGCCCAACACGGCGGAGGGCTACGCGCCGGGCAGGACGCTCCCGTTGCGGGTGGAGATCGTCCGCCAGTTCAAGCGGCGCCGGACCATGGTCATGTTCGGGCTGCTGCTCGCGCTGCCGTGGATCCTGGTCATCGCCTTCCAGTTCGGCCCCCAGCAGCCCAGCGGGCAGCAGGCCGGGCTGCGCATCTCCGACCTGGCCACGGCCAGCGGCCTGAACTTCGCCGCCTTCGCGCTGTCGGTCTCGGCCAGCTTCCTGCTGGTGGTGGCGGTGGCGCTGTTCTGCGGCGACACGGTGGCCAGCGAGGCGAACTGGTCGTCGCTGCGCTACCTGCTGGCCGCACCGGTGCCGCGCGACCGCCTGCTGCGCCAGAAGCTGATCGTGGCCCTGGGCTTCTCCGCCGCCGCGGTCGTCGCGCTGCCGCTCATGGCGCTGCTGGCCGGGACGGTCGCCTTCGGCTGGGACGACATCCAGGTGCCGGGCACCGGCGAGGTCATCCCGGCCCTGGACGTGCTGCCGCGTTTCGGCATCGTGATCGGCTACGCGCTGGTCAGCCAGCTCGTGGTGGCGGCGCTGGCGTTCCTGATCTCCACGGTCACCGACTCGCCGCTCGGCGCGGTCGGCGGCGCGGTCGGACTGTGGATCGTCTGCACGATCCTGCAGGCGGTCGAGGCCCTGGGGACGCTGCGGGAGTTTCTGCCGACGTTCTGGAACACCGCCTGGCTGGACGCCCTCGCGCCCACCATCGACTGGGGCGGCATGGCCAAGGGCGCCTCGATCTCGGTGACGTACGCGGCGCTGCTGCTGGCCTTCACCTTCCGCCGCTTCCGGCGCAAGGACGTGGTGTCCTAGGCCCAGTGGGGGGGCTTGTTCTCCAGGTAGAAAGTGTCGTCGTCGGCCTCGCGCCAGTCGCCCCACGCCACGTCGGTGTCGTCGGCGGTCTGCTCCGGGAGAAATTCGCTCACGGAATACATGCTACCGAGACGAACAAACCCGACCCCGCGCCGTCCGCCGCCCCAAGGACATCAGGTTTGACCGGGGGTACGATGCCATTGCAGGTGTCGCCTAACCCCCCGTGAGGCTGCCCATGGCCACCCCTACAGGTTGGCGGCGAGAAGGCAATCTGCCGGCGGAGCTGACGAGCTTCGTGGGCCGGAACCGCCTGCTCGCCAATCTCAAACGCCACCTGGGTGAGTCACGCCTGGTCACGGTCACCGGCATCGGCGGCGTGGGCAAGTCGCGCACGGTGCTGCGCCTGGCCCATCAGGTCCGCTCCCAGTTCGAGGACGGCGTCTGGTTCGCCGACCTGGCCCGGCTGCAGGACACGGGCATGGTCAAGCACACGATCGCCTCGGCGCTCGGCATCGCCGACCAGTCCTCGCGCGAGGCGTCGGAGTCGCTGACGGAGTGGGTCGGCGGGCGGCACATGCTGCTCATCATCGACACCTGCGAGCATCTGGTCCAGGGCTGCGCCGAGCTGGTCGAGGAGCTGCTGGCGGCCAACCCGAGCCTGCGCATCCTGGCCACCAGCCGGCAGTCGCTGCACCTGCCGTACGAGCGGGTGGTGCCCGTTCCGCCGCTGCAGGTGCCGGGCGAGGACCTGACCGAGAGCCTGTTCACCAACGAGTCGGTGCAGTTGTTCGCCGACCGCGCCGGTTCCGTGATGCCGGAGTTCGTGCTCGACGAGCACAACATCGGCTCGGTGGCCGAGCTGTGCCGCCGCCTGGACGGCATCCCGCTGGCGATCGAGCTGGCCGCAGTGCGGCTGCGGGCGCTGTCGGTGGACCAGATCCTGGCGCTGCTGGCCGACCGGTTCAGCCTGCTGGCCGGGGCCAGCCGTACCGCGCTGCCCCGCCACCAGACGCTGCGCGCGGCCATCGGCTGGAGCCACGAGCTGTGCGAACCGGCCGAACGGCTGCTGTGGGCGCGCCTGTCGGTCTTCGCCGGAGACTTCGAGCTCGATGCCGCCCGCTTCGTGTGCGCCGACGACCGGCTGCCCTCCGAGGCCATCACCGATCTGGTCACCGGCCTGGTGGAGAAGTCGATCCTGCTCATTCGCAGCAACCACGCGGGCGTACGCTACAAGCTGATCGACACCCTGGCCGAGTACGGCGAGGAGTGGCTGGACAAGCTCGGCGAGAGCCAGCAGATGCGCCACAAGCACCTGCAGTACTACCTGAGCCTGGCCCAGCGCAGCGAGGACGCCTGGTCCGGCCCGCGGCAGATCTACTGGTTCGTGCGCATGCGACAGGAGCATGACAACGTCCGGGTGGCGCTGGAGCACGCGCTGCAGACGGCGGGCGAGGCCGTACAGGCGCTGAAGCTGCTGTCGTCGCTGTGGTTCATGTGGATCTGCTGCGGCTTCACCCGCGAGGGCCGCCTCTACCTGGAGCGGGCGCTGCAGGCCAACCCCACCCCCAGCAAGGAACGCTGCAAGGCGCTGTGGGTGCTGTCGTACGTGCGCAGCGCCCAGGGCGACAGCGCCGGCGCCCTGTCGGCGGCCGAGCAGTGCAGCACCGAGGCGGTCAGGGTCGGCGACTCCAAGGCGGTCATCCTGGCCTCCAAGATGCAGGGCACCGCGGCGCTGCTCCAGGGCGACCTGCAGAAGGCCAGCGCGCTGCTGGGCGTGGCGATCGAGTTCAACACCGACAACAAGGAGCTCAACCCCGGCCTGCTGCCCGCCATCGTCGAGCTGTCGATCGTGCTCACCTCGCAGGGCGAACTGTATGAGGCCGAGTCGCTGCTGGTCGACTGCCTGCAGGTGTGCAAGGAGCGCGGCGAGCTGTTCGTCAGCTCCTACGCCTACTGGGCGCTGGCGCTCACCCGGCTGGCCACCGGCAGGGCCGACGACGCGCTGCAGGACGCCCAGGAGGGGCTGCGGATCAAGCGGCACTTCCACGACACGCTGGGCACGCTGATCGCGCTGGAGACGACCGCGCGCATCTACACGGCGCTGGAGCAGCCGTTGCTGTCGGCTCGCCTGCTCGGCGCGCTGCAGCAGAACTGGAAGACCGCGGGCCTGCCGATGCTGGGCGCTCCGTGGCTCACCGACGACCACGACAAGCTGGTCAAGGAGTGCCAGAAATCGCTGGGCGAGGTGGCGTACAAGCAGGCGTCGGAGTTCGGGGCCAAGCTTGACCTGGACGAGGCGTCCGCGCTCGCGCTGGGCGAACTGGACGCCCCGTCCTGACTCAGACGGCCTGGGCCCATTCGGTGCCCGTCGGCCAGGCGTGCACGTACCTCGCGCTGCCCAGCGAGTACTCGATGTGGCCGCGTACCCAGTGCTCGAGCCCCTGCACGTACGCGCGGACGGCGCGGGTGCCCCAGGTGTCGACCGACCCGCGCAGGCGCACCATCTCGGCGACGGCGCGATCATGCATGGTCGCGACCTCGTCGAGCGCCTCCTGCAGGGAGTAGCCGCGGTGGGTGATGAGCACGTTGACGAGGTTGTGCCGGGCCTTGTCGTGCTTCTTCTCCTTGGCGTAGGAGAAGAGGTCGTTGTCCCAGACCACGAGGTCGTTGGCGTGCTCGGTGAGGGCCCTGATGTCGGGATGGTGCCATTCGTCGGGGGTGAGCCGCCGGCCGCCCGCGATGTCGATCAGGGCGTAGACCGGGTACATGGCACCGGTGCGGCGGCGCATGAACACGTAGTCCTCCGGGCTGGGGACGACGTTGGACTCGCGGTTGGCGGCCTCCCAGACCTGGGCGAAGATGTACTCCTTGGTGGCCGTGGACCAGCGGTCGAGCTGGTCGCGCTCGGCGTGCTCGGCGATGCGTTCCTTGAGCCCCTGCAGCGACTTGGCGAACACGTTGGTGACGGGTTCGTCGGATTCGATGTCGTGCAGGACCCGGAACATCTCCGGGAGGGCCCTGGCGATGAGCGCGGTGTGGCGGCTGAGGTTCTCCGACTCGCAGAAGCCGTCGTCGAAGGCGAACAGCCAGATGCACCAGTCCATGAGGAGCTTGAGCATGTCGCGGTCGACCAGGGGGTAGGCTCGGGCGGTGAGCCATCCGAACCTGGCGCTCTTGTAACGTTCCAGCATGTCAGGCTCGTTCAGCATGCCTGACTCGAGGAGCCAGGCGAAGCTGTCTTCGCTGGCCTCCACGACGTAGGGATTCACCTCGCTTTCGAACGGGCACTGCAGGATGGGGATGCGGAGGGATGGGTTGGTTGTGGCTTGCGCAGAGGTTCTAGCCATGACCACATGATCGCAATGATCTTGGAGGGTGGCCATATCGCATTAATAGCGAATTTTCTGCCCTTGGGGGCTATGTCAACCAATCCTCGACCCCGAACATGCGGGCTGTGTCGATAGCCGATGGGTTGCCCGTTTTGGGATCCGCACCCGCTTCCAGCAGCACTTTGACCACTTCGGGCTCCTTCTTGAACACCGCCCCCGCCAGCGGCGTCTGCCCGCGGTCGTTCGGCCGCCCCGGGTCGGCGCCCAGCTCCGCGAGCATCCGCACGGTCGGCGCGTGCCCGTGATAGGCCGCGAGCATCAGCAGGGTGTCGCCCTTGCCGTTGGTCAGATTGGCCGGCACCCCTGCCTCCACGTACGCGCGCAGCGTCTCGGTGTCCCCTGCCCTGGCCAGATCGAACATCCTCGTGGCGAACTCCTCGAGCTCCCGCTCCCCGTCCATGAAGCCCATTCTGCCTCGATAGGGTGCCCTGCACGGAATCGTTCCGGCTCGCCGTAGGTTGCTGTGGAGAGTACCTAGGGAAAGGCTGTCCAACCGTGTTCGACCCGACGGATCTCTACGAGCTCGCCGAAGATGCGCCCGAGCTGACCGATCCGGTGCTGTTGTACCACTTCGATGGTTTTGTCGATGCGGGCGGCGCCGGACGACTGGCGCTGGGCCATCTCCTGGCCGAGCTGGAGCACCGGGTCGTGGCCACGTTCGACGTGGACCGCCTCCTCGACTACCGCTCCCGCCGGCCCATCATGACCTTCGACACCGACAAGTGGGTCGACTGCGAGAGCCCCGAACTGGCCGTGTATTCCACCGCAGACGCCACCGGCACGCAGTTCCTCATGCTCAGCGGCCCCGAGCCGGACCGCGAGTGGGAGCTGTTCGCCAAGGCCGTGGGCGCGCTGCTCGACGAGCTCAAGGTGAGCAAGATCGTGACCTTGCACGGCATCCCCATGGCCGTGCCCCACACCCGGCCGCTCGGCATCACCATGCACGCCAGCCGTCCCGAGCTCATCGGGCCCCAGAGCAGCAACTTCGGCCGGGTGCAGGTGCCCGGCAGCATGGCGGCGCTCCTGGAGTTCCGCCTGGGCGGGCAGGGCCACGACGCGGTGGGCTACGCGGTCCACGTGCCCCACTACCTCTCGCAGGCCGAGTACCCCCACGCGGCCGTCACCGCTTTGGAGGCCGTCACCCGCGGCACCGGGCTGGTCTTCCCGATGGAAGGGCTGCGCGACGCCGCCGAGCGGACCAACGTGGAGATCGAGGAGCAGATCCGCGGCTCCGCGGAGCTGTCCACCGCCATCGAGGGCCTGGAGCAGCAGTACGACGCCTTCGCCGCCGGGTCCGACAAGGAGAGCCTGCTGGCCGAGCCGTCGTCGATGCCGACCGGCGACGAACTGGCGGCGCAGTTCGAGCGTTTCCTGGCCGAGCGGGACGAAGATCTCTAAGTAGCCTGGGGCCATGGACGACATCCAGGTTGGCCTGATCGGCTACGGCCCCGCCGGGCAGTTCTTCCACGGGCCGCTGGTCCACGCCACCCCGGGCCTGCGCCTGACCGCCGTGGTCACGCGCGACCCGGAGCGCGCGGCCGAGGTGGAGCGTAAGTACGGCGCGGCGGCCGTACCCGACGCCGAGTCGCTCTTCCCCCGCTGTGACCTCGTCGTGGTCGCCTCGCCCAACCGCACGCACGTCCCGCTGGCCACCGAGGCCCTGGCCTCGGGCCTGCCGGTCGTCGTGGACAAGCCCCTGGCCGCGACCGCCGAGGAGGCCGCCAGGCTGGTCGCGCTGGCCAAGGAGCGGAATCTGCTGCTGACCGTCTTCCAGAACCGGCGCTGGGACGGCGACTTCCTCACCCTGCGCGCCCTGCTGGAGGAGGGCGGGCTCGGCAGGGTGGCCAGGTTCGAGTCGCGCTTCGAGCGCTGGCGCCCCCGTCCCAAGGGCGGCTGGCGCGAGTCCGGCGGCGCCCAGGAGATCGGCGGCCTGCTCTACGACCTCGGCAGTCACCTGGTCGACCAGGCGCTCCAGCTGTTCGGCCCGGTCCGCACGGTCTACGCCGAGAGCGACGCCAGGCGGGAGGGTGTGGGCTCCGACGACGACACCTTCGTCGCGCTCACCCATGACAGCGGCGTGCGCTCGCACCTGTGGATGAGCGCCGTGACCGGACGGCTGGGCCCGCGTTTTCGCGTACTGGGCTCGACCGGCGCCTACGTCAAGTACGGCCTGGACGTCCAGGAGGACCGGCTGCGCGCCGGGGCCACCCCGGACCAGCCCGGCTTCGGCGACGAGCCGCAGGATCGCTGGGGCCTGCTCGGCACCGACGACGCGGCCCGTCCGCTGCCCACGGCGCCCGGCGCCTATCTCGCCTTCTACCGGGGCGTGGAGTCCGCGCTCAGGGACGGCGGCCCGGCCCCGGTGGACCCGGCGGGCGCGGTCGAGGCCCTGAAGGTGATCGAGGCCGCGCGCCTGTCCTCCCTCCAGGGCATCCTCACCCACCTCGGCTGAACCTAGAGTAGGCGGGCCCGCAGGGCCGCGGTGTCGTCCTGCGTCCAGCCGTGCGAGCTCAGCCACTCCAGCGGCCCGCCGAAGCGGTCGTCGAGCACCCCGAGGAACTGCTCGATGTAGGGCGCTCGCGGCATGTGGTCGTCGGCCGGGCGCGAGTCCAGGTCGTCGCGGTAGGTGGAGCTGGCGCGCAGCCGCGCCAGGACCCGGTCCATCCGTTCGCCCGTGGCGGTGTAGTCGGCCACGATCGCCTCCCTGGTCACCCCGGCCACGGCCAGGGCCAGCGCGGCGACCACGCCGGTGCGGTCCTTGCCGGCCGCGCAGTGCACGACGGCCGCGCCGTCGTCGAGCGACAGCGCGCGCAGCGCCCCGAGCACCGAGTCCGGCCGGTCGCGCAGGTAGCCGAAGTAGAAGCCGGTGACACGCAGTTCCTCGTCCATCTGGCGCTCCTGCCAGGGCAGCACCTTGTCGGCGTCGATGGAGTCCGCCTCGACGTCGGTGTGCTTGCCGCCCTCGGCGAAGAAGCTCAGATTGTGGTGGGTGACCTCGGCCACACGGATCAGCGGGCCGGGACCCTCAAGCGCGACCTCGGCGTGCGAGCGCAGATCCACCACGTGCCGGATCTTGAGCTCACCCACCAGATAGGAGACGTCACGCTCCGTGAGACCCTGCAGGTTGTCGGAGCGGTAGATCCTTCCGGAACGGGTGGTCCGGCCGTCCTGCGTCGGCAACCCGCCCAGGTCACGAGCGTTGACTGCCCCTTGTAGCTCAATCCAGCTGTTCATCTGATTAACCTACATGTGAGCGAATTCCCGGTTCATAACGCAACATGAACGTATGGATCCGCGCGCTCATCCCCCGCGGCTGGTCATCGACCCCTCCCTGCCGGCCGAGATCTCGGTCGAGCTCCGGGCCAGCCCGCACCTGCTCCACATGGCTCGCCGCGGGCGGCGGATGGAGCGGACGTTCAACCCGGCCCTGCTCGTCGTGCTGCCCGGGTTCCTGCTGCTGATCTGGGTGCTGACCAGCACCGTGGGGATGATCGTGGCCGGCGTCGGCATGGGGTTGATCGCCCTGCTGCGCTGGGCGGCCACGGGCATCTCCAACAACACGGCCCGGCGGCGCCTGCGGCTGGCCCACGAGTACTCCGCCCACTACGTGCTCCCCCAGGACCTGGACTATCCGTGCTCGCGGCTGCTGCGCCGGGCGCAGGACGCCGTGGACACGATTCTCGCCGCCGACGTGCAACGGGCCGGGCTGCTCGACTCGGTCAACAACCGGGTCTCCCTGCCGGAGGAGGTCTGGCAGATCGGCACCCGGCTGGCGAAGCTCTCGTCCATGCACGCCGAGCACGGCCAGATCGTGCCCCAGCTGATGCCCTCGGCGCTGGAGGACGCGTTCAAGCCCTACAGCAGCGCCCTGGACGCCGCCTGGACGTCGCTGTCGAAGCGGGTACGCCGCCTGGAGGAGTACGCCCTGCAGGTACGCAAGGCCGACGAGGTCTACCACGCGCATCTGCGCCTGGAGGCGCTGGCCGCCAGGACGCCCGACTACCAGGCCCTGATCGCCGACACGGTCCGCGACGACCTGGCCCGCGCGCACATCAGGGAGCTGGCCGCCCAGGCCGCGCAGGTGCGCAAGCTCTTCGAGCAGAGCATCGACGAGGCCAGGCAGACCGCGGGAGAACTGCTCAGGACGCCGCTCGCCTGAGCAGTTCGAGCGTCCTGCGCGTGCCCGCCTCGTTGCCGAGGCTGCGGTAGATCTCCCTGGCCCGCTCCAGCGGCTCGACCGCGGCCTCGCGCTCGGCGGCGTCCAGGTGCGCCTCGCCCAGATAGCGCAGGCATTGGGCCATCCGCCAGCGCTCGCCCAGCTCCTCGAAGGCGGCGTAGGCGCGGCGCAGCTCGTCCTGGGCCTCGCGGACCCGGCCCATGCGGCCGAGGACGCGTCCGGCCGACTGGGCGCTGCGGGCCACGCCCCAGGAGTCGCCGAGCGCGGCCAGGATGTCGCCGGACTCGCGGACGTGGTCCAGTTCGACCAGGCCGTTGGCCGGGTCGCCCACCTCTCCGGCCGAGCGCAGGCAGCGGGCCACCTCCCACAGCTCGCCCCGCTGCTTGAACATCTCGGTGGCCCGGTCCAGGCTGAGTCCCGCCCTGGTGAAGTGCTCGGCCGCCGCCTTGGCCTCGCCCTCCCTGCGCAGGCCGCGGGCCTGGGCGGCCAGGGCCTCGCCGTACACGCGGAGTGTCTGTGCCTCGGAGTAGCGGTTGCCCTCGCGCTCGAAGACCTCCAGCGCGTCCTCCAGCAGCTCGCGCGCCTCCGCGGTGCGGCGCTCGGCGAGGCGGAGCTCGGCCAGGTTGCGCTGGGTGCGGGCCATCCACCAGAGGTCGTCCACGTCGCGGAAGCCGGCGATCGCTTCGAGCAGGTAGTCCTGGGCGCGGTCGAGGTTGCCGCCGGTGTACAGGATCATGCCGATGGTCCGGCGGCACCGGGCCGACCACCAGGCCTCGCCGAGCTCGGTGAAGATCTCCAGGGCCGTCTCGGCGTCGGCGGTGCTGCCGCCGCCGGCCACCGCGGCGCGGTCGAGCAGCGCGATGCCGAGCACCCGCCGGTCGCCGGTACGCAGCGCCGCCTCGTGGCCGATGTCGGCGACCGCCCGCCAGTCGGCCCAGTAGGCGCGCAGGGAGTGGCACAGCGAGCAGAACGCCCTGGCCAGCGCCCAGGTCTGCTCCCACAACTCCAGCTCGCGGGCGTGGTGGATCATCGCGATCATGCTGAGCCGCTCGGCGTTGAGCCAGTCGGCCGCCTGCGACTGCCCCTCGGCGCTGGAGCGCCGCCCGCCCCTGCTCCAGTCCTGCGGCCAGCGGTCCTGGGCGGCGGCCTCGGCGCGGTGGCGGTAGCCGCTCAGCACCCGCTCCGTCGCCGGCCCGCGGCGCTCCTCCGGCAGTTCGGCGGCGAACAGGCGGACCAGGTCGTGCAGGCGGTAGCGCATCACACCGGTCGCGTCGGTGCCGGAGCACTCGGCGAGCTGGGCGTCGATCAGCGCCTCCAGCTGGTCGCCGCCGTCGAGCTCCGAGGTGTCCAGCAGCGCGCCGGCCACCCAGCCGGGTACGTCGGGGGCCGTCAGGCCGGAGAGCATGCGCAGCAGGCGGCGCTGGATGCCGGTGCAGTCCTCGTAGCTCAGCTGCACGGAGGCGCGCACGCTCTTGTCCACCCTCGGCGCGAGCTCCAGCTGGTCCAGGCGGCGGCGCTCGTCGGCCAGGCGGCCGGCCAGCTCGCGTAAGGACCAGGTGGAGCGGGTGGCCAGCCGGGCGCCGCAGATGCCGATCGCCAGCGGCAGGTGGTCGCAGATGCCGACGATCTTCTTGGCCGACTCCAGGTCGTCCACGACCCGGGCGCCGCCGGCCAGGCGGGCCAGCAGCTCGACGCTCTGGGCCTCGCTGAAGACCGGTAACTGGAAGTCGATCGCGTTCATCAGGAACAGCGGGTGGCGCGAGGTGACGATGACGGCGCAGCCCGGGTCGGCCGGCAGCAGCGGCTTGACCTGCTCGCCGTCGTCGGCGTTGTCCAGGCCGATGAGGATGCGCCGGCCCTTGGTCCAGGTGAGCCAGAGCTTGCGCAGCTCCTCCATGCCGCCCGGGTCGGTGGTGAGACGGACGCCGAGCGCGCGCAGGAAGCCGATCAGCACCTCGTCGGGGCCCACGCCGCGTAAGTCGGCGTAGAGCCTGCCGTCGGGGAAGCCGCCGGCGACCTCGTGCCCGAACCTGGCCATCAGCGCCGACTTGCCGACGCCGCCCCTGCCGTACACGGAGGCGACCAGCGGCGGCGCGAGCTCGCTCGGCTTCCTGCGCCCGGCGAAGACCGAGCGCAGCTCGTTGAGCGACTCGGCGCGCCCGGTGAAGTGCTCGGGCACCGGCGGCCACTGGTCGGGCGCGCGTCCGGGGGCGTCCGGGGCGATCAGCCGCTGCCGGCGCGGGCGCACGCCGCCCTCGGTGGTGGCCCACGTGGTCAGGCCCACCAGAAGCGCGGCGGTCGCGGTGACACCGATCTTGGCTATCGGCGGGATCTCCCATTCAAGAGAGGCCGCCAGGATGCTCGCCGCCGCCGCCGCGACTCCCGCCGCGACGGGCGCGGCCAGCGGGACCCTGCGCCTTCTCGGCTTGGGCTCGGGCATCGGCTCGTCGGGCAGCCGCAGCGGGCCAGTCAAGAAGCACCCCCTTCGGGGCTGATTCAAGCTGATTCTGTACGGCTGGCGCCAGAGGCCCGGCCCGGCAGATGGGGTACGGCCGGAGCCGGCCGTACCCCATCACAGGGTCAGAGACCGATCACCTGGCAGGTGGCGGTCACGGTCTTGGCCGGGTCGCTCTCCGAGGTGGCGGTGAGCTTGACCTTGGCCAGGCGGCTGCCGCCGTCGCCGCGCACGGCGTTGACGGTGACGAGCTCGTTCTTGCCGAAGTCGACGGCGGCCAGGGCGTTGGGCAGCTGGGTGCTCCAGCCGCGGCCCTGGACCTCGGCCTTCAGGCGGTAGACGTCACCGTTGAGGTAGGCGCTGACGTCCTCGGGGTGCTGCCCGGCGGCCGGGGCGGCCCTGCCGGTGTTGAACAGCGGGAACTTGCAGGTGGACACGCCCTTGGCGGCGGGCAGGCCGATGGCGGGCAGGACCTTGACGCCGCGCTTCTGCGGGCCGGCGCCGTCGAGGGAGCGGATGGCGACCGTGTAGGACAGCACGCCCTTGCGGTCGCGCTTGACGTCGGTGACGTAGAAGTGCAGGCGGTTGGCCTGGTCGACGAACTCGTACTCGCTGCCGGAGTCGGTTCCGGCGTGGAAGAGGGCGTCGGACAGCTGCCGGTAGTCGCCGATCGTGATCGGGACCTTGGTGCCGTCGGGCAGGACGTAGTCGGTCATGCCGATGTCCTGCGGGTTGGCGTCCACCACCCACTCGAACGGCGCGCGGTCCTCGTTCTTGGTCTTGGCCAGGAGCACGCCGGAGTCGGGGGTGAAGGAGTCGGTGCCCATCCTGTCGACGACCTCGACGGTGTAGTTCTCGTAGCCGCCGCCGTCGCACAGCGGGTTCTGGGCGGGGTCGCAGGCGGGCGACTTGTCGCCGGTGTCGAACTGCAGGTTGACGCCCGACAGGCCGGCCGGGCCCGGCTGGACCGTACGGGCGGTGATCTTCGCGGTGACCAGGCCGGAGTCGTCGAGCGCCTCGCGCGACAGGCGCAGCACGTTGGCCTCGTCGACCATCTCCAGCTTGATCTTGTTGCGGAGCATGTGCTGGGCGCCCATGGACGCGCCGGAGGTCGGCGGGATCAGCCAGCGGCTGTGCGGGCCGCCGGGTCCGTTGAAGCTGCCCCGGCTGAGCATCTCCCAGATGCCGGTGTACGCCCTTCTGGGCGGCACGCCGTACGGGTTGTTGTAGTTGTCGGCGATGCCGAAGATGTGGCTCAGCTCGTGGGCGTAGACGGCCATGCCGGAGCTTTCGGCCTGGACGGAGTCGACGCCGAAGCGGGCGTTGGGCCAGAAGTTGGAGCCGGCCTGCCAGGAGGTCCACTCGACGTAGCGGGTCCTGACCCAGTTGGGGAGGCTGGGGTCGTCAGGCCCGAACTCCTCGGTCACATCCTCCTTGGTCGGAAATTTCATCATTCCGAACTCTTGCCAGGTGGCCGATTCGTCCTGGCCGGCGCTCAGGTAGAAGATGAAGTCGAACTTCGCGGCCTCCTCCGGCCCGATGTCGCCGATCCAGAGCGCGTTGCCCTCGGTGCGCAGGTTCTTGTTGCAGCTGTCGCCCGCCGGGCAGCCGGTGCCGCCCTGGAACTCCATGGCGTACTCGTGGTCCTTGCCGGTCAGCGTGTACGGGCCGAAACCGGTCAGCTCGACCCCGATGCGGCCACCGGAGTCCTCCATCCAGTACTCGTGGATGGTGTGCCCCTTGTTGAGGGCGTTCGGGGTGTTGAGGAAGTCCTGGTAGAACTTGGCGACCTGGCCGCGCGGCACGTCGTGCGCCTCGGCGCTGGGGTTCTTGTAGACCGTCGAGCCCTTGGGCTGGGTCACCACGAACGGCTGGTTGGGGTAGTCCAGCAGCACCAGCGCGCCCTTGAACGTGCGCTTGGAGCCCTTGACGTTCGGGTCGTTCCACTTGGTGCCGGGAGGCTTCTTGTAGTCGGCCCACGTCATGTGGTCCGGGTTCTCCCAGTTCTGCGGGTCGATCGGCTTGAGCGGGCCGTCGCCGGGACGCGAGCGGAGCGCCTGCGCCCCTTCCGGCTCGTCGCGCTGCCAGGGCTGGGTCTGCGGCCAGTGGTCCTGGCGCCAGGGGTGCTCGGGGTCGGTGGGAGGTGCTGCGGAAGCGGGGGTGGCCGTCCAGACCAGCGGGACGAGCACGATGCCCGCTAAAAGGCCTTTAAGCAGCTTCTTCGGGAGATTCACGGATTGGACGGTATATACGTTATTGACGGAGATCACCGATCAGTTGTAGGGAAGAGCCATCACTTCCTATCCGACAAATGTCGAAATCGCCTGGTGACCGGTGGCTGATCTTCAACGCATCGTGGACGACCTCGCCGCCCGCCTCGACCGGCCCCTCCTCCTGGAGGACCGCCTGCAGCGGGTGGTCGCCTACAGCGAGCAGAGCGGCGCGATGGACGACATCCGCCGCGATTCCATCCTGCGCCGGCACACCACCCCCGAGGTCCGCTCCTGGCTGCGCGCCGCCGGCATCCACGACGCGGCCGCCCCGCTGCGCACCCCGGGCGCGCCCCCGCTCGGCCTGCTGCCGCGCGTCTGCGTCCCGGTACGGCACGGCAGCGCCCTGCTCGGCTTCCTCTGGTTCATCGACGCCGAGCCCGAGATGACCGAGGCGGACATCGCCCTGGCCGCCTCCTCGGCTCCCCTGCTGGCCCTGGCGTTGTTCCACGAGAGCCTGGCCTCCGGGCTCGCCTCGCACCGCGAGCTGGAGGCGGTCACCGGCGTCCTGCTCGGCGAGCGCGACGCGGCCCGCCAGCTCATCGAGGCGGGCGCCTTCCCGCAGGGACAGCCGGTGACCGCGCTGGTGGCCAGGCCCATGGCCGCCGAACCCGACGAACCGCTGCGGATGGCGCTGGAGCAGGGGCTGCTGACCCTGCGCCGCCGGCTGTCCGGGCACCATCCGCTGCACCTGGTCCGCTACGACCACGGCGTGCTGCTCGTGGCCGGGCCCGCGGTCCCGGCCGAGGACGTGCACGCGGCGCTGGCCGTACCCGTGGTGGTGGGGGTCGGGCGTACGCGGCCCGCGCTCGCCGACGCGGCGGGCTCCTACACCGAGGCCCTGCACGCGGCCGAGACCGCCGCCCGCGTCCCCGGCCTGGGCCCCTCGGCCGAGTGGGCGCGGCTGGGCGTCTACCGGCTGCTGACCGGCTTACCCGACCACGAGCTCCACCCCGGCCTCGAACACCTGCTGGCCGACCCCCAGCACCTGCCGCTGCTGGAGACGCTGGAGACCTATCTGGACCTGGCCGGCAGCGCCGTGGCCACCTCGCGCGTCCTGCGGCTGCACCGGACCTCCCTGTACTACCGGCTCCAGCGCGTCGAGGAACTCGCCCAAACCGACCTCAAGGACGGCGGCGAACGACTCGCCCTGCATCTTGGCCTAAAACTGGCCCGACTATCTGGCAGATATCGCCCCCGTGTCTAATTGCATACGCAGCCCAAGCTGCCGTTTAATGCCAAAAGGAGAAGATCCGACGGGAGAGTTGATGCCGGCAGGAGCGCGTGCCGCAAGAGTCCTTCGCAGCCGCGCGCCCGCGCCTGTGGTCGTGCATTCCGCACCTCTGGTGCTGCCCATCTGCGCGGAACCGATCCGCGACGGCGCCGTCGCGGTCCGTCGCGACCGGGTGCTCCAGGTGGGGCCGAGGACGTCGGTGCTCGCCGCCCACCCCGCCGTCGAAGAGGTCCGCTGGAAGGGCATGATCACACCCGGCCTCGTGGACGCCTGCTCCCCCGCCGTCCCCCCGCCTCCCGGCGTCACCGCCCGCGCCACCGTCGTCACCGGCCTGGCCGACCCGGCCGCCGTACCCGCGCTGCGCGGCGTCACCTACCTCGCGGTGAAGACGGAGTCGGAGGAGACCTGGGAGGACACCGGCCGCGACGCGCTCATCACCGCGATCCGCGAGGTGGCCTTCACGGTCGGGATGGCCGCGCACACCGGCGACCCGCTGGTCCTGGAGGACCTCGCGGTGCTCGCCAGGACCTTCGGCCTGCGGGTCCTCGTCGACCTCGACCGCCACAGCGCCGCCGTGCTGGACGAGTCCGGCATCCTGGGCCCGCACTGCCACGTCGCCTGCGCCGGACCGCTCGACCCCGGCGAACGCAAACTGCTGCGCCTGCGCAGAAGCGTGGCCGCCGTCTGCCCGTCGCTGCTGCGCGAACGCCCCGAGGACGCACTCGCCCTGCTCGACGAGGGCAACCTGCTCGCCCTGGGCACCCGCGGCGAAGGCTCCCCGCTCGACCAGGCCCGCGCCATCCGCGACTACGTCCGCGGCCGCGGCCAGCGCCCGCCCGGCCTGGACCAGCGCCTGGTCGAGGCCGCCACGCTGGGCGGCGCGCGGGCGATGGGCATGCACACGGGCCCCGGCCGCCTGGGCATCCTCGCCCCGGGCGCCCGCGCCGACTTCGCCGTCTTCGACGCCCGCGGCCGCTACCCGTACTCCGCCCTCCTTTCCGGCCCGCCCTGCCTGGCCACCGTCATCGCGGCCTGAGCGGGGCTGTCCCGGAAACAGCAACGAAAGTTGCCATGCGGCTGGTGAGAGCCGCACCATCGGGCCAGAGGTGATCGCCACCGGGCCATCCCACGCCGATCCCCGGCCCGCCTTCTTCGCGGGCCGGCGCCTCCCACCCCGAAGGAGAACTTTCGCATGCCCACATTCACGTCCCCTCCCGGACGACCCGCATCCACCACCCCTCCCGAACGCCCCGAGCCCGCTGCGTCTGCCGCGTTCCCCCCCTCCGTCGAGCACCCCGCGTTCACTCCCCCTCGCGCGTTCACTCCCCCTCGCGCGTTCACTTCCTGCGTCGAACGATCCGCGTTCACCACGCCTGTCTCGCTCGCTGCTTCCGTTGAACGGCCCGCGCGATGAGCGTCGAGACCCAGGCGCCGCCCGTCCGGGGACGGTTGCCGCTCGGGGTGTACCTGCTGGCGCTCAGCCTGTTCGCGATGGGCAGCGCGGAGTTCCTGCTCGCGGGAGTTCTGCCGGCGATCGCCGCCGACCTCGGCATCTCGCTGTCGGCGGCAGGCGGGCTGATCTCGGCGTTCGCCGCCGGGGTCGTGGTGGGCGGGCCGCCGCTGGCCATCCTGACCCTGCGCTGGCCGCGCCGGACCACGCTGGTGGCCACCCAAGCGGTCTTCGCCGTCTGCCTGGCGATCGGGCTGGTCACCGACGACTACGCGGTGATCGTGGTGACGCGTTTCATCTGCGGGCTGGCCTACGCCGGGTACTGGGCGGTCGCGGCGGTGACGGCGATCAGCCTGGTCACGCCCGACCGCACCGCCCGCGCGTCCGGCGTCGTGGTCAGCGGGCTCAGCATCGCGATGATCGCCGGCGGCCCGGCGGGCGCGCTGCTCAGCTACTTCACCGGTTGGCGGGGCGGCTTCTGGGCCGTAGCCGCCCTGACCATCGCGGCCGCGGTCCTGACCATGGTGGCGTTGCCGGCGACGAGCGCGAGCGGCGTACCCAGTGTGCGGGCGGAACTACGCACGATGCGCCGCCCCCAGCTGTGGGTGATCTTCGCCATCACACTGCTGAGCACCGCCGCCTACATGATCTCGTTCAACTACCTGGCGGCGTTCCTGACCGGCATCACCGGCGTACCGGCCGTGTGGGTCCCGGCGATCCTCACCCTGTTCGGCGTGGGCGCGTTCGCCGGACTGTCGATGGGCGGCAGAATCGCCGACCGCAAGCCCACGCGGGCCTTGCTGGCCGGAGCGGTGGGGATCGCCGCCGCCTCCGCCCTGCTCGCGCTCCTGTCCCGCAACGTGGTGGCCGTGGTGGCGCTCGTCCTCGTACTCGGGATCGCCGGATTCATCCTGAACCCCGCCATCTACGGCCGCGTGTTCACCCTGGCCGCCAAGGCCCCCACACTGGCCGGAGCCACCACGGTCTCCGCCTTCCAGCTAGGCATCAGCCTGGTCCCCGCACTGGCCGGAGTCGCACTCAACGCGGGAGCGGGACTCACCTCGGTCGTATGGATCGGCGCCGCCCTAGCCGTAGCCACGGTCCCGCTAATCCTCCTGGACCACCGCAAAGCCAACTAACCCACACCACCCAAGCCAACCCACACCACCACCCGGGCAACCCGCACCTCCCCCACACCACCACCTGGGCTACCGGCACCACCACGACCCGGGCTAACCCCACCGCCGTCACGCGGGCTGACGTGGACGGCGGCATGGACCCCACCCACCCAGATGCCCGGCGTCCCCACCATGCGCAGCGCACGTGACCCGCTCAGAAGCACCGCGACGGCAACGCCGTCGAGGCACCCACAGCGGCGGCGACCTTGCGGGCTCCCGCTTTGTCGGCGGCAGCACTGACGTCCACGGCGTCACGGACTGCGGCGTTGCCAACGGCGCCACTGCCGTCCATGGTGTTGCGGGCAGCACTGACGTCCGCGGCACTACAGGCGGTGGCACTACAGGCGGTGGTGTTGCCGGTGGTGGTGTTGCGGGTGGCGGTGTGGGGTTGGGTGGCTAGGGTTCGTCTACGAGGGTGAGCAGGTCGCGGAGGGTTTCTCGTTGGTCGGCTGACAGGGGGGCGAAGAGGTCGGCGGCGACCTCGGAGCGCACCAGTTGCACACGTACGAAGGCCCCGCGGCCCTCCTCGGTGAGGACGACCAGGGTCGAGCGGCGGTTGGCCGGGTCGACCTCGCGGCGTAGCAGCCCGGCCTCCTCCAGCGCGTCGACGACCGGCGTGACCGAGCGGGGCGCGATGCGCAGCGCCTCGGCGAGTTGCACCATCCTCAGCGGCTGCCCGGCCTCCATGAGGACCTTCAGGGCGCGCGCCTGACTGGGACTCAGGCCGAGCGGCTCCAGGCCGGTCCGGTAGCCGCGGCGGAAGCGGTGGCTGATCCGGTGCACGAGTTCCAGCAGTTCGGTGGCGTCCTTCACCCCGCTGAGCTTATCTCACTGTTCGCTGGAATGAATATGAGGTAACCTCCGTTTGAGTGAACATCTGAAAAGGAGCCCTATGACAGAGGAACCCCGCGCGCCCCTGCGGCGCATCATCCGACTCTTCCGCCCCTACCGGGGCCAGCTGGGTGTCGTGCTCGGCCTCATCTTCCTTTCCTCGCTGGTGTCGCTGGCCTCGCCGTTCCTGCTGCGCGAGGTTCTCGACGTGGCGATCCCCTCGCGCGCGGTCGGGCTGCTGTCCCTGCTCGTCCTGGGCATGCTGGCCGTGGCGGTCGCGACGAGCATGTTCGACGTGGTGCAGACGCTCATCTCCACCCGCGTCGGCCAGCGCGTCATGCACGATCTGCGCACCACCGTCTACTCCCACCTGCAGCGCATGTCGCTGGCCTTCTTCACCCGCACCCGCACCGGCGAGGTGCAGTCGCGGCTGGCCAACGACATCGGCGGCATGCAGGCGGTCGTCACCAGCACCGCGACCTCGATCGTCTCCAACCTCACCACCGTCGTGGCCAGCTTCGTCGCGATGCTCGTGCTCGACTGGCGGCTGACGGCCGCCTCGCTCGTCCTGCTGCCGCTGTTCGTGTGGATCAGCCGCAAGGTCGGCGAGGAGCGCAAGCGCATCACCGCCCAGCGCCAGCGCAAGCTCGCCACGATGTCGTCGATGGTGCAGGAGTCGCTGTCGGTGAGCGGCATCCTGCTCGGCCGCACCATGGGCCAGTCGCCCGAGCTCACCGGCCGCTTCACCCGCGCCTCCGACGAGCTGGCCGACCTCGGCGTGCAGTCGAGCATGGCCGGGCGCTGGCGGCAGTCCACGATCCAGATCGTCATGGCCGCGATGCCCGCGGTCATCTACTGGGTGTCCGGAATGACGTCAGCCGTCTCCATCGGCACCGTCGTGGCGTTCACCACGCTTCAGGCGGGACTGTTCCGCCCCGCCCTCTCGCTGATGCGCACGGGCGTGGAGGTGCAGAGCTCCCTCGCGCTGTTCGGCCGCATCTTCGAGTACCTGGACCTGCCTGTCGACATCACCCCCGGCACCCGCGCGCTGGAGCGTCCGCGCGGCGACGTGCGTCTCGAGCACGTCTCCTTCTCGTACGGCGACGCCCCCACCCTGACCGGCATCGACCTGACCATCCCCGCGGGCGGCAGCCTGGCCGTCGTCGGCGAGACCGGCTCGGGCAAGACGACGCTGAGCTACCTGCTGCCGCGCCTGTACGACGTGAGCTCGGGCCGCGTCACCATCGACGGCGTGGACGTGCGCGAACTCTCCTTCGAGTCGCTGGCCGCCACCGTCGGCGTGGTGTCCCAGGAGACCTACCTGTTCCACTCCTCCATCGCCGACAACCTGCGCTTCGCCAAGCCGGACGCGACGGACGAGGAACTGGTCGCCGCCGCCCGCGCGGCCCGCATCCACGACCACATCTCCGGCCTGCCCGAGGGGTACGACACGGTCGTCGGCGAGCGCGGCTACCGCTTCTCCGGCGGCGAGAAGCAGCGCCTGGCCATCGCCCGCACGCTGCTGCGCAACCCGCCCGTCCTCATCCTCGACGAGGCCACGAGCGCCCTCGACACCCAGACCGAGCGCGCCGTCCAGGAGGCCCTGGACACGCTGGCCGAGGGCCGTACCACGATCACCATCGCCCATCGCCTCTCCACGGTCCGCCACGCCGACCAGATCGCCGTCCTCGACCACGGCCGCGTCGCCGAACTCGGCACCCACGACGAACTGCTCGCCGCCGACGGCCACTACGCGGCCCTGGTCGCCCGGGATCTCCCGCTCACCCTCATCTGACCGCCCATGAGCTGGAGCTCCTTCCCCGGCGGCACCCCGCGCGGGCGTACCCTCTAGGCGTGCAGAACACCAGATATGCCCGCACCGGCATGGTGTGCAGCGTGGACCACCTCGCCTCCGCGGCCGGGATCGCCATGCTCGACCGGGGCGGCTCCGCGGCCGACGCCGCCATCGCCACCAACGCCGTCCTGACCGTCACCGCGCCCCATATGTGCGGCATGGGCGGCGACCTGTTCGCGCTCGTCCACGACGGGCGGGTGAGCGCGCTGAACGCCTCCGGCCGCGCCGGATCCGGCGCCGACGCCGGGCGGCTGCGCGCCGAGGGGCGCACCAGGATGCCGCACCTGCACGACATCAGGTCCGTGCCCGTGCCGGGCTGTGTGGACGGGTGGATCGCCCTGCACGGCAGGTACGGCAGGCTGCCGCCGGCCGACGTGCTCGCCCCGGCGATCCGGCTGGCCAAGGACGGCTTCCCCGCCTCGCCGCTGATGCTGCAGGGGGCGAAGGCCGCGGCCACGCGTCTCGGCGGCGACGACTTCGCCGGTGTCACCGCCGAGGGCGACCTGGTACGCAGGCCCGGCGTGGGCCGCGCGCTGGAGGCGATCGCCGGCTCGGGCAGGGACGGCTTCTACCTCGGCGAGTTCGGCCAGGGCCTGCTGGAGCTGGGCGCGGGCGAATATACCGCGGCCGACTTCGAACGGGTCAACGCCGACTGGGTGGACCCCCTGCGCGTGCGGGCCTTCGGGCACGACGTCTGGTCCGCCCCGCCCAACTCCCAGGGCTACCTGCTGCTGCTCGCCCTCGGCATCGCCGACGGCCTGGACCTGCCGTCCGCACCTGCCCGCTCGGCATGGGCGCACCTGCTGGCGGAGGCGGCGCGGGCGGCCGGTCACGACCGCCTCGCCGTACTGCACGAGGACGCCAAGGACCTGCTCGGCGAGCACGAGATCGCGCGCCGGCGGGCGCTGGTGGACCCGGCGGCGCGCCGCAAGGTGCGCGTCCCCGCCGCGGACGGCGACACCACCTACCTGTGCGCGGTGGACGGCGACGGCATGGGCGTCTCGCTCATCCAGTCGAACGCCTCGGGGTTCGGCAGCATGGTCTTCGAGCCGCGTACCCGGATCAACCTCCACAACCGGGGCATCGGGTTCTCGCTGACGCCGGGGCATCCGGCCGAGTACGCGCCCGGCCGCCGCCCGCCCCACACCCTCACGCCCGCCCTCATCACCCGCCCCGACGGGTCGCTGCGCACGGTCGTGGGCACCATGGGCGGCGACGCGCAGCCGCAGATCCTGTTGCAGGTCATCACCCGCCTGCTCCGGTACGGCGAGGCGCCGGGCACGGCCATCTCGGCACCGCGCTGGAAGCTCGGCGGGACCACCGGGTTCGACACGTGGGACGCGCCCGACGAGATGGCGGTGGAGGTGGAGGCGGGCACCGCGTGGGGCGACGGGCTGGCCGCCCTGGGTCACCCGGTGGTGGAACGGCCGTACGGGACCGGGTTCGGCCACGCGCACCTGATCGACGTGCGGCCCGACGGGGTACTCGCCGGCGCCGCCGACCCCCGCTCGATCATCGGCGCCGCCATCGGCCGCTGACCCCCGCCCGTCCACGGCCGCACCCATCGGCCACCCCGTGGGGACCCGACGGCGGGTTCCCACGCCGGCCCTGGATAGGCGCGCCGCGCACGAGCTCCCAGGTCGGTCCGGCCCAAGGTGTGCTGGATGGGCAAGGATGGGTTGTCCCAGGGGCTTTGGGGGGCCAAGTCGCTGGTTTTCGGGGGTTGCGTGGGTAGGGAGCGCGTATGACCGAAACACCGGACCGCTACGGATACAGCGACGAGCAGGGCATAGAGGTCGAGGAGTGGAACGACGACCTCGGCCGCAACCACGAGATCCGGGAGGACGACCCGGGGCGTGGTGACACGCTCGACGAGCGGCTCCGGCGAGAGTTGCCCGACGGCCCCGGCCGCGAGCCGCGCGCCGACCACCGCCTCACCGCGCCCGACGAAGGGCTCGGGCCCGACGTCGACGGCGAGGAGGTGGGCGAGGACTGGGGCGGCGACGCCGGCGAGGATCTGTCAGCCGAGGAGCGTGCCGTTCACATCGAGCCCGACCGCTGAGCGAGGGCGGGCAGCAGCGCCTGGAGATCGTTCACGACGAGGTCGGCCACGTCGGCCGCCTCGGGCCGGTCGGCGTGCAGGTGTCCCCATGGGCCGCGGCGCAGCAGGGCGGTGCGCATGCCCGCCGCGCCCGCCGGGCGCACGTCGTTGTCGAGGCGGTCGCCGACGTACAGGATCTCGGCGGGTTCGCGCCCGGCCACGGAGGCGACCTTCGCGAAGAACTCGGGCGCCGGCTTGGCCACGCCCCACCCGTCGGAGGTGTGGATGGAGTCGGCGGGCAGGTCCATGGCCACGAGGGCGTCGTAGGCCTCGACGGGCTGGTTGCCGGCGATCACCACCTGGTAGCCGGCCGCGCGCAGGGCGCGGAGCGCGGGCCGTACGTCCGGGTAGAGGTCGTCGGCGTCGAAGTTGTTGCGCAGTCCGTCCGGGTCGTCGCGCCGCCAGGCGGCTATCTCGGCGTCCACGTCGAGGCCGGGCCGTACGATCTGGAAGGCGTCGCGGTGCGAGCGGCCGAGGGCGGCCACGCCCCCGAGCACGCCCATGAACGTCAGCCGCGTCACCCCGAGCCGGTCGGCCCAGCGGCTCCAGATGCGGGTCTCGTCGATGAGCGTCTCACCGACGTCGAACACCAGCGCCTTGATCATCTGCCTCTTCACGCACACCAGGGTACGAGACCTACCGCCGGGCCTCGCGCCAGCGCTGCACCACGCGCTCGACGTTGAACGGGAACAGGTCGACCGGCGGCCCTCCCGCGCCCCGCTTGATCGCCTTGTTGATCTTCTCGTTGATCCCCTGGACGAGGTCGCGCACCTCGCCCTCGGAGCCCGAGTCCAACGCCAGTTCGAGCACCTCGTCGGCCTCCTTGCGCAGCGCGAGGCTGGGCGGCAGCGGCATCGACAGGCCTTCTTCGGCGAGCTTGTTCTTGATCCACCAGTTGTCGTCCTGGGGCCGGCCGGCGCCGGGGATCGGCTTGCCCGTGCCCGGCAGGTCGTCGAACTCGCCACGCTCGGCGGCCTCGCGGATCTGCCGGTCGATCCATGACTCGAAGGGCATGCCAACAGGTTTGCGCTCCGTCATGCCTCGATCCTACGTGCCGTGATCAGGCAGGCGATGGCGGGGATCGGGAAGAGCATCAGGTAGAGGTTGGGAATCCACCAGGCCGGGGAGAAGTCGCCGCGCAGCGTCCAGAACGCGATCGCCATCAGCCCCGAGGCCATGGTCAGCACCAGCGAGACCAGCATGAGCGGCGGGCCGCCCGGCCGGGGCACGCTCCCGCGCAGCAGCCACAGGCTCGTCAGCCCGGTCGCGCTGGCCAGCATGTCGATCCAGAGGAACGACCAGTTCCAGTCGGCCATGAGCGGGTTGGCGTAGTCGGCGAAGGCCCACTCGGGCGGGATCAGCCCGAGGCCCGTCACGCTGAAGTAGACGACGAAGCCGACGTCGGTGCCGAGCATCAGGGCCTTAGTCGCGCGCAGCACGGTCGATCATCTCCAGGAGGTGGCGGCGGGTGCTCTCGTGCAGGTCGGGTCCTGGCTCGCCGAGTCCGAGCAGCCGCGCCGCCCACCATCCGTCCACGGCCAGGCGTACGGCCGTCGCGGCCGCCGGGTCGATTCCGTCGTCGGCCAGCCGTTCCTGCCAGGCGGCGTAGCGCTGCCTGAGCGGCTCCAGCCCGGCGGGATCGACCAGCACTCCGGCCAGCAGGGCGACGGTGACCCGGTCGGCGGGCGCCGCGGCGGCCGGCCGTTCCGGGATGGTGGCCTCGATGTAGGCGCGCAGGTAGTCGCCGGGCCGCCCGCCGGCCTCGGCCAGGGCGTCGTCGAAGGCGGCGGTCAGGCGTTCGACCATGCCGCCGACCAGCGCCTGCTTGGTCGGGAAGTGGTAGAAGAGCCCCCCTTTGGAGACTCCGGCCCGCTTGGCGACGGCTTCGAGCGTGAGCGACTCGGCCCCGTCGGTGAGCAGGACGTCGGCGGCGGCGTCGAGCAGCCGTTCTTTGGAACTGGGTCTGGGCACGCCTCAAAACTGTACCGGTCAGCCGGTACAGTTTCAATCGGGCAAGCCGGCCTCGAACGCCAGCAGCCCCGCCTGGGTCCGGTTCGAGCAGCGGAGCTTGATCAGAATGCGTGAGACGTGCCCCTTGACCGTGGCCTCGGTCAGGAACAGCTCTCCGGCGATCTCCGCGTTGCTGCGCCCCGCGCCCAGACCGGCCAGGACGTCCCGTTCGCGCCCGGTCAGCGCCTCCAGCCTGCGCCGGGCCGCCTGGCGGCGGACCGCGCCGTCCAGCAGCCGGGACGCCGCGGGACCCGACAGCACCGTGTGGCCGCCCGCCGCCGCCTTCACCAGGTTGATCAGGTCGGCGGGCGGCGTCGACTTCAGCAGGTACCCGCCCGCCCCGGAGGTGAGCGCGCGCAGCACGTAGTGGTCGGCGTCGAACGTGGTCAGCACCAGCACGACCGGCGGCGCGGGCAGCCGGGCGATGCGCGCGATCGCCGCCAGCCCGTCCACACCGGGCATCCGCAGGTCCATGAGCACCAGGTCCGGCCGGTGGCGCACCACCGCCTCGACCCCGGCGGCGCCGTCGTGCGCCTCGTCCACCACGGTGATCTCGCCCGACGATCCGAGGATCGCGCGCAGGTGGGCGCAGACCATCGGCTCGTCGTCCACCACCACGACGCTGATCACGACGCCACCGGCAAGGTGAGGTCCACCACGAAGCCTCCCGCCTCCGACGGGCCCGCCGCCAGCGTCCCGTCCACCAGTTCCACGCGCTCGCGCAGGCCGAGCAGGCCGGTTCCGGAGCCGGCCGCCGCGAGCTCAGGGTCGCCGGGACCGGCGGGGGCGGAGTTGGCCACCGTGATGCGCACCCGGTCGCCGCTGCGGCGCAGCCGTACCGTGGTCTCGGCGCCGGGCGCGTGTTTGCGCACGTTCGTCAGCGCCTCCTGCAGGGCCCGCTCCGCCGTACGCAGGACGACCGGCGAGACCAGCGCGTCGTCGGCCTCGAACCCGACGCGCAGACCCGAGCCCTCGACCAGTTCCGCCAGCGCGGGCAGGAGCGGCACCTCGGGCTGGCCACGCACCGGCGCCGACGGCGCGCGCAGCACGCCGACCAGTTCGCGCAGTTCCTCCAGCGCCTGGCAGCCGGTGGCGCGCAGCGTCTCGGCCGCCTCCCTGGCCGGGCGATCGGCGGCGGTCAGGCCCAGGGCGCCCGCCTGGAGCACCATGAGGCTGACCCGGTGGGTGACGAGGTCGTGGATCTCGGCGGCGAGCCGTACCCGCTCCTCTCCCCTGGCCTGCTCGGCGAGCAGGTGCTGCTCGCGCTCGGCCCGCTCGGCGCGGTCGGTGAGCGCCCGGAGCAGGTTGGCGCGCGTGGACAGGTACAGGCCGAGCACGGCCGCGGCCGCGGTCAGCAGCACGGTGCGGATCCCGAACTCCGATGTCGGCCCCCACCACGCCGCCAGCGCGGTGAACAGCGCGACGGGCACCACCGCGGCCGGGCTGCGGGGCGCGTGCCGCAGCGCCAGATAGGCGGCGAACGGCGCGGCCGGCGGCGCCCAGAGGATCATCTCCAGGTGCACCGGCGGCGCGAACAGGTGGACGAGGGCCGCCCCCACCGTCGCCCAGGCGACCACGAGAGGCGAGCGGATCAGCAGGACCGGCCCGGACGCGACCAGCGCGACGGCCACCGGCCACGGCGGGCCGAGCGTGCCCACGACGTGGAGCGAGAGCATCAGGGCGGCGAGGGCCATCACGACGCGCATCAGCACGCCCTCACCCTAGGCCGCCACCGCCCGCACCGGACCCTACGAAAGTCGCAGGTGTCACCACTTTCCGAGCTTCTGCCCGACGGCCCCGCGACGCTGGAATCTCTCCCATGAACCAGACCATCACCCTGGAAGGACTCACCAAGAGGTACGGCCGCGCCACCGCCGTGGACGACCTGACCTGCGCCGTCCGCCCCGGAGTCGTCACCGGCTTCCTCGGCCCGAACGGCGCGGGCAAGAGCACGACGATCCGCATGATCGTCGGCCTCGACCGTCCCAGCTCGGGGCGGGCGGCCGTCGGCGGGCGGCCCTACCACGAGCTGCCCGCGCCGCTGCGCGAGGTCGGTGCCCTGCTGGATGGGCGGGCCGCGCACCCGCGCAGGAGCGCCCGCGACCACCTGCGCATGCTCGCCGCGAGCAACCGCATCCGCGACACGCGCGTCACCGCCGTCCTGGAGCAGGTGGGCCTGGACGGCGTCGCCGACCGGCGGGCCGGGACGTTCTCGCTGGGCATGTCCCAGCGGCTCGGCATCGCGGCGGCGCTCCTGGGCGACCCGGGCGTGCTGATCTTCGACGAGCCGGTGAACGGGCTGGATCCGGGCGGCATCCGCTGGATCCGCGGCCTGATGCGCGGGCTGGCCGCCGAGGGCCGTACGGTTCTGGTCTCCAGCCACCTGCTCGCCGAGATGGAGCAGACCGCCGACCACCTGATCGTCATCGGCCGGGGCCGCCTGCTGGCCGACACGCCGATGACCAGTGTGACCGGTTCCCTGGAGGACGCCTACCTCGCCCTGACCGCCGACAGTGTGGAGTTCGGATCATGAGAGCGGAATGGATCAAGCTGCGGACGCTCCACTCGACCTGGTGGTGCCTGGCCGCCCTCGCCGTACTCACGGCGGGGCTCGGCGTGATCATGGCCGGTGCGGCGGCGGAGGCGGCGCACGAGGGCGAGCGCCTGGAGCCGGTGGCCGCCAGCCTCCAGGGCGGCCTGCTGTTCGGCCAGGTCGCGATCGGCGTGCTGGGCGTGCTGGCCGTCACCTCCGAGTACGCCGGCGGCACCATCAGGACCAGCGTGATGGCCGTCCCGGGCCGAAGCCGCCTCTTCGCCGCCAAGTGCGCCGTGGTGGCGTCGCTGGGCACGGCCGCCGGACTCCTGACCGCCGTGGCCTCCTTCCTGATCGGCCAGCGCGTCTTCGCCGTCTCGGGCCTGCCGCACGCCGCCCTGGGCGACCCGGGGGCGCTGCGCGCCGTCCTCGGCGCGGGCCTGTACCTGGGCATGCTGGGGTTGTTCGGGCTGGCGATGGGGTTCCTGGTCCGTTCGACGGCGGGCGGCGTCATCATCGTCGTCTCGGCCACGGTCCTGGTGATCGCGATCCTCCGGCTGCTGCCGGAATGGGTGGCCCAGATCTGGCCGACGGTCGCGGGCCTGTCCGTCCTGTCGCCGGACGGCCACCTCGGCGGCTTCGCCCTCTACACCGCCTTCGTCGCCCTGACCGTGGGCGCCGGGCTGGCGGTCTTTTACCGGCGGGATGTCGGGGCATGATGTGATACTGAGCGTACCCGCCCAGACACGAAGGGACAGGTTTCATGGTCACCATTTCGCGTATGCCGCATGAGACGACCGACGAGGCTCCGTCCACCAGGGTGCGGGAGCTGTTCGATGCTCTACCCCCCCTCCCCGGCCTCCGGGTCGAGATCATCGAAGGAAACATTCGAATGAGCCCCTTGGGCACACCCAAGCATCAAGTCCTCGCTGGCCGGATCTTCCGCCTGCTCATGCCAGTGCAGGACAAACAGGATTGGGAAGCCTATCCCGGAGTGGACATTTCCATCGAGGGCCCCCGCGATACCCTCGTGCCCGACTACGCGCTCGCCCCGAAGGACTGCCCACTCTGGGGGAACGAGCTGCGCTCACGTGGCGTGATCATGGTCGCCGAGGTGGTCTCCCCTGGCAGTGTCCACGAGGACCGCGTCGTCAAGCCGAAGCTCTACGCGATCGGCGGCATCCCCGTCTGCCTCGTGATCGACCCGGTCGCGAATACCGCGACCGTGTACAGCGACATCGTCGACGAGGTTTACAAGACCAAGATCACGCAGACTCTCGGCGAGACCCTGCACCTGCCCGAGCCCATCAATTTCGAGCTGGAGACCACCGAACTCACGGAGTGAGCTTCTCCATCGCCTTCGCGATGCGCTTCTCCGAGACCGGGGTGGGGGTGCCCAGGGTCTGGGCGAAGAAGCTGACGCGGAGTTCCTCGATCATCCAGCGGATCTCCCGCACGTCCGGGTCGGTACGGCGGGCCGGGGCGAGCCGGTCGAGCAGGTCCTGGTAGTCGTCCTCGACCTTGTGGACCCGGTCCATCCACTCCTCATCCCGCCACGGTTCCTCGGGCAGCTTGGTCAGGCGGCGCTCAAGGGCCCGGAGATAGCGGGAGATGTCGGGGAGGCGTTTCACTCCGGTCCCGGTCACGAAGCCCGCGTAGACGAGCTTGCCGAGCTGGTCGCGGGCGTCGTCCGCAGAGGCGCTCCGGCGCAGGCCGGACAGCTGGGTGCCGATCGTGTGCCAGGTGCTCAGGATCTGCTCCACCTTGCCCAGCACGTCCCGGGCGGTGTCGTACAGGTCGGCCCGTACGTGCTGGTAGAGGCGGTCGAAGGAGACCGGGTCCCAGGCGGGCCCGCCCACGTCGGCCATCAGCTGGTCCACCGCCGCGTTGACCACGTCGTCGAACAACGCCACCGCGCCGCCGTGCGGACTGCGTGACAGCGCCAGCTTGGCCTGGTTGGACAGGCCGCCGAGCAGCGACCTGGCCGGGTTGGTGACGTTGAGCAGCAGCAGGCGGCGGGTGCCGGTCCACATGGAACGGCGCTGCTCGGCCTGCGTCTCGTAGATCTTGACGCCCACGCTGGAGCCCTCGTCCACCAGCGCCGGATAGCCCTTCATCCGGCCCTGCTCGAACACCTTGGGCAGCGTGCCGAAACTCCACGTGTGGAGCCCGGTGCGCTCGACGTCGTCGCCCGCGGCCGAGAGCGTCTTGCGCAGGCGCGGGGCGAGCTGCTTCTTCAGCCCGTCCAGGTCCTTGCCCTCGGCGATCGTGCGCTTGCGCTCGTCGATCACCCGGTAGGTGACGCGCAGATGGTCGGGCACCTGGTCGAGCTGCCAGGCGTCGCGCGGGACGCGTACCCCGGTCAGCCGGAGCAGTTCGCGCTCGACCGCGTCCAGCAGCGGCTCGCCGGTCGGCTTGACGCCCGCGAGCACCTGCTTGGCGTAGTTGGGCGCGGGCACGAAGTTGCGGCGCAGGTGCTTGGGCAGCACGCGGATCAGCGCGGTGATCAGCTCCTCGCGCAGCCCGGGGATCTGCCAGTCGAAGCCGTCGCCGTTGACCTGGTTGAGCACCTGCAGCGGCACGTGCACGGTGACGCCGTCGGCGTCGGCGCCGGGCTCGAACTGGTAGGTCAGCTTCATCCGCTGGCCCAGCTGCCGCCAGGTGTCGGGGTAGTCCTGGGCGCTGACGTCGGCGTTCTCGTTGACCAGCATCTCCGGCGTGAACGTCAGCACGCTCTTGTCGGAGACCGTCTTCCACCAGGAGTCGAAGTGGCGCGCGGAGACGACGTCCGCCGGCACGCGCTGGTCGTAGAAGTCGAACAGCGCCTCGTCGTCGACCATGATGTCGCGCCGCCTGGCCCGCGCCTCCAGCTCCTCGACCTCGCCGAGCAGCTTGCGGTTCTCGCGCAGGAACGCGTGGTGGCTGTCCCAGTCGCCCTCGACCAGGGCGTGCCGGATGAACAGCTCCCGCGACAGCTCCGGGTCGATGCGCCCGTAGTTGACCTTGCGGCCGACGACGAGCGGCACGCCGTACAGCGTGACCTTCTCCAGCGCGATGACCGCGCCCTGGTTCTTCTCCCAGTGCGGCTCGGAGTAGTTGCGCTTGACGAGGTGCTGCGCGAGCGGCTCCACCCAGTCGGGTTCGATCTTGGCGTTGACCCGGGCCCACAGGCGCGAGGTCTCGACGAGCTCGGCCGACATCAGCCACTGCGGCTGCTTCCTGGCCAGCGCCGAGCCGGGGAAGATCGCGAAGCGCGCGTTGCGCGCGCCGACGTACTCCTGGATCGGCCGCCGCCCGTCCTGCCCGCGCTGCTTGTCCACGACGTCCTTGACGCCGATGTGCGACAGCAGCCCGACGAGGAGCGAGGAGTGGATCTGGTACGGCGCGGCCGGCGCGCTGTTCGGCTGGACCCCGAGCGTCTGCCGGATCTGGCTGTAGATGTCCTGCCACTCGCGTACCCGCAGGTAGTTGAGGAACTCGGACTTGCACAGGCGGCGGAAGGCGCTGGAGGACAGCTCCTTCTGCTTGTCCTTGAGGTAGTTCCAGAGGTTGAGATAGGTGAGGAAGTCGGACTCGGGGTCGGCGAAGCGCCGGTGCTTCTCGTCGGCCTGCTGCTGCTTGTCGGCGGGGCGCTCGCGCGGGTCCTGGATCGACAGCGCGGCGGCGATGACCATGACCTCGCGCAGGCAGCCGTTCTTGTCGGCCTCCAGCACCATGCGCGCCAGGCGCGGGTCGACCGGCAGCCCGGCGAGCTTGCGGCCGACGCCGGTGAGCTTGCCCTGGGCGTCGAAGGCGCCGAGTTCGACCAGCAGGTTGACGCCGTCGCGTACCTGCCGCTTGTCCGGCGGCTCGACGAACGGGAACGCCTCGATGTCGCCCAGCCCGATCGAGGTCATCTGCAGGATGACGCTGGCGAGGTTGGTGCGCAGGATCTCCGGGTCGGTGAACTCGGGCCGGTTGAGGAAGTCCTCCTCCTCGTACAGCCGGACGCAGATGCCGTCGGAGGTACGCCCGGACCGCCCCTTGCGCTGGTTGGCGCTGGCCTGCGAGATGGCCTCGATGGGCAGGCGCTGCACCTTGGTGCGGTGGCTGTAGCGGGAGATGCGGGCGAAGCCCGGGTCCACGACGTACTTGATGCCCGGCACGGTCAGCGAGGTCTCGGCCACGTTGGTGGCCAGCACGACGCGCCGCCCGGTGTGGCGCTGGAAGACGCGGTGCTGCTCGGCGGCGCTCAGCCGGGCGTACAGGGGGAGGATCTCGGTGTTGCGGAACTCGGCCTTGGACAGCGCGTCGGCGGCGTCGCGGATCTCCCTCTCGCCGCTGAGGAAGACCAGGATGTCGCCCGGCCCTTCCAGGACCAGTTCCTTGCAGGCGTCCACGATGCCCTGCGTCTGGTCGTCGTCCTCGTTGAGCGGCCGGTAGCGGACCTCGACGGGGTAGGTGCGGCCGGAGACCTCGACGATCGGGGCGTCGCCGAAATGCCGGGAGAAGCGCTCGGGGTCGATGGTGGCGCTGGTGATGATGACCTTGAGGTCGGGTCGCTGGGGCAGCAGCTGTTTGAGGTAGCCGAGGATGAAGTCGATGTTGAGGCTGCGCTCGTGGGCCTCGTCGATGATCAGCGTGTCGTACTGCTCCAGCAGCCGGTCGTTCTGCAGCTCGGCCAGCAGGATGCCGTCGGTCATGAGCTTGACCAGGGTGCGGTCGCCGCCCTGGTCGGTGAAGCGGACCTTGTAGCCGACGGCCTGGCCGAGTTCGGTGCCGAGCTCCTCGGCGATGCGCTCGGCGACGGTGCGGGCGGCGATGCGGCGGGGCTGGGTGTGCCCGATGAGGCCGCGCACGCCCCGCCCGAGTTCGAGGCAGATCTTGGGGATCTGCGTGGTCTTTCCCGATCCGGTCTCACCCGCGATGATCACGACCTGGTGGTCGCGGATGGCCGCGAGGATGTCGTCCTTGCGCTGGGAGACGGGCAGCTCTTGCGGATAGCGCACCACGGGTACGGCTTCGCGGCGGCGGGCCAGGCGCTGCTCGGCGCGTTCCACGTCCGCGAGGATCTCCGCGGTGATCTTGTCCCGCGCCTCGCGCGAGCGTACCCGGCGCACGCCGTCGAGCCTGCGCCGAAGCCGCCGCTGGTCGCGTGGCATGAGCTCGGGCAGGCGGCTCTGGAGCTCGGTGAGTGGAGAAGACAACGACGAGGTTCCCATACTGCTTTCAGGATATTTGAGCCCCGCGTGCCGGGTGCCAACGGTCCATCGTGCCTGACCGCGCCGTGGATCGCATCCCAATATCGGCGGCGTCCGTGACCGGCCGCGGTGTGTCAGCACTCTCCCCAGAGTTCACCACGGTCGATCACGGACACTAGTGAGACTCCTGAGACGCCTGAAGGGTTGCATGATCCCGAAGGATTTCTGGCCATATGGACGCGCCTCCTGACCGGTGACACGATCGGGACGGAGGTGCCATGCGACGTTCGGTCCGCCGCGTCCTGCGCGACGTCCGTGAACGCAGGAACCTCGACGCCTACGTGATCGCGGTCGTGGCGATCGTCTTCGCGGTGCTGACGCTGGTGGGGGAGGCCGTGGCCGAGCAGTACCGGTGGGCGGCGATCCTGGCCGGGATGGGCGTGCTGCTCCACCGGATCACCGTGCCCGACCGCTCGCACCCGCCGCTGGGCGACCGGGCCGACTTCGAGACGCATCCTCTGCGCGAGCGGCTCACGGACGCGAAGGAGGCGTGGCTGTTCGCCCCTTCCGGCATCAACCTGCTGTCCGAGGCCAACTGCGAGGTCATCCGCCGGACCGTGCTGAGCCGTCCCGACGGCGTCTTCCGCGTCGTGCTCCTGGACCCGGAGGAACCGCACGCCGTCGACCTCGCCACCCGCCAGCTCGACGCCGGGCTGGAGTTCCCCTTGCAGAACCTGCCGGCGAGCATCGCGACCGCGCTCGACCGGCTGGCCGCGATGACGGACTGGCATGTGGCGGGCCGGGTGGAGTACGCCACTTTCTCCTACAATCCGGGATTCAGCATTCTCGCCGTCAATCCGGCGGGCGGCGACGGAACGGTGATCGTGGAACTCCACGGCGTCGGCAACCGGGCGACCGACCACCGTATGCACCTGGAATTGACCCGGCGCGCGCATGGGTACTGGTACCACTACTGGATTGAGCAGTTTGAGGGGATTTGGGACTCTTCAAGAGTGCTTGAATAGCGACCGAGAAAGGGACACCACATGGCCGCAGGGGGTTCTATGGGCGAGTCCATGCTCGTCGATCTGACCCATATCCCGTTCGACCGCCTGGCAACGGTGCCGGATGAGGTCCTGCACGAGTCTCTGGCCCGCCACCTGGCGACCGACCCCGCCAGCCGGCGATGGAACAAGAGCGACAAGGCCTGCCCGCAACCCGATCAACCTGGCCCGCGAGATCGGTGACCGGCGGCTACGCCCGGCATTCGCTGTCGCCCGCCGACCTGGCCGGGCTGGGCGCGGGCGAGGTCTCGCCCGCGCTCGCCGACACGCTCAAGCGGGCGATCGCCAGCAGGAACATCGCCCTGCGCTGCGGATCCGGCGACGCCGACGTCCTGCTGGCCGCCCTGCGCGGCACGTGGTACCAGCTCGGGCAGGACCAGATGATCGAGGTCGTACGGCGGGCCGGTGACGGGTTCGCCGAACCGGGACCGGCGGCCCGGGTGCCCGAAGACGCCGGGGTCTTCACCTCGGCCGCCGAGGCGGCCTTCGGCGAGGGCGACTTCACCGGCACCCGCCGTCTGGCCTCCGTCGCCGCCAGCCGCTATCAACTGGAGGGCGACACTCGCAGACAGGCCCAGGCCATGGCGCTGCACGGCGAGATCGCGCTGGTGGAGGGCGACCTGACCGCGGCCAGGGAGAGCTTCAGGAGCGCGCTCAACGGCTTCGAGTCGCTGGCCGACCGGCTCTCCACGGCGCGGTCGCTGTCGGCGCTGGCCAACGTGGTGGCCACCAGCGGCGACCACCGGGCGGCCGCCGACCTCTACCGGCAGGCCGTGGAGATCAACCGCACCGACGTCGAGGCCAGGACCGGGCGCGGTCAGGTCGCGTCGAACTGCGCCTTTACCCGCGCGCGCTCGACGACCTCGACCGTGCGCTCGCGCTCGGCCTGAACCCGGAGGGCGAGGCGGACGCCTGCTCGGCGCGGGCGCTGGCCCTCGCGGGTCTCGGGCGGCATGAGGAGGCGGCGGCCGCCATGGAGGCGGCCCTGCTGCTGGCGCCGGGCAGTCCGCTCACGCGGGAGCGTGCGGACCGCCTGCGCAGGTGAGGGCGGCGCCGATGATGCCCGCCTCGTTCTGCAGCGCGGCGGGCACGATCGGGGTGTCGATCTTCACGTGCGGCAGGAACCGGTCGGCCTTCCTGCTGACGCCGCCGCCGATGATGAACAACGAGGGCGAGAACAACATCTCCACGTGCTTCAGGTAGGTCTCGACGCGTTCGGCCCAGTCCTTCCAGCCGAGGTCGTGCTCCTCGCGGGCGCGGTCGGAGGCGCGGTGCTCGGCGTCCTTGCCGTGCAGTTCGAGGTGGCCGAGTTCGGTGTTGGGCACGAGTGTGCCGTCGATGAACAGGGCGCTGCCGATCCCCGTGCCGAACGTCAGCATGAGGACGGTGCCCTTCCGCCCCCGGCCCTCTCCGAAGGCGAGTTCCGCCAAGCCGGCGGCGTCGGCGTCGTTGATCACCCGGGCGCCGTCGAACAACTCCGAGGCGTTGACGCCGACCCACGAGTGGTGGACGTTCGCGGCGGTCTTGACCACGCCGTCCATCACCACGCCGGGGAAGGTCACGCCGACCGGACCGGTCCAGCCGAAGTGCTCGACGATCTCGGCCACGGTCTCGGCCACGGCGGCGGGCTTGGCGGGCTGCGGCGTGGGGATGCGCAGTCGCTCCTTGGTGAGGCGCCCGGCGGCGACGTCCACCGGCGCGCCTTTGATCCCTGAGCCACCGATATCAATGCCCAAAACTTCCATGTCTGTCCCATTCCCGGTCATAGCGAACGATGAACCAGTCTCCCGCCTCCCGCGTATCTCGCGTCACAAGCGCATATCAAGGAGGCACGGATGCGGCACCCCCATAGACGCGGCATCATCACGCTCGGTGCTGTCGCGGTCGTGCTGGGAGCTACCCTCACCACCCCGGCGCAATCCACCACCCCCCGCAACCGCTTCGACGTCGTCAACCTCGTCTCCGACGTCCGTGGCAAGGCCGCCGTCACCGATCCCAAGGTCGTCAACCCCTGGGGCCTCGCCATGGGCAAGACCCTGTGGGTCTCCAACACCGGGACCGGCACCGCCACCGTCTACTCGGGCAACGGCACGAAAGAGAAGACCGAGGTCGCCGTCCCCGGCGGCGCGCCCACCGGCCAGGTCGTCAACACCGGCGAGGGCTTCACCGTCAAGGGCGAGCCCGCCACGTTCATCTTCGCCAGCCCGAGCGGCGCCATCACCGGCTGGAACGCCGAGGCCGACCCCGCCAACGCGATCATCGCGGCGTTCACCCGGGGCGCCGACTACAAGGGCCTGGCCATGCTGGACAGCGACGACGGCTCGTTCCTGCTGGCCGCCGACTTCGCCGGTGGCCGTATCCACGCCTTCAACGAGGACTTCGAGCGGGTACGGCTCGGCCGCTCGCAGTTCCGCGACCGGGCCCTGCCCCGGAACTACCACCCGTTCAACGTGGCGGTCGCCAACGGCTCGGTGTGGGTCGCCTCGGTGCTGCGCGACCCCCAGACCGGCAAGGCGGTCCCCGGGCGCGGCAAGGGCTTCCTGAGCCGGTTCAGCCCCGACGGCAGGCTCACCGGCCGCATCGGGCGCGGCCCGCTCAACGTCCCGTGGGCGATCACCACGGCGCCGCGCGGCTTCGGCGCCCTGGCCGGATCGCTGCTGGTCGGCAACTTCGGCGACGGCACCGTCCACGCCTTCAGGAGCGGCCGCCACCTCGGCGCCCTGCGCGGCGCGAACGGCCGCCCGGTCGTCCTGCCCGGCCTGTGGGACCTGGAGCCCGGCACCGCGGCCACGGGCGGCGAGAACGCCGTGTGGTTCGCGGCCGGCATCGACGGCGCCAAGCACGGCCTGATCGGACTTCTCCGGCCGGCGGGCGCCCGCCCCGCCACACCCGCGCCCGTCGGCACCTCCACCCCGAAGCCGACGAAGACGACGGGAGGTGGTTACTAGGCCCTTCTCCAGCCCGGCGCGGGCGGCGCGGCCCGCGCCGCGGCGGTGATCTCCTCTGGTACGGAGTTCTGCACGCGCCGCACACCCCGCCCGGCCGGGCCCCGGCCGCGGCGGGGTTCGCGCGTCCCCCACGGCGTCCGCGCGCACGGGGTGTCTAGAGTCGCGGCATGAGTGATGAAGCCTTCAGTACGTGGCTGCGCGCCCAGTGCGCCGAGGAATGGGAGGCGGTGGCCGGGCACCCGTTCGCCGCCGCCATCACGACCGGCACCGCCGACATGCGGCACTACCTGGAGCAGGACTTCCTGTTCGTCGACTCCTTCACCGCCCTGCTCGGGGCGGCCGTCGCGAGCGCGGACACGTTCGCGGCCCGCGTGCCGTACGGGAAATTCCTGGGACAGGTCGCCACCACGGAGGAGAAGACCTATTTCCACCGGGCGCTGGCGGAGCTGAACGGCAGCACCGACGCGGCGCCGGAGCCGGTCACGGCCGAGTTCCGCGCGCTGATGGACGAGGTCAGGACCGCGCAGGACTATCCGCTGATCGTGGCTGTGCTGTGCGTGGCGGAGTGGAGCTATCTCGACTGGGCGGCGCGGGCGCAGGAGCCGCTGCCGGAGGGGTTCGTGCACCGGGAGTGGATCGAGCTGCACGAAGGGGCGGACTTCCGCGCCTGGGTGGGGTTCCTAAGGGGGGAGCTCGACCGGCTCGGGCCCGAGCTCGGTGAGCGGCGCCGGTACGAGGTGCTCGCGGTCTTCCGGCGGGCGGTCTCCCTGGAACGGCGCTTCTTCGACATGGCTAGCGCGTGAGCGGCGCCAGGTCCGCGATGCCCCGGTAGTGGATGCCGGTCATGCCGATCGCCCGGGCGCCCTCGACGTTCTCCAGCCGGTCGTCGATGAACAGGCAGCGCCCGGGCGCCACCCCGGCCTGTTCGGCGGCGATCTCGTAGATGCGCCGGTCGGGCTTGGCGTGGCCGACCTTGGCGCTGCTGACCACGGCGTCGGCGAAGTAGGTGAGGCCGAGCCGGTCGAGGTGGGCGTCGAGGCTGTCCATGGCGTTGGTGACGATGATCAGCGGCATCCGCTCCTGGACCTTGGCCAGCACCGCCCTCACCTCCTCGTCGACCCAGAACGGCACCTCGGCGAACTCCTCCACGGCCTGCCTGGCTCTCTCGTGGCCGCCCAGCTCGGCGGCGACGGCCTCGACCCACTGCCGCTCGGTGATCCGGCCCAGCGTGGCGGGCAGGATGAGGTCGGACCGGAACGCGGTCTTGATCAGGGGCAGGCCGTAGCGGGCCTCGATGTCGGCCTGGGCGGCCTCGTCGAAGATCCGGAGGACTCCATCGAGGTCGCTCAGTACCGCGTCAAAGGTCGTCACAACCAACCATTGTGCCGTGCCAGCTGGGCCGCTTCGATCCGGTTCCTGGTGTGGGTCTTGCCGATGGCCGAGGACAGGTGGTTGCGTACCGTGCTCTCCGACAGGTGCAGCCGGGCGGCCACGTCGGCGATGGTGGCGCCGTCGAGCGCGGCGGCCAGCACGTCGCGCTCGCGGTCGGTGAGCGGGCTCGGCCCGGCGTGCAGGGCGGCGGCGGCCAGCGCCGGGTCGACGATCCGCTCCCCCGCCACCGCCCGCCTGATCGCCGCGGCCAGTTCTTCCACCGGCCCGTCCTTGACCAGGAAGCCGGCGGCGCCCGCCTCCATCGCCCTGCGCAGGTACCCGGGCCGGGCGAAGGTGGTCAGGACCAGCACCGCGCAGCCGGGCAGCGCCGCCCGCAGCTCGGGCAGGACCTCCAGCCCGCTGCGGCCGGGCAGCTCGACGTCCAGCAGCGCCACGTCCGGCGCGTGCTCCAGGGCCGCCGCGACGATCTCCGGGCCCGTCGGCACCTGGGCCACGATCTCCAGGTCGTCCTCCAGGCCGAGCAGGAGCGCCAGGGCGTCGCGCATCATGCCCTGGTCCTCGGCGATCAGCACGCGCACGGTCATGGGTCCACGCTAGTTCCAGAACGCCAGCCGGTGTTCGGCGGCGTAGTCGATGGGGCGGATCCTGCCCGGCTCCAGCGACAGGGTGCCGCCCTTGAGCTTGGGCCAGGCGGGCAGGCCGGCGCCGTTCGGGTCACCGGTGCGGGCGAAGTTCGTCCAGTAGGAGAGCATCTGGCCGGAGAGCTTCTTCTGGGCCGGGCTCAGCTTCGCGCCCTTCTCGGGAAACAGGTACGGCAGGTCGCCCGCGTGGTAGGCGCCCAGGTCGAAGTCGGCCTTGATGGGCAGGAACATCGGCGCGTCCCGGTCGGCGAACTCGAAGCCGTAGACAGGGGTCCGCCTGGCCAGCAGGGTGTTCTGGGCGTGGGTGCCGCGGGCCCACACGCGGTCGGTCATGACGGCGGCCCAGGCCACGGCGGGCTTGCCGTACCTCTTGAGCGGGTATTCCTTGGCGACCTCGGCCGTGCGCTCGCCGAACGTCTCCTTCAGTGCCCGCGGGTAGGCGATCTTGCCGCGCATGGCGGCGAAGATGCGGTGCTCGTCCTTGGTGGCGCCGGCCAGCACGGGCACGCGGTGGAAGCGGCCCTTCTCGATGGCCTTGGAGGGGATCTCGGGCAGGACGGCGTTGCCGTAGGCGTAGGACTGGAAGACGTTCATGATCTGCGGGACGGAGAGGATCTTCTTCACCGGCAGCCCCTTGAGGCAGGCCAGGTCGGCGCAGCCGAGCTGCTTGGCGTAGATCTGGCCGACCGCCTCGATCTGGGCCGCCGGGCGCCAGGCGTAGGACGGCTGGGCCTCCAGGCCGGGGATCATGCTGCCCGCCGGCATGTCCATCATGGTCTCGCCGCTCTGCATGGCGGCCCGCTGGAACAGGCCCTTGGCGCCCGGCGAGGTGAGGTGGCCGCCGATGGCCAGCGCGCCGAACGAGATGCCGAACACCGTGACGTTGCCGGGGTCACCGCCGAAGGCCGCCGCGTTGCGGCGTACCCAGCGCAGCGCCTCCTGCTGGTCCTGCAGGCCGTAGGTGCCGCCGTCGCGCAGGCCCGGGTAGCCGAACCCGCTGAACACCCCGAGCCGGTAGTTGATCGTGACGACGACCGCGTCCCCCGCGGCGGCGATCGCCCTGGCGTTGGAGTAGTGGCCGGCGCCGAGCGCGCCGTCGCCGTGGATCCACACCATGACCGGCCGCTTGGCCCCCTTCCTGGCCGGGGTGGTGACGTTCAGGAACAGGCAGTCCTCGTTCTCACTGGTGATCTTGGCGTAGTCGGACCCGACCTGCGGGCACGGGCTGCCCGGTTTGGTGGCGTCCTGGACGCCCTTCCAGGCCGCGGTGGGTCTCGGGGAGTCCCAGCGCGGCGCGGTGGCGTAGCGGATCCCCTCGAACAGGCGGTGCTGCCCGTCCTCCTTCCCGCGCACCGCGCCCTTGTCGGTGGTGACGACCGTGTCGGTGGCGGCCGCCGTGCGCGCGTCGGCGCATCCGGTCAGCAGTACGGCTGCCGCGAGCAGAATCTTCATGCGTCCAACGGTGCCGATCTCCGCCCCTGCCCCGGAAGGAACGTCGATCCAGGATCGCCCAGGACAAATGTCCTGCCGCTCGAAGCGATGTCGGCGTTCGGCACTACCATCTCCGTCGATGGGCGTGAATGATCTGCGGCTGCCACAGGAGCTGCGCCAGCTGTTCACCGACGGCGGCATGGGGCGCACCCTGGCCGTCGGCATGCCCGCGGGCGAGCTGGTCTGGCCCGATCCGGGGTTCGCCCGGAAGGCCGCCAGGCCGGCGTTCTGGATGAGCGAGGAGCCCGTCGGCGGCGCGCTGTGGTCGGCCTTCCGCGCCGAGCACGCCCGCAGCGGCTTATGGCCGGTGCTGCTCGACGAGTCGGCCCAGGCGTGGGCGGCGGGCCACGTGGTGCCCGACGACGCCGGTCAGATCGAGCACTTCACCGCCGAGGGCTTCATGGCCGAGGTCTGGCAGGAGTGGGTGGCGCAGATGCCGTCCGAGGCGCTGAGCGAGCTGGAGCCCTTCGGGGCGCTCTGCCCGGGGCTGGCGCCGCCCGGCGTGCTGGTGGCCGAGCCCGGCGCGGTCGCCGACTGGTACGCGGGCGAACTGGCGGTGCGCGGCATGCCGATGGGCCTGGCCGCGGTCGACCGGGGCGCCGACGCGCTGGCCGTCATGGGCTGGCAGGGCGCGCTGCACCACAACGAGTGGATGGTCCCGCTGGCCGCCGTGATCCGCAGCTGGGAGGACCGCTTCGGCGCCCGTGTGGTGAGCTTAGGCTTCAACACCCTCGAACTCAGCGTGGCCGCGCCGCCCGGGGACGTCGAGCATGCCCTGCACGTGGCGGCCGAGCACTGGACCTTCTGCCCGGACAACGTGGTGCAGGGGGCCGGCGACCTGATCGGCTACGCGGAGCAGCTGGTCGGCGGCCATGCCTGGTCGTTCTGGTGGGACTGACCCCAGGGGCCTCTCCTCCTTCCTGCCGGCCGGGGGTACGGCGGGCGCCGCACCCCCGGCCGGTGTTCAGTGCAAGACGGCGAGCGCCCCGTAGTTGCCCGAGGACTCCGGTGGAATGGGGCCGCAATGGTCGTCAGGACGCCATTGCGAGACCCACGCCAGGCCGGGGTCGACCAGGTCGAGGCCGTCCAGGACGGCTGCCAGGCGTTCGCGGTCGCGGGTCGCGTAGCCGGGCAGGGTCATGGCGATCAGGTCGTAGACGGCGGGCAGCAACTCGGCGGGTATGCCGTCAAGGGTGGCCTGGAGGAGCCCCAGATGGCTGCCGGGTGGCCCGGCCTGTCCGAGGCGTTTGAGCACATATCTGAACTCCTCGTCGTCCAGGATGCTGTGTCCTGAGACGACCAGGATGCCCACCGGCCGATCCCAGTCGATGAACGTGCTCACGATCCGGTCGCCGAGCAACGCGTCGATCTCCCGGGCCTCTCCTTCGACGACGCGCACCAGGTCGGTGATCGGTTCGATAGTCGCGTGCGCGTTGGCCAGGATCATCGGGTCGGATTCGGCGTAGACCACGCGAGCGCTGGGGGTGAGCGGATGAGCTCGGGCGACGTCGTGGAGGAGGCGTCCGGCCGGCAGGCCGCCGGGGACGCCGCTGCCGATCACCAGGTGCTGGTCGGTTCCCACCGACGACAGATAGCGGATGACTCGGGCCAGGAAGGCGTGGACTTCCCTGGCGGCGGTTGCGCTCACGGCGGCGGCGCTGTCGTAGCGTCGGACGGCGTCTCGGTCAGCGAAGAAGTTGTTCTTTCCTCCGGCTGCCGCGTCTAGGACTCGGGTCGGCGTGGCTTTCTCTGTTACGAGATTGGCCAGGTTTCGGATGGCGCGTTGACGCATTGAGTGTGGGCCCTTTCCCCTCGCCACAAACAATCACGGGAAAGTTGGCACCTGACCCCACGCGGTGACCGAAGTCAATAATGATCCATAATCGCCGTGGTCTGGCAATAGCTATTTCGGGAAATACTTCTTTTTTGTTTGGGCGTCCGGAGAGGCCTCGGAAAACCCCTGGTAGAAGCCCTCTCAGCGCGGGCCCGGCCCATACCGGACAGGCCTGTTTACGCGGGCCCCGCACCGGACAAGCGCGGCGGCCCCCTCCGGCGCCCCGGCGGACCCCCTGCCCGAAACCCGGCCCGACGACGCACACAGCGTGATCAGGGGCCGAGGCGCTGGCGGTGGGCGTAGAGCAGGTCGAGCGTCTCGTCGCGGGTCGTGGTGATCACCGAGAGCTTGGCGAACGCCTGATGGTAGACCTCGATCGAGGTCGTGTCGGTGACCAGCTCGTCGGACTCGATCCAGTGGGCGCAGGCCAGGTCCGGCTCGTACGGCTCGGCGAACCGCCACAACGTGAACGGCCCGGTCCGCGGCAGGTACGCCGGGTCGGTGATCGGCGCGATGTGGATCGACACGTTGGGCCGCTTGGCGTGCTGGATCAGCGCGTCGAGCTGCGCCGCCTGAATGTCCTCCCCGGCGATCGAGCGCATGAGGGCGCTCTCGTCGACCACGGCCCAGAAGACGGGCCCGTCGGGCCTGGTCAGCAGCGCCTGCCGGGTCAGCAGCACCTGGACGGCGTCGTCGACGGAGGTCAGGCCGGGCGTGGCCAGGCCGGCCACCTGGATGGCGGCCCTGGCGTAGAGCTCGGTCTGCAGCAGGGGCGGGACGATCTGGGTCTGGTAGGTCCTGATGACCGAGGCCCGCTCCTCCAGCGCGTAGGCGGTGGCCGCCAGCGGCGAGACGGTGCTGGCGTCGTACCAGGACGGCTCGCGTTCGCCTCTGGCCAGCGTCATCAGGTGCTCGCGCAGGTGCGGGGCGGCCACGCCGTACAGGGAGAGCATGCGGGCGACGGTCGCGGGCGCGGGGGCGAGCTTGCCCTCCTCGATCGCGGCGACGGCGGCCACGCCGCGGCCGAGCGCGAACTCCACGTCGGCGGGCGACATGCGGGCTGCCACCCGCAGGCCGCGCAGGCGGTCGGCGAGCGCGGTCACGGCGATGTCGCTCAGCCTGGCGGCGTCGGGCAGGTCGTTGGTCGCGGTTCTGGCGGGCAGGCCCTCGGCGCGGCGGGCGATGTCGACGACGTCGCGCAGCAGGTCGAGCGAGCCCTCGGACAGGCCCGAGGCGGAGGCGCCGATCGCGGCGGCGCGCAGCTGCAGGTCCTGCATGGCTCCGGACTCCAGATAGTCCTCACCGAGGAGCCACCCGACACTCACCTGAAGGTAACTGGCCAGGGCCTGGAGCACCTGCAGCGTCGGGTTGGTCTGCTTGCCCGTGCGCAGCTGGCTGACGTAGGCCCGGGTGATCGGGATGCCGGCGGTCGTCAGGGCGGCGGCCACCTGAGCACCCGTGTATCCGCGCTTGCTCAGCGCGTGATCGAGTCGCTCAGCGAAATTTGCCACCAAACCTCCCGTCGGGAGCGGACTGACCACAGCGTAAAGGAAGGCCCCCTGACCTGCGTAATCTTCCCATGACGAAAGTGACAGTTGACACGCTAGAACACATCTGAGCACTATCAAAACCGTATCTGATAACTGCCACTTAACAACGAGAGGTGGCCGGGTCGTGATCCAGGGCAGCTCGTGGTTCGTCAGAGACCAGACCGGACAGGGCGCGCAGGCCCTCGCCATCCAGCAGATCTGCGTTCGGATAGCCGGTCCTGAAGCCCGGATACGCACCGCCGACCTGCCCTTGGGCGGCGTCCAGGTGTGGGCGGAGCCCGATTCGTGCGCTCATGACCGGCTCTGGGCCGTCCACCACCGGATGGCCCGCGAGATCGGCCTGGCCGGATGGCACACCGAGGTCGGCTCCGACCGGCTGCTCGTGCTCGGCTGGAGCGCGCCCGCGCTCGACCACCGCGCCCGTGTGCTGCGCAACGCGCTGGAACACCGGCTCGACGACCATGAAAGGACCGCCTCGCTGGCGCTCAGGACCGCCGCCCGGCTGCTGTGCCACCCCGGCGCCGACCCGGCCGACATCGCCGCGCAGACCCTGGACCGCGTGGCGCGGGACCTGCGCTGGCCGGCCAGGCTCGCCGTACTCGGGGAACTGGAACGCACCTCCACCGTCGAACCGCTCAGGATCAGGCTCGCCCAGGTGACCGGCCTCGAGGAACGTGTGCGCCGGCGCTGCGCCGAACACCTGGACATCGCCCTGCGGGCCATCCGCACCCTGGCGGGACTCTCCGCCCCGCCCCCGGAACCGCAACCCGAGACCCGCCTGGTGGGCACCGCGGAGCGCCTGGTCGCTGCGACCGTTCCCAATCGGAGTCCCCAATGACGCTCACGCCCATCCGTGAGCACGTCACGCTCCCGCCGGCGGCCAAGAAGGCCGCCGAGAAGAAACCCAGGAAGCGGCGGCGCCCGCACCGCCACCGCGCCCGCCGTGGCTACGTCCTGCTGCGCCTGGTCGCCGCCGGCGCCGTCGTGGCGATCATGGCGGACAGCACGGCGACGACGCTGGCCGTACCGCTGCTGAGCGCCGATCCCATGACGGCGGGGCTGCCCCTCGCCGAGATCACGTGGGTGAGCACGGGGAACTTCGCGGCGGTCGCCGCGCTGCTGGCGACGGCGGGCCGCTTCGCCGACCTGCTCGGCCGGCGCAGCGTGCTCGCGCTCGGCCTCCTGATCTACGGCCTCGGCGCCACCGCGGTGATCCTGGCGCCCGCCTGGCACATTCTGCTCGCCGGGCGGCTCGCAGAGGGCCTGGGCGCCGCGATGATGTTCCCCGCGTCGCTGGGGCTGCTGCTCGGCGAGCTCCCTCCCGCGCGCCGTGCCGGGGCGGTCGCGCTGTGGGGCGCGTCCTCCGGGATCGGCGCGCTCGCCCTGCAGGGCGGGGGTGGCTGGCTCATGGAGGCGTACGGCTGGCGCGGCCTGTACCTGCCCGGGGCGATCCTGGCGGGCCTGCTGCTGTGCCTCACCATCCGCCTGCCACGTTCCCGCGGCAGCAATCGCCGCATCCCCGACATACTCGGCGCCTTCGCCCTCGTCGGCGCCATCGCCAGCGCCGTGATCGCCGTCTCCCGCGGCGACGTGTGGGGCTGGACCTCCGACCGGACCCTGATCTGCGCCGGAGCGGCGGTGGTGCTGCTGGGCGCGGCACTGGCCACCTCGTGGCGGCACCCGGCCGGGGCGATCGACATGGGGTTGTGGCGGCGGCCCGGGTTCCTGTGGGGCGGCAGCGCGTCGTTCCTCTACGGCGCGCTGTCGTTCATCGTGCTCGCGACAGGTCCGCTCTACCTGCGCGAAAGCGGGTTCGACACCATACAGATCGGCTGGTGGCTGACGCCGATCTCGATCGCGATGATCGTGGCCAGCCCGATGGCCACGCTGGCCAGCCGCCGGCTCAGCCTCAACGGCGTCATCTACCTGGGCGCGCTGATCCTCGGCGGCGGCTGCGCCCTGCTGCTGGCCCAGCCGTCGCCCACGATGTGGAGCCTGCTGGGCGCGGTCCTGCTCGGCAGCGGCTTCGGCCTGCTGTCGACTGGAACGTTCACCGCGGGCACGATCGCCGCCGAACCGACCCAGTACGCGGCGGCGGTCGGCGCGATCAACACGGCCAGGATGCTCGGCGGCGCCATCGGCGTGGCCGCCGCCTCCGTGCTGATCGAGCACCCGTTCCTGAGCGGGCCCGCCCCGGGGTTCGCCTCCGTCTTCACCACCTGCCTCGGGATCACGGCGATCATCGGGACGGCCGCGCTGGTGCGGGTCGCCCGCGGGGCCGGCCGGACTCCCATGCCCGGAGTGCTCGCCCTCGAAGAGGAGGTGGCGATGCTGCGCCACCTGCTCGCCGAACTGCGCGCCAGCTTCATCCAGGTCCGTGCCGAGGCCGAGGAGGAGCTGGCCAGGTTCGGCATCCACGATCCGTCCGGAGTCCGGGTTGGCTGGCCACCTGGCGTCCCCGGGCAGCGGCAACCCTCTGACCAGCGCTGAACCCCCCGTAGGAGCACTCCATGCACGACGACGACGAACCCCGCCGGCCGTACCAGCACCCCTACCAGAACCCCGACGAGACGCCCACCGACGGCATGCCCGCGCTGTCGGCGGCGACCGCACGCACCGTCCACCGGCTGCGCCACATCCGACAGGTGTCCGACCTGGCCATCAACGTGATCGACCAGGCTCTGGAGCGCGCGTCGTGAGCGCCCGCCGCAAGCTCACCGTCACGGTGGAGCCGGGCTTCACCGGCGAGCAGCAGGACGAGCTGGCCGCGCGGATCGGCGGGGCGGCCCGCGAGGTGCTCGGCCGCGGCGCCCGGGTCGAGGTGGACGCCGAGCCCCCGATGGACGCCCGTGCCCGTCGCGAGGCGGCGATCCGCGCCGCGTCGTGGTCGGGCTGCTGATGACCGCCCCGACGCTGTTACCCCGGACCGCTCCGGTGCCCTCCTGGGGCAGCACGGTGCTCGTCATGGCACTGCGCAACCGGGCGGCCGTGGTCTGCGACGCGGAGCTGCGCCGCCTGTCCGCCCGCGTCCCGGAACTGGACGCCCGTGCCCGCGACGAGGTGGGCCGGACCGTCCAGCGGGTGGTGGACGCCTTCTTCGGCGGCGACCTCGGCCAGCGCGTGGCCCATGACGCGGGCCTGGCGGAGGCGCTGCGCGTGCTCTTCTCACTCGACCCCTCGGGAGGCAGATCGTGACCAGAGTGGGTGTCGTGGTTCCGCCCGCCAACCCGGCGGTGGAGCCGGAGTTCGCGCGCCTGCTGGGCGCGCGGGCGGACCTGCACGTCACCCGCTTCCCCGTACGGCCCGGCCTGCAACTGGCCGAACGCCTGGACGCCTACAACGAGGCGCTGCCCGCCATGATCCGCTCGTTCGGCGGCCTGCCGCTCGACGCCCTGGTCATGGCCTGCAGCGGCTCGCGCTACCTGCTCGGCCCCGAGCTCGACCGGCGCCGCTGCGAAGAGCTCAGCGCCGAGTTCGGCCTGCCGGTCGCCTCGGCCACCGAGGCCACCCGGCGGGCGCTGGAACACCTGGGCACGCGGGAGATCACGCTGGTCTCGCCGTACCAGCCGTGGCTGACCGACCACGCCGACCGGTACTGGTCGGCGGCCGGGGTGCGGGTGTCCAGGGTGATCCCGGTCAAGGCGGGCGAGCGCTTCGCGCCGTACGAGGTGACCACGGAAGAACTCGTCGGCCAGATCGAGCGGGCCAGGGCGGCCCCCGACGCGGTCCTGTTGCTGACCGGCACCGGCATGCCCACGCTCCGCGCGATCGGCAAGCTGGCAGAGGACAACGAACGGGTCGTGCTGACCTCCAACCTGTGCGGCGCGTGGTGGGCGCTGACCAGCGCGGGCCAGCAGGTCATGCTCGGCCGCAGGAAACACCGTGACGGCGAGCGGGTGCCGACGTGAGCGCCGTGATCGTGGCCGGAGCCGGCCCGGTCGGGCTGGCCGCGGCGCTCACGCTGGCGAGGGCGGATGTGCCGGTGCTCGTGCTGGAGCGCGAGCCGGCGCTCGGCACCCGTTCGCGCGCCTCCACCATCCATCCGGCCACGCTCGACCTGCTCGACGAGCTCGGTGTCGCGGCCGGCCTCGTCGCGCGCGGCGTGGTCGTGGACCGGGTGCAGTGGCGCGACCTTTCCGGCGCGGTGCTGGCGGAGATGCGGATGGCGGGCCTGGCCGGGCTCACCGCGCACCCGTTCCGCCTGCACGCCGAGCAGGCGGCGCTCACGCCGTTGCTGCTGGGCGAGCTCGGCGCGTACGCGCACGCCGAGGTCCGGTTCGGGGCCCCGGTCGAGGCGGTGGCTCTCACGGGCACCGCCGTACGGGTCAGGACCGGGGGCGGCTGGGAGCGCGCCCGCTACCTGATCGGCGCCGACGGGGCGCACAGCACCGTCAGGTCGCTGCTCGGCCTGCCGTTCCCCCAGTCCGGCTACCCCACCCAGGCGCTGCGCGTCTTCACGGGCTCGCGCCTGGAAGAGATGCTGCCGGGCCTGGCCTCGCTCACCTACGTCCGCGATCCGGCCCAGTCGTGCAGCCTGCTCCGCCTGCCCGACCACTGGCGGATCATCCTCAGGCTCGCGCCCCGGGAGGCCATTCCCGGCCGGGTGGCGGGTCTGGCCCTCACCGACCTGAACATCCTCGGCACACACCGCTACGACCTGGCCAGCGGTGTGCTCGCCTCCTTCCGGCACGGCCGGGTGCTGTTCGCCGGTGACGCCGCGCACGTCACCTCCACCGCCGGCGGCCTCAACATGAACGCCGGCATCCACGACGCGGTCGACCTCGGCAGAACACTCGCCGGCGTACTCGGGGGACACCAGCCGCCTGCCGCGCTGGAGAGCTGGGCGCGCCGCCGCCGCGCCGTCCTCGTCGACCACGTCATCCCGGCCAGCGAGGCCAGGGTCGCAGGGGTGCAGGACGGCGACGCCGCCCGGCTGCCCGCCGCCATGGCCGCGCTGCGCGCGATCGCCGCCGACGGCGAGGCCACCCGGGCCTACCTGGCCAAGGCCTCCATGCTCGACACCGTCCCCCTTCCCGTGAGGCACACCTGACATGCGAATCTGGTTCCAGAAGCACGCCGTCGAGGGCCGCTCGCCGCTGCTCGACAAGCTTTACGCGGAGCACCTGACCAAGGTGGCCGGACCCGGCACCACCATCGAGATCCACACCCTGCCGCCGCAGACCTACGCCGCGGAACTGCCCGAGGAACTGGTCGGCTTCGGGCCGCTCGGCCTGCTGTTCGGCGACTACTTCGCGCGCACGGCCACCGCCGCCGAGCGCGACGGCTGCGCCGCCTGGATCAGCGGCGCCGGCCAGGACCCCGGGCTCGCCGCCGCGCGCGTGCGCGCGACCATCCCCGTCATCGGGTACGGCGACGCCACCTGGCACGCCGCCCGCCACGAGCGCCACCGGCTGGGCCTGATCGGCTTCATCCCGCACCTGGCCGAGCCGATCACCGACAACATCCGGGCCGCCGGCGCCACCCTGGCCGCCTACGAGATGATCGACGACGGGGCGGCCGTGGTCACCAGGGCGCTGGCCCAGGACTTCGACCCGTTCGTCCGCGCGTACACGGCGGCCGCGCGGCGGGCCGCCAGAGCCGGCGCGCAATGGCTCGTGCCCGCCGAAGGCATACCCAACGAGATCCTGGTCCACCTCGGCATCCGCGACCTGCACGGGCTGCCGGTGATCGACCCCGGCGGCCTGGCCGTCAAGACCGCCGAGCATCTCGTACGGCTGCGCGACCTCGGCATCACCGCCCGCGCCGACGCCGGGTACTGGAACCGGCGCCCGCCCGCGGTCGTCCTGGAGCACGCCGAGCGGATCCTGGGGGCACGGCCATGAGCTACCCGTCCGACCGGCCGCGGCGGCTGCGCCGTACCGCGGCGTTGCGCGCGCTCGTCGCCGAGACCCGGCTGCACCCGTCGGACCTCGTGCAGCCCCTGTTCGTCCGCGAGGGCATCGAAGAGCCCCGGCCCATCCCCTCCATGCCGGGTCAGGTCCAGCACACGCGCGAGAGCCTGCGCAAGGCCGCCGCCGCCGCGGCGCAGGCCGGCGTGGGCGGGATCATGCTCTTCGGTGTCCCCGCGGCCAAGCACGCCGACGGGCGCGGCGCCTGGGACGCCGAGGGCATCGCCCAGCTCGCCCTGGCCGACGTCGCCGCCGAGGTCGGCGAGGCCACCGTCGTGATCGGCGACATCAACCTGGACGAGTACACCGACCACGGGCACGTCGGGCTGCTCGGCCCGGACGGCGACGTCGACAACGACGCGACGCTGCGCGCCTACTCCAGGGTCGCCGTCGCGCAGGCCGCCGCCGGCGCGACCATCGTGGCGCCCAGCGGCATGATGGACGGCCAGGTCGCCGCCATCCGCGCCGGGCTCGACGCCGCCGGGTACCAGCGGGTGCCCATCCTGGCCTACGCCGCCAAGTACGACTCCGCCTTCTACGGGCCCTTCCGCACCGCCGTGGAGTCGTCGCTGGTCGGCACCCGCTCCACCCACCAGCAGGACCCGGCCAACCTCCGCGAGTCGATGCGCGAGGTCGAGCTCGACGTCGAGGAGGGCGCCGACCTGGTGATGGTCAAACCGGCCGGGCTCTACCTCGACGTGGTGCGCAGGGTCGCCGACGCGGTCGACGTCCCCGTCGCCGCCTACCAGGTGTCCGGGGAGTACGCCGCGCTGGAGGCCGCCGCCGGGCACGGCTGGCTGCAGCGCGAACGGGCCATCGAGGAGAGCCTCACCGCGATCCGCCGGGCCGGCGCCCGGATCGTCATCACGTACTGGGCCACCGAGGTCGCCCAGCGACTGCACCGCTAGCCCCTCCGGAGGAGAAGACGTGTCCCGCGAACTGTGTGAGCACTACGGGCCTCACCTGTACGACTACTGCAGGACGGAGCTTGGCGAGCCCGACGCCGAGCTGGCCGCCGCGGGCACGTTGCTGACCGCGTCGGCGCGCGCGGGCCAGGTCACCGACCCGGCCGCGTTGCGCCCCTGGCTGTACGCGCTGGCCCGCGCGCACCGCGCCGCGCGGGCCGCCTCGCACCCGGCGAGCACCGGGTCGTGGGCGCGTTCCAGCCGCATGTCCGACCTGCTGCCCGAGGCGCTGATCGCGCTCGACGGCCCCTACCGGGAACTGCTCGATCTTTCCGTACGGCACGGCCTGCCGCACGCCGAGATCGCCCTGCTGTTCGACGTTCCGGAATCCCTGATCGACGCCACCGTCAGGGAGGCGGCGTGGCGGCTGGAGACCTGGCTGGCCGCGGTCACCGCGGCACGGGCCGCCCACGGGTGCGCCCAGCTGGCCGGGCGGGTGGCGGAGTGGGCCGCCGCGCCCAGCCGCAGCACCCGCGCCCGGCTGGGGCGCCACCTGTACGGATGCGTGTCGTGCCTGGCCGCGCCCAAGGGGCTGCCCGCCGCCACCCTGCTCACCCACCTGCCGATCGCGGCTCCGCGCGGGCCGCTGTCGGACCTGCTGCCGCTCGCCTCGCCGCTGGCTCCGGACGCGGTGGGGTGGCGGGCCGACGGGTTTCCCGTGCAGTCACACGGGCTCGGCGGCGTCCCGCACGCGCGCCTGGCCGACGGCGCCGCCCTGGCCACGACGCCGCCGAGCGCCCTCACCGCCACGCACGCGGCGTACGCCGACGCGCGGGCGGCCGATCCCCTGAACACCCCGGTCGCCGACCCCACGACGGCGACCGGGGCCGGGGTCCGACCGGGGGCGGGCGCGGCTGCCCCCGGCCGGATTCCCCTCCCTTCCGGCCCGGACTTCACCTCGACGGACGCCTTCCCCCGCCTTTCCCCCGACCCGCCACCCACGCTGGAACCCACCAGCGCGTCATCGGGCCCTGGGGCCATTGGCGCATCGTCGGGCCCGGTGTCCACCCAGGCGCCTTCCAGCGTGTCATCGGGCCTTGGGGGCACCAGCGCGTTATCCGGCCCTTCCCCTGCCGGGGGCGCGTCGTCCGGCGGGGGTTCCGGCGCCTCGCCCGAGGGGGTTCCGGCCGATCACACCTTCTCCGGGCGTGCTTCCGGTGACACGCCCGGAGAAGCGGCGGGGTCCGGGTATCTGGACGCGCTGATCGCCTTCGGCGCCGACCGCAGGACCGCCGCACCGGATGCCGAGGCCACCGACGCCTCCCTCGGACCGATGGCCGGGCCGCCCCTGGGGTTCGGCGGCCCGGCCCGGCCCGGCGGGTCGTCCCATGCGGGACAGCCCGGTCGCGGTCACCCCTACGCGACGCCCATCTACGCGGCCCCCGTCTACGGCGCGGAACCCGACGAGCCCCCCACCACCCACGAGCCCGCCCTCCGCAGCATCGACTTCCAGGAGACAGATCCTCGCGGAGCCGTCACCTCCGGCAGGTCCGTCACCTCCCGTGGCGAGGCCACCCCCTTTCATGAGGACGCCGCTCTCCCCCGCGCCGACACGGGCCCCTCTCGGGCCGGCGCCACGTCCTCGCGCGGCGACGCTGTACCCCATGGGGACATGAGCCCCGCGCGCGGCGACACCCGGCCCTCGCACGGGGACGGGGGCGACTTCGCCGAGCGTGATCCCTACACCCTCTCAGCCACCCCCGAGGAGCCGCTGGCCGAAGACGAGTTCCGGGCGTGGGAACGGCGGGGCGGCAAGTGGGACGAGTTCTGGAAGGACCGCCCCGACGAGGCCGATCCCGAGGCGCGCATCTCGGTGCGTTCGGTGGCGAGGGTCGGGCTGCTGGTCGGCGCCGGGGTGCTGGTGGCCGGTCTGGCCTGGTCGGGCATCCACGCCCGCCCCCGTCCCACCACGATCAGCGAGGCCGCGGCCCCGCAGCCCCGGCCCGTGGTCACCCTGAACGAGCCGGGCTCCGACCCCGAGGTGGAGGTCCCGCCGCAGGAGAACCCGGGGACGACCAACCCGGAACAGCTCATACCGGGTCGGACGCCGCCTCCGACCACCTCCCCCACCACGAACCCCGCGGAGCCGAGGGACGGCACCACGAAGAAGCCGTCGGACACGAGAAGCTCCGACGACTCGCCCGATCCGCCGCGCGAGCCCACCACGGCCCCCACCCGCCAGCCGACCAGGCAACCGACGAAGCAGCCGGCCAAACAGCCGACGAAGCAGCCCACGAAGGCACCCGACAGGGGTCCGGCGAAGGAGTCGGCGGAGCCGATGGCCAAGAAGGTCGAGCTGCCGAAGCCGCCGCCGCCCAGCGCGCGGCTGTCGAACGCGTCGGCGTCGCTGGGCTCGGGCCGGATGGGTTCGTTCTCACTCGACTGCGAGGGCTCGTGCCAGATCACCTCGGCCTCCGGCTCGAACGGCATCAGCGTCTCCGGCTCCTCCTACACCGTCAGCGCGCCCACCAGCCGCCCCGGCTGCCCGGGAGCCCCCACCACGGAGTCGGGCACGATCACCGTCTCGTGGTCGGGCACCAGAAGCGGTGACGGCACCACCACCGCCGGAACCACCAGCGGCGACGGCACGCTGACGATGAGCGTGTCGTGGACGGTCGCCAAGGACAAGGGCACGTTCGTGCCCGACATGAAGGGCGGCGGCTACTGGAGCAACTGCAGCCCGAACAGCGCCGACTACTGAGGCAGGGAGATCTGATGAAAGGGTTCTTCACCGGCATCTCCCGGAGGGAGAAGCAGTTCGCCGTCGCCGGGATCGTGATCGCTCTGGTGTTCTTCATGCCGTTCCTGGCGATGGCGGATCCGGGCAGCATCCCGGGCTCCGGGCCATCCGGTACGCGGCCGACCTCGGCCCAGGAGAAGGCGCTGGACGTGAAGCAGGGCGACTCGTGCAAGGACGTGCTGCCCGCCGACACCCCGTCGTACGTGGTGTGCGAATGGCTGACGCCGCCGCAGGACGCGGCGAAGGTGGCGGCGTTCTGGGCGGCGGACGGCGGGGCCAACTTCGAGAAGGCGCGGCCGCTCCCGCAGGACTACGTGCGCTGCAACCAGAAGACGGACCTGTCGAAGGAGCCGAACTGCCGGGGCGGGCAGACGTTCTGCGAGGAACTGCCGAGCGGCTGGTACAAGTGCGTCAACATGGTGAACAACGAGGTCACCTACGAGAAGTACGTGGACGGCAAGAAGCAGGTCCTGACCAGCCCGCCGCCCGACGCCATGACCCCCGCCGACCGCGACGGCACCGACCGGGCCCCGTCAGACTCCGGTACGACCGACCCGGGTACGACGGACTCCAGGACGACGGACCCCGGCACGACAGACCCCGGCACGACGGATCCCGGCAGGGGTGACACCGGTGAGACGGGGCGGCCCGCCGTACCCTCGCCGGCTCCCTCCGACGAGCTCGGACCCGGGCCCACCGTGCGCTCCGCCGCGCCCGTCGCCACCGCGATCACGGCCGCGAGCAAGGCCGGGCTGCGGATCTGGGTGGAGAACGACCTGGCCGACGACTTCCGCGCCGGTGACGCGCAGTTCAGGGCGGCGGTGGCCAAGCTCGTGGCGGCGGCGCAGCGGCCGGGCGTGGTGGGCGTGAAGTTCGCCGACTACCTGGGCTTCCGTGACTTCACCTCGGCGGCGCAGGTCAAGCAGTTCGTCTCCGAGGCGACGAAGGCGCTGCGGGCGAAGCTGCCCGGCAAGCGGCTGGCCATGGGCGTCGTGGTTCCCGAACTCGGCTGCGGCCAGGCCGAGCAGTGTGTCGCCGACATGCGCTCGCGCTATCCGCTGGTGACGCGCTCGCGAGTGGACGACTACATCCGCACCTCCGGGGTGGACCGCGTATACGTGGCCTCCGGCCTGTTCGGCAAGTCGTACGGCGGCTTCAAGGTCACCCTGGACGGCCAGGAGAGCGCGATCACCCCGGCCATCGCCGCGCAGGCCCAGTGGATGGCGGTCAAGGCGCTCGGATGGGACGCCGTGGTACAGATCGGCTCCCGCGAGTACGGCCTGACCCACTCCGGCCAGAGCTCCCCGTGGGACAAGGAACGCGCGCAGGCCGAAGTCGACGCCCGGGTCGGCAACGCGATCGGACTCGGCGCGCAGACCGTCACCCTGTGGGGCCACCGGATCAGCTACGACGCCGACCACCGCCGCATCCTCGACGCCGGCCTGGCGCCGAACGCGGTGTGGCAGGCCCTGATCGGCAAGGGCATGCGGGAGCGGCTGTCGGTGCTGTTCGATCCGGGCAACCCGGAGGTGAGCGTGAGCGCGGACATCCAGGCGCTGGCCAAGGGCGTCAGCGAGATCTTCGTGCTGGTGTGAGTCACATGTCGGGCGGCAGATCATGACAATCCACCCAGTTGTCGCAGGTGGGCTCGGGCTCCCCGCCCGTCGGGGTCGAGCTGGGCTTCTGGGTGGGCTGCGCGGACGGCTGGGCCGGCGGCTTGCCCGACGGTTTCGCGGACGCCTTCGCACTCGGCTTGGCGCTCGTCTTCGCACTCGGCTTCGTGCTCGGTTTCGCACTCGGCTTGGCCGACGGTTTCGCACTCGGCCGGGCGCTCGGCTTCGTGGAGGGCTTAGCGCTCGGCTGGGCCGGGGGTTTGGTGGTCGGCTCGCGCGCGCCGGCCGTGGGCTCGGCGCTCGGCTCCCGTGCGGGGCCGCTCGTCTCGGGCTCCTCGGGGGTACGGCTCGGCAACGGCGTGAAGACCACCTCCCCCGGCACTTCCATGAGACTGACCTTGGGCGTGGCCACGGCGGGCCGCTCGTCCGGGTCGCCCCCGCTCAGTCCGAGCCAGGCGCCGAGCCCCGCCAGCACCACCATCCCGGCGGCGACGGGCACCACCGCCCGCATCCTGAGGTGCCCGCGCCCCGGCCAGTCGTCCAGCACATCGGGCTCCTGCTCCCCCGGCCACCGGGTACGCGGCCGGCTCTCCCAGACATCGGGCCCCGGCTCGTCCCGCCGTCCGTCACCACCACCGAACGCGCCCGCCCGGCCGGACTCCGTCAGATCCCCCTGGCCACTCCCGCCGTCAAGCCAGGACAAGTCCCGCCGGCCAGACCCCGATGCGCCCCGCTCACCGGACCCGGCCTCGGGCCCCGAAGCATCGGACCGCAGAGTGCCGGACTGTGGAGCGTCGGGCTGTGGAGTGCCGGGCTGTGGAGTGCCGAGCCCGGCGTCTGATCGGGGTGTGGTCCGGTGGCCGAGGGCGTTGGAGCGTGAGGTGCCGGGCTCCGGTGTGGCCTGCTGGGCGGGTGGGGGCTGGTGGCCGGGTTCTGGCCAGGGTGGATCCTGGTGGCCGGGATCGGCGTCGCGGTGCCGTCCGGCGTCGTACGGGTGTGTCATCGCCTTTGACTCCCCATAACGCGAAAAATCGACAAAAAGGGGCCCGGGGCCAGAAGAGCCCCGGGCCAGGGTCCGGTCAGAAGAACGTGTTCTCCGGCTCCGGCAGGTCGAGCAGCGCCGGGCCGCGGAAGGCCGTGCTGTCCTGCGGCACGTCCGCCAGCGGGCTGCCGACCACGAACGGCACCCGCACCTGGCTCTTGGCCAGGTCGACGGTGACCTTCGCGCCGGTGCCCACCTCACCGCTGTAGCTGGCGTCGGTGCCGGCGATCACCAGGCCGATCCGGTGACCCTTCTTGAAGGTGTAGTCGTGGGGCAGCGTGTCCCACGCCACCTTCACCGACGTTCCGGGCGGCACCGGCTGCGAGACCAGCGACGAGTCGCGGTTCTGCACGTCGATCCAGCCGCGGGCGACGATCTCCAGCGGGCGCGTGGCCACATTGGTGATCGTCTTCTTGTAGCAGGCGTCGTCCTGGGCCGTGCTCTCGCCGTGGCAGCTCTCCTCGGTCAGCGTGGTGATGCCGAGGCCGCGCCGCCAGTCGACGCGGGTGTCCTCGCCGAAGTCGACGAGCAGGGCGGTCAGGTTCGATGTCGACTTGTCCAGCGACACCCGCAGGTCCACGTTCGGCGTACCGGACAGACGCATGTTGAGCGGGAGCTCGCCGGTGGTGAAGGCCACGCGGCCCGGGTGCGGGGTGCCGACGTCGGCGACCATCTGCTCCTCGCTCAGCCTGGTGTCGGTGAACGTCGCCGTCGTGCCGCGCCTGGCCGGCTTCAGGCCGAGCGAGCCGTCGGCGCCGGGCCGCAGGCTCACCTGAGCGGCGTTCGGTGCCGGCCAGTCGCGCTGGGTGATCCACTGGGTGGGCGAGAGCTGGACGTCGGCCCTGGGCTCGTTCATGATCCCGTTGCGCACGTCGTGCAGCCAGTAGTCGAACCAGCGGTGCAACGTGTCCACCCACAGGTCGCGGCGGCCCTCGAAGTCGAACGGGTCGACGTGCTGGTAGTGGCCGACCCAGATCTTGCGCGGGATGTTCCGCTCGGCCAGCTTCTTCCACCAGATGGAGAAGTTGTCCGGCTTCACGTTGAGGTCGTTGCTGGTGTGGGCGACGAAGACGCTCGCCTTGACCTTGGACACGTCGCCCTGCAGCCCGGCGATGTAGTCGCGCAGGGCCCAGAACGCGTTGTAGTTGCCCGTGGCGTCGCCGTCGTCGGCGTCCATCTTGTCGCGTACGGCCTTGCACTTCGGCTCAGGATCGGTGTCCACGTAGTTGGCCAGCCAGGAGGCGTAGTCGTAGTTGTAGACGACGCCGTTGGAGCGCTGGTACTTGTACCACGAGCTGATCGCCGAGATCGGGACGATGGTCTTGAGCCCCTCGACGCCGGTGGCCGCGACGGCGTTGGCCAGCGTGCCGTCGTACGACTTGCCGATCATCGCGGACTTGCCGTTGGTCCAGTCGGCGAGGGCGGGGCTGCCGTCGGCCCGGTACGCCTTGGCGCGGCCGTTCAGCCAGTCGATGACGGCCTTGCCGCCGAGCACGTCGGCCTGCCCGCCGATGTCGGGGCAGCCGTCGGAGCGGGTGGTGCCGAGCATGTCGACGTTCAGTACGGCGTAGCCGCGCGGCACGAAGTAGTTGTCGTAGAAGAGGGGGAACTTGACCACGTTCCCGGCGGCGTCGTAAACCTTCCGCTCGCCCTCGTTGCCTCGCCCGGAATTGTCGTAGTAGGGGCTCTCATCGATGATGACCGGAACCTTCAGCCCCGGGCCGGACTCCTTGGGCCGGATGATGTCCACCCGCACCCGGTCGAGCCTGCGGTCCCCGTCGCTGTCGAGCGGCGACTCGACGTAGACGTGCTCGCGTACGGCGTCGGCGTAGGAGAAGACCGGCTGGGTCCGGCCGTTCGCCACGGTGACGGCGGGATCGGCCGTGGCCTGGGCGGGGGTGGCGAGCGCCAGGGTGACGGCGATCGCGGCTATGGCTGGGGATAATTGTGGCACGCGTGTCCTCCGTGACATTTGACGAAAAACATCCGCAATGTGTCACGAACCCCCAAGCTGATCAACCCCCCACCTGCCTCCATTACCGGACAAACGATCAAAAGCCAATCGATAACGGTGCGTTCTACCGTCTGGCCCATGCTGAGAATCACGGAGGCCGCCGCCGTCGCCGCCCTCCTCACCGCCGGACTGTCCGCCGTCGGCACCGCTCCGGTCTCGGCCGCGTCGGCCGCCGGGCCGTAAAGTTCATCAACTTCGGCAGCAACCACTGTCTCGACAGCAACAAAGCCGGCGACGTCTACTCCATCGCCTGCAACTACGCGACGAAGCAGATGGGACAGGATCCGGTGAAGTTCGCCTCGAAGCTCGAAGGCATTGTGGAAAAGGTGGAGAAGTATCAAGGCGTCCTGAGCCAGCTCGGCCAGATTTTCACATGAAAGGATGCTAGTTTGGCCGTATGACTAACTTGGTCGAACGGCCAACTTCGCCTCGTGGAGGCCGGCGGCGGGAGGAACTGGTGGCGGCGGGGATCGGCCTGCTCTGTGAGGAGGGCTGGCCGGCCGTCACCACCCGCGGCGTCGCCGAGCGGGCCGGGACCAATCCCGGCCTCATCCACTACCACTTCGGCGGGCTGCCCGGCCTGCACGCCGCCATCGCGCGTGCGGCCGGGGAGCTGGTGATCGGGCCCCTGGTGGCGGAGTTGCTCGGGGCCGTTGACGCGCGGGCGGCGCTGGGCAGGATCCGGGACATGCTGGGGGAGACCACCGGGGACGAGCGGGCCACGCGGCTGGCGGTCGAAGTGATCGCCGGGGCGGCACGGGATCCGGCGCTCGGTGAGGTGTTGCGCGAGCAGCTGCGGCAGGCCCGCGGGCAGATCGGCGAGGCGCTCGGGCGGATGTATCCCGAGTGGCCGGCCGAGCGCAGGGCCGGGGCGGCGGTGCTGGTGACGGCGGCCGTCGACGGGCTGATGCTGCACTACCTGCTCGATCCGGGACTTCCCGTGGGCCAGGCCGTGAGCGCGGCGGAAGGGTTGCTGTCATGAGGGTGCTCATCAACGGGGGCGGGGTCGCCGGCCTCACCCTCGCGTACTGGCTGCGGCGCAACGGGATCGAGCCGGTCGTCCTGGAACGCTCGCCGCACGGGCGGCTCGGCGGGTACGGGATCGACTTCTTCGGCACCGCCCACGACGTGGCCGAGCGCATGGGGATCGTCGACCGGCTGGTGCCGCGCCAGCTGCCGGTCGACTCGGTCGACTTCGTGGACGCCTCGGGGCGGGTCTGGGCGCGCCTGACCGTTCCCCTGCTCGACCGGGTGATCAAGGGGCCGCGTCTGGGGCTCATGCACACCACGCTCGAAGAGGCGCTGCTGGAGGCGGTCCAGGACGACGTGGAGATCCGCTTCGGGGAGAGCGTCGCGGGCGTGCGCCTCGTGCCCGGCGGGGTGGAGGCCGATCTGGCCTCGGGCGGCACCGAGGCGTTCGACCTGCTCGTCGGCGCCGACGGCATCCACTCCCTGACCAGGGAGCTCGTCTTCGGCGCCGAGGAACGCTTCGCCCGGTACCCGGGCTGCCGCCTGGCCTCCTACCCGGTGCCCGACCGCTACCACCTGGGGCGGGTCCGCGCCCACTACACCGAACCCGGGCGCGAGACCGTCGTGTATCCGACCGGGCGCGCGGACGAGCTGGCCGCGTTGTTCATCTTCCGGGCGGCGAACGGCGGCGCCGTACCCCGGCAGGAGCGGCTGGACCTGCTGCGCTCCACCTTCGACGGCATGGGCTGGATCACCCCCGCGCTACTGGAGGACGCGCCGGCCGACGGGGACGTCTTCATGGACACGATGACGCAGATCGTGCTGCCCTCCTGGCACCGCGGCCGGGTGGCGCTGGTGGGCGACGCCTGCGGTTCGATGACCATGCTCTCGGCGCAGGGTGTCTCGATGGCCATGCTCTCGGCGCAGGGCGTCTCGATGGCCATGGGCGGGGCGTACCTGCTGGCCGAGGCGCTGCGTGACGAACGCGAGCCCGAGCGCGCCTTCGACCGCTACGAGCGGCGCATGCGCGGGGAGGTGGCCAAGCGGCAGCGCATCGCGCGGTTGTTCACCAGAACGCTGGTCCCGGCCACGCGGCCGCAGCTCGTGGTGCAGAAGGCGGTGACCAGGACGATCACGCGTGAGGCGTTCGCTCCGGTGCTGCGGCGGCAGTTCGGCGCGGAGACGATCCTGGCGAAGCGGGCGGCGCCGCCGACCGGGTGGCGCCGCCGGGCCTGGCGGTTGCCGATCGGCCTGTTCCGCGCGGGCCTGGGCTGGCTGGTGCCGCACCGGATGATGTTGCTGACGCACACCGGCCGCAGTTCGGGGCAGCCTCGCCAGGCGGTGATCGAGATCGTGGCGCGGGACGGCAGGAGCGTGGTCGCGGCTTCGGGGTTCGGCACGGGCGCGGACTGGTACCGCAACGTGCTGAAGACGCCGGAGGTCACGATCCAGATCGGCGGGCATCCCCGCCCGGCCGTCGCCGCACCCCTGTCCGCCGCCGAGGGCGCGGACATCATGGCCACGTACGCCGCCCGCCACCCGGCGGCGGCCCGGCGGCTCTGCGCGGTGATGGGGTTCGACGACGTGCTGGACTTCCGGCAGATCGGCGGGCGGATCCCGTTCGTGCGCTTCAGTGCGCCACGTTGACGCGCTGTGACGGGGTGGTCGGGTTCTCCAGCTCGTCCACCAGCGCCACGGCGTAGTCCTCGGCGGTGATGAACGGGCCGACCAGGGTGTCGCCGCCCTTGCGGTAGGCGCCGGTGCGCTCGCCGGGGGCGATCTGGGCGGCCGGGGAGATGTAGGTCCAGCGCAGGTCGTCCGCCTCGGCCCGGATGACGTCGAGCAGCGCGGACTGCGCCAGCGCCTCCTTCTTGTAGATCTCGGGGAAGTCGGGGGTGTCGACGAGGCGGGTGCCGGGCGCGATCTCCAGGCTGCCCGCGCCGCCGACGACCACGAGGCGGCCGACGCCCGCGGCGCGCAGGGCGGCCAGGACCGCGCGTCCGGCGGCCAGCAGCGGGGCCTCGGGCTCGCTGCCGTCCCTGGGCGGGGCGATGGACAGGACCACCGCGTCCTTGCCCTTGGCCAGGGCGGTGATGGCCGCGACGTCGGCGGCGTCGGCGGTCTGGGTGCCGTCCCTGCCCGAGCGGGTGACGCCGGTGACCTCGTGGCCTCGGTTCGCGGCCTCGGCGGCCACCCGGCTGCCGATCATTCCACTGGCGCCGATCAGCAGGATGTTCATCGTGGACCTCCTCGGTTGCGGTTGCGACTGCGAAGGTATCCATTGGATACTGGTTACTTCAACGTGCCATTGCTACCTTTGGGAAACCATGACGAACGGCGACGCCTTCGACCCGAACTGCCCCACCAGGCTGGTGCTCGACCGGATCGGCGACAAATGGTCGGTGCTGGTCGTGCTGAGCCTGCGCCACGGGCCGAAGCGCTTCACCGAACTGCGCGACATGATCGGCGGGGTGACGCCCAAGGTGCTGACCCAGACCCTGCGCGCGATGGCCGCAGACGGGCTGCTCACGCGGGAGGTGTTCGCGGAGGTGCCGCCCCGGGTGGAGTACACGCTGACGCCGCTCGGCCGTTCGCTGCAGGAACCCATCCAGGCGATCACCGACTGGGCGGAGCAGTACGTCACCGAGGTCATGGCCGCGCGGGAGAGCCGGCAGGGGCAGGAAAGCTGACCCGCCCCCGCCGGGAGTCCTCCGTCACGGGTTGCCGTTGATCAGCGCCATGGCCAGGCCGGGGCTGAACTGTCCGGCCGGCGTGGTCGGCGCGATGCCGCACCTGCCGTCGGAGTCGCCGGGCACCTTGACCCAGTAGTGGTACTCGGCACCCGAGGCCGGCTCGGCCCCGACGCCCTCAAGGCGATCGACGAGACCCTGGGCGACCTCATCGAACACCACCCCACCAGCCCTCTAAGCCCCCAATCCCGCCCATAACCCCCTTTCGTGTTGCTTCGGGTTCTCGCGCGCTCGTCCCGCCGGCCTTCCGCGCGTCAATCCCCCGTCGGGGTTACGGCAAGCCGGGTTGCCCGGTCCGCCGTACCCCGCCGGGGTCTGTCGGGCGATGGTCGTGAGGGCTCACGGGGTGCTCGCCGTGACAACTCCGCTGTTGGCCGGTCGAGCGCTCAGCGGCGTTCGTTCACACAGCGCAGGACCGGGTAGCGGGTCAGCGCCGCGTGGTCCAGGTCCTGCGCCGTGGTGATGTGGAAGGTGGTGCTCTCCCCGGGCAGCAGGGTGACCAGCTGGTCGTCGATCTTCGCGTCCGGGGCCAAGCGGTCGGGGAAGACGGCCAGGTCGCGCAGGATCGTCCTCGCGGTCACCCGCAGCCGCACACCGTCGTTCACGGGCTCCACGTCGGTCGTGTAGTCGGCGGGCGGGTAGCCCATCTCGGGGTCCTCCTCGGCCAGGCGCAGTGCCCGCGAACCGTCCAGTTCGGCCACCAGCAGTTCGCCCGTCGCCAGGTCGGCGATCGCCGGTTCCACGCCCAGGACGGCCCTCGGTTCGACCCTGATCGTCACCGACTCCTTGGCCAGCGTCTCGCCGGCGACGGACATCCTGGTGATCGCCAGTTCGCCCTCCCACGGCTCGGCGGAGTCGTTGACCGCCACCAGTTCGGCGCCCTGGAAGGTGAGGATCCGGGGGGCGTAGGCGCGGCGCATGCCGTACCAGAGAGGCTTCTTGCGGCCGTCGCCGTCGACGGCCGACCACGACGTGACGGGCCAGCAGTCGTTGAACTGCCAGATGATCGTGCCCATACAGTACGGCATCAGCGCGCGGAAGCGCTCGACGCCGAAGGCCATCGCGCGGGCCTGGTTGAGCTGGGTGTAGTAGTGCCAGTCGTCGAACGTCTCCGGCCGCGGCAGGTGCGCGCCCAGGCCGCGCAGGAGCTTGTCCTGGCCGCCGATCGCCTTCTGCGGGGAGGAGTCCGGCGTGAGTGGCCGGTCGGAGGAGGCCCTGCGCAGGGTGGCGTAGGCGGGCGGGCCCTGGAAGCCGAACTCGGCCACGAAGCGCGGGGTGTAGTTCGCATAGTGGGTGTAGTCCTGGGCGTTCCAGACGGTCCAGATGTGGATCGTGCCACGCGAGGGGTCGTTCGGGTCGCGGTCGGGCGTGCCGGAGTAGGGGCTGCCCGGCCAGTACGCCCGCGCCGGGTCGACCTCGTTCACGACGCGCGGCAGCAGGTCCTGGTAGAAACCCTCTCCCCAGGTACGCCCGGCGAGCTCCTTCTTCCAGCCCCAATGCCAGAAGCCCTCGATGTTCTCGTTGTTGCCGCACCACAGGACCAGCGACGGGTGACGCATCAGGCGGGCCACGTTGTCGCGGGCCTCGGCCTCGACCTCGCTCCAGAGCGGCTCCTCCTCCGGGTAGGCGGCGCAGGCGAACGGGAAGTCCTGCCAGATGAGCAGGCCGCGCTCGTCGGCGAGGTCGTAGAAGGCGTCCGACTCGTACGTGCCGCCGCCCCAGACGCGCAGGAGGTTGGCTCCGGCGTCGGCGGCCTGGGTGAAGCGCTCGGCCAGGTTCGCGGCGGTGACGCGGGCGGGGAAGCAGTCGTCCGGGATCCAGTTGAAGCCCTTGACGTAGACGGGGGCGCCGTTGACCGTCAGGCGGAAGGCCTCCCGGTCGACGTGGACGTCACGGAAGCCGATGCGCTCGGTCCGCACCTGGTCGCCGAGCCGCACCGTCAGGTCGTACAGCCGGGCCTCCCCATACCCTCGGGGCCACCACAGCTCCGGGTCCTCCACCCGCATGCGCAGAACGGCACCGGTCTGTCCGGCGGCCAGCCGTACCCGCGCCTCGACGCCCGCCACCTCCGCGACCACCTCGCACGCGGCGGGACGCGCCTGCTCCACCCGGACGCGCACCTCGACCTCGCCGTCGGCCCGCGCGGTCGGCAGCACCTCCGCCAGCCGCGCGCCCGACCAGGATTCCAGCCCGATCGCCCGCCAGATGCCCGCCGTGACCAGCGTCGGTCCCCAATCCCAGCCGAAGTTGCAGGCCATCTTCCTGATGAAGGGGTACGGCTCCGCGTACGCGCCGGGCCGCTCCCCCAGCTCGGCGCGGCGGGCCTCGGCGTAGGCGTAGGGCGAGTCGAAGCGGACGGTCAGCGTGTTGGCGCCCTCGCGCAGCAGGTGCTCGACCGCGAAGCGGCAGGTCCGGTGCATGTTGGCGGTGCTGCCCGCCTGCATGCCGTTGACCAGCACGGTCGCCACGGTGTCGAGCCCGGCGCAGACCAGGTCCACGCGTTCCTCACCGGTGTCGGTCCAGTGGAACGTCGTCTCGTAGGTCCAGGGGGTGCGGCCGATCCAGGCGAGCCGTTCCTCGTTGCGGTCGAGGTAGGGGTCGTCGATCAGGCCCGCCGCCAGCAGATCGGTGTGTACGCAGCCGGGGACCGTGGCGGGGATGCCGGAGAAGTCCGAGCCGGTCAGGGTCCAGCCTTGGTGCAGGGTGCGCAAGTCATCTCCACTGGTGGGGGCCGGGTTGACGCTAGGGCGGACGTGACAACGTTGTCAAGATCAGCCAGGTTGACCTGATCTCCAGACAATTAGCGAAATTTACGGCAAGGTCGGTGAGAATCCCGATATAGCGCGAGGTTCCCGCTCATGGATCTGTCGTCCTGCCCAGTCTGCGACACCGTCCAGTCCCCGCGCGCCCCTTCCTGCCCGCGATGCGGCACGGCGCTGACCGGGGCGGCGGCCGAGGAGTACGCGGCGGTCGCGAAGTCGCTGGCGGCCCTGGACCACGAACGCGCCACCCTCCTGGCCCGCCGCGAGACCGCCCTGACCCGCCTCCGCGCCACCGCACGAGCAACCACCAAGCACCCCACCCCCCTTGACCCCCCAACCCCCGAAGCCCCAACCCCCGAAAAGCCAACCCCTGGACCGGCGGCCCCCGAACCCACTGCCCCTGAACCCGCGACCCTCGCGTCCCCTGAGCCCGCGACCACCGAACCCGTCGCGTCCCCGACGCCCGAGCCCGCGACCGTCAGGTCCGCGACCGCAGCGTCCGCGATCCCTGAGCCCGCGACCACCGAACCCGTCGCGTCCCCGACGGGCGGGCCGGCGGCCGTCAGGTCCGCAACCGTCGAATCCGCGGCCCCTGAGCCCGCGCCCGTCAGGTCCGCAACCGTCGAATCCGCGGCCCCTGAGCCCGTGACCATCGGGCAGGAGGCGGCCGGACCAGCGACCGGCGGGCGGGCGACCGGTGAGTCGGCGGGACGCGAGTGGGATGCCGGGAAGGGCCTGGCTGTGGGCCGCGGCAGGGCCGGCGGTGCGACCCGCGACGTGGCCGGGGGTGGCGAGAGCGGTGGTGGCGGGCGGTGGGATCTGTCGCATCGGGCCGTGCAGAACGTGCTGCTCGGCCTGGGCGGCGTGCTGCTGTCGATCGCCGCCGTCGTGTTCACGCTGGTCAGCTGGGACGTCCCCGCGCTGCGTGCGCTGATCCTGTGCGCGTTCACGCTGGGCGTGCTGGCCGTCCCCTGGCTGCTGGTACGCCGCCGCCTGGCCGCCACCGCGGAAACCGTCGCCTACCTGGGCCTGGTCCTCCTCCCCCTGGACGGCGTGGCCATCGCCCAAGCCCTGTCAGGACCGGCCTCCGAGGCGGGCACGGCAGCCCCGCACCCGTTCTGGATCGTGGCCCTGGCCGCCGCCGCCCTGGCGGTGCTCTGGTCGGCGTACGCCTGGATGTCGCCGCTGCGGCTGCCCGCCCCCACGGCGATCGTCCTGGCCAACCTCGCCCTGGGAGCGATGGCCGTCGCCGTCTTCGACACGTCGGCGGAGGGCTTGCCCTGGGCGGCCGCCGTGGCCGTCCTGGCCTGCGCGGCCGACTACGTCCTGTGGCGGGTGGCCCGCGACCGCCTGGCCGCCCTCGAGTACGCGCTCTCCGCCACCGTCGGCGCACTCGCCGGGACGGCGGCCCTGGTCCTGGGCATCCTGGTGGCCGCCACCGCGGGCCCCGCCGTGGCCCCGGCCGCCGCCGCGACGCCGGCCGCGATGTCGGCCCTGTTCGCCGCGTGGGCGCTGTCGGTCCGCGGGGCCGCCTGGCGCTTCCCGGTGGCCGCCGCCTCGGGCCTGGCCGCCATGGCCGCCGTGGCCGCCGTCCCCCTGTCCCTGCTGACCCCGGAGAACCTGACGGCCCTGGCAACCCTGCTCACCCCGGAAACTCCGCCCAACCCGCCAACCAGCCCAGAGGGGCCCTGGAGCATGACCGGGCCCTGGGGTGTGAGCGGGACCTGGGGCCCTACCGGGTCCTGGGGGATGGCTGAGCCCTGGTGGGTGGCGGTCTGGGTGGCGGCGGCCTGTGGGGTTCTGGCGGTCGTCCGCCACCTTCCGGCCGGGCTGCGTCCAGGCGTGCGCGGCGGCGTGCTCGTCGTGCTCCCCCTGGCCGCCGTCTTCGCCGGCCCCTCCCTGCTGACCGTGGCCACGGTGCCCTTCGCCTGGCTCTCCACGCCATGGCCCACGACCCCGCTGGACGTACCCGTGGGCCGGGTCTGGCAGATAGGCGCGGGCGACGCCGTCACGCTGGGCCTGCTCGCCCTGGCTCTGTCGCTGGCCGCGGTGGGCGTTCCGCGGTGGCGCCGGATCGGGGTGTGGGTGCTGGGCTCGGGGGCGGTGGTGGTGCTGCCGGTCGGGGCGGGCCTGCCGTACCCGATGGCGCTGCTGATCGTCGCGGGGACCGCGGCGCTCGCGCTGTGGACGGGCGCGCGGCGGTCCGGGCCCGCCGTCTGGGTGGGCGGCTATCTCGCGGCGCTGGCCGTGTGCTGGTCGCTGGCCGATCGCGAGGCCACCGTGCTCGTGGCGGCGGGCCTGGGCGCGGTGCTGGCGGTAGGGGCGGTCAGAGCGTGTACGGCACCGGCCCAGGCCCTGACCGGCGCCGGGGCGACGCTGATGGCAGGGGTGCTCGCACTGGCCCTGTTCTCCGGACCGGGGGCGGCCGCCGGAGGTACCTGGGCGGCTGGGGCGCTGCTGGCCGTCAGAGCGCTCACGCTCGTGGTGACGCGGCCCTCGCGCAAGCTGGCCCGTGCCGTGGCCGACGCCCCGACCACCGCCCGCACGCTGCTGTTCGGCGTGCTCGACCGGCTCACCCGCGCGGTCCGGCCCGGCGGGCGGAGCGCGGTGGAGGCGGCGGCCGTGGCGCTGAGCGCGTTCGCGATCTTGGTGAGCGGGCGGGAGCGCGCCCTGGTGATCGCCGTGGCGGCGGTGCTGGCCGCCTGTTCGGCGTGGCGGCGTCCGCGCGGCCGGTGGCGGGACGCGGCGGTGGCCGAAGCGGGCGCGCTGGCGGTGCTCGCGCCCTTCGCCCTCTCCAGTACGGCGGGCCCCGCCCTGTTCGGCCCCCTGACCTGGATCCGGCACGCCTGGCCGGAGGTGGCGGGCTCGCCGGAGGAGTCGCTGCGATGGGCGCTCCCTGACCATCCGGACGGCGCGCTGCTCGCGGTGCTGATCCTGTCGGCGACCGCCGGGACGCTCGCGGCCGGAGCGCGCTGGGGCCGCGCCGCCGCCGCCGGGGTCGCCTCGCTTGCCTACCCGGTGGCGCTCACGGCGGTTCCGCTGGCGGCCGGCCTGCCGTACTGGGTGTCGCTGGCCTTCCTCGTGGGCGTCACCGGCACGCTGGCCCTGTGGTCGGCCGTCGCCGCCACCGGCCTGCCCGGTCTCGGCAGGGTGGCGGGCACGGCGGGCGCGGCGGGGTTGTGGACCGGGACGCTGGCCGTCTCCTGGTCTCTGGCCGACCGGACCGCGACGCTGGCCGTGCTGGGCGCGATCGCCGCCATCGGCCTGCTCTGCGCGCTGCGCGGGCGCGGTTCCCCGGTCACCTCGGCGGCCTCGGCAGTGACCGGGCTGGCGATCGGCGCCGAAGGCGTGGCGGCGGCGCTCAGCGCAGGGGTCACCAGCGAGAACGCGGCGCTGCTGCTCCTGATGATCGCCGTCCTCCTGGTCAGGGCGGCCATGCTCACGCCCGGCGCGGTGGCCGTGCCGCTCGGCGCGACCGCCGGCGTCCTCTGGACGGTGGCCCTGGGCATGGCGGGCGACCTCCCGAGGCTGACGATCGTGCTGGCCGTGGGCGCGCTCTCCATGGCCGCGGCCTCCGGGCGGCGCACGAGGAAGCAGCGGGAGGCGCTGGCTCTGGGCGCGATCGTGGCCGGCGCCGCCGCCCTGCTGCCGCATCTGCCCGTCTGGGCGGCGGTCCTCGCGTTCCCCTACGGCTGGCTCGCCCACCCCTGGACGGGGGTGCCCGGTGAGCGGTTCGCGCCGGAGGAGGTGCTGACGCCCGACGACCTCGGCGGCACCGGAACATCCCTGGCCGTGGGAGTCCTGGTGACGGTCGCCTACGTGATCACGGCGCGGCGGCTGGGCGGCGGGCGGGCGGCCCTGGCGATGGCCACGGTGGCGGTGCCGCTGTGTCTCCAGCTGGTCCCGGTGGTGGCGGAGCTGCCGTATGCGGGGGTGCCGGCGTTCCTGGGGTGCCTGGTGGTGGCGCTCGCCGTGCAGGCCGGGCGGGATCGGGCGGCGGGCTGGATCGTGCTCGTGCTCGCGGCGCACCTGGTGGTGTGGTCGCTGGCGGCGGCGCCGTACACGCTGGGGGTGCTCGCGGCGCTGACGTCGCTCGCGGGCGCGCTGGCGGTGCGGGCACGCGAGCTTCGCGTGCGGCTGGGCGCCGCCGCGACGGCCACCGTCGCGGGCGGCGGCCTGGCCCTGACCGCGGCGCTCGCGGCCGGGCTGCCCGGGGAGCAGGCGGCGTTCGCGCTGATCGCCGTCACGGCGCCGGCCGCGCTGACCGCCGCGCGGCTGCACCCCCGGCCGGTCGCGCTGGCCGTCGAGCTGCCGGGGTGGGCGCTGGCGGTGGCCGGGACGCTGCTGACGGCGAGCGAACCCGCTCTGGCCTGCCTGGCACTGGCCACGACCGGGGTCCTGACGCTGGTGGTGTCGCTGCGGCCGGAGCGCCGCGACGCCCGCTGGGCCGGCCTGGTGCTCCTGCAGCTGGCGCTCTGGCTCAAGCTGGCACTCGAAGGGGTGACGGCGCCGGAGGCGTACACGGTGCCGCTGTCGGTGGCGGGGCTGATCGCGGCCTGGCTGGTACGGCGGCGCGACCCCGCCGTCTCCTCCTGGATCGGCTACGGCTCCGCCTTGGCGCTGACCTTCCTGCCCAGCCTCGTGGCCGCCTGGAACGACCCGGCGCTCCTGCGTCCGCTCCTGCTGGGCGCCGCCGCGTTCGCCGCCACCCTGGCCGGAGCCCGCGCCCGTCTGCAGGCGCCGCTGCTGCTCGGCGGGGTGGTGCTGGTGGTGACGGCGGCGCACGAGTTCGCCCCGGCGATCGGCGAGCTGGTCGGCCAGGGGCCGCGCTGGCTGCCGATCGCGCTGGCGGGCGCGTTCCTGCTGTTCACCGGCGCCACGTACGAGCACCGGCTGCGCGATCTGCGCCGCGTGCGCGGGCTGCTGGTGCGGATGCGCTAGGCGTTAGGGTCGTGCCATGGTCCGCGCCGATGCCGAACGCAACATCGAAGCCATCCTCGCCGCCGGACAACGCCTGCTGAGCGGCGACCCCGGTGCGAGCGTCGCGGAGGTGGCGAAGGCCGCGGGCGTGGGCCGGGTCACCCTTTACGGGCATTTCCCCTCCCGCGAGGACCTGGTGGACGCGGTGCTGGCCCGCGCGATCGCCGAGGCGGACCTGGCGCTCGACGACCCGGAACTGGCCACGCTGCCCGCCCCCGACGCGCTCGCCCGGCTGGTGGGCTCGTCCTGGGAGATACTCAACCGGCACAGCCGCCTGTTCGTCGCCGCCGACCGCACGCTGCCGACCGAGCGCATCCGCGAACGGCACGCCGAGCCGCTCAAGCGGGTCGAGGAGCTCATCGAACGCGGCCGCGACAGCGGCGACTTCCGTACCGACGTGCCGGTGTCGTGGCAGGTCAGCTCGTTCTTCGCGCTCCTGCACACCGCGGCGCAGGAGGTGGAGGCCGCCCGCCTCGACGGCGGGGAGGCGGGCGGCGTGCTCGTCACGTCGCTGCGGTCTCTGCTTTCGGCTCGATCCCCGTCAGCAGGTTGAACGCGCCGGTCAGCAGGTTCAGCGAGACCAGGCCGACGACCTCGGCGATGACCCGGTCGCTCCAGCCGTGCGCGCGCAGTTCCGCGACGTCCTCGTCGGTGAGCGAACTCGGGTCGGCCAGCACCCGCACGGCCACGCCGATGAGGGCCGCCTCGCGCGCGTCGGTCGAGGTCCCCTGGCGGGCGAGCTCCACATCGCTCTCACTCAGCCCGGCCGCGAGCGCCGCGCGCTCGTGCGCCTGCTTGCACATCGCGCAACCGATCCACTCCTGTACGGCCAGCGAGATCTTCTCCGACAGCGGCCGGGGAATCTTCACCCGTTTCATGGCCCGCGAGAAGGTGAGATAGCCCTCCAGCAGCGCCGGGGAGTGGGCCATGGTGGCGACCATCTCGCCCGCCGAGCCGCGCCGTTCGATGATCTCGTTCAGCAGTTCACGGGACCTGGCCGGGGCCTGCTCGGGCTCCAGGGCGTTCAGGCGTCGCATGCTTCCTCCTCAGTTGATACCCCCTGAGGGTATAAGCAAGACCGCTCCGCTGGCTATTCCCAGTCCCAGGGAGACCGCGGCGCAGACGTAGGCCACCCACCCGTTGCCCGCCGGCTCGCCCTCCCCGCCGGCGTACAGCGGCCGGATCCAGCGCAGGTAGTAGAACAGGCTCGCCACCGTGTTGAGCGCGGCCACCACCGCCAGCCAGGCGTAGCCGCCCTGCCACGCCGCCGCGAACACCAGCACCTTGCCGACGAACACCGCCGTGGGCGGCGTGCCCACGAGCCCCAGCAGGCAGACCACCAGCGAGAACGCCAGCCAGGGCGAACGCCTGCCCAGCCCGGAGTATTCGGAGAGCCGGTCGGTCCCGGCCGCCGCGACGACCGCGAACGCGCCCAGGTTCGTGACCGCGTAGGCGGCCACGTAGAACAGCAGCGCCGGCTCCGCCAGGTCGCCGCGGCCCGCCATCGCCACCGGCACCAGCAGGTACCCGGCCTGGCTCACGGTCGAGTACGCCAGCAGGCGGCGCACGTTGTCCTGCGCGAAGGCGGCCAGGTTGCCCAGCGTCATCGTCACCGCCGCCACGACCGCCAGCAGCATGGGCTGGTCGAAGACGTCCTGGGCCAGCCGGTACAGCGCCACGAACGCGCCCGCCTTGGGCGCCGTCGTCAGGAACGCCGCCACCGGCCTGGAGGCGCCCTCGGCGGCGTCGGGCACCCAGAAGTGGCCCGGTACGCCGCCCGCCTTGACCAGCATCCCGGCCAGCAGCAGCACGACGGCCACGCCGGGGGCGGCGCGGTCCAGCTCGGGGTAGGCGGTGGCGCCGGCCGTACCGTAGACGAGGGTGACGCCGGCCAGCATGAGCACGCCGAGGAAGGCGCCGAGCAGGTAGTACTTCAGCGCCGCCTCGGTGCCCGCGGCGTCCTTGGCGAAGCCGGTGAGCGCGTAGGCGGGAATGCTCGCCAGCAGGTACGCGGCCACCAGCACCAGCAGGTCGTCGGCCCCCGCCAGCACCAGCGCGCCGAGCGCGGCCAGCATGACCAGCGTGTACACCTCGCTCTCCCGCCGGTCGCCGCGGGCCCAGGATCTGGCCAGGGGGAGCACGAGCAGGGTGGTGGCGGCGACGGTGAGGCGGGCGACGTTCGTGGGCAGGTCGACGGCGAACGACTCGAAGGCCATCACGTCAGGGCCGCCGACGACGGCCAGCGTCGCGGCGAGCGAACCGGCCAGGGCCGCGGCGCAGATCCAGGCCACGACGCCCTGCCGTTCGCGCGGCACGAACAGGCCGGTCAGCAGGCCGAGCACCGCCCCGGCCAGGATGAGCAGTTCGGGGAGCAGGTCGAGCGGGTTCTCCGCCATGCCGGTCATCGGCTCACCAGGCCCACCAGCACGGCGGAGAAGGGTTCGACCAGGTCCAGCAGCCAGCGCGGAGCCAGGCCGATGACCAGGGACAACACCAGGAGCGGCGCGACGGCCGCCAGCTCGCGCGGCCGTACGTCGGAGATCTCCAGCTCGCCCGGCGCGCCGAGGAAGGCGCGGTGGAAGACGCGCAGCAGCAGCGCGGCGGTGATGAGGATGCCGAGGATGGCCAGCACTCCCGCCACGACCGCGCCCGCCCCGATCACGCCGGTGAAGATCTGGAACTCCGCGATGAAGCCCGACAGGCCCGGCAGGCCGAGTGAGGCGAACGCGGCGACCGCCACCATCGTGGTGAACACCGGAGCGGTCCCGGCGATCCCCCCGTATTTGCCGATGTCATAGCTTCTGGCCCGATCCCAGAGCACGCCGGTCAGCAGGAACAACGCCCCCGTGATCAGCCCGTGGCTGACCATCTGCGTGACCGCGCCGCTGACCGCGAGTTCCCTGGCCCGCTCGGCGCCCGGGGCCAGCCCGGCCGCGCCGAGCGCCAGCACGATGTAGCCCATGTGGTTGACCGAGGTGTAGGCGATCAGGCGCTTGAGGTCGTCCTGGGCGAGGGCGACCAGCGCGCCGTAGAGCACGCTGACCACGCCCACCGCCATGATCACCCAGGCGTACGCGCGCCACGCCTCCGGCAGCATCGGCATCGCGATCCTGGCGAAGCCGTACGTGCCCATCTTGAGCAGCACGCCGGCGAGGATCGCCGAGCCCGCGGCCGGGGCGTCGGTGTGCGCGGGCGGCAGCCACGTGTGGAACGGCACCGTCGGCGTCTTGACCGCCAGCCCCACCCCGATCGCCAGCAGCACCACCGCCGGGACCATGGGCGGCTCAGCGGCCAGCTCGACCATGTCGAACGTCCCGCCGCCCAGGTAGAGGCCGATGAAGCCGAGCAGCAGCGCGAGCGAGCCGAGGAAGGTGTACAGGAAGAACTTCAGCGCCGACCTGGCCCGGTCGCCGTGGCCCCAGCCGGCGATCACGAAGTACATGCCGACGATCGACAGGTCGAAGAAGACGAAGAAGACCAACAGGTCGAGCGCGGCGAACAGGCCGATGGAGACGGTCTGCAGGAACAGGAACAACGCCGCGTACGATCTCGGCCGGCGGGTCTCGCGCCACGAGTAGACGGCGCACAGCAGGAACAGCACCGCCGTCATCGCGATCAGCGGCAGCGACAGCCCGTCCACGCCGACGTGGTAGCCGGCGCCGACCGACGGGATCCAGCGCAGCCGGGTCTCGTAGCCGATGCCGCCGTCGTAACCCAGCCACATGGCCACGACCAGCGCCAGGTCCACGGCCGTGGCGCCCAGCCACACCCAGCGGGCGCTGACCCGGGGCACCGCCAGCAGGGCCGCGGCCACCAGGGGCAGGAAGATCACCAGATCGAGCACGCTCACCTCACCAACGCGATCGCGACGGCCAGGATGATCAGGCCGACGGCGGCCTGGGCGAGGTAGGTGTGCACCTGGCCGGTCTGCGGGCGCCTGGCCAGCCGCCCCAGCCCCAGGGCGGCGGCGCCGACCGCCCGCACCACGCCGTCCACGCCCATCTCGAACGGCGTGCGCGCCAGCCTGGCCGCCGCCATTCCCAGCCTCGGCACCGCCTCGACGGCGCCGTCGACCACCCGGTCGTCGAACCACGCCGCCCCTCTGGCCAAGGAGAGCAGCGGCCGCCACACCACGGCCCGCGCCGCCGCCTCCAGTCCCAGCCAGCCCGTCAGCGGGCGGGGCTCGGGCGGGCGTACCAGCGCGGTGAGCACGGCGGCGGCGGCCAGCGCCCCCGACAACGCCAGCGATCCCGCGTCCACCCGCGCGGCGCCGGGGTCGCCCAGCAGCCCGGACCACCAGGCCCAGACCGCGGGCAGCCCGACGACGCCCAGCACGGCGGCGCCCACCGCCAGAACCGGCAGCGGCGCCCAGGAGAGCGTCTCCGATGGCCGCCCGTCCGAGCGGGAACCCCGCCAGACCGCGACCAGCGCCCTGCCCGCGTAGGCGGCCGACAGTGCACCGGCGGCCAGCCCGACCGCGTGCAGCCAGGGGTCGTGGACGGCCGCCAGCACGCTGTCCTTCGTCACCCACAGCGACAGCGGCGGCAGCCCGGCCAGCGCCAGGGCGCCCACGGCGAAGCTCGCCCCCACCACCGGATAGCGGCGGCCCGCCCCGCGCAGCCCGGACAGGTCCTTGGTGCCGAGGACGGTCAGCCACGCGCCCGCGCCCAGGAACAGCAGGCTCTTCACCGCCGCGTGCGCCACCAGATGAGCCGCGCCCCCGGCCACCGACCCCATCACCATGAACCCGAGCTGCGCGCACGTGGAGGCGGCCAGAAGCTGCTTGAGGTCGCGCTGGGCCAGCGCCACGCCGCCGAGCAGCAGCGCGGTCAGCCCGCCCGCCCAGGCCACCAGCGGCCCCGCCCACCCCGTCGCGACGAGCAGGGGCTGCACCCTCAGCAGCAGGTACGCCCCCGCGGCCACCATCGTCGCCGAGTGCAGCAACGCCGAGACCGGGCTCGGACCGGCCATGGCCCGCGACAGCCAGAAGGAGAACGGCAGCTGGGCCGACTTGCCGAGCGCGGCCAGCACGATCCCGCCCGCCACCAGGTCCCGCCACGGCTGCGCCAGCTCGGGCAGCCCGGCCAGCCCGAGCACCTGCCCGGACGTTCCGCCCGCCGCGTACGCGGCGAAGGCGGCGCCCGCGGCCACGTACAGGCCGAGGTCGCCCGCGCGCGTGGTCACGAACGCCACCCCCGCCGAGGTCACCCGGTCGCCGTCGCGCCACCAGTAGCCGATGAGCGCGTACGACATCGCGCCCATCACCTCCCACCCCATCAGCAGCACGGTCAGCTCGGTCGCGGTGACGGTCGCGAGCATCGCGCCGACGAAGATCAGCATGAGGCCGTAGAACCTGGCCTCCCGCAGCTCGCCCGTGGCGAACACCAGCACCGCCAGCGCCACCGCCGCCACGGTCACCACCATCACGGCCGACAGCCCGTCGACCGCGAAGCCGGAGGTGAAGACCAGGGGGAAGCTCGTCGTGGGCCGGGCCACGGCGGCCCAGACGGCCAGCGCGAGGGTGGCCGCCGCGGTGGTGACGGCTGTGGCGCGCGGGGCCCGCCGTACCAGGAGGAGCAGGGCGCCGGCGGCCGCGGGCAGGATCCAGATCATCCCTTGAGGTCCCCCGCGCCGTCGGTGGTGTCCACGTCCCGGGCGCGGAAGATGGCGGTGGTCACGGCGAAGCCCATCGCCATCTCCAGCGCCATCACGGTGACCGCGACGAGCACGAGGACCTGGCCGTCGGCCGTCCGGGGTGCCACGAAGTACCAGAAGGCGCCGCCGGCCACGATGAGGCCGTTGATCATGAGCTCCAGGCCCATCATGAGCATGACGATCGACTGCTGGGACAGCGCGCCGTACAGGCCGATCGCGAACAGCGCGGCGGCCAGCAGCAGGAAGCCCTCAAGCGTCATAACGGCCCCGCCGCGTCGCCAGCACCACCGTGGAGATCATCGTGGCCAGGATCGCGACCCCGATGACCATCATGACCAGCATCTTCTGCCCCATGATCGACATGCCGAGAGCCTCGGTGGGGTCGGGCGGCGGCGCACCCCTGCGGTCCGGCCAGTCGGCCAGGAAGATCCCGGCCACCAGCAGTGCGAACACCGCCGCGGAGATGGCCGCCGCGCCCTTCTTGTTGTGCAGCATCGACATGGGCATCAGCCCCGCCGGGTTCATCATGAACATGATCATGAAGACGGCCATCACCAGCATCTCCATGATCATCATCAGGATGATCAGCGCACCGAGATAGCGCAGGTCGATCAGGAAGAACGTCGCCCCGACCGCGATCAGCGAGGCCAGCAGGGCGAACGTGGCCCGCGCCATCGAATCCACCACGAACACCGCGATCCCGCTCGCCACCGCGAGCACCGCCAGGATCCAGAACGCCATCACATCACCACGATCCCGACGACGAGCAGTTGCAGCAGGGACAGCGGGATGAGCACCATCCAGGCGAACGTCATGAACCTGTCCATCCGTACGGCCGGCACCCGCCGCCCGATCCCCGCGAACAAGGCCAGCACGGCCACGGTCTTCACCGCCGTCCACGCCCACGCGGGCAGCCAGGGTCCGGCCCCGCCGCCCAGGAAGAGCGGCACCGCCGCCGCGGCCGCCACCACCAGCAGCGCGTAGCGCCCGGCGAGGAACACCAGCCGATCCGGCCCGGCCAGTTCGGCCGTCACCCCACCGGCGATGCCGGCCCCCGCCGGCTCCCCCATCGGCCCCCAGAACGCCATGGCCAGGGCCGAGATCAGGTACACGAGGAACGCCACCGGCATCCACACCACGAACCAGAGCCCCCGCTGAGCCGCCACCACGTCGGCGAACCGCAGCGACCCCGCCCCCAGCGCCACCGTGATCAGCGCGAACATGTGCGGCAGCTCGTAGGCCAGCCCCTGGGCCACGAACCGGTACCCCCCGACCAGCGGGAAGACCGAGTTCGCCCCCCAGCCGGCCAGCCACACCGCCGCCCACGCGCCGACCTCCATCGCGTTGAACCACACGATCCCCACGCCCAGGTCCAGCACCGCCCGCTCGCCCACGGGCAGCACGAGCGCGGCCAGCACCGCGACGACCGGCAGCGTCACCACGCCGAGCCGGGTGAGCGGCAGATCGGGCAGAAGCGTGCGCCGGCGCTGCACGACCAGCCCGCGCGCGACACCCGCCCAGTTCCTCTCGCCGAGGGCGATGGCGGCCACCAGCACCCCGAGCCCACCCACCAGCCCGGCCACCTCACCCACGCTCCTCACCTCGTTCATGGGCCGCCTCGGGGGAGAGCTGGGCCAGATCGGGATCGAGACTGGCCACGATCAGCCTCGCCTCGGCCAGCTCGGCGCCCTCCAGAAGTCCGGGCAGGAGTTCCAGAGCGCCCCGGCTCCACCCGGCCGACCCAGGGCCGTCTCCCCGGTCATCTCCCGGCGGTCCCCCGTCTACGGTCAGCGGTGTGCGGTCCTGTAGCCGCCCGATCGCGTCACCGGCCGCGTCCAGCCGACGGTGGACCCGGTCCAGCACGTCTCCGGCCAGGAAGGCGTGATCCCTGTCGACCTGGCCGAGCCCACGCAGCATCCAGGCGAGCACCCGCGACCTCCGCACCCGCCGGGCGAAGCGCGCGTAGCCGGCGACCACGTCCCCGTCGTCGCGCGGGAGGCGGTCGTGTAGGAGACGGTCGCGTAGCAGGCGGGCGTGTGGGAGATGGTCGTGTAGGAGACGGTCGCGTAGCAGGCGGGCGTGTGGGAGATGGTCGTGTAGCAGGCGGTCGCGCAGGTGGCGGGCGGTACGGGCGGCGTCGGGCCAGCCGGCCACGGCGAGGAGGCGGCCGAGGCTGTCGAGGTGCGCCGCGGCCCGGCGGCGTTCGGCGGCGCCCCGGGTGACCGGCTCGCCCTCGGCGGCGGCCAGCCAGGGCTCGTCCCAGAAGCTCCGCCCGGCCCCGGGACGCCCCGTCACCACGACGGCCCGCTGGATGACGTCACCCTGCATGACCGTCTCGACGACGAGCCCGTCCGGCCAGTCCGCCAGCACCGGCCCGAGAGGCACGTGCAGCCGGTCAAGCATGAGCCCGTCCCGATCCGGCCCACGCCCGGCCATCGCCACCCCGCCCACAACCCCCATATGACCCTCATGCCCGCCCGAGGACCCGCCGGAGTGCCCGCCCGAGGACCCGCCCGAGGGGCCGCCGGAGTGCCCGCCCGAGGGGCCGTGCTCGTCCTTGGGTGCTTCCGTGGGGGTGAGCATGGCGCCCGCGCCGCACGACATCGTGTGCTCGGCCTCCTCGGGCCGCCAGGCCGTGGTGAGATGTTCCGCCGCGTCCCGTAGCTGGGCGGTCTCGTCGGCCAGTGACTCGCGGGCCCGTTCCAGCGCGGCCCGCACCTCCTCCGCCGTCGCGTCCGCGGGCAAGGACACGCGGGCCCTCGGCCCCGGCACGTCGTTCCACACGGTGTCGGCCGCCGCGGCCAGCCTCTCTCCCAGCGGCCCGCAGGTCACCAGGACCGCGGCCGCCGCGGGTGAGCGGGCCTGTGGCCAGCCGCACGCCTCGACCAGCAGACGAAGGCGCGTGCCGTACGGCCCGGCGACCACCAGGACCGCCGGCCGGGAGGCGGCGCGCCGCAGCAGCCACCCCCTCAGACCCACCGCAGCGCGCCTTCCCGCCAGGCGTAGACCACCCCGGCCATCAGCAACCCGAGGAAGAGGAACATCTCCACCACCGCGACCGTCCCCACCTCGGCCACGACCAGCGCCCACGGGTACATGAACACCATCTCCATGTCGAAGGCCAGGAAGATGAGCGTCACGGCGTACCAGCGCACGTGGTAGCGGGACAGGGCGTGCTCGGCCGGCCGCGCACCCGACAGGTACGGCCCCGCGCGCAGCACTCCCCGCGGCGCGACGACCAGCGAGACGCAGTAGACGCCCGCGATGCCGACCGCGAGCAGGATCAGCACGACGAGCACGCCGGCCACCCCCTCACCAAGCTACTAAGATCCGTAGTTCCCTGATGAGTGGACGCCAACCATCACGCGCGTGGCCCCCGCCGCGTCCGGCGAGGGCCACCGCCCGGCCCGCGTGACCTGCGGCGATCAGCCGGACACGGTGATCGTGTCCGCCTTGTCGTCCGCCGGGGTCTCGTCCAGGGGGCGTCTGCGGGCCAGCCGTACCCCTGCCAGGGTGACCGCCGCACCGCCCAGCCCCGCCAGCAGCAGCGCGTACGGCGGGAAGCCCGCGGCCTCGTCCGCCGCCTTCCCAGCAGGCGCCGAGACCGGAGCCGGGGCGAGAGCCGGCGCCGGCGCCGATGCCGGGGCCGATGCCGGGGCCGCCACCACCCGGTCAGCGGAGCCGCCGGCCGGGAAACCGGGCGGGCGGATCGCGCCCCAGTAGTCCTTGCCGTCCCCGCGCAGGTCCTTGGGCGGCGGGTTGACCTTCAGGGCGCCGGGCACGGTGAGCGTGCCGACGTCGTGCTCCTTGAACAGCCCTTGGATGCCCTCCACCTTCCACGTGCCCTCGGGGACGGCGATCGAGGTCACGTAGTGGCCCGCTTCCGGCCGCGCCGTACCGTCGAAGGTCATGACCTTGCCGTCGGCGGCGGTCAGCCGCAGTCCCGTCTTGCCCAGGTCGCCCTCGAACGGGTGCGTGCCGTGCTGCAGCACCCAGAAGCCGACCGTGTAGGTCGTGCCGGACTGGAACCGGTCCGGCAGCGGGTCCAGATACGTCATCGCCCAGCCGCCCGCGTTCGCCGGTGCCGCGAGCCAGCCCGCCGCCAGGACCAGCGTGGCGGAGAGCACGAACAGGAGTCTTCTCATGACTACACCTCCGCTGCTTGTACACCGCGAGCGGGACCGGAGGTTCCGGGCCGTAAACTGGCGTGCATGTATGAAGTCGTCGCCGCCCTCGTCCCGCCCGCGGTCGTGGCCACGGCCTTCCTGCTCGGGGTGCGTGCCGTACTCAAGCGGGAACGCGCCGACCGCGAACACGAGCGCTCCGAGTCCGCCACCCGCCCGGCCGCCCAGTAGTTTCTAGGTAAACCCGCTGCGAGGCCGCAGAATGGAGGGGACGGCGAGGGAGCGAGGAGTCCTGCCCCGTGCCCGCCCCCAACCGCGAGAACCTGGCAGCGATGCTGGACGTGCTCGTGTACGAGAACGTGCTCATCGCCTGGCGGCGCCTGTCGTTCGGGCGATACGAGATCGTGTCCAGGGACGGCGAGGAGATCATCCTGTCCAGCGCCCACGCGGAGATGTGGGCCGTCGGCGCGTTCGCCGTCTATCTCGCGCTGGTGGACCAGGGGCGGATCAGCCCGCGCATGCCATGAGTTTCCCGTGGTGTTCCCGATCATCCGCGCCGGTCACGACGTAGGTTGGGCGGAACGCCGTTGGGAGATGTGGAGGGTCATGGCCGAGGACGAGCGCCCGAACCGGATTCATCAGCTCTTGTTCGGAGCCATGTCGCTGGCGGGGCCGCGGGTGCAGCGACGGCTGCTGCGCGGGTACTTCGATCTCTGGCACATCCGCGCCGACCCGTGGAGCGTCACGGTGGACGCGTACGAGCGGGAGAAGTACAAGGCCACGCTGGAGCAGGTGCCCAGGCGTGACTACAGCCGGGTCCTCGACGTGGGGTGCAGCGAGGGCTGCTTCACGATGCTCGCCTCCGCGGCGCACCCGGAGGCCGAGACGGTCGGGGCGGACATCTCCCACCGCGCCCTGCGCCGGGCCCGCGAGCAGGCGGCCCGCACCGGGTCGTCGGCCACGTTCGTGCTCCTGGACATCCTGACCGAGGACGCGGGCGGGCCGTACGACCTGATCTTCGTCGGCGAGCTGCTCTACTACCTGGGCAACACCCCCGCGGTGGCCGACCGGCTCGCCGGGCTGCTGGAGCCCGGCGGCCACCTCGTCCTCACCCACTCCCGCCCGCAGGCCCGCCTCCTGCACACCCACTTCGACGGCCATCCTCAGCTGAGGAGCCTGTCGAACGAAGACGGCGAGCACGACGGCCGCTTCTACAACGTCGCGGTCTACGAGCGGACCTGAGGGCTTCCCGGAGCCTCCGGGAAGCCCTCCACGCTCAGAGGCGTTCGAGGAGCGCGCGCATCTGGGCCACCTCGGCCTGCTGGGCCGTCTCGATGGCCTTGGCCAGTTCCTTGGCCTCGGGGTCCGCGCCCTGCTGCTGCTCGGTCCTCGCCATGTCGATCGCGCCGTTGTGGTGGGCGATCATGAGCTCGGCGAACATCCGGTCGAACGCCGCCCCCTTGGCCGCGGCGAGCTTCTTCATGTCGTCCTCCGACATGATTCCGGGCATGGCGTGGTCCATGCCGCCGGTGGGCAGGGGCTTGCCCCACTCCTGGAGCCAGCCCTGCATGGTCTGGATCTCCGGGTCCTGCGCCGCCTTGATCTTCGCGGCCAGGTCCTTGATCTCCTTGTCGGCGGCGCGGCCCACGGCGAGGTCGGCCATCTCGACCGCCTGCCGGTGGTGCGGGATCATCATCTGCGCGAACATGACGTCCGCGTCGTTGAAGGCGGCGGAGGTCGCCGATGAGGTCGAGGTCGCGGCGGCCGGTGCGGGCGGCTCGTTCCCCCCGCAGGCGGTGAGCAGGACGAGCGCCCCCGCTCCCGAGGCGACGGCCAGCGAGATCCGGCGAGACGTACTGATGAACATGGTGAACTGAACTCCCGTCAAAGATGAGATAAGGCCTGACGAACACCAGGTCGGCCTATATGCGCATCACGGAGAGTTCGGTGAGCCGAGGCGGCGCCCGCGCCACCCCACGCACCCGCCACGTCCGGCGGACGGCCCGCAGGGGCCACGGCAGCATCCCGGCCCACACGACGGCGAGCAGCAAGAACACCATCGACGTCAGTACGGCCAGGCACACCACCCCGGGATCCAGCCCCGGCAGTCCATTCCCCTGGTCCAGCGCCACCGGCGCCTGTGCCACGGCGGCATGCCCCTTGTCATGGGAGAGGTGGCCGAGCGTGTGCATCCCGCACACCCCGACCACGAGCAGGACGAGCAGCAGCGTCCGCCCGAGCCGAAGCACCATGCTCACCCCCCAAGACAACTACCAAAAATAGTAGCAAGGGCCGGGCGCTGCAGCACCCGGCCCCACCACCTCGCACACCGTTCAGACCACGACGGCCTCGTAGCCCACCTCTTCCACGACGTCGATGATCCGCGCGTCGGCCACACCGTCGGCGGTCACGGTCACCCGCCCGGTCGCCAGCTCCACGTCCACCTGGGACACGCCGTCAACCTTGCCGATCTCGCCCTTCACCTTGTTGGCGCAGCCGTTGCAGGTCATCCCGGTCACCGCGAACGTCGTCGTGCTCATCTCGTCCCAACCCCTTCACCATAGATACCCCCAATGGGTATGGTCAGCAACATACGCACCCGACAGCCGGGAGCGCAAGTCCTGCCAATATACCCTTAGGGGGTATAGTCCTCCCCTATGCGAACCCTCAACAAGATCATCGTGGTGGGCGCCTCGCTCGCCGGCCTGCGTGCCGTGCAGTCGCTGCGCCAAGAAGGCTTCGACGGCGAGATCACCCTCGTCGGCGCCGAGACACACCCGCCCTACAACCGGCCGCCGCTGTCCAAGGGCCTCCTGCGCGGCGACGACGACATCCTCCTGCCCGGCGCCGGCGAGCTTGACGACTCGTGGTCGCGCGGACGCACCGCCGTACACCTGAATCCCGCGACCAGGACGCTCACCCTCGACGACGGCGCCGAGCTCGGCTACGACGGCCTGGTCATCGCCACCGGCGCCCGCCCGCGCCCGATGGAGGCGGCGCACACGCTGCGGACCCTGGAGGACGCGCTCGCCCTGCGCGCCGAGTTGGAGCGCGGGCACGAGCACGTGGTGGTGGTCGGCGCCGGGTTCATCGGCGGGGAGGTCGCCTCCACCGCCCGCGAGCTGGGGCTCAAGGTCACGCTGATCGACTCGGGCCGCTACCCGATGCACGCGGGCCTGGGAGACGTGACGGCCGCGTGGCTGGCCGGGGTGCACGAGCGCAGCGGCGTCGAGCTGATCTCGGGCGTCCGGGTGCGCGCGGTCGAGGAGGGCCGGGTGCGGCTGGCCGACGGGCGCGCGATCCCGGCCGGCCTGGTGGTGGCGGGCCTGGGCGTGGTGCCGAACACCGAGTGGCTCGACGGCAGCGGGCTGCCCGTCGACGACGGGGTGCTGGTGGAGGAGACGCTGTTCGCGCGCGGGTCCGCGCGGATCGTGGCCGCGGGCGACGTGGCGCGCTGGCCCCACAGCCTGTACGGCGGCGCCATGGTCAGAGTCGAGCACTGGTCCAACGCCAACGAGCAGGGCGCCGCCGCGGCCCGCAACCTGCTGGCCGGCCCCGGGGAGTCCCGGGCGTTCACCGACGTGCCGAACTTCGCGACCAGCGTGCACGGCAGCCGCGTCCAGACCGCCGGCCTGCCGCATCTGGCCGACACCGCGACGGTCGTGACCGGCTCGCCGGAGGAGGACCGGTTCGCGGTGGCCTTCACCCGCGAGGACGTCCTGGTCGGCGCGGTGGCCGCCAACTCCCCCAAGGATCTGATCAAGCTCAAGCGCCGCATCGCGGCCGGACAGCCTATCTACGACGACCAATAGTAGTATCTGCTCATGCCCAGAACCCTCGCCTGTCTTCTCCTGATCCTGGCCGCCACCGCCTGCGCGCGGGAACGGCCCGCCACCGAACAGGATCCCGGCATCGGCCACGTCCACGGCGTCGGCGTGGACCCGGCCGACGGCGCGGTCTACCTGGCCGCCCACTACGGGCTGTTCAAGGTCACCGGCGAGCGGAGCGCCCAGCGCGTGGCCGGGCGCGTCCAGGACCACATGGGCTTCACCGTGGTGGGCCAGAAGACGTTCCTGGCCAGCGGCCATCCCGGCGAGGCCACCCCTGACGCCCCGCCGAACCTGGGCCTGATCCGCACGACCGACGCGGGCGTCACCTGGACCACCGTCTCGGAGGAGGGCAGCGCCGACTTCCACGCGCTGGAGCCCGCCGGCGCCGACCTCTACGCGTTCGACAGCGTCACCGGCCGGGTGCGCGCCAGCGGCGACGGCGGCAGGACCTGGACGCAGGGCGCCGCGGAGCAGGTGAACGACCTGGCCTTCTCGGGCGACCGCCTCTACGCGGCCACCCGGGACGGCCTCAAGGTCAGCGCCAACCGCGGCATGGACTTCGAGCCGGTACGCAAGGCGCCCCCGCTCACCCACGTGGCGGCGGCCGGGAAGCTGACCGGTGTCGACACCGGCGGCAGGATCCATTCCAGCGGCGACGGCGGGCGTTCGTGGCGGTCGGCGGGCACCCTGCCGGGCCCCGCGGTAGCCTTCGCGGCGGTCGGAGGGAACCGCCTGCTGGCGGTCACCGAGGACGGGGTCGTGCACGACTCGGGCGACGGCGGTGGTGTGTTCAACGTACTCTTCAGACCGGCGAATACCTGATGCCCGGAGAGACCTGAATGCCCAAAATGCCGAAGACCCTCGTGATCCTGGCCGCCGTGCTCGGCGTGGTCGTGCTGGCCTACGCCGTACCGGCGATCATGCTGGCCGGAGAGGTGCCACCGGGCACCAAGGTCGCGGGCGTGGACATCGGAGGGCTCTCACCCGAGGAGGCGCGCTCGCGGCTGGAACGCGAGCTTCGCCCCCGTGCCACCCGGGCGATCGAGGTGACGGCGGCGGGCAGGAAGACCCGGCTGGAGCCGTCCGAGCTCGGCCTGTCCGTGGACGTCGCGGCCACCGTGGCGGCGGCGATGGACGGCGCCTCGACCCCGGTCGGCGTCGTGCGCTCGATCTTCGGCAGCCGCGAGCTCCAGCCGGTCGTCAAGGTGGACGAGCAGGCGCTGACCGAGCGGATCACCGCCCTGGCCAAGACCGTGGACCGCAAGCCGAAGGAAGGCGTCATCTCCTACCGGGGACTGGAGCCGCGTACGGCCATGCCGAAGAAGGGGCTGGCCCTGGACCGGGCGGCGGCGGCCGGCGTCGTGCGCCGGGCCTTCCTGGGCGACGGCGGGCCGGTGGAGCTGGTCACCAGGACGCTGCCGCCGGCCGTACCGGCGAAGGAGGTGCGCCAGGTGGCATCGACCACGGCGCGTACGGCCGTCGCGGCCGACTTCACCGTGACCAGCGGCACCCGCGAGGCGGCGATCACCCGCGCCGAGATGGCCGCGGGCCTGAGCTTCACCGGCGACGGCGGCACGCTGAAGCCGGCCTTCGACGCCAAGGCGGTGGCCCCCGGCCTGGAGAAGCGGCTCGTCGAGGCGGGCCAGCTCCCCCGCGACGCCACCTTCAAGATCGTGTCCGGGCGGCCGAAGGTCGTGCCCGCGCGCGACGGCAAGGGCATCGACGACAAGGAGCTCGGGACGGCCGTGGCCGAGGCGGTGGCGGCCGGCGAGCGCACCGCCAAGGCGCCGGTCAAGGTCACGCCGGCCAGGCTGACCACCGAGGCGGCGGGCAAGCTGGGCGTCAGGGAGCGGGTCGCCTCCTACACCTCCAACCACCCGTGCTGCGCGCCGCGCGTGACCAACATCCACACGATCGCCGACATCGTCGACGGCCACGTGGTGAAGCCCGGCGAGACGTTCTCACTCAACGGCCTGGTCGGCAAGCGTGACAAGGCCCGCGGGTTCGTCGAGGCGCCCATGATCCTCAACGGCCGCTTCGTGGACGACGTGGGCGGCGGCGTCTCCCAGTTCGCCACCACGATGTTCAACGCGGTCTTCTTCGGCGGCTTCGAGGACGTCCAGCACATGCCGCACATGTACTACATCTCGCGCTACCCGGCGGGCCGCGAGTCGACGGTGTCCTACCCGCAGCCGGACTTCCGGTGGAAGAACGACTCCAAGTACGGCGTGCTGATCAAGACCTCCTACACCTCGACCTCGATCACCGTGCAGTTCTGGAGCACCAAGCGGTACGAGGTCGAGTCGCAGAGCTCCGCCCGCTACAACATCAAGAGCTTCCCCACGCTGAAGGAGTCCGGGCCCAAGTGTCAGCCGATGAGCGGCGTCCAGGGCTTCACGATCGACGTGTGGCGGATCTTCAAACGGGACGGCAAGGAGCTGCGCAGGCAGAAGTTCACCACCGTCTACCAGCCCGAGCCCAAGCTCACCTGCACCCCCTGAGTCAGCGAGGCTGGTAGACACAGCGCTGCCCGGTCTGCACGGTCGCGCGCAGTTCGGCCCCGATGACCGGGTCCGCCTCCGCGATCCGGCCGATCGCCCGCCGGATCGCCTTGCCCACCGAGATCCTGGCCCGCTCGTCGGTGCCGGCGAACGACCGGGTCCGCCCGCCCAGCCCCGCCGCCGCCGCCAGCTCCGTGACCAGCCAGTCGTGCTCGGCACGCAGCGCCGTGGCGCGTTCCAGATCGTTCATGGACTCCAGTTCGTCGATGTCCTCCTGCAACTGGCCGAGCCGTTGCTGGTAGGCGCGCTTGGCCTCCTCGTCCAGCAACGGCTGGGTGGAGATCGCCTCGGTCGCGGCCGGCCCGGTGACCAGGTCACCGGCCCGGACCTCGCGCCCGGGGTTGGCCAGCAAGGTCGCCAGATGGCCCATGCCCACGCTGTGGTCCACGTGCGCGCAGCGGGTGCCGAACTCGAACTGCCACTGCGGCCCGCGCCTCCTGCACACCACCTTTCCGGTACGGCGGGCCGTACCGGAGGGCGAGGCGGGCAGCGCCATCCCCATCTCGGCCGCCTCCTGCGCGGCCAGTTCCAGCTCCCGCTCGGCCGGTTCGCCGCGCAGGGCGAGGGCCTGGCCGAGCCGCCAGCGCGACAACGCCACGGCGGGCCAGTGCCCGAGCGCCAGGTTGGCCCGGACGGCCTCGCCGAAGTGGATCACGGCGCGGGCGAGGTCACCGGTGGTCAGGCTGGCGACGCCCAGCGGGTGGTGCACCGAGCCGAGGCAGGCCACGCCCAGGCTGGTGATCGCCGGCAGGTGGGCGTAGGGCCGCAGCAGCTCGTACGTCTGGGTGGACAGGTCGGCGTCGCCCAGCAGGTGGGCCGCCTCGGCCACGCCGTACAGGGTGGTCAGCCACACGCTGGAGCTGGGCAGGCGGGCGAGGTCCTGACCGCGCAGGCGCGCCAGCATGTTGACGGCCAGGCGGTGCTCCCCCGCCCCCGCGGCCGCCGTGGCGGTGGCGGCGAGGTAGGAGTAGTCGAGGACGCCGAGCACCGAGGAGTTCACCAGCTCGGTGAGGATCGGCAGCAGCTCGGGCAGGCGCCCCTGGTACCAGCGCACGATCGCCACCTGGCCGCTGGGCCAGCCCGCGGCGTCGATGTCGCCGGCCCGCGCGCCGCGTTCCCCGCTCTCCGCGGCGAGCTTCTCGGCCTGGGCGAAGCGGCCGGCCCTGATGGCGAGCATCACGTCGATCGCGCTGACGATGAAGCCGACGGCCAGGTGGTCGGTCTCGTCCAGGAGCGCGCGCAGCTCGTCGAGCGAGCGTCCGGCGTGCGGGTGGCCGGCCAGGAACAGGTCGACGGTCCGCCACATCAGCCCCATCATCAGGTCGCCGCGGCGGCCGGTCCTGCTGGCCTGGCCGATCATGTCCTCGGCGAGCTCGTGGCGTAGCACGCCGTGCTCGGGGCCGAGGACGCAGTGGTGGGCGAGGCTGAGCGTCTCGGCCAGCGCCACCGGGTCGCCCGAGTGCCTGGCCTGGGTGAGCATGGCCAGGATCGCGGCGTGGCGGCCCGCGCGGTAGTCCTCCTCGCCGCACAGGCGGGCGCGCAGCCGTAGCGCCAGCGGCGAGCGCGGGTCGATCAGGGTCAGGGCATGGCGCTGCCGTACGCGGATCGTCTGCGCCTCGGCGGCGGTGCGGTGCTCGTGCACCCAGATGCCACCGAGGCCGAGTGCCGCCCTGGCGAGCGCCACGGCGTCGCCGTCGCACTCCGCCTCGTGATAGGCGGCGTCAAAGTGGTGACGTGCGGTGTTCAGGTCCCCCTCGGCGTGCAGAGCACGCTCGCCCTCGATCAGGGAGATCGTCGCCGTCCCGCATGCCCCCCATTCTCGCACCGTGCTCACAAGTCAACCCTCTCCGGTTCATGTGATTACGGGGCCCCCTTAGTTGAAGATGTCACTATAATAGAACTTCCGTCTAGTACTTTTCCGGCGTCGGCATGTTTCCCGCCACATCCGGAAACGTCAGTGGCCGTGCCCGTGGCCGTGCCCCACGGTGACCCCGGACGGCACGCCCGCCGGCACCAGGACCGACGAGACCACGGCCGCCACCGCGGCCACGATCACGCACAGCAGCAGCGCCCCGGTGAAGCCCTCGACGCCGGACGCCCCGGGCGCGAGGCTCGCCGCGGCCATCGTGGAGACCACCGCCACCCCGATCGACCCGCCGAGCTCGTGGAAGGTGTTGATCACGCCGGAGGCGACGCCCGCCTCACCGGCGGGCACGTTGGCCATGGTCGTGGTCGTCGCCGTGACGAACGCCGGCCCGATCCCGAACGCCGCCAGCACGAACCCGGGCACCAGCGTGGTCCAGACGCTCGCGTCCGGCGAGATCCGCGTCATCAGGGCCGCGCCGGCCGCGGTCAGCGCGAACGACACCAGCGCCACCGGCCGCCCGCCGACCTTCCCGACCAGCCGTCCGCCGAGGTTCGCCCCGAGCGTGATCGCGACGGCCACCGGCAGGAAGATCAGCCCGGTCGTCAGCGCGTCGTAGCCGAGAACGTGCTGCAGGTAGAGCGAGCTGACGAAGAACAGCCCGAGCATCAGGCCCGTGGCCGCCAGCATCACGAACGTCCCCGAGACCACGGCCCGCCTGGCCATCGTCTCGGCCCGCATCAGCGGCGTCCGCACGTTCCGCTCGACCAGCACGAACAGCCCGTAACCGAGTACGGCCCCGCCCAGCGCGGCCAGCGTGGAGAACGCGCCCCACCCGGCGTCGCCCGCGCCGACCAGCCCGTAGATGAGCAGCGCGGTGGCCAGCGTCACCGTCGCCGCCCCCGGCACGTCGACCCGGCGGCCGCCGGCATGGGCCTCGTCCCGTCCGACGAGCCGGGGCAGCGCCGCCAGGACCGCCAGCCCGATCGGGACGTTGACGTAGAACACCCAGCTCCACCCCGGCCCCGCGGTCAGCAGCCCGCCGGCCAGGACGCCGACGGCCGCGCCGGACCCGCCGATGGCGCCCCAGACTCCCAGCGCCCGGTTGCGCAGCTCGCCGTGGTAGGTCCGGGTGATGACGGCCAGCGCGGACGGCGACATCAGCGCCGCCCCGACCCCCTGGAACGCCCGCCCGGCGATCAGCGTCGCCCCGTCGCCCGCCACCCCGCACACCAGCGAGGCCGCGGCGAACACCCCGAGCCCGGCCAGCAGCGTGCGCCGCGCGCCGAAGGCGTCGGCCAGCCGCCCGCCGAGCACCATCAGCCCGCCGAACACCAGCGTGTAGGTCGTCACCACCCAGGTCAGCGCCTCCCGGTCGAGCCTGAGCTCCTTCCCGATCGTGGGCAGCGCCACCTGCACCACCGTGATGTCGACGATCAGCATGAACTGCGCCAGCCCCAGCAGTCCCAGCACGGCCCAGCGGCCCATGACCACCACCTCCATAAGTCGAACATAGATGTTCAGGTTATGGAGACCCTACCCCCGTAAGGCATGGGAGGAAATACGGTAGGGGGGTATGACGTTGCGATGGGTGACGAGAGGACGGGGTCACATGAACGGATACACCGAGAACAAGCAGGAGCACCTACGGCGGCTGCGCAGGATCGAAGGCCAGGCCAGGGGCCTTCAGCGGATGGTCGAGGACGACAAGTACTGCATCGACATCCTCACCCAGGTGTCGGCGACGACCAGCGCCCTGCAGTCGTTCGCCCTGGCGCTCCTGGAGGAGCACATGGCGCATTGCGTCGCCGAGGCCACCAAGAAGGGCGGCGAGGAGGCGCAGCTGAAGGTCAAGGAGGCGGCCGACGCGATCGCCCGCCTCGTCCGGTCCTGAGGTCTACGACAGCGGCGGGAGCCGTTCCGAATAGAGCCAGGACAGGAAGAACGTGTCCAGCGGCTCGGGGGCGTAGCGGCCGGCGAGTTCGGTGAAGCGGCCGGTGCTGACGGTGCCGTGGCGGTACCCGTCGGCCCACTCGCGCAGCACCGAGCGGAACGCCGGCTCGCCCAGCACCCCGCGCAGCGCGTGCAGCGTGAGCGCGCCCCGCTTGTAGACCCGGTCGTCGAACAGGCGCTTCGGCCCCGGGTCGGCGAGCACGAGGTCGGCGGGTTGCGCGCTGAGCGCGGCGTGCCAGCGGCGCGCGTGCGAGGCGGCGCTCTCACCGCCCGACTCCTCCGACCACAGCCACTCGGCGTAGGCGGCGAAGCCCTCGTGCAGCCAGATGTCGCGCCAGTGGGCCAGCGTCAGGCTGTTGCCGAACCACTGGTGGGCCAGTTCGTGCGCCACCAGCCGCTCCTCGGCGAGCTGGCTCGGCCCGAAGATCGACATGCCCTGGGCCTCGACGGGGATCTCCAGGTCGTCCTCGGTCACCACCACCGCGTACTCCGCGAACGGGTAGGGACCAAACCATTCCGTGAAGACCCGCATCATCCGGTCCTGCCGGGCCAGCATCCGCCGCGCCCGCACCGCCGCCGACGCCGGCACGGCCAGCCGCTGCGGCACCTCACCCGGCAGGTCGCCGAGCTGGTAGCGGCCGATCTGCACGCTCGCGAGATAGGAGGCCATCGGCACCGTCTCGTGGTAGACCCACGTCGTGCGCGAGCCCGCCCGCCGTGTCGAGGTGAGCTGCCCGTTGCACACCACCGTGTACGGCGTGGCCGTCGTCACCGCGATCTGGTAGGTCGCCTTATCCGAAGGCCGGTCGTTGCACGGAAACCAGGAGGACGCGCCGGTCGGCTGGCTGGCCACGAGCGCGCCGTCCTCCAGTTGTTCCCAGCCGAGCCCGCCCCACGGGCTGGGCACCGGCCTGGGGTTGCCCGAGTAGCGGACCTCGACGGTGAACTCACGCCCCTCGGGCAGCCGCCCGCCGGGAGTCAGCCGGAGCTTGCCCCCGCCGTGCGTGAACCGGCAGCGCATGCCGTTGACCAGCGCCTGGGAGACGTGCAGCGGGCCGAGGTCGAGCCGCACCTGCTCCAGCGGCTCGGCGGCGACCGCGTCCAGCTTGGCGACGCCGGCCAGCCGGTTGGGCCCCGGCCGATAGTCGAGTGCCAGGTCGTAGTGCCGGACGGAGTACCCGTCGTCGCCACGGTCGGGGAAGTACCGCACCATCCTCCCGTCGATCACGCTGCCTGATGCCACGCGGCGACAGGGTTGCCGTACCACCGGGTCCGCGCGGGCAGCGACTCGCCGCGCATCACCAGCGAGGCAGGGCCGATCGTGGTGTTGCTCCCGACCGTGGCCGCGGGCAGCACCACCCCGTGCGGGCCGAGTGTGGAACCCTCAGCCAGCTCGACTGTATCGATGCTCATCACCCGATCGTGGAACAGGTGGGTCTGAAGCACGCAGCCGCGGTTGACCGAGGCGCCGTCACCCAGGCTGACCAGGTCGATCTCCGGCAGCCAATAGGTCTCGCACCACACGCCCCTGCCTATCTTGGCGCCCAGGGCGCGCAGCCAGACGTTCAGGCCGGCCGTACCGAGCCATGAGGTGGCGAACCAGGGCGCGGCGAGCACCTCGACGAAGTTGTCCGCCAGCTCGTTGCGCCAGACGAACGCGCTCCACAGCGGCCGGTCGCCGGGCCGGATCCGGCCCATGAGCGCCCACTTGGCCACCACGGACACCGCCGCCGCCACGAACCCGGCCGCGGCCAGCACCACGCCGCCCAGCAGCACCGCGGCGGCCGGATGGAGGTCGCGCGCGATCGTGACCAGCGCGGTGACGACGAGCACGGCCAGCGCGGCCGTGGCGATCGCCGGAACCACCCGGCACACCTCCACCAGCGCCCGCGCCACCTTGAAGCGCAGCGGCGGGTCGTAGGTACGTCCCGTGTCGCCGCTCTGGGCGGTCCTGCGCAGCTTGACGGGCGGCATCCCGAGATAGGACGAACCCGCCTTGGCCTTCTTCGGCGCCGCCGACAGCACGCCGACCAGCCCGTCCTTGGGCACCTTGCGGCCTGGCGCGGTCATGCCGGAGTTGCCGACGAACGCCCGCTTGCCGATGCGCACGTGGTCCAGGCGCATCCAGCCGCCGGACAGCTCGTACGGGGCGACCTTGGTGTCGTCGGCCAGGAACGCGCCGTCGCCGACCTCGGTCATCGAGGGCAGCGCGAGCACCGTGGACAGCTCGACGTCGCGGCCCACCTTCATGCCGAGCGCGCGCAGCCACATCGGGGTGAGCCCGCTGGCGTACAGCGGGAACAGCCACACCCTGGCCATGGACATGAGGCGCTCGGTCGCCCAGGCCTGCCACGCCGTACGGCTGTGCACCGGGTGACTGCCCGCGCGCAGCCCGATCGACAGCAGCCTGACGGCCCCGAGCAGCAGCAGCGCCATGCTGACCATCGAGACGACGGTCGCGGCCGCGATGCCGGCCGGGCCGAGGACGGCGATCCCGGGCAGCACGGCCAGCAGCGGGATCAGGCTGAACGCCATCGCGGACACGCCGTAGGCCACACTCCACCGGCGGTACCTGCGGGGCGCCGGCGCCTTGGGCGTCAGCTTCCCCTTCCGTACGGCCGGCGCCCCCGCCCACCGCTGCCCGGCCGGAACGTCGCCGCCGACCGACGAGCCGGGGGCGATCTGGGCGTTCTTCCCGATCCGCACGCCCCCCAGGACGATCGACCTGGCGCCGACGGTCGCGCCGGCCCCGATCCTGATCTCGCCGATCCTGAACAGGTCGCCGTCGAGCCAGTAGCCGGTGAGGTCCACCTCGGGCTCGATCGCGGCGGCCCTGCCGAGCTTGAGCATGCCGGTGATGGGCGGCATCGTGTGCAGGTCGGCGTCCTCGCCCACCTGCGCGCCCAGCGCCCGCGCGTAGTAGGTGATCAAGGGTGCGGAGGCGAGACCGCCCGCGCCGAGACCCGCCGCCAACTGCTCGGCGAACCAGACCCTCAGGTGGGTGGCGCCGCCTCGGGCGTACACGCCCGGTTCGACGCCGCGCAGGACGAGCCGCGCCGCGCCCGCCGCCAGCGACAGGCGGCCGAACGGCGTCAGGAACAGCAGCGCGCCCGCGATCACCCACCACCAGCCGACCGCGAGAACGTTCGTCAGATTGCCCACGACGAGGGCGCCGACCACCCAGGGCATCGCGCGCACGGTCAGCAGCGGCAGCATCAGCGCCGTCTGGACCAGCGCCGCCCGGCGCGGCATCGGCAGCACGACGCGCGTGTTCTCCTCGACGGGCTGCTCCAGCTCTTCGAGCCGGTCGGCCAGCCCGCTGAGGGTCGGATGGTCGTAGAGGTCGGCCACCGCCACGTCCGGATACCTGCCGCGCAGCGTCGAGACCAGCCGCGCCGCCGCCAGGCTGGTGCCGCCCGCGGTGAAGAAGTCGGTGTCGGGCCCGCTGACCCGCTGGCCCAGGATGTCCTGCCACTGCTCGGCCAGCCATGCCTGGAGTCCGTCGAGGTCGGCGGCCTCCTCGTCCTCGTCGTCGAGTGGCCAGGGCAGCGCGTCGCGATCGATCTTCCCCGAGGTACGCGTGGGCAGGTGGTCCACGACCGCCAGCCGCGGCACGAGGGCGGCGGGCAGCACGGCTTCCAGCTGTTCCCGCGCGTGGGATATTTCCCCATTTATCACGATGTAGCCGACGAGAAGCTGGTGTCCTGAGGCCGTGGTCTTGACCGCGGCCGCCGCGCCGGTCACCCCCGGCAGCGCCTGGAGGGCGGCGTCGACCTCGCCCAGCTCGATCCGCCGCCCGCCCAGCTTGATCTGCTCGTCGGCCCGCCCGACGAACAGCAGCCCCTCGGGATCGGCCACCACCAGGTCGCCGCTGCGATAGGCGCGGTCCCAGCCGAGCGACTCCAGCGGCGCGTACTTCTCCCGGTCCTTGTCCTCATCGAGGTAGCGGGCCAGCCCCACGCCCCCGATGACCAGTTCGCCCGTCTCCCCCATGGCGACCGGCCTGCCCGCCGGGTCGACCACGGCCAGGTCCCAGCCCCGCAGAGGCAGCCCGATCCGCACCGGCTCCCCCTTGACCAGCGGCGCCGCGCACGCGACGACGGTGGCCTCGGTGGGGCCGTAGGTGTTCCAGACCTCCCGGTCGGGGGTACTCAGCCGGTCGGCCAGCTCGGGCGGGCAGGCCTCGCCGCCGAAGATCAGCAGGCGCACGCCGTCCAGCGTCTCGACCGGCCACAGCGCCGCCAGCGTGGGTACGGTCGACACCACCGTGATCCCGCGCTCCACCAGCCACGGCCCGAGGTCCATCCCGGTGCGCACCAGCGAGCGCGGCGCCGGAACCAGGCAGGCGCCGTTGCGCCACGCCAGCCACATCTCCTCACACGAGGCGTCGAAGGCCACCGACAACCCCGCCAGCACCCGGTCTCCAGGCCCGAGCGGGAGAAAGAGCCCGGCCTCCGCGTCAACGAAGGCGGCGGCACTGCGATGACTGACCGCCACACCCTTGGGCTTGCCCGTGGAACCGGAGGTGAAGATGATCCAGGCGTCGTCCTCAGGCTCCGGCGCCCGCGCGCCGGCCCCCGCGGGGCGCCTGCTCACGATCCCCGCCGCGCCGATCACCGCCGCGACGTCGGCCTCCTGAAAGACGAGCTCGGCCCGCTCCTCAGGATCGTCGGCGTCCACCGGCACATACGCGGCACCCGCCGTCAGCACCGCCAGAATGGCCACATAGAGATCGTTGGACCCCGACGGCACCCGGATCCCGACCCGCTCCCCCGGCCCGATGCCCATCTCGCCCAGCGAGCCGGCCAGGTGCGCCACCTCTTTGGTCAGCCGGGAGTAGTCGAGGACGCTCACGCCGTCGTCAAGCGCGGGCGCGTGGGGGTGGGCGGCGGCACTCTCATGAAGAATGTCCACGAGAGTCCGCGCGGTAGTGTTCCCACCGGCGGACAGAAAGACGGCATCCTGCGAAATCACGGCATTGACCACCAAGGCTCACCTCATGCGTAGACGATGCGGGCCCCGGTACGTGACCTCACGCGCTCGGTTGGCGGGTCGCAGCCCGTAGCGACGCTCCCCACGCCGCCGAGCCTTCAACGATCCCAGATGACGCAGATATTTCCCAATCCACGGGGGTTGTCGGAGTTTTACCGGTCATTCGCCAGTCATTCACTTACGTTGACCAGGCGCATTCACCAGCCGTTCCGCACAGCCATCAGCGCGAACCCGAGCAGGTTGAGCCCGTCCCAGGTCGAAGGCTTCGCACTGCGCTCATCTGCGGCGGCCAGTCCGATGCCCCAGACACGGTCGCGGGGACTGGCCTCCACCAGCACCCGCCCGCGCGTGCCCAGCAGGAACTCCCGCAGGCCCGCGTGCTGCCCGAACTTGGCGACGTTCCCTCGAACCACGATGCCGAACCGATGCTCGGCCCAGACCGCGTCGTCGAACCCCCGGATGGCCCGGCCCAGCGTCTTGGCCTCGCCGGGGTGCGCCGCGGCGAGGATCGCGCGGGCGGCGGCGTGATCGCCGAACAGCCAGGCCTTGTGCGCCATCATGTAGTGCTCGGCCGTGGCGAAGACCTGCCCGTCCTCGGTGAAGGAGGCCGGCCACCACTGCGACAGGCACCCGGGCCCGGCCTGACCGTCGCGATCCGGCCGGTGCCCCCAGAAGAACAGGTACCGCAGAGGTCGTCCTGCCCGTTCCGCCGCGACCGCTTCGTCCACGGTCCGCGGGAGATCCCGGTCGTCCACGGCGGACACGCCGGTCAGCCCTGCTTGACCTTGAGTGCTTCCTTGCGCAACTCGGCCTGAACGGACCGCTCACGCTCCAGCCACGCGGGGTTCTCCACCTTCAGAGCCTCGATCTCGGCGGTGGTGAGCGGCTGGTCGACGCCGCCTCTGGCCAGGCCGGAGATGGAGACCCCGAGCTTCGCCGCGACGACCTGCTTGGGATGCGGGCCGTTGCGCCGCAGGTCGGCCAGCCAGGTAGGAGGCTTGGACTGCAGCTCGTTCAGCTCGTCCCTGGAGACGACGCCCTCCTGGAACTCGGCGGGAGTCGCCGAAAGCAGGACACCCAGCTTCTTGGCCGCGGTCGCGGGCTTCATCGTCTGGGTGGTCTTCGTCTTGGGCGAGGTCATGGCGTCAAGGGTAGTCACTCGGAACGTGGTCTCCGGCCATCGGTACCCTGGGCGGGTGAACGGTGGGCAGAACGGTACGGGGTTCCGGCTGGCGTACGTGCCGGGGGTGACACCCGCGAAATGGGTCAACATCTGGGCCGAGAGAAAGCCCGAGGTGCCACTCATCCTGCACCAGACCACCGCCGCCGAGGTCGTGCCCCTGCTGCGCGAAGGCGGCGCCGACGCCGGATTCGTCCGCCTCCCGATCGACCGCGACGGCCTCAGCGTGATCCCCCTCTACCTCGAGACCACCGTGGTGGTGGTGCCGAAGGACCACGCGGCGGCCGCGCTGGACGAGGTGACCATCGCGGACCTGTCCGGCGAAGAGGTACTCCAGCCGCTGGACGACACCATCGAGTGGACGACCCTGCCCGGCGAACCCGCCTTCACCCGCCCGCCCACGACAGCCGAGGCGATCGAGCTCGTGGCGGCGGGCACCGGCGTTCTCCTGGTCCCGCAGTCGCTGGCACGCCTCCACCACCGCAAGGACCTCACCTACCGCCCGGTCCCCGACGCCCCCCAATCCCAGATCGCCCTGGCCTGGCCCACAGAGGCGACCACCGACCTGGTGGACGACTTCATCGGCATCGTCCGCGGCCGAACGGTCAACAGCACGCGCGGCCGTACCGCCCCGGAAAAGCCGACACAGCGCAAGCCAAGAAAGCCCGCCCAGAGCCGCGCCACACCGTCAGGCCGCACCAAGAAAACCCGCCGCCCACGCTGACGGAAAGCCCCGCAGCATGATCGCAGCGGGGCTTGAAAGTGCAGGTGGACGATACTGGGTTCGAACCAGTGACCACTCGCTTGTAAGTCACACCAGGTGAGGGCTGGATCATCGCCGATTCGTGCCCTCACCTGGGCTTATGGTCCGAGGGAGTCCGCTGCCGTCCAGCCGTGTCCGGGGCCATTGTCACGCAGTTCGTCACTCGGCCGCGACGGCTTGGCCGTACTCCAGATAGACGGTTTCGCCCTGCTCACGGGCTGCCACAGCGGCTCTGACCCGGCGGGCAAGACGCTCGATCAACAACCCGTCCAGCTCGTCGGCAGGGTGGAAGCTGTAGCCGGTCAGTTCCTTGTCGGCGAAGCTGATCCGCTTGAGCGTGTCCTCGTCGATCACACCGCCGTCGAACACGAAGAGGATCTTGTCACCCTCCTCGGGATGGGGTGCCCAGTCCACAACGAGGAGACGCCCGATCGGCGGCTCGATGCCGAGTTCCTCACGTACCTCGCGCACACTGGCTGCGTACGGCGTCTCTCCCGGCTCGATGTACCCGCCGGGGATGTCGCGGTACTCCTTGTAGGCCGGTTGGACCAGGAGGACCCGGCGGTCGCGGTCGAAGAACAGGACCCCGGCTGCGGCCAAGGCTCGGGCGAACGGCGGCGCGTCGTGATCGCTCACCCACCCGACCCTACGCGACGTCGCCCCGTCATACGATCCGCAGGCGACGCGCCAGGTCGGTGAGCTGGAAGCTCGGCTTGCCCTTCTGCCTTCTGATCCAGGAGAGCACCAGTTGACGGCCAAGGTAGTGGTAGCGGACCTGTTCGGGCGCCATCTTCTCGGCGTCCAGCAGGGTCGCGAGCGCTTCGTCAGTGCGGTTCCACAGACTGAGGGCGTGGGCGACGGCGAGAGCGTGCCGAACGCGTCGCTCAATGGGGAGGGCACGGGTGTCGAGCTTAGGACCGATGTCGATGGCGACTTGGATGTCCCCCAACTCGATCGCCGTGGCCACTCGGTGGATGGCGACATTGGTGGGGCCGAATGCGGTCCATGCGTGGTTGGCGTCGGTGCCCAGTCGTGTGGCCGACTCCTGCGCCTCGGCGAGGAAGGCCCTTGTCGTCGCGCGGTCCTCCGCTCTCGCGGCGGCCACGGACCCGGCGAGAAAGAGCGTGCCGTATACCGACAGGAGGTCCGGTGTCGCCTTGGGGAGGTCGTCATCAAGAAGTGCGGCCGCGTCGCTGGTGAGCTGGATGGCGGCGCCGTAGCGGCCATTGGCCAGCAAGGCATGCGTGACCGAGCGCAGAAGCGAGACGGTCACGACTTGGCTGCGTGATTCCTGGGCGTATGCGAGCCCGCGCTCTGCGGCGATCCAGGCCAGGTCCGCCTCGCCCACCTTCGTCAGGATGCTGGCGGCGGCGTGGTACACGTGGCCGAGCACTCCCAAGGCAGCATGCCGAGCGTCTCCGTGAGAGGAGCGCTCGGCATGATGGGCCTGCGCCAGGAGCACCGGAAGACGTTCCACGACCTTGGTGTAATGAGACGACTGGTACGCCTTCCACACCTCCGCGATCTCGCTTGCGAGCCCAGCCAATGCGGGCGGCTCCTCCTGCCCGATCCGGATGGCCATCGGCGAGAGCTGCCGGTAGTCCGTGAGTGCGGCCCGTAGCGCCGGGATCGAATGGCTGCCCCGATCATCGCTCCACTCGAACAAGCTGGGTTCGGCAAGGAGATCACCTAGAGAGACGTCCAGGGCGTTGGCCATCGTCTTGATGACCGAGAGCCGGTCCAGGGAAATACGGTCGTTCTCCACCTTGCTCAACCAGTCCGTGGTGCGGCCGACCAGTCCGGCCAGGACCTCCTGAGAGAGTCCTCGTCGCCGCCGGTACCAGGCGATGCGCTGGCCGATAGTGAGGTTCCTGGCCGTTCCTCGCATGCTCACCATCCTCACGTCGGCCTGGCCCCCGACCCCGGAAAACTCTTCCGGGTCCTGCGCAGCACGCGCACCTACTGTCCCTCCTGGATGACGCTCAGTCCACGCAGAGGGAGGAGATGTCCATGGCCCACGTCGTCCCGGGAGAGATACGGGCCGCCCAACGCCTGGTCCGGGCGCTGGAACCGCACGGCATCGCGGCCGATATCCACGCTGGTTACGGCCTCGCCCTGGTCTCGGTCTGGATCGACCTGGTCATCTGGACTGACGGCCTGGTCTACCGCTGGTGGGGCGGAAGCGTGTCCGGCAGGTCCGGGCGGCGTGTCTATGCCGCTTGTCCGGCGGATGTCCCCGAGACCGCTGCCACACGTATCGCCCTGCGCCACAGAGTGTTGCGGCAAGCTCACCCGCCATGTGCACCAACCAGGCGTGAAGCCTCATGACCCATCTCGACGAGTGTCTGAGTCCGCATGTGAGGCCGATGCGCCAGGGATGTGGGCGGCTGCGGTGGTACGTGGCGGGTCCAAGTGGGAGGCGGGTTCGGGTGGAGGATTGGACGTGCGCGTGTCGGGCGACAGTGTACGAGTTGTGCCTGGCGGGTGGCCGGGCCTTCATCCGGCGCATAGTGCAAGGCGAGCCGGTGGCGAAGATCCATGAGACCGACTGGGAGTCGCTGAGGCGGACGCGGCAGACCTGGGTCGCACTGCTTGCCGGGTATGTCCAATAGGCGGTGCGCTGCGAGGCCTCTTTTCCCCCGCCCCCGATGGCTGCCGGACTGTGTGGCCCGACCGAGGTGTCAACTCCGTCTTCCCGGACGCGAGCGTCCGGCGGGTGCTGTACAGACGGAGTTGACGCCGACCGAGGGACACGAACACTGCGATATCGGGGGCGGGGGTACGGACCTCGGCCCGTGGGTGATCTGCCAGAGAGTGGCGTGGCCGGCGTCCATGCGAAGCACCCCGCACGGGCCGCGCAGCGGTGGAGGCCGGTGACGGAAACGGCCTTGCTGATCCAGACTTCTGCAGGGAAGGGCTTGATCGCTTTGGCGCCGCCTTGGAGCGGTGGGCGGCGCGCGCCGGGACCGGCCCCCAGGCCGCATGCCCGGCGCGCTGGCCGCCCGGAGCGGGCGGCGGCGCGGCGAGCGAAGCGAGCCCTTGAACCCGTAAAGAAACGCTGAACCACCTCGCCGCCTGACTGACGATGGCCACGTCGTCCATTCGTGTGCCAGGATCACCCGCCATGAATGTCGACGCCTTCTGGGAGCTGATTGAGCAGTCCGCGCGTGAGACCAGCACGAAGGACGGGCGTTTGAGGTGGCTCCACGGGAAGCTGGCGAGGCAACCTGTCGAAGAGATCCTTGATTTCGCCTCGTGGATGCAGGAGGCCCGGCTCAAAGCCGACACGTACATGGTCTGGGGAGCCGCACGCGCCTTGGATCTGGTGGGTGGCCTCGACAGCGTTTGGTATTTCCACATGTGGCTCGTCGGTCTTGGCCGCGAGACTTTCGAGCGGGTGACCAGCGATCCGGACACCCTCGCCGAGGTGCCAGAGGTCCAGAGCTTTCTCCACCTTCAACGTCATCGCCTTCCACGCACTGACGAGGACTTGCCGGGGTTCGAGGAACTCGACTATGTAGCCGTCAAAGTGTGGCCACAGGTGACAGGCCTGGACGGGGACGCCCTTGCGGATGCCCTCCAGGCTCGGGGTTATGTGTTGGAGGCTCTGCCCAATCCCACCGACGAGGAATGGGACTTTGACGACGACGAGGAGGCGGCCCGCCGGTTGCCTCGGTGCACCAGTTACTTTCGCGAGTTGTACGGCCGCGCCTAGATCACCAGGTCGATGCCGTTGTCGCTGAGTTCCTGGGGGTGAGGTCGATGTCCGGGGTGTTGGCCACTTCGCGGTGGTAGGCGATCTCGTAGCGGTCGGCCGGTGCCTTGGCTTCGGTGACCTCGATCGGGCGGCCGTTGGCGTGGGCCATGGATGACGGCGGTGTGGCCTCGGTACATCGTCAAATATGCTGCCAAGGGCGCGGAAGCCTCTAGAACCGTCGATCGCGGCCAGTACGGGCGCAAGTCTGAGGGACCTCATGGACCACATGGGACACGACTCGGTACGCGCCGCGTTGATCTACCAGCACGGTACGGCGGAGGCCGACAGAAGGATCGCGGACACCATGATCAACCCGATCTAGTGGCACGCGAATGGCATGAAAGCCCCGCAACATGATCGCTGCGGGGCTTGAAAGTGCAGGTGGACGATACTGGGTTCGAACCAGTGACCCCTCGCTTGTAAGGCGAGTGCTCTACCGCTGAGCTAATCGTCCCGAACGGCACTACACCTTACGACACCAACGGCGCCGAGCGCACATTGACCGTCCAGCCGGGGCCGAGGTCGGGGCGGCCGGCGGCGCGCCAGCCCAGCAGGGACGCGCCCAGCATGCCGGCGTCCACCCCGAGCGCCGCCGGCACCAGCGGGGGCGCGTCGCGGAACGCCAGGCGCTTCACGAGCCGGGTGCGTACCGGGTCGAACAAGGCGGGGCCCGCCTCTGCCAGTCCGCCGCCCAGGACGATCATGCTGGGGTCCAGGAGGAGGGTGTAGGTGGCCAGGGCCAGGGAGAGGGCCTCCACCGCCTCGTCCCAGACCTCCACGGCGAGGGGGTCGTCGGAGGCCACGACCTCTTCCGCCTTCACACCGGACAGGCCCGCACGCTGGCTGTAGCGGCGGCCCACGGAGGCGGCCGACGCATAGGTCTCCAGGCAGCCGAACTGCCCGCAGGCGCACTGCTCGCCGTCCGGGAAGACCGGGATGTGGCCGATCTCGCCGCCCCATCCGGACGAACCGCCGTACGGCTCGCCGCGCAGGATCAGGGCCCCGGCGATTCCGGTACCGATCGGCAGGAAGAGGAAGTCGTCCACCCCCTGCCCGGCGCCCAGAACGTTCTCCGCCAGGCCGCCGGTCTGGACGTCGTGGCCGAGCCGTACCGGAACATCGAGGGCGGTGAAGTCGGCGGCGGGCACGTCGCGCCAGCCGATGTTCGCGGAGTAGACCGCGGAGTTCTCCGACACCAGCCCGGGTACGGCGAGGCCCACCCCGGACGGGATGCCGTCACCGGATGCGGCGAGATGGCTGATGAAGTCGCGGATCGCCGTCACCGCGGCGGCCGGCCCCTCCTCGCGGGGGGTCGGGCGGCGCTCGGTGAGGAGCACCACGCCGGACTCGCTGACCAGGCCGCCCTTCATGGACGTGCCACCGACGTCGAGCGCGACGACGAACGAACTCATTGCGGACACGAAAGGAGACGATAGCGCAGCTCAGCATATGTCCGGAAAAAGTGTGGCCGCCCGGAGACCGTCACGCCCGGCCCAGCACCCGGTTCAGAGCGGCCTCGACCTCGGCCGACAGGCCGGGCGGCGATTCTGGCACCAGCGGATCCCCCGATCGCGCCTGCCGGACAGAACCACACGAGCGGCATTCGACCTCACCCAACCGGCAGATCAACGCGCTGGACCCGCAGGTGCCGCACGTGTCGAGGTCGAGGTCGTGCAGCCGTTGGCAGTCCGGGCAGATGAGCACCTGGGACTCGTCGCGCACCCCGCGCTTCCAGGGGCTCGCGCCGCGTACCGGGTCGGTCTGCCGGGCCCCGCAGTTGTAGCAGGGCATCGCATCCTCCGTTGTCACGAAATCTCGGCGAGTGCCTTGGCATAGTCGGCCACGTCGCGCGCCGTGCCGATCGGGTTCACGACCGACCAACGGACCACGCCCGCGCCGTCGATGATGAAGGTCCCCCGCTGCGCGAGCCCCTTCTGCTCATCGAACACACCGTACGCCCGCGCGACCTGTCCGTGTGGCCAGAAATCCGACAGCAGTGGGAATGTGTAGCCCTCTTGGTCCGCCCATGCACGATGGGAGAAAAGAGAGTCTACGGAGACAGTCAGAATTTGCGCGTCCGTGACAAAGTCCCGCAAGGCTGACAACTCGCTGTTGCAGACGTTGCTGAAGGCCAGCGGGTAGAAGACCAGCACGACCTCGCGGCCCCGGAAGGCGGAGAGCTTGACCGGGGCGCCGTGCTGGTCCTGGAGTTCGAAGTCGGGAGCTAGGGCGCCTACCAGTGGGTTCACACGGCCATCATGGCAGGCGCTCTGCTCCCTAGCGTCGGCCCTTGGGGCCGACGAGCCTGGTCCCCGACCAATCGGGTGCGGCGGAGATGCTGCTCGTCTGCGAAAGGCCCGCGGTAGCGGCATCCTCCCCGATGTCGCTCGGCTCCACATGGCCGTCGCGACCGGCCTTGGGAGTCAGCAGCCAGATCTGGCCGCCCTCTGCGAGTGATCGCATGGCATCGCTCAGAACGTCGAAGAGATCGCCGTCACCGTCGCGCCACCACATCAGCACCACGTCTACGACGTCGTAACTGTCCTCATCGAGCAGTTCATTGCCGGTCAGGTTCTCGATTGACGAGCGAAGCTCTTCGTCGCTGTCCTCGTCCCAACCGATCTCCTGCACCACCTGACCCGGCTTGAGGCCGAGTCGTTCGGCCAGGCCGCGCTCGCCCTGCGCCTGACCCGCGGTCGCGCTCACGTTTATCCCTCCTGCTTGAGTGGCCCCGCATTTTGCGGTTTATCGCTTCGGGACAGTCCACACGCTGTGACCCTCAGTCGTCAACGGTCGCCACGGGTACGGCGACAGGACCGTCCGAATCAACCCGACAAAAACGACAGACGAACGTGGCGTTCACGGTTGTCGACGTTCAGGTCAACGACCGCGATCGACTGCCAGGTTCCCAGCGCCAGCCGTCCCCCGAGGACCGGCACCGTCGCATAGGGCGGAATCAGCGCGGGCATGACGTGCGACCGTCCGTGACCGCGCGAACCGTGCGCGTGCCTCCAGCGATCGTCGGCGGGCAGCAGGCCGGCCAGCGCGGACAACAGGTCGTCGTCACTGCCCGCGCCGAGCTCGATCAGCGCCACCCCGGCGGTCGCGTGCGGGACGAAGACATGCAAAAGCCCGTCGCCGCCCTGCTCACGCGCGAACTCCGCGCACTGCGGGGTGATGTCGTGCACCGTCTCGCGTGACCCGGTGGTCAGCGAGATGATCTGGGATTCCACACGGAAATCCTACTGAGGCACAACGACCGCATCAGGGCCGGGAAAGACCAGCCCCGTGTGCCCGTCGTCGAACCGTACGATGTACGGCGGTCCGCCTTCCGTCCCGCGAACCTCGATGATCTCTCCGCGCCGGTCCCCTTCGCCAACGGTGTTCCCGTGCATGAGGAGCCGGTCGCCTACCGTCGCGTTCATACTTCACACATTGGTACGACAGACGCGCTTGGGAAAGAGGTGCAACCGGCACTCCCATCGGAGCGCGCCGCAATCCTGACCCAAACGTTACTTCCCCCAAGATCAACTTGCTTGTTTCCTCAAGATCAACCCACGCGTTTCCGTTACGGCGGTGCCGCTCCCACGCCACCCACCGCCGTGGGCGGGCGCCGATCGTGGGGGTCGCTTCTCACGTCGGACGTGGTCCCCGCCGCCACGGCCCTTCGTATCCCCCTTCCCACGGCCCCCCGCCCCCCGCCCCCCGCCTTCGATGTCCGGCCCACAGCAACCCACCGGTCTCCGCAGGGCTTCGGCTGGGCGCCGTTGAGGGGCGCCGAGCTCCGCCGTACCCCCATCCCGCCGACGCGGCGCGGAAAGAGCGTGGGGGTGGCGCGCCCCCCGGGCAGAGCCGACGAGTGGGGTGGGACGGACAGTATGCGACACAAGCAGGCCGAGGGGGCCGAAGGGGGGCGAGGGGGCTTGAGGGGTGCACCAGCGGTTCTCCACTCGCGCGCCATCTCTCCGGGGTAGACCTGAAGGGCGCGCCCATCCACCACAAGCCCGTCGGTTTTGCCCGGTCGCCGACCCGGAAAGGGGGTGTTCTAAGCTCTGCGCCGACCCCCGCGGCAGGCCATCACGATTCGGGCTGGCAAATCGGGAAATCTCGTAGCTTTTCTAGTCTTGTTAAATTGGCATGCCGATGTAACCTGTGGTGGCGATTCGTCCTACCATCGGTGGTCTAGGCCACCCCTTGGGCTCCTGCCAGCAGGGACGTCCTGGTTACTCGTGAGTAGAGATGCACTTTCTACGGCAAGCGACCAGGATGGAAGGCGACCCACGACCCAGACATCAGACCTCGGAAGGCGAGACCCAGTGGCTTCCGGACGCCAGCGTTTCTCGATCATCAGCGACGGCCTACCCAGCCAGCTGCCTGATGTCGACCCCAGCGAGACCAACGAGTGGCTCGAGTCGCTCGACAACGTCGTCAAGGCGGAGGGCCGCACCCGCGCCCGCTACCTGATGCTCCGCATGCTGGAGCGCGCCCGCGAGCACCAGGTCGGCGTGCCGGGCCTGCGCAGCACCGACTACCTCAACACGATCCCGCCGGAGCGCGAACCCTGGTTCCCCGGCGACGAGCACGTCGAGCGCCGCATCCGGGCCTACATCCGGTGGAACGCGGCGGTCATGGTCTCCCGGGCCAACGCGCGCACCAACGTGGGCGGCCACATCGCCACCTACGCCTCGGCCGCCTCCCTGTACGAGGTCGGCTTCAACCACTTCTTCCGCGGCAAGGACCACGGCGAGTCGGGTGACCAGGTCTTCTTCCAGGGACACGCGGCGCCGGGCATCTACGCCCGCGCCTTCCTGGAGGGCCGCCTCAACGAGGCTCAGCTCGACGCGTTCCGCCAGGAGCTGAGCCACGGCTTCCACGGCCTGCCCTCCTACCCGCACCCGCGGCTCATGCCGGACTTCTGGGAGTTCCCCACTGTCTCCATGGGTCTGGGCCCGATCAGCGCGATCTACCAGGCGCGGTTCAACCGCTACCTGCTCAACCGCCAGATCAAGGACACCAGCCGCAGTCACGTCTGGGCCTTCCTGGGCGACGGCGAGATGGACGAGCCCGAGTCGCTCGGCGCGATCGGCCTGGCCGCGCGTGAGGAGCTCGACAACCTCACGTTCGTCATCAACTGCAACCTGCAGCGCCTCGACGGCCCGGTACGCGGCAACGGCAAGATCATCCAGGAGCTGGAGTCATACTTCCGCGGCGCCGGCTGGAACGTCATCAAGGTCGTCTGGGGCCGCGACTGGGACCCGCTGCTGGCCGCCGACGTCGACGGCGTGCTGGTCAACCAGATGAACACGACGCCTGACGGCCAGTTCCAGACGTACTCGGTCGAGTCCGGCGAGTACATCCGCGAGCACTTCTTCGGCGGCGACCCGCGCCTGCGCAAGATGGTCGAGCACCTGACCGACGACGACATCCGCAAGCTGTCGCGCGGCGGCCACGACTACCGCAAGGTCTACGCGGCGTTCAAGGCGGCCCGCGAGCACGTCGGCCAGCCGACGGTCATCCTCGCCCAGACCATCAAGGGCTGGACGCTGGGCAAGGACTTCGAGGCGCGCAACGCCACGCACCAGATGAAGAAGATGACCAAGGCCGAGCTCAAGGAGTTCCGCGACCGGCTGTACCTGCCGATCCCGGACTCGGCTCTGGAAGGCGACCTGCCGCCGTACTTCCACCCGGGCGAGAACGACCCGGAGATCGAGTACATGAAGGAGCGCCGCGCGGCGCTCGGCGGCGTGCTGCCCAAGCGGGTCCTGCGCGCCAAGCCGGTCAAGCTGCCCGGCGACGAGGTCTACCAGCAGTTCTCCAAGGGTTCTGGCAAGCAGCAGGTGGCCACGACGATGGCCTTCGTCCGCCTGCTCAAGGACCTCATGCGCGACAAGGAGATCGGCAAGCGGTTCGTGCCGATCATCCCGGACGAGGCGCGGACGTTCGGCATGGACGCCATGTTCCCGAGCGCCAAGATCTACAACCCGCACGGCCAGACCTACGAGGCCGTGGACCGGGAACTGCTGCTGTCCTACAAGGAGTCGGAGCAGGGCCAGATCCTGCACGAGGGGATCAACGAGGCCGGTTCGATGGCCTCGGCCACGGCGGTCGGCACGTCGTACGCCACGCACGGCGAGCACATGATCCCGATCTACATCTTCTACTCCATGTTCGGCTGGCAGCGCACCGGCGACCAGATGTGGCAGATGGCCGACCAGATGACGCGCGGCTTCCTGCTGGGCGCCACCGCCGGCCGCACCACCCTGAACGGCGAGGGCCTGCAGCACGAGGACGGCCACACGCCGCTCATCGCCTCGACGAACCCGGCCGCCGTCTCCTACGACCCGAGCTGGGCCTACGAGACCGCGTACATCGTCAAGGAGGGTCTGCGCCGGATGTACGGCGAGGAGCAGGAGAACGTCTTCTACTACCTCACCGTCTACAACGAGCCCTACATCCAGCCCGCCGAGCCGGCGAACCTCGACATCGAGGGGCTGCTCAAGGGCCTGTACAAGTTCGCCGAAGGGCCTCAGACGCAGGGGCCGAAGGCCAACATCCTGTCCTCGGGCGTGGCGGGGCCGTGGGCCATGGAGGCTCAGCGCCTGCTGGCCGAGGAGTGGGGCGTGTCGGCCGACGTCTGGTCGGCGACCTCGTGGACGGAGCTGCGCCGCGACGCGCTGGCCTGCGAGGAGCACAACCTGCTCAACCCGGACGCCGAGCAGCGCGTGCCGTACGTCACGCAGAAGCTGTCCGGCGCGCAGGGGCCGTTCGTGGGCGTCAGCGACTACATGAAGGCCGTGCAGGACCAGATCGCGCAGTGGGTGCCGGGTGACTGGAGCTCGCTGGGCACCGACGGGTTCGGGCTGTCCGACACGCGCTCGGCCCTGCGCCGCCATTTCCACGTGGACGCGGCCTCGATCACCCTGGCCGTGCTCACGCGGCTCGTCAAGCGTGGCGAGCTCGACGGTGAGGTGCTGCGCGAGGCGATCGCCCGCTACCACCTGAAGAACGGCGTCACCGAGGCCGGCGGCGCGGAGAGCAACGACGCCGAGTCCATGGGCGTCTGACGACGATCTGGCGCTCCCGGGAAGTTTTTTCCGGGAGCGCCGTCATATTCGGGCGTCACCTTCGTGAGAGAAGATGAGGCGGCACGTTCAGGAGGGGTGCGTGCCGCCTCCCCCTTTTCGCGTATTGTGGGCTCTACTTCCCCCTTGCGACACGAGGGGAATGCCTTATATGCGCCGTGTTCTTGCCGTCGTCACGTTCTCCGTGCTGGCCACGTCCTGTACCAGCACCGCGGAGCCGCAGGCCGTCGCTCCCCCGGAGAAGATCAACTGGGGTGCCTGCACGGACATCGTCCGTCCCGATGGCCAGCCGCCCGCCAAGGAAGACGCCACCCAGCAGTGCGGCAAACTGTCCGTCCCGCTCGACTACACCAAGCCGGACGGCGACAAGCTGGACATCGCGCTGATCCGCGTCCCGGCCACCGACAAGGCCAACCGGATCGGCTCGCTCCTGTTCAACTTCGGCGGCCCCGGCGGTTCCGGCGTCGACACGCTGGCCCAGGCGGCCAAGTCGTTCGGCACGCTGAACGCCCGCTACGACCTGGTCAGCTTCGATCCCCGCGGCGTCGAGCGCAGTTCCGGCGTGCGATGCGGCGGCAGCGCGGAGATGGACACGTTCACCGCCATGAACACGCTGCCCGCCAACGCGGAGACGAACGCGGCCAGCACGAAGGCGAACAAGAAGTTCGCGAGCCTGTGCGAGCAGGACTCCGGCAAGATCCTGCCGTTCGTCGGCACCGTCAGCGCCGCCCGCGACATGGACCGCATGCGCGCCTCACTCGGCGACGCGCAACTCCACTACCTCGGCATGTCGTACGGCACGCTCCTCGGCGGCGTCTACGCCACCCTGTTCCCGAAGAACGTCGGCCGGATGGTCCTGGACGCTCCCCTCGACCCGACCGTCACCTTCGAGCAGCGCACCCTCGTCCAGACCGCCGGATTCCAGAAGGCGTACGAGAGCTTCCTGAAGGCGTGCGTGAAGGAGGGCTGCGAGCTCGGCGGCAGCGTCGAGGCGGGCAACAAGAACGTGGACCGGCTCATGACCGAGCTGTCCGAGAAGCCGATCAAGGTCGGCGACCGCGACCTCACCCAGGGCCTGGCCTCGACCGGCGTGGCCGCGGCCCTGTACTCGGAGTTGACCTGGCCCTTCCTGGAGACCGCTGTCAGCCAGGCCATGAAGGGCGAGGGCGAGGCGCTCATGTACCTCGCCGACTCCTACACGGGCCGCACGCCGGACGGCAAGTACACCACCCAGATGACCAGCTTCCCCGCCATCACCTGCGTCGACAGCGCGGAGCGCCCGGACAAGGCGACGCTGGACCGGACCGAGGCGGCCGCCCTGAAGATCTCGCCGCTGTTCGGGAGCGCGGGGGCCGGGCAGCTGTGCTCGATCTGGCCGGTGCCCGGCAGCGACGAGGCCAGGCACGTGGACGCCACCGGGTCGGGGCCCATCCTGGTGGTGGGCGGGAAGGGCGACCCGGCGACGCCGTACGAATGGGCGCCCAAGCTCACCGAACAGCTCAAGACCGCCACGCTCGTCACCTACACCGGTGAGGGGCACGGGGCGTACCTGTCGGGCAGCCAGTGCGTCAAGGGCATCGTGGACGGCTATCTGCTGCAGGGCACGGTCCCGCAGAAGAACGCGACCTGCGAGCGCTAGAGCATGGCCCTGGGCGCGCCGCCGTTCGGCGGGAGGCGGCGTGCCCAGGGCGGGTGGTGACCGGCGCCACCGGCCGGGCGGGGCGGCGGGGGAAGCGCCGCGATGTGCCCGGCCGTCGCGTCAGCCCCTCTGGCGGAACACGCCGAACTGGTTGCCCGAGGTGTCCCGTAGGTAGGCGAAGTCGGTGCCCGCCCCGTCGTCGATGACCTTGGTGACGACCTTGCCCCCCAGCGACTCGGCCTGCGCGCAGGCGGCCTCGACGTCGGCGACCTGCACGTGGAAGACCGCGTGAGCGGGGAACTCCCCCTTGGTGTTGAACAGGCCGCCTGAGGGCCGCTCCGCGCCGGCGGAGCTGATCATGCGGTAGTCCGGCCCGTCGCCCCCGCCGGGCGTGAACGTCCATCCGAACAGCCCGCCGTAGAAGCGCTCGGCTCCGTCGGGGTCGTCAGTGGCCACCTCGAACCAGGTGACGGTGTTATCCACGTTGTCCTCCTTCGCTTTTCGAACAAGACAACGATAAAACATGGATGCGACAACCCTATGTCGGTGTTTTCGAATGATTAGTCGATCACCGTGCCGCGCACGATCATCTCCGGCACGTCCGTGGCGAAGCCTTCGAGCGGCCGCTCCGGCGCCTTCTCCGCGGTGACGGAGGCGGCCGCGATGCGGTCGAGGCGGAAGACCCGCACGTCGTCGCGGAGCCTGCACCAGGCCACCAGATACCAGAAGCCGCCCCGGCCGCCCAGGAACACCCCCGGCTCCACCTCCCGGGTGGTCAGGGCGCCCTTCCTGTCGACGTAGTCGAGGCTGAGGACGCGCCGGCGCAGCAGCGCGTCCTCGATGGCGCGCGAGACGCCCTCGCCGCCGAGCGGCAGGATCTCCTCGGGCGGGTCGGCCGGCGCCATCAGCCGCACCCGCCGCGCCAGCTCCCTGGCCAGCTCGCCCTCGGGCCCCGGCATGGCCGCCACGACCTTGCGCAGGGCGCTGCGGGCCTGCTGGGCGAAGGGCTGGTCGTCGCCGGCGCGGCTTAACGCCACCGCTATCGCGACGGCCTCGGGCGGGGTGAAGTTGAGCGGCGGCAGCGACATCTTCTTGTCGATCGCGTAGCCGCCCTTGCGGCCGGTCGAGGCGAAGATGGGCACGCCGGACTCCTGGAGCGCCAGGATGTCGCGCTCGATGGTGCGCGCGCTCACCTCGAACCGCTTGGCCAGCTCCCTCGCCGAACGGGATCTGGGGGCGATCGCGCGCAGGTCCTCCACCAGGGCGTAGAGCCGATCAGTCCGGTTCACGATCCCGACGGTACGCCGCAGCACCGACAAACTCGGGGTTCCCGCACTTCGGGGCAGGTTCTTCTGTCCTCACCGCCAGGTGGTCACCCGCGGGTCCACTCCAGCAGCCGATCCAGTGGCCACGTGTTGACGATGCGCTCGGGCTCGATCCCGCACAGGGCGGCCCGCTCGCACCCGAACCGCTGCCAGTCCAGCTGCCCCGGCGCGTGCGCGTCGGAGTCGATCGAGAACAGGCAGCCCCACTCGTACGCCTGCCGCATCAGCCGCTTGGGCGGGTCCAGCCGGTCGGGCCGCGAGTTGATCTCCACCGCCACCCCGAACCGCCTGCACGCCTCGAACACCAGCTCGGCGTCGAACTCCGACTCCGGCCGCAGCCCGCCCCGCTTGGTCCCGGCCTTGACGATCCGGCCGGTGCAGTGGCCGAGCACGTCCACGCGCGGGTTGGCGATGGCGGTGACCATCCTGCGGGTCATCTCGTAGCGGTTCATGCGCAGTTTGGAGTGCGCGCTGGCGACCACGACGTCCAGCCGGTCCAGCAGCTCGGGCTCCTGGTCGAGGGTGCCGTCGGGGTTGATGTCCACCTCGATGCCGGTCAGGACGCGAAACGGCGCGAGCTCCTCGTTGAGGCGCTCCACCAGGTCGAGCTGGCGCTTCAGCCGGGCGGGCGACAGGCCGTTGGCGACGGTGAGGCGGGGCGAGTGGTCGGTCAGCGCCAGGTACTCGTGGCCGAGCGACTTGGCGGCGGCCGCCATCTCCTCGACCGGCGAGCCGCCGTCGGACCAGTCGGAGTGGCTGTGCAGGTCGCCTCGGAGCGCGGCGCGCAGGGCGGCGGTGTCGGCGTCCAGGTCGCTGCCCTCGGTGGCCCGCAGGCGCCGCAGATAGGTGGGCGTCTGCCCGGCGAGCGCCTCGGTGACGGCCAGCGCGGTGACCTTGCCGATGCCGGGCAGGCCGGCGAGGGCGCCCGACTCGGCGAGCCGTACCAGCTCGTCGGGGGGCAGGTCCGCGACGACGGCGGCGGCGCGGCGGAAGGCGCGCACGCGATAGGTCGGCTCGCCCGCCCGCTCCAGCAGAAAGGCGATGTCCCGTAGAGCCTGCACCGGATCCATAGGTAGACAAATACCCCAACCAGGGACTCAAGCGTTTTGAAAGCGATGACTTATAGAGATTGAAGCGGACAAACAGCATCGATAGGCTAACTGGCCACCATAGATCTGGAGCTCGATGACCGCCCCGCCAGCCGCCCGCCCAGGCAAGTCCTCCAAGGTGATCACACTGACCGTGATCGGCATCGTGTCGGTCGTGGTGGTCGGCTACTGCGCGGCTCAGGGCGACGACGACGTGACCGCCGACTGCGTCGAGGCCACCAGCCTGAACAGCGGATCCTACGAGGTCGTCGACGACGACTACTGCGACGACGACCACTACTCCTCCGGCGGCGCCTACCGCGCCTACCACTGGTACTACGGCGGCACCCGCAGCGGCGCCCTCGTCCACGGCGGCAGCACGATCCGGCCCTCCAACGTCACGATCAGCAGCCGCGACGGCAAGTCCATCCAGCGGGGCGGCTTCGGCAGCCGCTGGAGCGGGGGCAGTTGATGTGAGCCGGCGCCTGGCCTCCCAGAACGTCTCGATCGGCGCGGTGGCCACGCTGTCGGCACTGATGCTCGGCGCCTGCGCGCAGCAACCGCCTCCGGTGTACGAGCGGTCACCGGTGACCGTGCACGAGGACGACGAAGAGGACGAGGTCACCGCGCACTGCGTGGTGCGCGACAGCGAGGACGACGGCCGCTACACGGTGGCCGGCGACGAGAAGTGCGACGGAGCGGGCAGGCACGGCACGTACATGTGGTACTACGGCGGAACCAGAACCAATCGCCACGTCACCGACGGCTCGCCCCGGCGCCCGCGCGGCGTCCACATCACCACCCGCGACGGCGACGAGATCGGCAAGTCGGGCCGCATCTCGCGCGACGGCTTCGGCGGGCGTACGACGGTGGGAGGCTGAGCGGTGCGACGCGAGACGGGCACGCCCCGCGACGGGTGGGAGAAGACGATCGAGAGCCAGGGCCTGGCCTACCACCGGGCCGCGCACCCGGCGGGACTGACCCGGCCCTACTGGGACGAGTCCGCCCACTACGTCTTCACCATGGACGAGGTCCTGGCACTGGAGTCGCAGGTCGAGGAGCTCCACCAGATGTGCCTGCGCGCGGTGGAGCACGTGGTCTCGACCGGCCGCTACGCCGACTTCGCCATCCCCGAGTGGGCGCGCGAGGACGTCGCCCGCTCGTGGGAACGGCGCGACGACCACCTGTACGCCCGCTTCGACCTGCGCTACGACGGGACGGGCCCGGCCAAGCTGCTGGAGTACAACGCCGACACGCCCACCTCGCTGGTGGAGTCGTCGGTGGTGCAGTGGTTCTGGCTGAAGGACACCCACCCCGATGACGACCAGTGGAACTCCGTCCACGAGCGGCTCATCGACCGCTGGAAGGACCTGCGGCTGCCACCCGGCCCCACTCACTTCGCCTGGACCAACATGGACGAGACGGGCGAGGAGGCCATGACGCTGGCCTACCTGCAGGAGACCGCCGAGCAGGCCGGACGCCCCACCGTCGCCATCGCCATGGAGGACATCGGCTGGGACGGCGCCGGCCGCCGCTTCGTGGACCTGGAGCAGCGCTGGATCCGGTCGGCGTTCAAGCTCTATCCGTGGGAGTGGATGCTGGCCGACGACTTCGGCAGGCACGCGGTACGGCACGCCACCTGGATCGAGCCGCTGTGGAAGACCCTGCTGTCGAACAAGGCGCTGCTGGCGCTCCTGTGGGAGCTGTACCCCGGCCACCCGAACCTGCTGCCCGCCTACCTCGACGGGCCGCGCGAGATGTCGTCCTACATCGCCAAGCCGCTGCTCGGCAGGGAAGGCGCCTCGATGCGCATCGTGACCCCCACGGGCGGCCAGGAGACCACCGGGACCTACGGCGCGGAAGGCTACGTCTACCAGGGCTTCGAGGCCCTGCCCGTCTTCGACGGCCAGCGTCCCGTGCTGGGCGCCTGGGTCGTCGCCGACGAGTCGGCCGGCCTGGGCATCCGGGAGACCACCGGCTACATCACCGACGACACCTCCTCCTTCGTACCTCACCGGATAGCGAGCTGACGTGACCCTTCTCGAAACCCTTGCCCGCGGCGCCGGATTCATCGCCTCCTACGCCGCGCTCGGCGTCATCCTGATGATCGTCGGCTTCTACGTCATCGACCTGGCCATCCCCGGCAAGCTGAGCCAGATCATCAAGACCGACCGCAACCCCAACGCCACCCTCCTGACCACCTCGGGCCTGGCGGCGGTGGGCCTCATCGTGGCCGCCTCCATCTGGGCCTCCGGCGGCCGCCTCGTCGAGGGCCTGGCGACCACCGCGGTCTTCGGCCTGGTCGGCATCGCCGTACAGACGGTGGCGATGCTCGTGTTCGACAAGATTGTCGGCATCGAGGTGCGTGAGCTGGTCAAGGAGCCCGAACTGCAGCCCGGCGCGCGCCTGCTGGCGGTGACCCATCTGGCGATCGGCCTGATCACCGCCGTCGCGGTCATCTGAACCGACCTGGCACCCTAGAAGGGTGACGACCCGGGAAGACACCACACGGCGGCTTGAGCGCGCGATGGGCGCCCTCGGCACCGCGGCCATGGCGCGCATGGACGATCGGCTGCCCTGGTTCCGCGCGCTCAGCGCGGAGGACCGATCCTGGGTCGGGCTGGTGGCGCAGGCGGGCATAGCCGCGTTCGTCGAGTGGTTCCAGCACGCCGACGAGAAACGCCCCACCCCCAGCATCGAGTTCTTCGGTACGGCCCCGCGCGAGCTCAAGCGGGTCATCTCGCTCCAGCAGACGGTCGACATCATCAGGGCGGTGGTCGAGGTCGTCGAGACGCAGACCGACCAGCTGGCCGCCCCCGGCGGCGAGGACCAGCTCCAGCAGGCCATGCTCCGCTACACGCGCGACGTGGCCTTCGCCGCCGCCCACGTCTATGCCCGCGAGGCCGAGGCCCGCGGCTCCTGGGACTCCCGCCTGGAGGCGCTGATCGTCGACGCCCTGGTGCGCGGCGAGGTCGACGACGGCCTCCACTCCTGGGCGGCCGCGCTCGGCTGGACCTCCTCGCCGGTCGTCGTCATCGCCGGGCGCGCCCCCGAGGGCGACCCGCGCGCGGTGATCGACGGCCTGCGCGAGAAGGGCCGCCGCATCGGCATGGACCTGCTCGCCGGCGTGCAGGCCGACCGGCTGATCGTGATCGTGGGCGGCGCGGAGGGCGTCGAGGAGGCGGCCAGGCCGGTCGTGGCCCGCTTCGGCGAGGGCCCGATCGTGATCGGCCCCGAGGTGCCCGACCTGCACGCCGCCGCCCGTTCGGCCAGTGCCGCGCTGGCCGGGCTCAAGGCCTCGTCGGGCTGGCCGGACGCGCCCCGTCCCGTGCACGCCGAGGACCTGCTGGCCGAACGCGCGCTCGACGGCGACGACGACGCCAGGCGGCAGCTGGTGGAGAACGTCTACCTGCCGCTGGCCGGCACGCCGCTGCTCGACACCCTCGCCACCTACCTCGAACAGGGCACCTCGCTGGAGGCGACGGCCAGGCTGCTGTTCGTCCACCCCAACACGGTCAGGTACCGGCTGAAGAAGATCACCGAGCTCACCGGGTACCAGCCGACCGAGGGCAGGTCGGCCTTCACGCTGCAGGTCGGGCTCATCCTTGGACGCCTGTCGGAGAGCGCGGTAACCTGGCGAGCCCTAACGTAACGCGGCTGTTACCCCCACTGTAGAGTTCCTACAAAACCGCCTGGACAAAGTTCGTACGGATCTCCAGCCGCGTGTCGAACTTCTACAGGGCATCGTGGATTTCGTGCTTGTACTCGTCGCTCCGGGCCAAGGCGCCCAGTCACCCGGCTTCCTCACACCCTGGCTTGAGCTGCCCGGACTCGCCGATCGCCTGGCCGCGTGGTCCGACGTCGCGGGCATCGACCTGATCGCCTACGGCACCACCGCCGGCGAGGACGAGATCAAGGACACCGCCGTCGCCCAGCCGCTGCTCGTGGCCACCGCGCTGGCCTCGGCCGAGGCGCTCGGCGCGAGCCCCGACCTGCTGGCCGGCCACAGCGTCGGCGAGCTGGCCGCCGCCGCGCTCGCCGGGGTCATCAGCGCCGAGCAGGCGCTCGACCTGGTCCGCGTACGCGCCCAGGCCATGGCCAAGGCCGCCGCCGTCACCGAGACCGGCATGACCGCCATCCTGGGCGGCGTGGAGGAAGAGGTCCTGGCCGCCCTTCGGGAGCACGGCCTGACCCCCGCCAACATCAACGGCGCCGGCCAGATCGTCGCCGGCGGAACACTCGGGCAACTCGCCGCGTTGAAGGAGCAGGCGCCGGCGCGCGCCCGGCTCATTCCGCTGAAGGTCGCCGGCGCGTTCCACACCACCCACATGGCCGCGGCCGTGACCGCGATGCGCGAGAGCGCCGCCGCGATCACCCCGGCCGACCCGCGGGTGAAGCTTCTGTCGAACGCCGACGGACAGGTCGTCGCGGGTGGCGCCGACTTCGTCGAGCGGCTCATCAACCAGGTGAGCAACCCCGTCAGATGGGACTCCTGCATGGCCACGATGACCGAGCTCGGCGTCACCACGATGATCGAGCTGCTGCCCGGCGGCACGCTGACCGGGCTGGCCAAGCGTGGCATGCGCGGTGTTCAGACCGTGGCGCTGAAGACTCCGGACGACCTCGACGCTGCCAGGGAGCTGATCAAGTGAGGATTCCCGACGCCGCACCGGGAGCCAGGATTCTGGCCCTGGGCCACTACCAGCCCGCCGGCATCGTCACCAACGACGACCTGGCCAAGACCATGGACACCAACGACGAGTGGATCCAGTCCAGGGTCGGCATCAAGGAGCGCCGGGTCGCCGGTCCCGAGGAGTCCCTTGAGGACATGGCCACTCAGGCCGGCGGCAAGGCCCTCGCGGCCAGCGGCCTGTCGGCCGACGAGATCGACCTGGTCATCGTCGCCACCTGCACCCTGGAGACCCAGATCCCCAACGCGGCCGCCATCGTGGCGCACCGCCTGGGCATCCACTCGCCCGGCGCGTTCGACGTCAACGCCGCGTGCGCCGGCTTCTGCTACGCGCTGGCCACCGCCAGCGCCGCCGTCCGCGGCGGCGCCGCGCGCAACGTGCTGGTGATCGGCGCGGAGAAGCTCTCCCAGTGGGTCGACTGGACGGACCGCTCCACAGCCGTGATCTTCGCCGACGGCGCGGGCGCGGCCGTGGTGGGCCCCTCCGACGTGCCGCGCATCGGCCCCGTCGTGTGGGGCAGCTCGGGCGACAAGTCCGACGCGATCATCATCGACGAGCGCGACACCTTCCTGCGCCAGGAGGGCCAGACGGTCTTCCGCTGGGCGACCACGACCCTGCACCCGGTGGCCAAGGAGGCCTGCGAGCGCGCCGGGGTCGACCCGGCCGACCTGTCGGCCTTCGTCCCCCACCAGGCGAACCTGCGCATCATCGAGGCGATCGCCCGCAAGATCGGCGCCCCGGACGCGGTCGTCGCCCGCGACATCGTGACCGCGGGCAACACCTCGGCGGCCTCGGTCCCCATGGCGCTCTCGCGCATGATCGAGCGCGGGGAGGTCCGTTCCGGCGGGCTCGCCCTGCTGCTCGGGTTCGGCGCCGGGCTCACCTATGCGGGACAGGTCATCGAAATTCCGTAGGATCCGGTACGGCTGCGCCGTACCGGCACACAAAGGCTTGTGCGGCGATGCCGTACATCATCAAGAAAACTCAGAAGGAGAACTAGCGAGATGGCGACCGAGCAGGAGATCCTCGAAGGCATCGGCAAGATCATCAACGAGATCACCGGCATTCCGGCCTCGGATGTGACTCCCGAGAAGAACTTCGTGGACGACCTCGACATCGACTCCCTGTCCATGGTCGAGATCGCCGTGGCCGCTCAGGACGAGTTCGGTGTGGAGATCCCCGACGACCAGCTCAAGAACCTGAAGACGGTCAAGGACGTCCTCACCTACATCCAGGGCTGAACCGCCCTCTTCCTCTGATCGACAAGGAGCGTAAACACGTGAGTGCAAACCGGGTACGTGTCGTCGTCACCGGGCTCGGCGCGACCACGCCCGTCGGTGGAGACGTCACCTCGACCTGGTCGGCGCTCCTCGCCGGTCAGTCTGGTGTGGAGACTCTCACCGAAGACTGGGTCGACCACGTCCCCGTGAAGTTCGCGGGCAAGGCGGCGGTCGACCCGGCCGAGGTCCTGCCCAGGCCCGAGGCCCGGCGGCTCGACCGCAGCGAGCAGTTCGCGCTCGTCGCCGCGCGTGAGGCGTGGCAGGACGCGGGCGCGCCCGAGATCGCTCCCGAGCGGCTCGGCGTCGTAGTCTCCAGCGGCATCGGCGGCATCAGCACCACCCTGTCCGCCTACGACACGTGGAAGGAGAAGGGCTGGAACCGCCTTTCGCCCTTCACCGTGCCGATGCTCATGCCCAACGGCCCCGCCGCGTGGATCGGCCTCGATCTCAAGGCCCAGGCCGGCGTGCACGCGACGGTGTCGGCCTGCGCCTCGGGCGCCGAGGCCATCGGCTACGCGATGGACATGATCCGTTCCGGCCGCGCCGACGTCGTCGTCGCCGGCGGCACCGAGGCGGCGATCCACGGCCTCAACATCGCCGCGTTCGCCGCCGCCCGCGCGATGTCCACGCGCAACGACGACCCTCAGGGCGCCTCGCGTCCCTGGGACCGTGGCCGTGACGGCTTCGTGCTCGGCGAGGGCGCCGGCATCGTGGTCCTGGAGTCGGAGGAGCACGCCCGCGCCCGCGGCGCGCGCATCTACGCCTACGCCGCCGGCGTCGGCTACTCCGCCGACGCCCACCACATCACCCAGCCCGAGCCCGACGGCCGCGGCATCATCCAGGCGATGACCCAGGCCCTCGGCGACGCGGGCGTGAGCGGCCTCGACGTCAGGCACGTCAACGCGCACGCCACCTCGACGCCCGCGGGCGACGTGGGCGAAGTGGTGGCCATCGCCAAGGCGATCGGCACCCACCCGCTGGTGACCTCGACCAAGTCGATGACGGGTCACCTGCTCGGCGGCGCGGGCGGCATCGAGTCCGTCTTCACGATCAAGGCCATCCGCGACCGGATCGTGCCGGCCACCATCAACCTCTCCGATGTCGACGACGGCATCGAAGTGGATCTCGTCTACGGCCAGAACCGCGCGCTGCCCGAAGGCGACATCGCCGCGGTGAACAACTCGTTCGGCTTCGGCGGTCACAACGTGACCGTCGTGTTCGCATCGCACTGAGGAGTTCTCGATGACCGTGCTGGACAACCGGGTGGTGACGCATGGCTCCGATTCGGAGCCCGCTGATCCGCGCGACCCCTTCGTCCGTCTCTCCGCGCTGCTCGACGAGGGTTCGCTGCGGTTGATCACTCCTCAGGACAAGAGCGGCGTTCTGGCCGCCATGGGCCGCGTCGAGGGTGTCCCCGTCGTCGCGTTCTGCAGTGACGCCCGCTTCCAGGGCGGCGCGATGGGCAGCGAAGGCTGCGAGCACATCGTGCACGCCTACGACGTGGCCGTCCGTGAACGGGTGCCGGTCCTCGGGATCTGGCACTCCGGTGGTGCGCGACTCGCCGAAGGCGTCGAGTCGCTGCACGCCGTCGGCCGGGTCTTCTTCGCGATGACCAAGGCCTCCGGCGTCGTCCCGCAGATCTCCGTCGTGGTCGGCGCCGCCGCCGGCGGCGCGGCCTACGGGCCCGCGCTGACCGACATCGTCATCCTGGCCGACCAGGGCCGGATCTTCGTGACCGGTCCCGACGTCGTCCGCAGCGTCACCGGCGAGGACGTCGACGCCGCCGCGCTGGGCGGTCCCGAGCCCCATGGCAAGCGCAGCGGCGTCGTGCACGTCGTCACCAAGACCGAGACCGAGGCGTACGTGAAGGCCCGCGAGCTGGCCTGCCTGCTCGGCCACCAGGGCCGGGTACGCCTGCCGGGCGTGGAGGAGGTCGACTTCAGCACGCTGCTGCCGGAGTCCCCCCGCCGCGCCTACGACGTCAAGCCGCTCGTCAACGGCCTGCTGGACGAGCAGGGCGTGGAGCTGCACCCCAAGTGGGCGCCGAACGTGGTCACCTCGCTGGGCCGCCTGGGCGGCCGCACGGTCGGCGTGATCGCGAACAACCCGCTGCGGCTGGGCGGCTGCCTCGACGCCACCTCCGCCGAAAAGGCCGCCCGATTTGTTCGCATGTGTGATGCTTTTGGGGTGCCGCTGGTCGTCCTCGTGGACGTCCCCGGCTACCTGCCCGGCGTCGGCCAGGAACACGACGGCGTGGTCCGCCGCGGCGCCAAGCTCCTGCACGCCTTCGCCGAAGCCTCCGTCCCGCGCGTGACGCTCGTGACCCGCAAGGCGTACGGCGGGGCCTACATCGCCATGAACTCCCGCGCCCTGGGCGCCACCAAGGTCTTCGCCTGGCCGACCACCGAGATCGCCGTGATGGGCCCGGTGGCCGCCATCCGCGTGCTCAAGCGCCGCGAACTGGCCGCCGTGCCGGAGGAAGAGCGGCCGGAGCTGGAGCAGCGGCTGGCCGAGGAGCACAAGAAGCTCGCGGGCGGCCTTGAGCGTGCCCAGGACCTGGGCGTGATCGACGAGGTCATCAAGCCGGAGGAGACGCGCGGCGCCATCGCCAAGCTCCTCGCCCAGGCCACTCCGGCGCGCGGCGCGCACGGGAACATCCCGCTGTAGGGGAGCCTTCCGGCGTCCTGGATACTCGGTCTGTGAAGTATGTCCTGGCCGGGGGTTCCGGCGCCCTGGGGCGGAGCCTGTCGGTGGACCTGGTCGCGCGTGGTCATGACGTGGTCGTCGTGACCAGGCGGCCCCGGCGCGGCTGGCCGTTCCGGATGGTGGGGTGGGACGGCGACCTCGCGGCCGAGCTGAGCGGGTCGGTGCTAATCAACCTGGCAGGCGAGCTGGTGGACCGCCCGCCCACCCCGGCCAACGTGGAGTTGCTGACGCGGTCCCGCGTGGAGCCGACGCGCGCCTTGGCGCTGGCCGCGGCCGGCGGACCGCCCGCCGTCTGGCTGCAGCTCAGCACGCTGGCGATCTACGGCGAGGGCGGGGAGAGCGAGCTGACCGAGCAGTCGCCGCCCGCCGATGGACCGCCGCAGATGGCGGGAGTGGCCAAGGCCTGGGAGGCCGCGGCCGAGGGGGCGCCGTGCGGGCGGCAGGTGATCCTGCGGACCGCGGTGGTCTTCGACCGTGGCACCCCGGCGCTCGACCGGCTGACGGGCCTGGTGCGATGGGGACTCGGCGGGCGCGTGGGCGGCGGACGGCAGTGGGTGAGCTGGCTGCACGCCGCGGACTTTCTCGCGATCGTACGGCGGGCGGCGGAAGACCCGGCGCTGTCCGGAGTGGTCCACGCCACCAGCCCGCGGCCGGTGCGCAACGCCGAGATGATGGCCGCCTTCCGCCGCGTCCTACGACGCCCTCCCGCGCCGCCCACTCCCGAGCCGATGGTGCGGCTCGGCTCCCGCGTGCTCCGCACAGACCCGGCGCTCGCGCTGACCGGGCGGCGCTGCGTACCGGCGCGGCTGACCGGGATGGGGTTCCGGTTCCGGCATCCAGAACTGGAAGAAGCGATCGGCGACCTCCTCCAGCCGTCCTAGACGGCGGCGTGGAGCCAGCGGACGGGGGCGCCGTCGCCCGCGTAGCGGAACGGCTCCAGTTCCTCGTCCCACGGCCGCCCGAGCAGGAGGTCGAGTTCGTCCTCCAGGACGGTACGGCCCTGCGCGGACTTCATCATCGCCGCCCGCAGCCGGTCCTCCGGGATCATGATGTCGCCGGAGGCGCCGATCACCGCCGTGAAGGCGCCGAGGGTCGGCGTGTAGGCGTGACGGGAGCCGTCGATGCCGGGTGAGGCATCCTCGGTGCACTCGAAGCGGATGCGCTGCCAGCCCATGAGCGAGGAGGCGATGGCCGCGGCGAAGCCCGGATGGCCTTCCCACTCCGCCTGCGCGCGGACGGCGTTGGGCGCGGCGGTTTGCGGCGTCCACGTCAGGTCTACGGGCACGCCAAGGATACCCGCGACCGCCCATTCAATGTGCGGGCACAGCGCAGGCTGAGCCGAGTGGACGTACAGCACGCCACGAGCAGACACCGGACCTCCCGTTTCGGTACGAGGTGCGCCTTCCCCAACGGCCTCGTCCCAGGATGATCACAAGTGACTAGGGAGAGACTACCGTCGGTCGCAATCCGACACCAGAGGGGGGCCATACCAAGTTGTTGCGGCGGTGGCACGTGACACCGCGCCCGGCGCGGAAAGATACCCGATCATGGACATGCAATCTGCCGGGCAGGCCCTCATCCGGCCAGGTCAGCTCCTTGTCGACCGCAGCGCGACATCGGCGGCGGGTCGCTGGACGCAGGCCGTGGCGGAGGCCGACGGCGTGTGCACCCTGCGCTTGACGCCGGGAGTGGATCCGTGCGAGCTGGCGCTGGACCTGCGCGGGCGCGGGCACCGGGCCTCGCCCAACCACGTCTTCGCCGGGCAGCCGTTGTTCTTCGGCGGACCGGCCACGCGGCCCTTCCCCGTCGCGCCGGTGCCGTTCAGGCCGGGCGGGGAGCGCTCGCCCGTCGTGGTCGGGCTGCTGGACACGGGCGTGTCGCCGCACCCGTGGTGGTCGCGCAGCGCGTGGTACGGCGAGCTGGGCAAGGAGGCCGCCGACGCGACCACGGGCAACCAGGCGGGCCACGGGACGTTCATCGCCGGGCTTCTTGTGCGCCGCGCCCCCGGCGTGGCGCTCAAGGTCCGCCGGGTGCTGGACGGCGAGGGGCTCGGCGACGAGGCGGGCATCGTGCGGGCCCTGCACCGGCTGCGCTCCGCGCCGCGGCCCGTGTGCGTCCTGAACCTGTCCTTCGGCGGCCACACCTTCGACGACCAGCCGCCGCCGATGCTCGCCGACGCGCTCGGCGCGCTGCCCGGCACGGTGGCGGTCGCCTGTGCCGGCAACACCGCCGGTGACCGTCCCTTCTGGCCGGCGGCGCTGCCGTCGGTGATCGCCGTGGGCGCGCTGGACGCCGGGGAGGAGCACCGCTCGCCGTTCTCCGCCCACGGACCCTGGGTGAACGCCTGCGCCAGGGGCGAGTGGCTGGCGAGTAGTTATCCGGGTTTCGAGGGATATGCCACATGGAGCGGCACTTCGTTCGCCACGGCGCTGGTGGCGGGGGCCGTGGCCGCGCTGGCGCGGGAGGCGCCGGCCGAGGAGGCGGCGGGTCAGATCTTGGCCGGGGACCGGCAAATTCCCGATCTGGGGGTCGTGGTTCCCGCGAGTCTGTAGAGTTTACGCTCAGTCCCCAGGTCAACACGAAGGGCAATGTGAGGGTTCTTCGTGACGCAGCATCCGGGCGGAAGGAGGCCGTATGGGCGACCCGCGCGCGGTAGCGGAATTGCTGGCAGCAGCGGCCGACGGCGACCGGATGGCCTGGGACGAACTCGTGGCCAGGTTCACTCCGCGCATGTGGTCGGTCGTCCGCGCCTGCGGGCTCAACGACGCCGATGCCGCGGATGCCGTCCAGGGTGCCTGGCTGCGCCTTGTCGAAAACCTCCACACCATCCGTAATCCCGCCGGACTGGGTGCCTGGCTGACAACCACGGCCAGGCGCGAAGCGCTGCGCGTTCTCCGCAGGGAGCTTCTTCCGCTCCCGCTCGACCTCGCGGAGGATTCGGATCCGGCGGCGGCCATCCTGGAAGCCGACGCCCACCGCCTGCTGTGGCAGGCCATCTCCTCACTCAACGAGCCCTGCCGGACGCTCCTGACTCTGATGGCGCACCGCGTCGGCAATCAGCAGTCAGCCGTACGGCTCGGGCTTCCGTTAGGCAGCATCGGGCCGAGTCGAGAACGCTGCCTTAAAAAACTGCGCACCCTGATCTCACACGAGGAGACGGTGCATTGAGTAACGACGACTACCTCCTGGCGGCGCTAAGGCTCGCCGCAGGGAACGACCCAGTTCCCAATCACGTATCCGCAGCCGCGAGCGAGGCCTACTCGCTTCGGATCCCACATGTGGTGACCGCCGCCTCCATCGAGTGCGTCGCCATGCGGACCGTGCGGGGGGTGGCAGGTCCGACAACAGTGCGGTTCGCCACCGACGACATCACCTTCGATCTGGAGCTCACTGTGAACGACGGGCTCATCGATGTGGCAGGGCAGATCCTGCCGTATCCAGGCGAAGGCAGTCATGTCGATGTGCGAACTCCGCACATGACCATGAGCCGGCGGCTGGCCGGAACGGGGCAATTCGCCGTCACGGGAATGCCCCCCGGCTGGTTCAACGTAGTCTGCCATCGTCCGGGCAAGGCGCCCGTGGCGACCAGGTGGCTGCGTATCCGGCCGTGACCAGAGAGGTCGCGCTGTAGTTACGGGGCGGCGGAGCCACCGCCGTCCCGCAGCGCGCCGCCTCACCTCCATCTCGACCTATCTCAGCACTTCACCGGGCCAAGGCATGACCGCTGAGCAGGCAGACTCCCCCATCAATCCAGACCTCCGACCGGCGCGCCCAGACGCGGCGCCCGACATCCTGGCGGCGGCCGAGGCCGCCGTGTCCAGATCCGTGGTCGACCCCGAGCAAGCGCTCGCCGCGGGCCGCCTCGTGCTGGTCGCGGCCGAGCACACCGGCGCCGTCGAGGCGGCCGTGGTCGCTCTGCGCGCCATGGGCCTGGCCGCCCGCGAACTGGGCGACCTGCAGGCCGCCGAACGGCACCTGCGCAAGGCCATCGCCACGCCCGCGGCGCCGCCGCGACGCGTGGCCCAGGCCAGGCTCTCCCTCGTCACCGTGCGCACCGAACGCGGCCATCCCCTGCAGGCGCTGCGCGTCGCCGCGCTCGCCTGGGCGTACCTGTGCCCGCTCGACCGCGCCAAGCTCGACACGCAGCGGGCCGTCGCCTTAGCCCACCTGGGCCGATACCAGGAGGCCATCGCCGCCTGCGACCGTTCCCTGGAGACGCTCGCCACCGCCCCCGGCACCGTCGACGACCGCCGGTTCCTGGCCGGTGGCCTGCTCAACCGCGGCCTCGTGCGCGCCTACCGCGGCGACTGGCACCGCGCCACCCAGGACATCACCGCCTGCCTGGAGATCTCCCGCGCCGCCGGGCTGGCCCACCTCACGCGCCTGGCCGCCGCCAACCTGCCCTTCCTCGCGGTACGGCGCGGCGACCTGGCAGCCGCCTTCGCCCACTACCGGGCGGGCGAGGACACGCTGTTCGGGTATCCGGAGCGCCTGGCCACGATGCGGGCCGACTTCGCCGGCGCACTGCTGGCCGCGCACCTGCCCGGGGAGGCCCGGGCGTTGCTGAGCCTCGCCGTACCCGAGCTGGAGGCTTCCGGCGCGCACGCCGCGCTGGCGGAGGCGCGGCTGAAGCTGGCACAGGTCGAACTCCTCACCGGCGACCCGCAGCGCGCCGCCGAGGTCGCCGCGCGGGCCGCGGCCGAGCTCGCCGGGCAGGACCGCGAGTCGTGGCTGCCGCTGGCCAGGGAGGTGGAGCTGCGCGCCAGGCTGGCGCTCGGGCCCGTCACGCCCGCGCTGGTGCGCGAGCTGGCCGAGTGCGCCGAAGCGCTGGAGTTCGGTCCCGCGTGTGCCGTGGCCGCGGCGGCGCTGCGGCTGGCGGCGGCGGAGGCCGCGTTGTCGATCGACGATCATCCGACGGCGTCCGAGCAGCTCGGCTACCTCACGGCGCAATGCCGGCGGGTGCGGCCGTCGGCGGGGATTCCGCTGGCGTCCAAGGCGCAGGCGGCCCATCTGGCGCAGCCTTCGCCCACTCCGCCGCTCATCCGGCAGCATGCGCTGGCTCTTGAGGCGGCTTTGCAGGAGGACTCGGCGGGGGCGTTCCGCGCGGTGCGCGACGGGCTGGCCGAGGTCGGCGGGCAGGTGGAGTCGCTGGACGATCCGGCTCTGCGGGCGCATGCGGCTCGGGCCGGGGAGCGGCTGGCGGCGTTCGGGCTGGCGCTGGCCGTCCGGGGTGGGCGGGCCGAGGAGGTGTTCGAGTGGAGCGAGCACTGGCGGGCCGTCACCGGGCAGGTGCCGGGCGGGGCGGAGGAACTGGGGCTGTCGGGTACCGAGGCCGGAGGCGGGGTTGCCCGGCGACCGTCGCAGAGCGGCCCCGACACGGGCGCGAGCCGCCCGTCCGGTTCCGAGGCGCGGGCGTGGATGGCCGGGGCCGAAAGCGGTGCGGAACGTGGGGACGAGACGGAGGGATGGCTGCGGGAGGTTCAGGAGAACCTGGGCGGGGCCGCGCTGGTGGAGTACATCGTCGACCAAGGGGCCTTGCTCGCCGTCGTGGTCACCGCTGAACACGTGCGGATGCGGCGGCTGGCGGAGGTGTCCTCGCTGGGTGAGGCGGTGGTGCGCCTCCGGTACGCCATGCGGCGGGCGGCGCTGGGCGACTGTCCTGGGGCCGGGGGCGATGTGGTCATGTGCGGGCAGGAGGTGGACCAGATGATGTTCCGCCCGCTGGCCGGCTGGATCGGGGACCGGCCGCTGGTCGTCGTCCCTTCCGGACCGCTTTACACGCTGCCCTGGTCGGCGCTGCCGTACCTGCGTGGCCGGCCCGTGACCGTCACGGCCGCCGCACTGCCGTGGCTGCGCGCCCGCACCGCGCCACGCCCCGGCCGCGCGGCCCCCCTCGTGGCCGCGACCGCCGGTCCTGACCTGAACGAGGCGCCGGAAGAGGTACGGCAGGTGCTGACCTGTCACCCCGGCGGACGCGAGATCGAAGCCCGGATCGCGCCCGTGCTGCGGGCGCTCGCCGAGGTGGACGTCTTCCACGTGGCCGCGCACGGCGTCTTCCAGGCACGCAGCCCGCTGCTGTCGAGCATCACCCTGACCGACGGCCCGCTGATGGCCTACGACCTGCTCGGCCTGGAACACCCGCCGCGCCTGGTGATCCTGTCGTCGTGCGACGCCGGAATGGCGCGCGCCCCCTGCGAGGGCGCGCCGCTGGGGCTGGCGGGCACCTTCCTGGCACAGGGTACGGCGTGCGTCGTCGCCGGCATGGTGCCGGTGCGGGACGAGGAGGCGCTGGCCGTGATGACCTGCTTCCACGAACTCCTCGCCGCCGGCCACTCCCCCTCCAGGGCCCTGGCCGAGGCGACCGCGAAGACCGGCGTAACCGCCTTCGCCTGCTTCGGCGCCGGCGACCGCCCCCTGACCACCTGACCCGGACCCACCAGGCCGGCCGGGTAGTCGGGGTGGTGGGTTAGGCGGTGGCTATGGGGTGAGTGGGGTTGGCCACCCAGTTGGACCAGGAGCCGACGTAGAGGGCCGCGGGGTAGCCGGCCAGGTTCAGGGCGAGTACCTCGTGGGCAGCCGTGACGCCGGAGCCGCAGTAGGCGCCGACCGGGGTGCCGTCGGTCACGCCCAGTGCGGTGAAGCGGGCGTCCAGGTCCGAGGCGGCCAGGAAGCGGCCGTCGGCGGTGACGTTGTCGGTGGTGGGGGCGCTGACGGCGCCGGGGATGTGGCCGGCGACCGGGTCGATGGGCTCCACTTCGCCGCGGTAGCGCTCGGCGGATCGGGCGTCCAGCAGGACACCGGTGTTCGCCAGGGACGCGGCTTCGTCGGCGGTGAGGACGGGCATGCCGCCCGGCACGGCGGTGAAGTCGCCGGGCGCGACGGTGGGTTCGTCCTTGACGATCGGCAGGCCGAGGGCGTCCCAGGCGGGCAGGCCGCCGTCGAGAACCTTGACCTGGTCGTGGCCGAAGTAGCGCAGGTTCCACCAGGCGCGGGCGGCGATCGTGGAGCCGGCGTCGTCGTACACGACCACGGTCTTGCCCCGGGTGACGCCCAGGCGGCGCATCGCGTTCTGGAAGTGCTCGGCGGAGGGCAGCGGATGCCTTCCCCCGGCGCCGGGCGCGGCGGCCAGGTCGGCGTCGAGGTCGCAGAAGAGGGCTCCGGGCAGATGACCCTCGCGGTAGCGGTCGATGCCGGGCGGCCCGCTGATCCCGCCGCGTACATCCAGCAAGGTCACGGCATCGCCTGGCTCGGCCAGCTCGGCCGGGGTGATGAGCGGGCTCATCTGCTGCTTACCTCCAGAAGTGGTATGAGTTGTTCGGCGGTGGTCATCGAGCCGTGGTAGCCCGTGAAGGCCGCCTCCAGCTTGTGGGCGGTGTTGACGATCGCCAGGTCGGTGTACGGCACGGCCACCACGTCACCGATGCGTTCGATCCACTCCGCCTTCACTTTCGGCCCGAACCAACCGGCATCGACGGCCTCCTGCCTGGACACCACCCATGCCCGCCCGGCAAGGGTCTCACGCCAGGCCTCGAGGACGGCGTGCGCCGCACCCGGTTCCGCGTACACGTGTCGCGCCCTCGCCTCCCCGCCCAGCATCGCGACGCCCGCGCGCAGTCCGGGCGTCTGGTCGGCCTCGATCTTGTCGCGGGCGTTGACCATGCCGTGGTCGGCGGTGACGTACAGGGCGCCGCCGGGGGGCAGGGCGGCGGCCAGGCGTTCGGCCAGGCGGTCGACGATGGCGAGCTGGTCGAGCCATTCGGGGGTGCCCCAGCCGGTGAGGTGGCCCATGGCGTCGAGGTCGCCGTAGTAGACGGTGACGTGGGCACGCGGCTCGGCCAGGGCAGCGGCGGCGGCCTCGACCCTTTGGTCGACGGTGTCGGCGCCGAGGTAGCGGATGCCGCGGTAGACGGCCTCGGTCAGGCCGGTTCCCTCGTACATGGCGGGCGCCACATAGCTGCAGGTCACGCCTGCGGCGGCGGCGCTCTGGTAGACGGTCTCGGCGGGCTGCCAGGTGAGGGGGTCCATGACCTGCTTGTCGGGCAGGGTCCAGCGCAGGCAGTTGAACAGGTGTCCGGCGCCGGGCACGGCGAGCATGAGGCCGAGCATGCCGTGTTCGCCGGGGGGCAGGCCGGTGCCGAGGGAGCAGAGGCTCGTGACCGTGGTGGCGGGGAACCCGGCGGTCAGCACCCTTTTCGTGGCGCCGGACAGGAACGGCGCGGTCTCGGGATGGGCGGCCAGAAGCTCGGCGCCCAGGCCGTCGACGAGGAACAGGCAGACGCTGCGGGCAGGTTCCAGCCCCAGCACGTTGCCGTCGCCCACACCGAGCGCGGCCATCAGGGAACGCGGCAGATCCGGCAACGAGGACCCACCATAACCGGGCACCAGCGGAACAGCGTCCAGACTCATGACCAGATCCTAATAACACCCACAAACCAGGGCATATCCCGACGCCTCCGGCAAATCCCATAGACCATCCCGAACCCGGTCACGCCAGAGGCCCAGGCACGGCACCCGAACGCACCCGGCGGGCCCCAGGACCTTGCTGGCCCGGTGGAGGATTGTTGCGCCCGGCCTCTGGCGAGACCCAGGTGCCGCCCGGGCGAGCCGTCCCGGCTTCGGTGGGCAAGGGCGGAGTCGTCACGGCGGGACGTCCCGGGCGTTCACTACCGGCCGTGAAGGGCGCGCGCCATCGCGGCGGGTGGGGCAGGCCGGCACCGCCGTAACGGAAAGATCCCCCGAAAGCGCGACTACGACGAGGCGCGCGCAGTGGCTTCGGACAGTGTCTTGGCGAACGCCAGGACGTGGGACACCGCCTCGGGCCCGTCAGCGGCCTCGCTGACGCGCAGGGAGAGGTCGTCGGCGGTGATCGCGCCCGTGTAGCCGTGGTCGGCGTCGCAGTTCTCGTCGCCGCAGGTGGCGGGTTCGAGGTCGACGTGGGAGATGGCGCCCCAGCCGATCGTCAGCGTCACCTCAGTCGGCGGCACGCCGGGCACGTAGGACGCCGGGTCGGGGACCACCCTGGTCACGGCGACGGACTGCACGCGGCTCAGGCGCACCGCCTCGGTGGTGGTCGAGGCGTGCGAGGCCGAGACGCCTTCGACGGCCGGATGCTCGTCGGTATGGCAGACGAGCAGGCGCGAGGCGGACAGCACCAGCACGGTGACGTGCCTGCGCACCTCCATGGCGGGGTCGAACGTGGCCTCGTGATGGACCACATAGGCCGTCACGGCCTCCTTGCCCAGCGCGGATTCGACCGCATCCGTGACGAGGTCGGGGTAGTAGCCGCTGCGCTCGATCGCCTCACGCAGACCCGCGGCTGAGACTCGGGTTTCCCTCATGGGTCCATCCTGCCAGGGCTCGGCAATGCTCTCACCCACCGGACAGACCACCTTATACCCCACCCCATGCCTCCTTTCCTCGCCCATTCCCCTCTTACGGCTACCAGCCCTTTGCGGGGGTGCTCGCTCCCTTTCCGTTTCGAGCCGGCCTTTTTCGAGCCGGCCTTTCCGTTACGGCAGGCCCCGCCCACCCCCACCCGCCGACCGTGGCCGGGGACATTCCAGGGTCACGGCAAGCAGGCCGCGCAAGCGCACCACCGCAACGCGCGCCCCATAACCACCCGAAAGCGCCCCAACCCCACCCGATCTTGCGACAGCCCGGCCCGTGGGCAGCCGAACCCGGTAGCCCGGTCACAGTCGGCGCGCCGACCAGGCGAACCCGGTCGCCGGCGCAGAGCGGTGGTCAGGCTGTTCGAGGGGTAAGGCCGTTCGGTGGAAAAGGTCGTACGGGGGAGGTCGTACGGGGGAGGTCGTGCGGGCCGGGTTAGGCAGGGCGGGGGTTAGGCAGGGCGGGGGTTAGGTCAGGCGGCGGGGGCCGCCGTCCTGGCGGGGGCCGGGTGGGGTCTTGAGCACTGCCCTGGCGCCCAGGACGATGACCTCGCTCTCCCCGACCAGCACCTGGTCCAGGTCCAGCCGGGCGACCTCCGGGAGGTCGTGGGCCAGGCGGCCCACGCGCACCAGCAGGTCTTCCAGGGCTTCCACCGCCACCGGCGGGTAGCCGTACTCGCCGAACAGCAGCGGAGCCGCGCGGACCGACCGGATCAGTCCCGCCGCGTCCTCCGCCGTCAAAGGTGCCAGCCGGAACCCCTCATCCTCCAGCAGCCGGGCGGTCACGTCTCCCAGGCCGAACGAGACGACCGGACCGAACGCCGGGTCCTCGGCCACTCCCACCACGGTGGGTACGGCGGGCTGCGGGACCATCCGCTGGACCGCCAGCTCGACGGCATCGCCGTACTGCCCGGCCAGCTCGGTGTAGGCCGCCCGGACGGCGTCGGGCCCGCCGAGCCCGAGCCTCACGGTCCCGGCCCGCCTGGCCGCCTCCGCCCCGGTCACCTTGACCACCACGGGCCACCCGAGCAGTTCGGCCGCCCGCGCCACCTCGTCGGGCGAGCGCACGATCGGCGCCGGCCACACCGTGATCCCATAGCAGGCCAGCAACTCGGTGGCATCGATCTCCACCGGCCCCGCCCCGGCCTCCTGCGCCGGGAGACCGCCTGGCTCGAACCCCTCGTCCTCCCGGGCACCCTGCTGCCCGGCCTCAGGACCGGCGGCCCCCGTTTCCCTGGCCCCGCCGGTCTCGGAGGCGGCCGCCGCTTCAGGGCCGCCCGCCTCGGTGGGGGGCAGGTTGAGGTGGTGGGTGACGAGGGTGTGGGCGGCCTCCGGGTCCAGGTCGGGGAGTTCGGGGGGCGTGCCCGCGGGATGCGCCAGCCAGGCCGAGTACCGGACCACGTGGGCCAGGGCCCTGACCGCCTCCTCGGGTGCCGCGTATGACGGGATCGAGCCCCTGGCCGGGGTGCGGCCCACGCGGAGATCCGGGTGCATGCCCAGGTGGCCTTCGAACGTGGCCAGGACGGGCTTGCCGGTGCCCTGGGAGACCTTCAGCAGTTCGGCGGCCACGCCGGCGGTGTCGCCGGGGATCGGCGGCATGTAGATGACCACGGCCGCGTCCACCTCGTCGGCGGCCAGAACGTCGGCGAGAGCCGTACCGAACTCGGAAGGGCCCGCGGAGGCGCCGAGGTTGACGGGCGGGCGGGGCTCAAGGCCGGCGTCGGCGCTGGCGTGGACGGCGAGCAGGCCCATCGCGTCGGAGTTGGTGACCAGGCCGACGCGGGGGCCCGCGGGCAGCGGCTGGTGGGCCAGGAGTTGTCCCACGTCGAAGAGCTGGATGAGGTCGTCGACGCGGATGAGCCCGGCCTGGGCGAACAGGGAGCTGATCGCGGAGTCCGGCAGGCGCAGGGCCCGCGCGGAGTGGCCGACGGGGGTGCCGCCGCTCTTCACCGCCACGATGGGCTTACGGCGGGCGATGCGCCTGGCCAGGCGCGTGAACTTGCGTGGGTTACCGAGCGATTCGAGGTAGAGGAGGATGACCTCGCTGGCCTCGTCCTCCTCCCAGTACTGCAGGAGGTCGTTGCCGGAGACGTCGGCCCGGTTGCCGGCCGACACGAACGACGAGATGCCCATCCCGCGCTGGGCGACCCGCTGGAGCAACGCGGTGCCGAGCGCGCCCGACTGGCTGAAGAAGCCGACCCGGCCGCGGCCGGGCAGGGTGGCGGCGAGGGTGGCGTTCAGGCGGGTGGCGGGGTCGGTGTTGGCGATGCCGAGACAGTTGGGGCCGACGACGCGCAGGCCGTAGGAGCGGGCGATGCTGGCGAGCTCGTCCTGTCTGGCCCGTCCGCCCGCGCCGGTCTCGCCGAAGCCGGAGGAGACCACGACCAGGCCGTGAACACCCTTCTCCGCGCACTCCTTCACCACGTCGAGAACACTTTCCGCGGGCACGGCCACGACCGCCAGATCCACCTCGCCGTCGATGGCGCCCACACTGGGGTACGCGCGCACGCCCGCCACCGCCCGCACCTCACGGTGCACCGGGTAGACCGGGCCGGTGAAGTCGGCGGCCAGCAGGTTGCGCAGAACGGTCTGGCCGACGCCGCCGGGCTCGCGCGAGGCGCCGATGACCGCGACGGAACCGGGCGTGAGCAGGCGTTCGATGGAACGCGCCTCGGCGCGGTGCTCGCGGGCGGCGGTCACCTCGGCGGAGGTCTCGGTGGGGGCGAGGTCGAGCGTCATCCGGACCACGCCGTCGGCGAAGCGGCTCTGCGCGGTGTAGCCGGCCTGGCGCAGCACGCCCATCATCTTCATGTTGGCGGGCAGAACGTCGGCGATGAACGTCTCGATGCCGTTCTCATGGGCGGTGGCCGCCAGGTGTTCGAGCAGGACGGAGGCGACGCCCCGGCCCTGGTGGGCGTCCTCGACGAGGAAGGCCACCTCGCCCTCGGTGGCGCTGACCCGGTCGTAACGGATGACCGCCACCATCTCCGTGCCGATCGTGGCGATCAGGGCGACCCGGTTGGCGTAGTCGACGTTGGTGAACCAGGCCACTTCCTTGTCCGACAGTTTCGGACGCGGGCCGAAGAAGCGGAAGTAGATGGATTCGTCGGACAGCCGTGAATAAAAGGCGAGCAGCCGGTCGGCGTCGGCCGGGCGGATCGGACGCACGTGCGCTGTGCCGCCGTCGGCCAGCACGACGTCGGCCTCCCAGTGGGCCGGATACTGTGCATCCACAGTCCCGAGCGTAGACCCGCATCCCAGATGCCAAGACCGTTGGGCAACGCTTGTGCATCGACTGGGCACCTGTGTCCGGTCTCTGCCCACGGGCAGGCCGAGAGCTGTTAGTTTTGCGGCGGCAGGCATAGCGAGAAGACGCAAGGTGGTGGCCTCATGACGCGGGTCGTCGTGGTGGGCGATCTCATGACCGACGCGGTGGCGCGCGCCCGTTATGCGCTCGCCAGAGCCAGCGACACACCCGCGATCGTGACGATGCACGGCGGCGGATCGGGGGCGAACATCGCTTCCTGGCTGGCCGTGGAAGGTGCCGAGGTGGCCTTCATCGGCCGCAGGGGCGCCGACATCACCGGCCGCAACCGCGACATGGAGCTGATGGGCTACGGCGTGGACGCCCGGCTCGTCATGGATCCCGAGCGGCCGACGGGCACCTGTGTGGTCCTCGTCACCCACAAGGGCGAGCGGACCATGCTCTCCGACCCCGGGGCCAACGCCGCCCTGTCGCCGGAGGACCTGCCGCGTGACCTGTTCAGCGGAGGTAGCCATCTCCACCTGTCCGGCTACACGCTGATCAACGAGGGTTCCCGCGACGCCGGTCTGGCCGCGCTGGACATGGCGCGTCGCGGCGGCATGACGATCTCCATCGACTGCTCGTCCTCGGCGCCGCTGGAGCGCACCGGGGCCGAGCCGTTCCTGGAGTGGACGAACGGAGCCAAGCTCCTGTTCGCCAACGCCGACCAGGCCAAGGTGCTGACCGGACGCGACGACCCCGAGGCCGCCGTCAAGGTGCTCACCGCGTGGTTCCCGCAGGTGGTGATCAAACTCAACGCGGACGGCTCCCTCTGGTACACCAACGGCCGTCCGGACCCGGTCCGCGCCGCCGCGGAACCCGTCGACCGCATCGTGGACGGCACCGGCGCGGGCGACGCCTTCGCGGCCGGCTTCCTGCCGCCGTGGCTGGCCGGCAAGCCTCCGGCCGAGGCCCTGGCCGCGGGCAACCGCCTGGCCGCCAAGGCCATCGTCCACCTGGGCGCCCGCCCCCGCCTCTAGTCCGAAAATCGGAGAGTTAGCGGGCAGGCGGCAGCGGACCCTGGCGTGTGGTGGCGCGTCGGGGTTCGTGATCAGCGTGGCTGGTCAGGCA
>NZ_JBITGW010000007.1:0-254741 GCF_044457345.1 Nonomuraea sp. NPDC050547
AGCACGACATTGCGCCCCTTGGGACCAAGGGTCACCTTCACGGCGTCAGCGAGCTGGTTCATGCCGCGCTCGAGACCGCGCCGGGCGTCCTCGTCGAACGCGATCATTTTTGACGTCATTCCGCACTCCTGACCTGTCTGTGGAGGGACGGCACCCGCGACTGCGCCGTCCCGGCTCGCTGGCACTCTACAGAGAATTTGCGTGTCACGCACATGATGCGCGACGCGCAATCTCGCGGTATCGTATCGGCATGACCGACGAGACCGCAGACCTACGGACACGCAACAGCCAGGCCACCAGGGAGGCGATCGGCCATGCGGCGCTGCGCCTGGCCATCGAGCAGGGACCCAACGGGCTGGCACTCGTGCGTGTTCACGACATCGCCGCGGCCGCCGGGGTGTCGCCCCGCACGTACAACAACTATTTCTCCAGCAGAGGCGAGGCGATCTGCGCCTTCCAGGCCGACCAGTCCAAACGCGCGGGCAAGGCCCTGCGCGCCCGCCCGGCCGGCGAGTCGCTGACCGAGGCCATCACCGCCGCCGTGATCGAGCTCTACACAGAACCTGAGCCAGACCGGGCCGGGCTGAGCATGATCATGCTGACGCCCGAGCTGGAAGGAGAGGCGCTCAAGGCGTTCACCATGGCCGAGGGCCCGCTCGCCGACGCGATCGCGGACCGCACCGATGGCGACGGCGACCTTTTCCCCGCCGTTACGGCTGCCGCCGTCGCGGGCGCGGTTCGGGTGGCGGGGCGGAGGTGGCTGGAACCGGGCACCGCAGAACCCTTCGCCGCCATCCTCCGCCGCGCGCTGTCCCACGTCCTGCCCGGCTAGACCCCCGCCGTTGACCCTGCTCACGTAAGGAGTGCTCCGTGCTTCCCTGGTCCGCCGACCTCGCCGGTCGCATCGACCGCCATGTCATCGACAGCGATGTCCTGCGCGGCAACCCGCTGGGCGATCCGCACGAGCGGCCTTTGTGGGTGTACGTCCCGCCCGGCTACGACGACGAACCCACCAGGCGCTACCCCACGGTCTACGTCATCCAGGGCTATACCGGGCACCTCGCCATGTGGAGCAACCTGACCCCGTTCCGCCGGCCGTTCCCCGAACTGGCCGACGAGGTGTTCGCGGCCGGTCAGACGCCCCCGGCGATCGTCGTCTACGTCGACGCGTGGACGGCCTACGGAGGCAGCCAGTTCCTCGACTCCCCCGGGACCGGCCGCTATCACACCTACCTGTGCAGGGAGGTCGTGCCGTGGGTGGACGGCCACTACCGCACGCTGCCCCACCGGGACATGCGGGCGATCACCGGCAAGTCGAGCGGCGGCTATGGCGCCATGGTCACCGCGATGATGCGGCCCGACGTGTTCGGGTTGTTCGCCACGCATGCCGGTGACGCGCTGTTCGAGACCTGTTATCTGCCGGAGTTTCCGCGGGCGGCCCGGACGCTGCGCGACCTCTATGACGGGTCGTACGACGCGTTCCTGGCCGACTTCCGCGGGCGGATCGCCATGACCAGGCCGGGCGACGACGTCCTCATCGAGCTCTACGGCTATGCGGCCGCCTACTCGGCCGACGAGGACGGGACGGTCCGGTTGCCGTTCGACGGGAATGGGGCGTTGGTTCCGGAGGTCTGGGAGAGGTGGCTGGCCAGAGATCCCGTCCGTATGGCCAGGCAGGAGCAGTATGCCGGGTCGCTCAAAAGCATGCGGGGTGTCTGGATCGACGCGGGCACCAGGGACGAGTGGTACCTGGACCTGGGTGCGGCCGCCTTTCATCAGGCGGTTCTTGACGCTGGGCTGCGGAGTGAGCGGACGCGGTTCGAGCTGTTCGACGCCACGCATATGGCGATCGAGTACCGGTATCCGCTGGCGCTGGCGTGGTTGTGTGAGCGGTTCGCCGCCTGACCGCCCCTCTTCTCGGTCGGGCTCGCCTGTCAGCGGTGCTCGCGTGTCGGTCGGGGGTTGTGGCGGTCGGGGGTTGTGGCGGTCGGGGTTGTGTGCCGGTCGTTCTCGTCTCTCGGGCGCGCTCAGCTGTCGGTCGCGCTCCAGGGGTTGGGTGGGCTTGCGGGCGCGGGTGCTTTCGGGCCACGGGCATGAGCCGGGTGGACGGCGTAGCTGTCCAGTGGGCACGCGGCGACGACCACCGAGGGCTGAGGTTGGGCGGCGGCAGGGGCCAAGGTTGGGTGGCGGCTGGGACATGTTGGGCTGGGTGTATCGAGTCGGTTGATTTGGGGCGTGGTGCAGGGAGGAGTTGCTCTTGGGGCGACGTCTCTGGGGCCGGGTAGCTGCTGGGATGTGGGGAATCCCGGGTGCGCGAGGGCGGCTGAGCCCTTACGGTGTCGTGGGTATGGGGGAAAGCATGATCTTAAGTCGGGTGGTCCGCGTCGCCGTACTCACTGCTCTGGCTATTCCGGTTACGGCGGTGGCCATGAGTCCGCAGGCGGCGGCTGAACGGCGCGAACAGTCACAGGCCGGGTCTCTTCGGATGCTTGGGCAGCTGAAGGTTGCCAAGGCGTTGTCCGGCCGGGGCTACAGTCATCGGCGGTTCCAGCCTCGGTGGGCACATCACCGGGGGACCTGTGACGCGCGCGAAGTCGTGCTGGCGCGTGATGGGCGGGGTGTGCGGAGGAACAAGTACTGTCATCCGGTCAAGGGGACCTGGTACAGCCCTTATGACGGCAAGGTGCTGAAGAGCGAGAAGCTGGTGGACGTCGACCATGTGGTGCCGCTGGCGTACGCGTGGCGGTCGGGGGCCAAGCGGTGGAGTCAGGCCAAGCGGCGTGCGTTCGCCAATGACCTGACGCGGCCCGAGCTCAAGGTCGTCAGCCACTCGATCAACATCGCCAAGGGCGGCAAGGGGCCGCAGAGCTGGCGGCCGCCGCGCCGGGGCTACTGGTGCCGGTATGCCACCTCCTGGATCTCGGTGAAACATCATTACCGCCTCTTCGTCACCAAGCGGGAGAAGAAGGCGCTGATCAACATGCTCCGTACCTGCCGCTGACGGTCATTGGGGGCCTACGTGCGCGCGGAAGCGTTCGTGGGCCGCCTGCTTCGTGATGCCCATGGCCTCGCCGACATCGGCCCAGGAGGCACCGGCTGCCTTGGCCCCGGCCACGGCCTGGTCGAGCAACGTCCGCTGCCAGCTCTCCACCTGTGCCAGCAGGGTGAGGGCGGCCAGCGGGCGGTCGGCGGCGAGGTTGACGATCTGCTCGCACAGCAGGTTCGACTTGACGACCAGCCAGCTGGGTGGGGCTGCGGCCAGGAGCGGGGCGGCATGCGTGTACCAGCGGCCCTCCGCCTCCTTGGCGCCTTCCGGGGTGGGCGGGAAGCGGCGGCGGTCGGCCCATCCGCAGGAGCAGGCGGCTTGGTAGCCGGTGAAGGCTCGGGTGAAGGCACTGGAGGAACGGGCCAGTTGCCCGTCGGGGAGGACGGGCGCGGCGAACCCCTCGTGGTCGGGGATGTCGGAAAGCTTCATCGTCATACCCGTCAAGATACCCTGACGACCAGCTTGCCGTGTTGCCGTCAGGACATCTTGACCCCAGAAGGTGCTCAAAGCGGACGGCAAGCAGGTCTCACCGGCCGACTTCGGCCCCGACCCGGTCAACCGGCCCGCACGTCCTGCCGTGGCACAACTGATCGGGCTGGGTCTGTCGCAGTCGGTCCTGGCCGCGAACGACGTCCGCTTCGACGAGGGCGGTGACGCGCTGCTCGTGCCCGTCGGCACCGCGGTCGTCGTCGCGGTCCCGGGCGCGCTCAACCTGGCGGGCAGACGCGCGGGCTGGATCCTCACCCTGATCGCGCAACCCCTGTTCCTCGTGATGGACGCGCTCGTCATCCTCAGCCGGCCGTCGAAGGTGGCGTACCCCCAGAACAGCGCGGACGCGCGGGCGGTCGTGGACGCGACCTCGGACGTCTACCCGGACTGGGTGCCGGTCCCGACCGAGGGCCGCACGTTCTTCACCCCGGTGGTCGTGCTGCTCCTCCTTCCGCCGGCCCGCGCCTACTTCCGCAGGTGTGTCACGCGGCGGACCACCACGTTGCCGTGCGTGGCCGAGGCGTGGATCACGAGGTTCTCCTCTGCCGGCTCGGGCGGCGGCTCCGCGTCCAGCAGGTCGCGTACGGCGCCGTAGGTGGAGCCGAGGCTCAGCACGGCGGCGCTGCCCTCCCTGACGCCCACGTCGACGGCCCCCGAGCCGGTCGTGAGCGTGACGAGGCCGCGGATCACCTCGCCGATCCTGATGTCGCCGTGCGCGGTCATCACCTCGACGTCGGCGTGGGCCCGTTCGACCACGATCCGCCCGTTGGCGGCGCGGACCCGCAGGCTGCCGGTGACCTCGCCGAGGCACAGGTCGCCGCTGGGCATCTTGATCACGGCCGGACCCTCGACCGCGGCGACGCACACGTGGCCCGACCCCGACTCCAGGTGGAGCCCGGCGGTCTGGTCGAGCTGGATCTCACCGTGGGTGGTGCGGATCCTGGTCTCGCCGAGCCGGCCGTGGCTGTGTACTCCGCCGGTGGACAGGCCGACCTCCAGGCCGGAACCTTCGGGGAGCCGGATCTCCACCTCGACCGCGCCGGTGCGGCGCCCCCACAGGCGCGGCGTGCGCACCTTCAGGAGGCCGCCGGAGTACTCCACCTCGGTCAGACCGGCCGCGGTGGCGTCGTCGTCGCTGGCCGGGTCGAGCGGGTTCACCCTGACCAGCGTGTCGGCGCGGCGCTCCGCCACGAGCCGAACTTCTCCCGCCGCGAGGTCGACCGCGGCTTGGATGGGTTCCGGGGTGTCGAAGGAATTCACACCGTGCACCCTAAGCGAACAGTGTACTCGATGGCAATCACGCTGTGCACTACAATGGCCGCGACCAGGGAGAGAGCATGCAAGAACAGAGCCCGTCGGTGTGGACGCGCCCGCCCAAGAAATCGCCCGCGCTCACCCGCGAGCTGATCGTCGCCACCGCGATCCGCGTCCTGGACGCCGAAGGGCTGGAGGCGCTGAGCATGCGGCGTCTCGGCGCGGAGCTGGGCACCGCCGCCACCGCCTTCTACCGCCACGTGGCCAGCAAGGACGAGCTGATCGAACTGGTCGTCGACCAGATCTACGCCGAGATCGAGATCACCGAGAGCGGCGACCCGGCCGACTGGCGCACCCCCACGCTCGCCTGCGCCCACAGCCTGCGCGCGGCGATCCTGCGCCACCCCTGGTCCGCACAGCTCTTCGGCGCGGCCGGCCTGTCGTACCTCGGCCCGAACACCATGGAAAAGACCGATCGCATGATCGGCATCCTCGAGACCGCCGGCTTCCCGCTGGAGGCGGCCAACCGGGCGCTGAGCACCGTCGCGTCCTACGTCACCGGTGTCAGCACGGCCGAGGCGGCGGTGCTGTCGCTGATGGCCCGCAACGGCCTGAGCCAGGAGGATTGGGTGGCGCTCATGTGGCCGGTCGCCGAGCGGGCCGCCCAGCCGTACCCGCGACTGCGCCGTCTCTACACCGCCCAGCACGTCGCCGACGTCAGTGTCGATGCGGCGCGCGAGGACCAGTTCTCCTTCGGCCTGCGCCACATCCTCGCCAGCCTGGAGTCCGAGCGCACTACCGGATGATGCATGGCACCATTATGGTGTCTGTATGACGCCATGAAAGGAGGTCGTCATGCCCCTGTCCGAGGCCGAGCGCGACCAGGCCGTCCAGAGGCTCCAGCACGCCTACGCGGAGGGCCATCTCGATTCCGCCGAGATGGAAGTGCGGCTGGAGCAGGCCCTCACCGCGCGCTCCCCCAGCACGCTCGCCACGGCGCTGGCGGAGCTGCCCGACGAGCGGGTCGAGCTGGTCTCCACCGGGGCCCGCATCCGCCGCTCGGGCGCGTGGCGCGTCCCCCGCTCGCTGCGGATCATCGGCGAGTACGGCGGCGCCAACCTCGACCTGTCCGCGGCCGACATCCGCCACGCGGCCATCGAGATCGACTTCCAGCTGGCCTACGGCTCGGTCCTTCTCACCCTGCCGAAGCGGGCGAGCGTCGACTACGACCGGGTACGCCTCACCTGGGGCGGCGCCACCCACCGCCCACCCCGCAACCCGGGCCCGAGCACTCTGCACGTCCAGGTGAGCGGCGAACTCGGCTACGGCCGCCTCAAGATCCGCCACCGCTGAGGCCGCCTCAGCCGGCTTCCCCGGAACCACGGGCGCGCTGCCCGCGAACGGCCAGCACCATGTCCACGACCGTGGCCACGATCACCACCCCGGCCCCGGCGGCCAGCAGCGGGATGCCCAGCAGCAGGCTCGCCACGCCGAGCACGACGGCGAAGATCAGGATGAACGAACCCACCCTGATGTGCACCACGTCACGCGGGGTGGCACTGGCCATCGGCTTGCCCTCGGGCGAACGCTCGGGCGGACGGTAGTCCTCGTTGTGCGTCATGGTCATCAACTCGCAATCGCGCTCATCAGGTCCCCCACCGGGGCATCCGGCAGGGCGCGGGCGACGTCGGCCAGGGCGACGACGCCGACCAGGCGGTGGCCGTCGAGGACGGGCAGCCGCCGGACCTTGTACGCGGCCATCGTGCGCAGGATCTCCCTGGCGTCGTCGTCGGCGCCGACCGTGACCGGCCTGCCCCGGCCAGCTCGCCCGTACGGCAGGAGTCCGGATCCTTGCCGATCGCCAGGACCTTGACCACGATGTCCCGGTCGGTCAGCATCCCCCGGAGCCGCTCGTCCGACCCGCAGACCGGCAGTGAGCCGACGTCGAGACTGGCCATCTTCTCCGCGGCCTCGGACACGCTGGCGTCGGCGGCGATGCACTCCGCGCCGGGTGTCATGATCTCTCGTGCGGTCGGCATGTCCCTCCTCGGACGGATCGGACGGATCGGACGGATCGGTAAGGGTCCTACCTACCCCCGCGCCGGCCCTCCACACCGGCCGCCGGTTCTCCGCCACGGCCAAGTCGCCGCTCGCGAACGGACGGCTACCCACGGTCACGCTGTCTAACGGAGCGCCCGCCAGCCCAGGAAGGCGGCGGCAGCGGCGCCGAGGGCGAGCGCGCCTCGGTGGCGAGAGAGCCAGACCTGCAGGCTGCGGGGGTGGCTGCGTTCGTCGAAGCGGCCGTGCGCCCCGTAGGACTGCTCGTCGTCGGCGGGTTTCCACAGGTTGTGGACACCGCTGGGCGCCTCGCCGGCGATCTGCTGCGCGTCGACTCCGGTGCGGGCCAGGTAGCGGTCCAGCGCTCCGGCGGCGAACTTCTGTGCCAGGATCGTGGCCGCCGTGGTGGCGCCGACCCAGTACTCGCGGCGGCGCGGGTGCTCGGCGGCGTAGACCATGGCTCGCGCGGCGACCTCGGGCTGGTAGATCGGCGGCACCGGCTGCGGATGGCGGCCCAGCCTGGCCAGCACCCAGTCGAACTGCGGGGTGTTGAGCGCGGGCAACTGCACCATCGTGATCTGGATGTCGCTCTTCTCGTGCAGCAGTTCGGTGCGGACGGACTCGGTGAAGCCCTTGATGGCGTGTTTTGCGCCACAGTAGGCGGACTGCAGGGGGATGGCCCGGTAGGTGAGCGCCGACCCGGCCTGGACGATGACGCCGTGGCCGCGGGGGCGCATGAGGTCGAGTGCCACGCGGGTGCCCCAGACGTAGCCGAGGTAGGTGACGCGAGTGGCGCGCTCGTACTCCTCGGGCTGGATGTCCCAGAACGTGGCGAACACCGAGGAGAAGGCGACGTTCATCCACACCTCGATCGGGCCGAGGTCGGCCTCGATCCGCTGTGCGGCCTGCCGTACCTGGTGATAGTCGGCGACGTCGGCCTCGTAGACGAGGCCCTCGCCGCCCGCGACGCCGACCTCCACCGACGCCTCGGCCAGGCCAGCCGTGCCACGCGCGATCAGCGCGACGGTGGCGCCGCGCGTGCCCAGTTCCCGCACCACGGCGCGTCCGACACCGCCGCTGGCGCCGGTCACCACGACCACCTTTCCTCGCAGATCCATGGAAACCTCCTCGGAGACCGGCCACGGGCAGGCCGCGAGGGCGGCCTGCCCGTGGGTTTCGCGTTTAGAGAGGGCCGGGACCGTACGGGGGGAACTTCCCGTAGTAGGTGCCTATCTGGTCCCGGTAGACGGACTCCTTGTAGTTCGACGCGTCGAACTCGGGAGCGTCCTTGATCTCCTGCTTGGTGCGGGAGACGTGGACTCTCTTCTCCTGCGGATCCACCCTGGTGACGACGCTGGCCGGAAGCATGACCTTCTTGCCGAAGATCCACGGGCCGGTGTCGACGACGATGTAGCTCTCGCCGACCTCGTAAGTCGCCTCGTCGACCGAACCGATCTTGCCGTCGGTCGCCTCGACGGTGTATCCGGCGAGATCCATGGTGCCGCCGGTTCCGTACACGTCGTGGTGGTAGGCCCACAGGTTCGGGTCAGGCTGCATGACTGCTCCTTTCCTTTGGTTGCGGACGCACATCCGGCTACCCGGCGGCAGGCGGCTAAACGGGGAGCGTCACGGTCCGGGGCTCGGGGAGGGCCTCGAAGACGAGGACGTGCCGGTTCCAGACGACGGTCAGACCAGGCAGTTCGCGGCGCGGGTCGGCGACCGTGAGCGTGGCGGTGCCGTCGCCTTTCTCCCTGACGAGGACCGCGCAGGGCGCGGAGGCGGTCAGCGGGCCGACGGTGCCGGGCCGCCAGAAGTTGGCCGCGGTCAGGCCCAGCCCCGGCACGTGTACGGCCTGCTGCCCGCTCGTGTTGGCCAGGACGTGCAGCCAGGTCGACGCGGCGGCACGGGCCCGCGTCCCGGCCTCGGAGGCGCCGGGCAGCAGGGCGTAGGCGTAACGGGCGTCCGCGGGGTCGGCGCCGTGGTCCAGCCAGAGCGTCACGTACCGCTCGTCGCGCCGGATCTTCGGCTGCGCCCCGTCCAGGACGACGTATCCGGCGTGGCCTTCCAGGTGGAACCAGCCCGCCCGGCGGTCCACGGCCAGGGCGGCGCCGGTCCTGCGGTTGTCCACGACGGTCTCGACGGGTACGCCGTCGCGGCACGCGATCCCGGCTCCCAGGCAGACCACGGCGTCGTCGAGGAAGAACCACGACTTGAACGCCTCAAGTGAGCTTTCCAGGCCGGACAGGTGATGGCCGACGGTGGCGTACGTGCCGTCGGTGGCGCCGCCGACCCAGCGCCACGGGGTGAGGGTCTCGCCCCACGCGGTCCCGGCGCCGTCGGGCAGGCGGCGGGTGGAGACCGTGGTGCCGGGCAGCCGGTAGGGGTCGACGCTCTGCCAGAAGCCGTCCGCGTACTGGGCGGGGTGCTCCGGGGTCCACCAGTAGAGCATTCCGGCGCCGGTGTGCCAGCCGCGCAGGTTCTCGCCGTTGCCGTGCTCGTAGTGTCCGATCCGGTGCGAGCTCATGCTGAGCGCCGCGCACCAGCCGGGCGCCCGGTGGACGGCGCGGGCGCTCATCGGCATCAGCACGTGGCCCGGCGGCTCGGGCCGCGCCGCGACCCTGTCGTCGTCGAGCAGGCCCCAGCCCTTGACCATGCCGCGCCACCGGGCCCGCTCGGCGGCGCCGGCCGTCTCGCCGAGCAGCAGCACGGCCTCGGCGATCTCGCGGGCTCTGCGCCGGGCGCCATCCGGGTGCCTGCCGACGCTCCTGCCCCGGACGAGGTCCATGCACAGGCCCTGGTGGATGAAGGGGGCGAAGGAGCGCTCGACGCTGTCGTGGACGACCTGCCGGTCGGCGACCTCCCAGGGGGTGCCGCGCAGCACGGCGAAGATCCTGGCCAGGCCGGACAGCAGCACCGCGCCGTAGCCGCCCTGGTAAGGGACCCAGGAGTGCTGGATGAAGGAGCCGTCGCGGTAGAAGCCATCGCCTTCCGTGACATAGCGCAGGACCGGCGCGAGCCCGGCGACCGCTCTGGCCGCCCGTTCGCGGCCGGAGCGGCCGCCGCCGAGGACGGCGCGCAGCAGCAGCACCGTGCACAGGTCCACGCGGTTGGCGCCGGTGCTGGTGCCGTCGTAGTCGTCGAGCACGCTCTCCGGGACGAAGTGGTCGACGGCTTCCAGCAGCAGCGTGCCCCGGTAGCCGGTACGCATCGCGCTGTCGAGGAGCCGCTTGGGCACGCCGATCCGCCAGCGCCACCAGTTGCCCTCGGGGTCGGCGCCGGGGGCGTAGGCCCGCCGGATGTATCCGTCGATGTCGTGGACAAGTGGGCCCGTGGCCAGCTCCCGCCAACGCCGCCTGACCAGCTCTAACGGGTCCTCGGCCGGGAGCAGCGCGGCTGCCCCCAGCAGGAGCATCGCGCGCCTGGACAGCATCGGCTACTCCGGGAAGGTCGCGGTCACGACCCAGCGCTCGCCGTCCCGGCCATAGGCGAGGGCACCGCCGTACTCCTGGAGATCGGCGGCCAGGCTGCGCAGGCCGTAACCGCCGCTCCCGGCCCGCCGCGCGCGCACGGGGGTGCTGACGATCGTCAGCACCCGCCCCTCGGCCAGGTACTCCACCCGCGCGCCCGGCCCGCCGTGCCGCAGCGCGTTGGTCGCCGCCTCCCCGACCAGGCGGTGGAAGACGTCCGCGAGCGGCGGCGCGAGATCCATCGACGGTACGGCGGGCACGTCCAGCCCCGCCGCCCGCAGCCGGCTGAGATGGGCGGAAAGCTCCGCCCCCGAGGCGTCCCGCCGGTCGAGATCGGCGATGGTGTCGCGGACCTCGGCCAGCGCCCTGCGCCCCGCCGACAGCACCCGATCCACCCGCTCGCGCTCCGGCGGCGCGAAGGCGGCCGTGTGCCGCAGCGCCTCGGTCTGGACGAGCATCACCGTGACGGTCCCGGCCAGCGTGTCGTGCAGCCGCCTGGCCAGCCGTTCGCGCTCGGCCGACTCCGCGCGCAGCCGCGCGTGCTCGGCGGCGGTGGCCGCCAGCGCGGCCCGCTCACGGGCGTGCTGGCCGCGCTCGACCCCGGTCACCCACACGACGGTGAACGACACGAGGCTGATCAGCCCGCCCTCGACCGGCCCGCGCAGGGTGGCGTCCGAGATCGACAGCGCCAGCGCCGCGGCCGCGCACAGCCAGATCCGCACGCTCCTGCTGCCGCTCCCGGCGGCGGCGTGCAGCGCGAGCATGGCGGGAAGACAGCCCACCACCCGCCACATCCCGAGCCGCAGGTGCACGAGCGTGGCCAGCGCGACCACGACGAGCACGAGCGCGGGGTACCTGCGCCGCCAGGCCAGCGGAAGAATCTGCGCCAGCCCGAGCGGCGCCGAGACGGCCGCGCCGCTGATCACGAAGAGCCCGGCGAGGAGTCCGGCGAGCGAGAGTTCCAGCCATAGCCGGGCATCTCGTAGCATCGGCCGCGTGATCAGGCTCGTCATCGTCGATGACCAGGCGCTCGTCCGGGAGGGCATGTCCCTCATTCTCGGGGCACAACCTGACATCGAGGTGGTCGCCGCGGTGGAAGACGGGCCGGAACTTCTCGCCTTCCTCGCGGCCGGCGAGGTGGACGTGATCCTGCTGGACCTGTACCTGCCGGGCATGGACGGCATCACGCTGCTGCGCGAGCACCTGCCCAGGCCGCGGCCGCGCGTGCTGATGCTGACCACGGTCGGCAGGGCCGGGGAGATCCAGCGCGCCCTGGCCGCCGGGGCTGACGGCTTCGTGCTCAAGGACGCCACCGGCGAGGAACTGGCCGCGGCCGTCAGGGGCGCGCACGCCGGCGTCACCACGCTGAGCGCCTCGGCCGGCCGGCTGCTGGCCCGCGCCCGCCCGCCCGGCCTGGAGGCGCTCACCGCCAGGGAGCGGGAGGTCCTGGACCTGGTGGCCGAGGGCCTGTCGAACCAGGACATCGCCCGCACGCTGGGCCTGGCCGAGCGCACGGTCAAGGCGCACGTCAGCAACGTGCTGGCCAAGCTGGGCGTCACCAGCCGCACCCAGGCCGCGCGGCTCGTACCAAGGGACTAGTCCCTTCGCCGGTTGTGGGCCGGGCCAGCCGACGCGATCGTCGAGCGGTGTCGAAACGCCGCATCGCCCTCGTCGTGCTCCTGGGCCTCGTGCTCGTCTACGCGGGCAACCGCTCGTGGAGCACCCCGGACGAGCCGCCGCTGCTGCTGGCCCACCGCGGGATGGCGCAGACGTTCGGGTTCGCCGGCCTGACCGGCGACACCTGTACGGCGGAGCGCATCCACCCACCGCGGCACCCCTACCTGGAGAACACCCTGGAGTCCATGCGCGCCGCCTTCGCGGCCGGAGCGGACATGGTCGAGTTCGACGTCCAGGTGACCAAGGACGACAGGATCGCCGTCTTCCACGACCACCTCCTGGAGTGCCGCACGGACGGAAGGGGCGCGGTCCGCGACCACACGATGGCCGAGCTGCGCCGCCTGGACGTCGGCCACGGCTACACACCCGACGGCGGCAGGACCTTCCCCTTCCGCGGCAAGGGCGTCGGCCTGATGCCGGCTCTGGATGAGGTCCTGGAAGCCTTCCCCGGCAGGGAACTGCTGCTGCACATCAAGAGCGACGACCCCGCCGACGGCGAGAAGGTGGCCGAAGCCCTGCCCCCCGAGCGCCGCGCGAAGATCACCGTCTACGGCGGCGACGCCTCGGTGGCCGCCTACGCCGCCAAGGCGCCCGGCGCCAGGGTCGGCTCCCGGGCCATCATGGAACGCTGCGGCCTGCGCTACGTCGCGACCGGCTGGACCGGCCTGGTCCCCGCGGTCTGCCAGAACATCCAGTTGCACCTTCCGGAGAGCTACGCCCCCTGGCTGTGGGGCTGGCCGCACAGGTTCGTCGAGCGGATGCGCGCCCACGGCACCCGCGTCGTCCTGGTCGCGGGCGACGGCGGCTGGTCGGAGGGCTTCGACACCCCCGCCGACCTGGAACGCCTGCCGGAAGGCTACGCGGGCGGCGTCTGGACGAACCGGATCGACGTGGTGGCCCCGCACCTGCGCTAAAGCTGCCCGGCCAGAAACCCGGTGAGCGGCTCGACGTGCCTGACCGGGTCGCGCCAGCGCGCCCGCAGATCCTCCAGCAGGTGTTTCTCCGCCACCAGGGCCCCGCCCCGCCACCGGCGCACGACCGGATGCAGGAAGGCGCTCTCCTCGGCCCGATCCGGCTCGGGATGCCGCTGGATGGCGAAAACGTCCGGCTGGTCGCGCGGCCCCCAGCGCAGCGTGAGCGTGAGCAGATCGTGGAACCGCCCGGTCGCGTAGTCCTCGGGCAGGTCCTCGTAGTGCTCGATCCGGCCGTCCTCGATCACGTAGGCGTCGCAGAGGTACTCGAACTGCGTCCACAGCGCCGAGCTCCAGTTCGCCCGGTCCAGCATGTACGCGCACAGCCCGCCCGCCTCCACCGGCGCCGGCCGGTGCTCCAGCGGCGCCCCGTCGAAGCGCTCGGCCAGCAGCCGGTCCAGCGTGCGCAGGTTGTAGCGGAAGCCGTCGATGAAGGCCGAGGAGGCGTGCTTGACGTCGCGCCCCTGCATCAGCGTCCCGGCGAAGTACAGCCCGTCGACGTTGGCCGACTGGAAGTCCGGCCCGATGGCCGGGATCCGCCCGTTCTCGTGCAGGTACGGCACGCTGCCATCACCGAACACCCCCTGGTCCATGGTGAACCCGGTGCACCGCAGCACAGCGTCGTAGTCGAGCAGCGCCCGCTCGCCGTCGGCCAGCGTGTAGGTGATGGCGACCTTGAAGACGTCGTCCTCCCGCCAGATCCGGTCGATCTCGCACTCCAGGACCGCGTGCAGGGTCTTGAACCAGTAGCTGTCGAGGAAGGCGCCGTACTGCCCGCGTACGTCGCCGGGGTGCTTGCTGCGCCAGGCCAGCCGTAAGGGGTGGGGGCTGGCCAGGTGGACGATGTCGGCGTGCGGCAGCAGCGCCTGCGCCGTCTCGAACGCCGAGTTGCCCTTGCCGATGACCAGCACCCGCTGCCCGGCGAAGCGCGCGCCGTCGGTCTCCATGTCCTCGTAGCCGACCGCGTGCTCGATCCCCGGGATCTCAGGGACGTACGGCCCGCCCCACCCGGTGGCCACGACGACGCACTCGGCCCGGTAGACCTGCTCGCCCGCCCGCACCACGAAGCCGTCCTCCTCGCGCCGGATCTCCGTGACCGGCGTGGAGTAGCGCACGTTGAGCGCGTGCTTGGCCGCGAAGTCGGCGAGGTAGCGGGTCAGGTCGTCGGCCGCGGGCAGGTACTCGGCCGAGTACGCGGGGAACAGCAGGTCCGGCGTGTCGTTGAGCAGCGAGTTCCAGTCCCAGCGCAGCCGGATCTCCGGATCGTCGTCGCCCACGTGGACCTTGTTGAGCGAGATCAGCCTGCGGTGGCGGGGATAGTGCCGGAAGAAGGCCCCCGGTCCCGCCTCCCGCTCCAGCGTCACGTAGTCCGCGCCGCGGCGGTGCAGGAAGTAGCTGAGCTGGAGTCCGCCGGGACCGGCGCCGACGACGAGATAGCGGTAGGTCTGCACACCCGTAGGTTCTGCGGGCCACCCGGAGCGGTCAACCCCCTCAGGAGCGCACGTTTCTCCGCGATCCCCACAACCTGCGGATCTCCGCCCGCCAGAGCTGGTACTCCTCCGCCGTGTGGCCGCGTCCGCGCCTGGCCTGCTCGGCCCAGCCGGCCGCCCGCTCGGGTCCGGCTCCGGCCAGGATCTCGATGGCCTGCTCGGCGCGGGCGGGGACGAGGCCGGAGCGCACCCTGGCCGCGGCGGCCAAGGCGGCGCCCTGGGCGAGGTCGGCCCGGTTCTCGCCGGCGTGGCGGGCCAGCCGTACCAGGTCGTCGGGGGTGGCGCCGCCGGCGTGGACGGCGGCCAGGCCCGCGCCGCTCCACAGGTCGGCGTGCCGGTCGAGTGGGAAGGCGGCGATGGTGACGGCGAGGGCGTCCACGTCGGCGCACTCGCGAAACCACAGTGCCCGGCCGTAGCCCTGGTCGCGGATGGCTCGCCTGACCCCGTTGGTGGTCAGGCCCACGGGCTGGCGGAAGAAGGCCTGGTGGAAGCCGTAGCCGTCCCAGCTCAGCCAGCGCAGCAGCGGGTCCAGCGCCTTGCGCATGGGCCACGGCCGCAGCCGGAGCCTGGCGAAGGCCCATCCGGCGCCCAGATGGATCGGGTACGGGTGCTCGCGCCCCTGCCCGGCCAGCAGCGCGGCCAGCCGCCTGCCGCCGGAGAGGGTCAGGACGTCGTGCATGGCACACGCCATCCCGGCGCCTTCGTAGGCGAACCCCCGCATCTCCGGCGCGAGGCCGGAGACGTCCATCCCGCCGGGACCCGCGGCGTTGAACCCGGCCATGAAGGCCCGCCCGACGGCTTCCAGGTGGCCCCTCGCGGGCCCGAGCCGGAACCCGCGCCGCTCGAAATCGACCTGTCCGGCATCCTGATATAGGAGCTTTCTCATGCGTCCCCCCGCCAAGAAGGTAGGGACGTGACAGAGCGTGAACAAGCCTGCACACGACCGCATGAGGTGTTTATCGCCCCGGCATGAACCTTCCCGGACCATCACCCGACTGGACAGGCATGAGCGACGAGTTGCTGGTGGTCCGCTGCCAGCTCGGCGAGCGCGACGCGCTGGCCGAGCTGGTCAGAACATGGCACGGACCCGTCTGGACCTACGTCCGTCGCATGCTGGACGCCGAGCGGGCCGACGACGTCACCCAGGAGGTCTGGGTGGCGGTGCTGCGCGGCCTGCCCCGGCTGAAGGAACCGGGCAGGTTCGCGCCGTGGCTGTTCACCATCGCGAGGCGGTCGGTCGCCGACCGGCTGCGCGCCGAGTACGCCCAGCCGCCACCGGAATCACAGCCGCCCGGCCCGCAGGGTGACGTCTTCGAGGCGGCGCTCGACCGGGCCGAGCTGGTCGACGCCCTGGCCGCGCTGCCCGTGCGGGAACGGGACGTGCTCGCGCTGTTCTACCTGGAGGACTTCTCCCTGGAGGACTGCGCGCAGATCTGCGGCGTACCGGTCGGCACCGTCAAGTCACGGCTCAACCGCGCCCGTCGCCTGCTGTCGGAACACCTCACGCGAAAGGGATACGGCCATGAACTCGCCTGATGACATCATCGCCACGTTGTCGCCCGTGCTGTCGCCGTGGCGGCGCGCCGGCGGGCTGGTCGCGCTGCTCGCCGGGCTCTCCGGCGCGGTCGCGCTGGGCTCGCTGTGGCTGACCGAGCCGGGACCGCTGCCGGACCGCCTGCACCTCGCCTTCGCCCTGCTCCTGGCCCTCTGCCTGGCCTGGGCCGGGTACGGCGGGTGGGTGCTGGCCCGGCGTACGCCCATGTTCGCGCTGGACCGAGTGGTCGCGGGCTGGCTCGCGGTCGCCGCCTCCACCATGACGGCGGTGCTGCTCGCCGTGCTCGCCGTCGTGCGCGACACTCCTGTCCTGTTCGTGGTGGGGCCGCTGTGCGTGGCGGTCGCGGCGGTGGTGACGTTCCTGGCTCACCGCCGGCGTAACGCCCTGCTGCGCAGGAAGGCCGAGCTCAGCTGAACAGGTGGGCCAGCTCGGTCCTGGTGGCCACGCCGAGCTTCGGGAAGGCCCGGTAGAGGTGGTGGCCGACCGTCTTCGGGCTCAGGAAGAGCTGGGCGCCGATCTCCTTGTTGGTGGCGCCCGTCGCGGCCAGCCGTACCACCTGCAGCTCTTGCGGGGTGAGGGCGGCCATCGCGTCGGGCGCGGCCCGCGCGGCGGTCTCACCCGCCGCGCGCAGTTCGGCGCGGGCGTGCTCGGCCCACGGGTGCGCGCCCGCGCGCTCGAACGTCTCCAGCGCGGCCCGCAGCTGCGTGCGGGCCTCGGCCTTGCGCCGCTCACGGCGCAGCCACTCCCCGAACAGCAGCCTGCTGCGGGCCTGCTCGAAGGGCCTGGCCCCATCCCGTACGGCCAGCGCGAACTGCTCCTCGGGATCCTCGGCCAGCAGGGCACGGCAGCGGGCGAGCACCGCGTCGGCCCAGGGCTGACCGGCGGCCCGCGCCCACCGCTCGAAGCGCTCAAGCGGCTCGGCGGCCCGCTCGGGACGGCCCAGCCTGACCGCCGCCTCGACCTGGTCGGGCGCGAAGTAGAGCGCGTGGTTCTGCCCGGTGAGCTGATCCATGCGCTCCAGCGCCGCCTCGAAGCGGCCGCGCCCCAGGTCGAGCAGCGCGCCCGCGCGCCCGGCCCACTCGCCCTCGCCCTTCTCCTCCTCGCCGCGTACCGCCGCCAGCACCGCGAGCAGGCCGCGCGCGTGCGCCTCGCGCCGGCGCTGTCCGGTGTCCACGGCGATGCGGATGGTCTCGTCGACGCTGGCCGCCGCCTCGTGGAAGCGGCCCAGGAAGAACTCGGCCTCGGCCAGCGTCCCCAGCACCCCGGCCAGCCAGCCGATCATGCCGCGCCGCCGGAACTCGCCCGCGAGCACCAGCATCGTCTCGCGCGATCGGGCGAAATCGCCGCTGAAGAAGTCCACCATCACGGTCGCGAGCCGCTCGCCGACCAGTCCCGCGCGACGCTGGGGCATCGCCGCCACGTTCTCGCGCAGGATCCGCAGGCCCTCACCGGGATCGCCGGACATCAGCTCGGCCGCCCCGCCGATGGCCGCCGCCAGGGACTCCTGCCCCGGCAGCTCGGCCAGCAGGCCGTGCGCGCGCCGCATGCCCTCGGGGTCGGCGCGCGTCCAGGCCGCCCTGGCCGCGTCGGTGAGCAGCCGTACCCGGGCCTCGCCCTCGGCCCGCCCGGCCGCCTCGATGAGGATCGTGTAGGCGGCGCCCGGGTCGCCGTCCTCGAAGGCGACCTTGGCGCGCAACGTGGCCAGCGCGTCCGGGTCACCGCTCAGCCGCAGCGCCTCCTCGACCAGGCCGCCCGCCCGCCCGTTCTGCCCGGCGTCCGTCGCCGTTTGCGCTGCCGCGGTCAGCCGGCGCAGCCGCCGCTCCGGGTCAGGGGTCAGGTGCGCGGCGCGTTCCAGGGCCGCCGCGGCGGCGGCGTACCCGGTGCGGTCGCGCGCCCGCTCCGCCGCCGCCTCCAGTCCCGCCGCGACCTCCTCGTCCGGCCCGGTCGCCGCCGCGGCCAGGTGCCACGCCCGCCGGTCCGGATCGGCCGCGGTCGCCGCCAGAGCCCGGTGTACGGCCAGCCGCTCGACGAACCCGGCGCTCTGGTAGGCCGCCGCCCTGGTCAGCGAGTGCCGGAACGAGACCGTGGAGCCCCGCACGCTCACCAGCCCCTCGGCCTGCGCCAGCGCGTCGTCGGGCAGCCCGAGCTCGCGCGTGGCGGCGAGGATCGTGCCCAGCTCGCCGGAGTCGGCCGCGGCGGCGACCACGAGCGCGCTGCGCGCCCGCGAGGGCAGGACGGCGATGCGCTTGCCGAAGGCCTCCTGCAGGCGGCGGGGCAGCGGCAGCGGCCCGACCTCCGCCGCCGCGGAGGCGGGCAGTTCGAGCAGGGCCAACGGGTTGCCGCCCGACTCCTCGACCACCCGGTCTCTGACGTGGGGCGGCAGGCCGGGAAGGTGGCGGGCCAGCAGCGCGTGGGCCGCCGCCCGGTCCAGCCCCTCGACCCGCAGCTCGGGCAGCCCGGCCAGCGACGCCTCGTCACGGGCCGAGACCAGCATCACCACGCCCTCGGCGTGCAGGCGGCGGGCGGCGAACAGCAGGGCCTCGGCGGAGGCCTGGTCGAGCCACTGGGCGTCGTCGATCAGGCAGAGCAGCGGCGCGTTCTCCGCGAGCAGCGTCAGCGTGGCCAGGCCGATCATGAACCGGTCGGCCACGCCGTCGGTGGCCAGGCCGAACGCGGTCCGTACGGCGGCGGCCTGCGGCTCCGGGAGGGCGTCGAGCTGGTCGAGGAGGGGGCGCAGGATCTGGTGAAGGGCGGCGAAGGGCAGCTCCGACTCGCTCTCCACCGCCGATCCGCTCAGGACCGCGAACCCGTCGGCCGCGCGGCCCGCGTGCTCCAGCAGGGCGCTCTTGCCCACGCCGGGCTCGCCGCGCAGGACCAGCGCGCCGCTGCCGCCCTCGCGGGCCGTGCCGAGCAGCCGCTCGATCGCGACCAGCTCGTTCTTCCTTCCCTGGAGCACGCCCCAGAACCTAGCAGGGGTCAGGGAGGCGTCTGGGCGGCGTAGGCGGTGGGCAGGAAGCAGGAGATCGTGCCCTGGCCCGGGTCGGTGACGCCGACGGCGACCGGCACGTCCGTGCGGGAGGTGTCGAACGTCATCATGAGCGCGTCGTGGTCGTGGAAGTTGGGGTCGTACAGGGCGAAGGTGACCCCGGTGCCGCTCACGTGGTAGCCCCAGACGAGCACCTGGTGGTTCCTGCCCAGGTCCGCGGGGTTGAGGCTCTTGGTCTTCACCAGGCAGATCGGCCGCGGGAAGCCCTGGTCGATCCAGTCCTTCACCTTCGGCCAGGAGTCCCTGACCATGATGGCCGAGCGGCCCGACATGAGCCCGATCGGCTCGAAGATGCCCTGGTCGGTGTCGGGGTAGGCCGGGTTCATCAGCTTGAGCAGGCTGAGCGGCAGGTCGGGCAGGTCGAAGGAGTCGAACAGCCGCGAGACGAAGTAGTCGAACAGCGGCACTCCTTCACCGGCGGGCGCGACGGTCTGCGCGGGCGCGAGCCGGTTGGACAGGAAGTAGTCCATGGCCGCGTAGACCATGCCGCCGCACAGCCCGTTGGTGGCGTCGCCGATCGGCAGGCTCACCACGCCGAGGTCGAGGTGCTTGAGCGTGGTGCCCTCCGGCCAGGAGTTGTTGAAGTGGAAGCCGTGCAGGCTGGGCCGGAACGCGGTGGTGTGCCACTGCGAGTTCTCCAGCACCCAGGACACCCGGGCGTTCTCGCCGTCGCCGCCGCTGCGCAGCAGCGCCTTGCCCGCGACGCACGCCTCGTTGAACGTGTTGGCCCCGACGAACGGGTTGCTCCAGTGCATCTCGATGATCGGCCCGCCGTCGCCCACGCGGTACTGCACGCGGCCCTCGGTGCCGGTGGCGATGCCGTCCGACTCGCTCTCCCAGCTCACGGTCTCGCCGGGCACGACGGTCTGCGGGGGCTCGATGCCGTTGGTCCAGACGCCGTGCATCAGCGCCTCGAAGTTCTTGCCGAGGATCTCTCCTGTGGTGTTGGTGAAGGTCACCGCCACACTTCTGGCCGCCATGGCCACCACCTCGCTTTTCCGCGGTCGCTTCCTTCGCACCCAGCGTGCGGCCGGTCACGGATGGTGTCGTGAGTACGCCCCTACTCAGGTTGGCGAACCGGACACACGGGCATGTACCTCCCATGCGTGCCATCGCCATCTCCGGCTTCGGGCAAGAACCCGAGCTCATGGAACTGCCGAAACCGACGCCGGGCCCCAACGGCGTCCTCGTGCGGCTCCACGCCGCCGGTCTCAACCCGGTCGACTGGAAGATCGCCGAAGGGGAGTTCAAGACCCCCGGCCAGGCCTTCCCGAAGGTGCTGGGCATCGACGGCGCCGGGGTCGTGGAGGCGGTCGGCCCCGCGGTGTCGGCGTTCCGTCCGGGGGACCAGGTCTACGGCCAGTTCAAGGGCAGCTACGCCGAGTACGCCCTGGCGAGCCCGGTCATCGCGCGCATGCCCGCCGGCATGATCTTCACCCAGGCCGCCGCGGTGCCCATCGCGACCACGACCGCCTACAACATGGTCGAGACGGCCAAGATCGACCAGGGCCGGGTGGTCCTGGTCTCCGGGGCCACGGGCGGCGTCGGCCAGCAGGCGGTGCAGTTCGCCGCCAACGCCGGCGCCAAGGTCGTCGCCACGGCCACCGCCGACATGGCCGAGCACATGCGCGGGATCGGCGCCGCCGAACTCGTCGACCACACCCTGCGCCCGGTCGCCGAGCAGGTGCTGCAGCTTCACCCCGGCGGCATCGACGTGGTGCTCGACACGGTGAGCACCGACCCGGCCGCGCTGGAACAACTCGCCCAGACGGTACGGCCCGGCGGCACGGTGGTCACCACGGTCTTCTCCGCGGACCCCGCCGCCCTGGCGGCCAGGGAGATCACCGGAGTCAACCTCGACAACAAGGCCTCCGCCGAACTCCTGGACCTGCTGGCCGACCTGATCGACGCGGGCCGGATCAAGGTCCACATCGACGACCTGGTGCCCCTGTCCGCCGCCGCGACGGCGCTGGCCAAGAACAAGGCCGGCCGTTCACGCGGCAAGACCGTGATCGAGATTCAGCCCCGATAAGCGGTCGTGCCGACCTGGAGCCCGAGACGCGAGAAGGCCGTGTCGCGCCGTCCGGTCCCTTCCCGGACGGCTGGCACACGGCTCCTTCGCACCCGCCTCAACGGGCGGGCTCGGACTCCTGGTCATGCGGTACGCCAGAGCCCTCATCATGCGACGTGTCCGCAGACAACTCCCTGCGCAACGCGTCGATGTCCATGTGTTGGCTGGTGTACTTCAGCTCGCGAGCGACCTTGGTCTGCTTCGCCTTCTGTCTTCCTCGGCCCATGGCAACTCCCTATTCCCCGGGTGTCATCCTAACCAACGACATTGCGACTTGAACAATTATGCAACTGCACTGGATTAGCCTGGACGCATGCCCGTCCCGCTCTACCAGGCCAAGGCCGACTTCTTCCGGACGCTCGGGCACCCCGCTCGCATAAGGGTGCTGGAACTTCTCCAGGAGGGGCCGCTTCCGGTCCGGGATCTCCTGGCCCAGATCGACATCGAGGCATCGAGCCTGTCACAGCAGCTCGCCGTACTCCGCAGGGCAGGGGTCGTGAGCGCCGAGAGGGAAGGCAGCACCGTCGTCTACTCCCTGGCCACGCCCGAACTGGCCGACCTGCTCGACGCGGTCCGCCGCATCCTCACCGAGATGCTGGTGGACCAGGGCGAACTGCTGGCCGAGCTGAGGGCGGAAGCGCACGGCTGAGCCGAACGTTCCACTTGAGATATGTCACTATAGGAACATGAGTCTTCGCCATGGTGTGCTGGGCCTGCTCTCCGAGGGGCCCGCGAGCGGATATGACCTGCTCAAGCTCTTCGACGCGTCCTTGGGCAACGTCTGGCCGGCCACGCAGAGCCAGCTCTACACCGAGCTCGGCAGGCTCGCCGAGGCCGGTCTGGTCAGCGTGTCGGCGGAGGGTCCGCGCGGCCGCAAGGAGTACTCCGTCACCGAAGAGGGCCTGGCCGAGCTGCGCCGGTGGATCACCGACGTGGAGCCGGTCGGGACCATCCGCAGCGACATGCTCCTGCGCGTCTTCTTCCTGGCCCAGGTCGACCCCGAGCAGGCGCGCGGCTACATCCGCCGTCAGGCCGAGATCGGCCGCAAGAACCTTGAGCACCTGGAGAGCATCCGCGAGTTCGTCGAGGGCGGCACCGACAACCTCTCCGTGTACGGCCGGATCGCCCTGGAGTGGGGCCTGCGCTTCACCAGGACGCAGGAGGAGTGGGCCGAATGGGCCGAGAAACAGATCCGTTAGGCTCGCCGTCATGGTCTCCGAGCTGTTCGATCCCCAGGCGTGGAAGGAAGTCGAAGGCTTCGACTTCACCGACATCACTTACCACCGCGCCGTCGACCAGGGCACGGTGCGGATCGCGTTCAACCGCCCCGAGGTGCGCAACGCCTTCCGCCCGCAGACCGTCGACGAGCTCTACCGCGCCTTCGACCACGCCCGCCAGAGCGTCGACGTGGGCTGCGTCCTGCTCACCGGCAACGGCCCCTCGCCCAAGGACGGCGGCTGGGCCTTCTGCTCCGGCGGCGACCAGCGCATCCGCGGCAAGGACGGCTACCAGTACGCCGACGGGACCCCGGCCACCGGCCGCCTGCACATCCTTGAGGTGCAGCGCCTCATCCGCTTCATGCCGAAGATCGTCATCTGCGTCGTCCCCGGCTGGGCCGCGGGCGGCGGGCACAGCCTGCACGTCGTGGCCGACCTGACGCTGGCCTCGCGCGAGCACGCCCGCTTCAAGCAGACCGACGCCGACGTGGCCAGCTTCGACGGCGGATTCGGCTCCGCCTACCTCGCCCGCCAGGTCGGGCAGAAGTTCGCCAGGGAGATCTTCTTCCTCGGCGACACCTACACCGCCGAGGACGCCCACCGCATGGGCATGGTCAACGCCGCCGTCCCCCACGCCGAGCTGGAGAGCACGGCCCTGGAGTGGGCGCGGAAAATCAATGGCAAGTCGCCCACCGCGCAGCGCATGCTGAAGTACTCCTTCAACCTCATCGACGACGGCCTGGTCGGACAGCAGGTCTTCGCGGGTGAGGCGACCCGGCTGGCGTACATGACGGACGAGGCGGCGGAGGGTCGCGATTCGTTCCTGGAGAAGCGCGAGCCCGACTGGTCGCCCTTCCCCTGGCATTTCTAGGACGTTTGTGACGAAGATCGAAATACCCGCCAAGCTCATCAGCAACCACGACGAGATCGGCGAGGGCGAGGAGGGCGGACCCACCTGGATCGCCGGACTGCCCGCCCTGGCCGGGCGCTACCTCGACGAGTGGGGGCTACGGCTCGACGGAGACCCGATGCACGGGTACGTCTCGCTGGTACTCCCCGTGACCGGGCCCGACGGCGTACCGGCCGCGCTCAAGCTGCAGCCGGTCAACGACGAGAACGCCAGCGAGGCCATGGGCCTGAAGGTCTGGAACGGCGACGCCATGGTCCGCCTCCTGGATGAGGATCCCTCCACCGGCACGCTGCTGCTCGAACGGCTGGAGGGCCATCGCACCCTGGCGACGGTCGCCGACGACACCAAGGCCCTGACGATCCTGGCCGACCTGCTGGCCCGCCTCGTGGCCTACCCGGCGCCCGAGGGCATGCGCCGCCTGGCCGACATCGCCCAGGACATGATCGACGAGACCCCCGACGCGGTGGCCGCCCTGGCCAAGGAGAGCGACCGTGCGTGGCTGAAGACGTGCGCCTCGGTCGTCGCCGAACTGGTCACCGAGCCGGGTGATCGGCTGCTGCACTGGGACATGCACTACGAGAACGTCCTGGCCGCCGGGCGCGAGCCGTGGCTGGCCATCGACCCCAAGCCGCTGGCCGGCGACCCGGGCTTCGACCTGTGGCCCGCCCTGGACAACCGCTGGGAGGACGTCGTGGCCACCGGCGACGTGCACCGCGCCGTACGCCGGCGGTTCGACCTGCTGGTCGACCGGCTCGCGCTCGACCCCAAGCGAGCCGCCGGCTGGACGTACGGCCGGCTCCTGCAGAACGCCCTGTGGGACGTCCAGGACGGCGAGACCGAGCTGGACGAGGACCAGCTGGCGATCGCCGAGGCACTGCGCCCGCGCCTGTGACCTCACCTCCAGGAAGCCGGGTAGCTGTGGCCGGGTAGCAGCTTCCCGAGCACCACCCCACCGGCGATCACGACGGCGCTGGCGAGGATGACCGGGTTGAGCAGGTAGAGCGGCTCGGGAGCGGTGAGGCCGACCAGCGCCGCGGTCGCGCCGGCGGGCGGATGCGGCGCCTTGAGCAGCATCATCGGCGCCGTCGACAGGGCGGCGGCCACGGCCGCCGTCCACACCGAAGGCCCCGCGACCGACGTGATGAGCAGCGCCAGCGCCGTCGCGCTGACGTGCCCGAGCACGATGCTGCGCGGCTGCGCGAACGGCGCGGCCGGGGCCAGCGCCACGATCCCCGCCGTGGCCGCGAACGGCAGGGCGAACAACGCCAGGCCGGTGGCGCTGGTGATCCCGGCCAGCAGCAGGAGCCCGGCCAGGGCCGCGGTCGTCGCGCTGACCACGTTCTTCAACGGCGGCATCAGTCCGACAGCCCGCGCAGGAAGTCGCGAATCAGGGCGGCGCTCTGGCTCAGCCGCGTCGTGAGCGGGAAATGCCCGGCGTCCAGCAGGTGGATGCGGGCCTCCTTCACGTCGCGGGCGTAGGCGCGGGCGCCGTCCGGGCCGAAGATCTCATCGCCCCTGCCCCAGACCGCCAGCAGCGGCGGCTGGTGGGTGCGCAGGTACTCCTGCCAGGACGGGTAGCGGCCGGGGTTGACGCCGTAGTCGAGGAAGAGCGCGAGCTGGATCTCCTGGTTGCCGGGCCGGTCGAGCAGCGCCTGGTCGAAGGCCTCATGGTCGGGGTTGACCAGGGAGGTGTCGGGGACGCCGTGGGTGTACTGCCAGTGGGTGGCCTCACGGGTCAGCAGGGCGCGCAGGGCGTCGCCGTTGTCCTTGGAGGGGTCGGCCCAGTAGGCGCGGATCTGGTCCCAGAACGGGGTCAGGCCCTCGTCGTAGGCGTTGCCGTTCTGGGTGACGATGCCGGTGATGCGCTCGGGGTGGCGCAGCGCGAGGCGGAAGCCGACCGGGGCGCCGTAGTCGTGCACGTAGATGGCGTACCGGTCGACGCCGATGGAGTCCAGGAGCTGGTCCACGACGTCGGCCAGGTGGTCGAAGGTGTAGTCCCAGGCGTCGGCGGCCGGGGCCGAGCTGTGGCCGAAGCCCGGGTAGTCGGGGGCGATCAGATGGAACTCCCCAGCCAGCTCGCCGATCAGCTCCTGGTAGGCGATCGACGAGGTCGGGAAGCCGTGCAGCAGGACGAGCGTGGGCGCCGACGGGTCTCCGGCCTCGCGGTAGAAGACGTTCAGTCCCTCGACGACTGCGGTGCGGTAGCGCATGGTCACTCCTTAACCATCAAAACGCGGTTTGATGGTTAAGTGATAGCATGGCAATGATTAACCGGTCAAACTGATTTGAGAGGTTAGGATGAAGATCCGGCCGCTGCGCGGGGAGCCCGTCGGTCTTGACCTGGTCGACACCACCTGGATGTGGCAGGGGGAGCTGGTCGACCAGTTCGACACGGCAGAGGGGGTCGAGGCGTGGCTCGCCGACCACGGGCTGCCGGGCGGATCGGGCGCGCGGGAGCGGCTGGTCGAGGCGCGGGCCGCCATGCGCGACGCGCTCGAGGGGCGGGGGCACGAGCGGCTCAACGCGGTGCTGGCCCACGGGAGCCTGCGGCCCCAGGTCGGGGCGGGCGGGCCGTACGAGATGGTGGTCGTGGACGAGCCCGGGTGGCACGCGGCGTGGGTGGCGGCCGCCGACCTCGTGCGCGTCATGGGCGGGCGGGTCAAGCACTGCGCGAACCCGCGGTGCGTGCTGTGGTTCCTGGATGTGAGCAAGAACGGCAGCCGCCGCTGGTGCTCCATGGACGTGTGCGGCAACCGGGCCAAGGTCGGGCGCTTCAACGACCGCAAGCGCCCGACCGGCACCTCCTAAGGGATCACGATGGCGATCTTGCCGCGGCCGTGGCCGGTCTCCATCTCGCGGTGCGCGTCGGCGGCCTCGGACAGGTGGTAGGTGCTGCGGATGTGGTACTTGAACTCGCCCGCGGCCACCAGAGCGGCATAGCGGCCCAGGCGCTCGGCCAGCCGTTCGCCCACCGTCGTGCGGATGCCGAGCCCGGCGGCCTTGTCGTGCTCGAACAGGGTGAGGATGCGGTCGCGATCCGCCACCAGTTCCAGCGAGACCTCCAGCGCCTCGCCGCCGGCGCCGTCCAGGGCCGCGGTGACGCCGCCCGGGGCCAGCGCGCGCACCCGGTCGGCGAGGCCGGGGCCGTACTCGACCGGGATCGCGCCGAGGTCGCGCAGGTAGTCGTGGTTGACCGCGCGGGCGGTGCCGATGACCGTGGCGCCGCGCCGGCGGGCGATCTGCGTGGCGGCGCCGCCCACGGATCCGGCCGCGCCGTGGATCAGCAGCGTGTCCCCCGATCCGATCGCCAGGTTGTCGATGGCGATCTCGGCCGTCTGCACGCCCGCGGTCATCGCCCCCGCCACCTCCCAGGCGAGCCCGGCCGGCTTCGGCGTGACCGCGGCGGAGGGCACCGCCGCGTACTCGGCGTAGGCGTTGAGCTGCGTGAAGCCCAGCACTTCCGCGCCGATCGCGAAGCCGGTCACGCCCTCGCCCACCTGGTCGATCACTCCGGCGAACTCGTTGCCGGGAATCCGCGGCAGGTCGCCGGCGATGCCCGGCGGGGTCCATCCGGCGCGTACCGCGGTGTCGTACGGCTGCACGCCCGCGGCCTTCACCCGCACCCGGACCTGTCCCGGGCCCGCCTGCGGCGCGGGCAGTTCCATGACCTTCAACACCTCTGGGCCGCCGAACTCGGCGAACGCCGCCGCCTTCATCACTTCGCTCATGCCGACGAGCCTGCATCCTCAACTTTGCTTGAGGTCAACCCCGTGACTTAAACTTCCCGCCAAAGGAAGGGCAAGCGACCATGCAGAAGATCGTCCACGTCAGACCCCTCGACGACGCCATCGGTCACGAGGAGTCGCACGACTGCCCGTGCGGCCCGACCGGTCAGGGCGTGCACAACTCCGCCACCAAGAAGATGGTCGGCGTGATCTTCCACCACCACGGGCTCCAGCCGTGCCACGAATGGGAAGCATCCGACCTCGCGTAGCCATCTGTGTACTATCGGTGAGGAGCTCATAGAAATCGGGGGACGGCATGAGCAACCTCATCGTCATCGACTATCCGGACGTCGCGACCGCGGAGACCGTGCGTACGCGGCTGTTCGAGCTGCAGAAGCAGAACCTCATCACGCTTGAGGACGCGGCCATCGTCGAGCGCAAGGACGACGGCAAGATCAAACTTCACCAGACCACCAGCACCACCGGCGTGGGCGCGGCCGGCGGCGCGCTGTGGGGCGGCCTCATCGGGCTGCTGTTCTTCATGCCACTGCTGGGCATGGCACTCGGCGCGGCCGCGGGCGCGGCGGGCGGCGCCCTCACCGACGTGGGCGTCAACGACGACTTCATGAAGGAACTCGGCGAGAAGATGCCCCCGGGCACCGCCGCCCTCTTCCTCCTGGTCCGTCAGAGCACGCCGGACAAGGTCATCGAGCAGATCGCGCAGTACGGCGGCGAGATCATCAAGACCTCGCTCAGCACCGAGGACGAGAAGCACCTCAAGGAGGCCGTCGCGGCCGCGCGCGCCTGACCTTCCGCCCAAGGAGCGACCGGGTTTCCGGTCGCTCTTTCGCATATACGGCGCGGCAAACCTGCCCATAACGGGAACTTTCCGCTTTACTTCGTCTTTACCTGTATAGAGTCCGACGGGGGATGTACCAGGGGGAAGATGTCTGAGTTCTTACAAGCCGTGCTGGGTTTTCCGACAGTCCTTTTCAGCTTTCTGCTCGTGATCGTCGTCGCCTACTGGGTGACCGCGCTCACCGGGCTTCTGGACCTGGACGACGTCGACGCCTCCTGGCTCGGACTGGCAGGTGCGCCCGCCGGAGTGACGCTGTCGATCGTGATCACGCTGGGCTGGCTGCTCAGCCTGATCGGCGGCCAGCTCGTCTCCGCGCCGCACCTGCTGATCGCCGTGCTCATCGTGGCCCTGGCCGGCGGCTGGTTCGGCGCCCGCCTGCTGGTCGTGCCACTTCGCCGCCTGTATCCCGACGAGCGCGGCCCCTCGCGCCACGACTTCGTCGGCCGGCACTGCGTGATCCGCACCGGACAGGTCACCTCCGACTTCGGCCAGGCCGAGGTCACCGCCGCCGACGGGTCCTCCGCCGTCGTCCAGGTCAGGACGACCGGCGACGACCGCCTCTCCCGCGGCGACAACGCCCTCATCTTCGACTATTCCTCCTCCGGGGAATTCTTCCTGGTCATGCCCTATGAAAGGGACCACTGATGGGTGTCATCTCCCTTGGCCTGGCGATCACGCTGGCCGCCGCCCTGCTCATCGTCATCGCGATCCTCGTGGTCATCAGCCGTCTCTTCCACAAGGTGGAGCAGGGCAAGGCGCTGATCATCTCGAAGGTCAACCGGGTCGACGTGACGTTCACGGGCGCCGTCGTGCTGCCCGTCGTGCACAAGTCCGAGACCATGGACATCTCGGTGAAGACGATGGAGATCGTCAGGTCCGGCCGTGAAGGACTGATCTGCCGCGACAACATCAGGGCCGACATCCGCATCACGTTCTTCGTCCGGGTCAACAAGACCGCCGAGGACGTCATCAAGGTGGCCCAGGCCATCGGCACCGCGCGGGCCAGCGGCGAGGAGACGTTGCAGGAGCTGTTCAACGCCAAGTTCTCCGAGGCGCTCAAGACCGCCGGCAAGCACCTGGACTTCGTCGACCTCTACACCAAGCGCGACGAGTTCCGCGACGAGATCCTCCGGCTCATCGGCACCGACCTCAACGGCTACAGCCTTGAGGACGCCGCGATCGACTACCTCGAGCAGACGCCCCTCCACAACCTGGACAAGTCCAACATCCTCGACGCGCAGGGCATCCGCAAGATCACCGAGCTCACGGCCATCGAGCACGTGCGGACCAACGAGTTCCAGCGCAACGAGGAGAAGGAGATCACCCGCCAGAACGTGGACGCCCGCGAGGCGATCCTGGAGCTGGAACGCCGCCAGGCCGACGCCGAGACCAAGCAGAAGCGCGAGATCGAGACCATGAGGGCGCGCGAGGAGGCCGAGACCGCCCGCGTGCAGGCCGAGGAGCGGCTCAAGGCCCAGGCCGCCAACATCAAGACGGACGAGCAGCTCGGCGTCCAGCACGAGAACCGCGCCCGCGAGGTCGCCGTCGCCGAGAAGAACAAGGAACGCGTGATCGCGATCGAGACCGAGCGGATCGAGAAGGACCGCATGCTGGAGGTCATCGCCCGCGAACGCGAGACCGAGCTGTCGCGCATCTCCAAGGACAAGGAGGTCGAGACCGAGAAGCGCTCGATCGCCGAGGTCGTGCGCGAGCGCATCGCGGTCGACAAGACCGTCGCCGAGCAGGAGGAGAACATCAAGCGGCTGCGCGCGGTCGAGGAGGCCGAGCGGCTGCGCCAGACCACGATCATCGCCGCCGAGGCGGAAGCCCAGGAGAACCTGGTCAAGGACATCAAGGCGGCCGAGGCCGCCGAGGCGGCCTCCAAGTTCCGCGCCCGAGAGGAGCTCGTGCTCGCCGAGGCCAGGCAGCAGGCCGCCGACCTCGACGCCCGCGCCAAGATCCGGCTCGCGGAAGGCGTCCAGGCCGAGAGCGCCGCGGCGGGGCTGGCCGACGTGCAGGTGAAGGAGCGCGACGCGGCGGCGATCGAGAAGGTCGGCCGCGCCGAGGCGATGGTGCTGAGCGAGCGGCTGCGCGCCGAGGCCGAAGGCGCCAAGGCGATGGCGCTGGTCGAGGGCGAGCGGCTCAAGGCCCGCGCAGAGGGCGAGCAGGCCCTCGCGCTCGCCGCCGCCGCGGCCGTCGGCGAGAAGCTCAAGGCCGAGGCCGAGGGTCTGACCGAGAAGGCCGCCGCGCTGGCCGCGCTGGACGAGGCCTCGCGTACGCACGAGGAGTACCGCCTGCGGCTGGAGGCCGACAAGGAGATCCACCTCAAGCGCATCGACGTGCAGGCGAAGGTCGCCGAATCGCAGGCGAGCGTGCTGGCGGCGGGGCTGTCCAAGGCCGACATCGACATCGTGGGCGGCGACACGATGTTCTTCGACAAGGTCGTGGGCTCGATCACCGCGGGCAAGGCGGTCGACGGGTTCGTGGAGCACTCGGCCGTGGCCAGGACGCTGGCGGCGCCGTACCTCAACGGGTCGGCGAGCCTGCCCGCGGACCTCGCGGCGATCGTCGGCGGGATCGGCACCGAGGACCTCAAGAACGTCACCGTGTCCGCGCTGCTCATGCAGATGATCCAGAGCGGTGGGCCGGAGGCGAAGCTGACCGAGCTTCTGGAGACCGCGCGCAGACTCGGCGTCGCCGACTCCTCGGTCGCCGCGCTGAGGGCCTGAGCGCATGGCGGATCTTGAGGCGGGCACCTATGAGGTGCTCAGGAACCGCCTTCAGTCGCAGGCCAAGCTGCTGGCGCAGGCCGCGGAGGCGGTCAACGACGAGCGGCTGAAGGTCTTCGGCGGCGCCGAGCTCACGCTGCTCGGCACGGAACGGATCAGGACCGGGAACAACTGCGTGCCCAGGGACATCGTCTCCGTCGGGGAGGTGATGGTGTTCGGGTACAACGTTTTCATCGGACTCAAGCCGGAAACGGCTGTGGACGACGTGTTCTCCGTCCACAGGTTCACGCGCGACGGCGAAGCGTTCCGGTTCGATCCGGCACAGTGGGAGGCGCTCACCGACCCCGCCTTCCAGAAGGACTTCGCCGAGTTGTACCGCTACTACAAGGAGACCCGCCTGCAGACCCTGCGGCGGGTCGAGGGCAAGCTGCTGGCGGTCTTCCAGACCGGGCCGAGCGACAGCAAGGTCCTGCGCTGGGACCTGTCCGGCAAATACCTCGACAACCGGGGCGAGCGCGACCACGTGTTCCCGGCGTCCCATGACTTCGAGTGGACCGTCACCAACCGCGACGACCACGTCCTGGGCCGCCATCCGCACATCTCCATCGAGGGCGAGGTCTTCGTCGAGACCGTCGGCGGCGACCTGACCATCAAGGTCGAGGACAACACCGAGAGCGGCCACGGGATCTACTCCGAGCCGGTCACCGAGCCGCTGCAGTCGCTGGCCGACGCGGACGTCTCCTACGCGCGGGTCGGGCCGCTCATCCTGCTGCGCATCCGGCCGTACAAGGAGCCGGAGTGGCGGCACCTGGTGTTCAACACCCGGACCAAGACGGTGGTCAGGCTCGACGGCATCGGCCAGGCCTGCCAGCGGCTGCCGGAGGACCAGGGGCTGATCTTCCCCGGCGGCTACTACCTGGCGACCGGGGTCAGCAAGACGTTCGACCTCGACGTCAGCGAGCTGGAGTTCGAGCGCGTGGTCCGCTCGCCCAACGGGGAGGACGTGCTCTACGTCTTCCACGCCCGGGGCGACGGGAGGTCGTTGCTGCTGCCGTACAACGTGATCAGGAAGGAGGTGGCCAACCCCATCCCGTGCCACGGGTTCAGCCTGTTCGACGACGGCACGATGGTGGTCTTCCGCGCCACCTCCGACGAACCGACCCGGGTCCATCCCATGCAGGTGTGGCAGACGCCGTACGTCTCCGACACCTACGCCGCCGCCCAGCCCACCGGCTCGGGGCCACTGGAGCGCATCGGCAACGCCGAGCTGGTCCGCGGCATCTCCGACTGCCTGTCCGTGGCGCGCATGGTCGAGGAGATGTCGCCGTCAGCGGCGACCTTCGAGGCGCTGATCGCCGCCTGCGAGCGGGCCTTCGACCACTACCACTGGCTCGGTGAGCACGGGCTGCGCGCCCCGCTCACCGACGTACGCGCGACCGCCGGCCAGGTGCTCGACGAGTACGAGAACGTCGAGCAGCTGACCGCGCAGGCCGCGCGGACACTGGCCGCCACCGAGGAGGAGACCGTCACCCTCGTCCGGCAGGCCCGCGGCGACCTGCCGGCGAGCGCCGACGCCTGGGTCAGCCTGCTGGCCACGCTGCGCCGCGCGCAGGGGCGGCTGGTGACGCTGCGCGAGGTCCGCTACCTCGACCTCACCCGGCTCGACTCGCTGGCCGGCGAGCTGGCGGCCGAGCTGAAGGAGACCGGCACGCGCGCGGTCGCGTTCCTGCAGGGTCCCGACGCCTTCACCGGCTACCACGGCGCGGTCGAGCGGCTCGCCGCCGACGCGGGCGCGATCGCCACCGTGGCCGACGCCGTGCCGGTGTCGGAGCTGCTGGCCGACCAGGCCGAGGGGCTTGAGGTGGTCACCGAAGTGGTCGGTTCGCTCGACATCGCCGACGCCACCGTGCGCACCTCCATCCTGGAGCGCATCGCCGAGGTGCTCGGCGGCGTCAACCGCGCCCGCGCGGTGCTGGAGGGCCGGCGCAGGGAGCTGCTGTCCAGCGAGGGGCGGGCCGCCTTCGCCGCCGAGTTCGCGCTGCTCGGGCAGGCGATCACCGGCGCGCTGGCCATGGCCGACACCCCGGAGCGCTGCGACGAGCAGCTCGGCAAGCTCATGCTGCAGCTGGAGGGGCTCGAATCCCGCTTCGGGGAGTTCGACGACTTCGCCGCCCAGCTCAGCACCAAGCGGGAGGACGTCTACGAGGCGTTCTCCGCGCGCAAGCAGAGCCAGCTCGACGAGCGTGCCCGCCGCGCCGACCGGGTCTTCGCCTCGGCCGAGCGCATCCTGGGCAGCGTCGCCAGGCGGGTGGCCGGGCTGGCCTCGCTCGACGAGGTCAACACCTACTTCGCCACCGACCCGATGGTCGCCAAGCTCCAGTCGGTCTCCGCCGAGCTGCGTACCCTGGGCGACCCGGTGCGCGCGGAAGAGCTCGACGGCCGGGTCAAGGCCGCCCAGCAGGAGGCCGGACGCTCGCTGCGCGACCGGCTCGACCTGTTCGACGCGGGCGGCGAGACGCTGCGGCTGGGGCGCCACCGCTTCGCGGTCAACACCCAGCCCGTCGACCTCACGCTGGTCCCCCACGACGGCACGATGCAGTTCGCCATCACCGGCACCGACTACCGGGCGGCGGTCCCGTCCGACTTCGCCGACACCCGCCCGTTCTGGGACCAGTTGCTCGTCTCGGAGACGCCCGAGGTCTACCGCGCCGAGCACCTGGCCGCCGCACTTCTCGACACCGCCGACCTCCCCTCGGCGGATCTCGTACGGCGGGCCGCCGAGGAACGCTACGACGAGGGCTACGAACGCGGCGTCCACGACCACGACGCCACCCTGATCCTCGACGCCCTGGTCCGCCTGCGCGACGGCGCCGGGCTGCTGCGCTACTCCCCCGCGGCCAGAGCGGCGGCGCAGCTCTTCTGGGCCTTCCACACGGACGAGGTTTCACGTAAAACATTCACCACCAGAGCGTCTTCCCTGGTCAGAGCGCGTGAGGCGTTCGGCGCTCACGAGGCCGTGGCCGCCCTGGCCGAGGAACTGTCGTCCCTGATCACCGCCGCCCCCGGCGTGGCCCGGCTGGCCGGGGAGTATCTCGTGGAGGAGCTGGCCACCACTCCGGCCGGCTTCGTCACCAGCAAGGCGGCCCGTTCGGTGATGGACAACTTCCGCGCCCGGCTGGGCCCGGCGGCGCAGCGCTCGTTCGAGGACGATCTCAGGTCCTTGGAGCCGCCCGCGCGCATCCAGCTCGCCGAGGCCTGGCTGGGCGCCTTCGACCAGTCACCCGAGCTGCCCGAGGCCATAGCCCTGCAGCTCTGCGGCGACCTGCCCCGCTACGACTCCAGCGCGAGCGTCAGCGCCGTGGTCGAGGGCCTGCTCGGCGCCCATCCGCGCATCACCGAGCGCACGCTGCCGCTCCGGCTCGACGAGATCCTCACCAGGACCAGGACGTTCGCCGCCGAACGTGTCCCCGCCTTCCGGGCGTACCAGAAGCGCCGCGTCGAGCTGGTCGCGGCCGAGCGCGATCGCCTGCGGCTGGACGAGTACAAGCCCAAGGTCATGAGCGCCTTCGTGCGCAACCGCCTGCTCGACGAGGTCTACCTGCCGCTCATCGGCGACAACCTGGCCAAGCAGCTCGGCGCGGCGGGAGCGGGCAAACGCACCGACCAGATGGGCCTCCTGCTGCTCATCTCACCGCCCGGCTACGGCAAGACCACCCTCATGGAGTACGTGGCCAGCCGCCTGGGCCTCGTCTTCGTCAAGGTCAACGGCCCGGCGCTGGGCCACGCCGTCACCTCGCTCGACCCGGAGGAGGCCCCCGACGCCACCTCCAGGCAGGAGGTCGAGAAGATCTCCTTCGCGCTGGAGACCGGCAACAACACGCTCCTCTACCTCGACGACATCCAGCACACCTCGCCCGAACTGCTGCAGAAGTTCATCTCGCTGTGCGACGCCCAGCGCCGCATCGAAGGCGTCTGGAACGGCCGCACCCGCACCTACGACCTGCGCGGCAAGCGCTTCGCCGTGTGCATGGCCGGAAACCCGTACACCGAGTCCGGCAAGCGCTTCCGCATCCCCGACATGCTCGCCAACCGGGCCGACGTGTGGAACCTCGGCGACGTGCTCTCCGGCCGCGACGAGCTGTTCGCGCTCAGCTACGTGGACAACGCCCTCACCTCCAACCCGGTCCTGGCCCCGCTCTCCACCCGCGACCGCTCCGACGTCGAACTGCTCGTACGGCTGGCGCGCGGCGACCAGGCGGTCCGCTCCGACCAGCTCAAGCACCCCTACTCCAAGGTCGAGCTGGACCAGATCCTGTCCGTGCTGGCCAAGCTGGTGCGGGTGCAGGAGGTGGTGCTGGCCAACAACCAGGCGTACATCGCCTCGGCGGCACAGTCGGACGACGCGCGCACCGAGCCGCCGTACAAGCTGCAGGGCTCCTACCGGAACATGAACAAGCTGGCCGAGCGGATCGTGCCCGCCATGAACGACGCCGAACTGGAGGCGGTGATCGACGACCACTACGTCGGCGAGGCCCAGACGCTCACCTCCGACGCCGAGGCCAACCTCCTCAAGCTCGCCGAGCTCAGGGGCCGCCTGACACCGGAACAGCAGGAGCGCTGGACCGCCATCAAGGCCGCGTACCTGCGTACGAGGGCGTTGGGCGGGGCCGAGGACGACCCGGTGACCCGGACAGTGGGCGCCATCGGCCTCCTGACGGACCGCGTCACCGACATCACCACCGCAATCCGCCAATCCACCCCCGAACCCTGACGATAAGCACCACGCCGCCTACGCCCCGCCGCCCACCCACCCGGGCAACGGGGCAACGGGGCAACGGGGCAACGGGGCAACGGGGCAACGGGGCAACGGGGCCAACGCGCGCGCATGACCACGCGACTCCCCTTGTCCGACGCGTGAGCAGGTCATCCGTCAGCCCGCCTGGCTCGCCCCGGCCGCCCACCATGCCCCGCGCCCACCATGCCCCGCGCTTGCCTTCCCCGTCGGGCGTGGGCCGCGGTGCCGCAGGTTGGAGACCAGTTCGCGAGCAGGTCGCGCGGACTGGCTGTCGGTGCCGTGTCTATCCACAGGGTGTGGATGGGCGCGGGTCAGGTGGTGGGGTGGCCGTCTTTGAGTTCCAGGCGTGAGCCCTGGAAGGCGGCCCGCATGCGGCGGTCGTGGGTGACGATCACCAAGGCGCCCTCGTAGACGGACAGGGCCTCCTCCAGTTGTTCGACGAGGTGAGGGGAGAGGTGGTTGGTGGGCTCGTCCAGGAGGAGCAGGTCGACGGGTCGGCTGACCAGGCGGGCGACGTCGATGCGGCGGCGCTGGCCGTACGACAGCTGACCCACCCGCAACCGCAGGTCCGCGGGACGGAACAGCCCCAGGGACAGCAGCGCGTCGGCGTGCTCGTCCATGCTGCCCGGCCGTCCCTCGGCGAACGCGCCCAGTACGGTCCGATCCATCCGCCCCGGCCGGTCCTCCTGCCGCAGGTATCCCACGCGGGGCGGGCGCTTGACCGTTCCGGCGTCGGGCACCAGCTCGCCGGCCAGGACCTGCATGAGCGTGCTCTTGCCCGCCCCGTTGGGCCCGGTGACCAGCAGCCGCTCGCCGGGCAGGATCCGCAGGAAGTCCAGCCTGAGCCGCTCCCCCACCCGAACCCCACCAAGCTCCACCATCCCAGCCCCCTCCACCCCACCGACCTGGCCCGATCCGGACGGCCGGTCCGCCCCAAGCGCTCGCTTCGTCCCGAACGCCCCGTCCCAGCCCAGGCCAGACACGGACAACCGGTCCGACCCGGCTACCGAGTCGGGACCAGACGCTTGTCTCGGCCCAGACGCCCCATCCCGGTCCGACCCGGACACATACGGCCGGTCCGACCCGGACAGCCGGCCCGGTTGGGTAGCGGGGGCGGCGGGCGGGGAGAGCGGAGTCGGGGTGAAGCGGAGGGGGGCCGGTGGGGGTGGGACGGGGTGGGTGCGGAGCCAGTCCAGGCGTTGGTTGGACTGGCGGATGCGGCTCATCGCGCCATGTGCCCGGGAGCGGGCGCGCCAGGCGCCGGTGCCCATGCCGGCCTTGGCGACCTTGCGGGGGATGGCGCCGAGGCGGGAGGCGTTGGCGTCGACGAGGGTGGCGTGGCGGGCCAGCTCGTTCTTCCACTCCTCGTGCTCCAGCGCCCATGCCGCCCGCTCGGCCGCCTTCGCGGTGAGGTAGCCGGTGTAGCCGTTGCCGTAGCGGCGTACCTGGGACTGGTCGACCTCCAGGATCGTGGAGGTGATCCGGTCCAGGAACACCCGGTCGTGGGTGATGACCACGACGGTGCCGCGGTGGGCGCGTAGGTGCTCTTCGAGCCAGGTGACGGCCTGGTCGTCCAGGTCGTTGGTGGGTTCGTCGAGCAGGAGCAGTTCGGGGGCCGCGGCGAGGGTGGCGGCCAGGGCGAGACGGGAGCGTTCGCCGCCGGACAGGGTGTCCAGCGGGCGTTCCCGATCGAGCCCCGGAAGCCCCAGTCCGTGCAGGGCCACCTCCACCCGCGCGTCGGCCTCGTACCCGCCCCGCGCCTCAAAGGCCGCCACCAGCTCCCCATAGGCAGCCAGCTCCACCTCCAGCTCGGCCACAGTCACCCCTCCGGTCCCGGCGCCCTGATCACCGGCTACGGCCCCGCCACCGGTGGTCCCGACGCCCGTGAACACGGAGCCCGTGGCCGACGGGACCGTGGGCGGGGTGGTGAAAGTGGGGGTGGGGTCGGCTTTGGCGAGGCGGGTTTCTGCTGTGCGGATGCGGGCCTCCAGGGTGCGTAGGTCGTGGAGGGCGCGGTCGATGGCGTCGCTCACCGTGGATCCGGCGGGCAGGTCGAGTGCCTGGGGCAGGTACCCGATGCCGCCCGGCGCCACGACGGTGAGTTCGCCGTTGTCGGGCCTCTCGGCCCCCGCGATCAACCGCAGCAACGTGGACTTGCCGGAGCCGTTGTCCCCGATGACGCCGACCTTCTCGCCGGGCTTCACGGTGAAGGTCACCCGGTCAAGGACGACGCGGTCTTCGTAACGCTTGGTGATGTCTGAGAGCGATAGTTGGGTAGCACGCATAAAGCAGCCACCTCCGATTCTCGGCACAAATGCCGCATCGAAAACGAACGGATCGATGGCGGGACGGATCGCGGAGCAGCGCTCTACGCGTCCGGTGCGAGAATCACAGGGAACCCATGCGGTTTAGGTTGGGGCGGATGTTGCTATATGTCAAGACCTAATCGTGGGATCGCCGGGGCTGGCGTTCGGTGAGGATGGTGGTCGCGGCGCGCTGGACCGCCGCCGCCTTGGTCACGTAGTCGAGGATCAGCTCCAACTGCTCGTCCGTGTACGCGTCGTACAGATCGGCCAGTCCCCGCATCAACGGCTCGAACACCTCGATCGCCTCGGCACTCGCCCCTGACAACTGCTCCGGGTTGATCTCGACGATGATCCGGCGCCGGTCCTTGAGGTCGCGGATGCGGCGTACCATCCACTTCGCCTCCAGCCGATCCACCAGCCCGCTCACGGAGGCCGGAGCCAGTCCGGTGTGCTGCGACAGTTCGCCCGCGGTCAGCGGCCCAAGGCGTTGGAGCAGGTCAAGGGCCTTCCATTCGGTCACACCGAGCCCGAGCAGCCCGCTCATGACGGTGTGGTACATGACCGCGGCGTTGCTGCTCTCCCGCCCCGCGTCGCCGAGCGCCTGGAGAAGATTCTTTCGGTGTTCCGAAATATCTCTGGACACACCCTCTCCTATCGTCATATATTTCGTTCGACCGAACGAAAGGTTATCACGATGAAGGCTCTCATCACAGGGTGCGGGATCGGCGGACCGGCGACCGCGATGGCGCTGCAGAAGGCAGGCATCGAGGCCGAGATCTTCGAGGCCTACGGCGCGACGGCGGAGGGCGTCGGCTCGTTCCTGAACGTCGCCTCCAACGGCCTGTCCGCCCTGCGCGTCCTCGACACGCACCGCGAGGTCATGGCCGCCGGAATCCCGACCCCGCGCATGGTCATGACCAGCGGCTCCGGCAAACGCCTCGGCGAGGTCGCCAACGGCCTGGCCCTCGACGACGGCACGGTCAGCCACACGATCCTGCGCTCCGACCTCTACCGCATCGTGCGCGACCAGGCCACCGCGCGCGGCATCAAGATCCGGTACGGCAAGCGCCTCGTCTCCCTGGACGACACCGGCGACCAGGTCGTCGCCCACTTCGACGACGGTACGCGGGCGACCGGCGACATCCTGATCTCGGCGGAAGGCGTGCACTCACGCACCCGCACCCTGATCGACCCGAACGCCCCCGCCCCCCGCTACTCCGGCCTGTACAGCTTCGGCGGTCTCACCACCTTCCCCGGCCTGACCGGCGAACCGGGCACGTACCACATGATCTTCGGCAAGAAGGCGTTCTTCGGCTACACGGTGGCCGCCTCGGGTGAGGTCTGGTGGTTCGCGAACCTGCCGCGCGAGGAGGGCGACGTGCCGGGCGACTGGCGGCCGCTGCTCGTCGAGGCCTTCCGCCACGACGGCAACCGCACCGCCGACCTCCTGCGCGACAGCCCGATCGGGGACGGCTTCCCGGTGTACGACCTGCCGCCCGTCCCCATCTGGCACAAGGGCAGGGTCGTGCTGACCGGCGACGCCGCGCACGCCACCTCGCCCAGCGCCGGCCAGGGCGCCTCGCAGGCCATCGAGGACGCGATCGTGCTGGCCCGCTGCCTGCGTGACGCCCCTGACCACAGTGCGGCCTTCGCCGCGTTCGAGGCCGAGCGCCGCGAGCGGGCCGAGCGGGTGGTGTCGTACTCGCGGACCATCAGCAACAGCAAGGCCGCCGGACCGGTGGGGCGGGTGTTCCGCGACCTGATGATGCCGTTGTTCCTGAAGAAGACGGCCAGCCAGGAGTCCCTGTCCTGGCTGTACCGCCACCACGTCTCCTTGTGACGGGTCAGCCCATGGTGGACAGGGCGGCGATGGCCTGGGTGACCGACTGGTCGCCGGCGGGCAGGAGCGGCAGCCGTACCTCCGCGGTGGGGATCAGCCCGCGCTCGTGCAGCACCCCCTTGATCACCGTGGGGTTGGGCTCGGCGAAGAGCGTCGCGGACAGGCGCGCCAGCCGATGTCCGAGCGAACGCCCGAGAACGGCGTCACCCGACTCCCAAGCCTCCACCAACGCGACGAACCGGTCCGTGGCCAGATGCGCGGAGGCCAGGATGCCGCCGGACGCCCCCAGCGCGAGCAGCGGCGAGATGAACGCGTCGTCCCCGCCCAGGACCTGGAACCCGGTCGGCAGATCGGCCAGAAGGTCGACGGCGTCCTGGTCGATGCCGCCCACCGCGTACTTGACCCCGGCGATCATCGGGTGCGCGCCCAGTTGCCGCAGCGTGGCGGCACAGACCGGCTGACCCGTCCGGTAGGGAATGTGGTAGATCACCAGCGGCACCGGCGACGCCTCGGCCAGCGCCTCGAAGTGCGCGATCACCCCGCGCTCCGACGGGCGCAGGAAGTACGGCACCGGCACCAGCGCCGCCGTCACCCCGGACGGCAAAGCGCGCAGGGCGGCGATCGTCGAGCGGGTGTCGTTGCCGGAAACGCCCACGATCAGCGGAACATCCCGCTCACCGGACACCCGCACGCAGTTCTCGATCACCGCGGCGCGCTCCTCGGCGCTCAACATCGCGACCTCGCCGGTCGTGCCGAGCGCCACGAGCCCGCTCGCGCCCTGGTCGAGCACGTGGTGCGCGAGCTTCTCGAACGCCTCCAGATCGACCTGATCGCCCGCGGTGAAGGGCGTGATCAGCGGTACGTAGATTCCTCTCAGCATGTTCCGAGCGTGCGGCACGATCATTGATTAGGTCCAGCGCCGATTCCTACGGTCGAGCTTAAGCTTGTCTTATGCTCGATCCTCGCAAGCTCCACCTCCTGCGCGAACTCGCCCAGCGCGGCACCATCGCCGCCGTCGCCGAAGCCGCCAACTTCACCCCGTCGGCCGTGTCACAGCAGCTCAGCGCCCTGGAAAGGGAGGCCGGGCTGCCCCTGCTCGAACGCACCGGCCGCACGGTCAGCCTGACCCCGGCGGCTCAGGTGCTGGTGACGCATGCGCATGCCGTACTCGAAGAGCTGGAGCGGGCGACGGCGGCGCTCGCCGCGCTCAGCGGCGGGCCGGGCGGGCCGTTGCGGATCGGCGCGTTCCCGTCGGCGGCCAGGGTGCTGCTGCCGCGCGCGCTCGCCGAGCTCGCGGCGGGCCACCCGGCGCTGGAGCCGATGGTGTCGGAGATCGACCCGGCGGACGTGTCGGCCGCGTTGCGGGCGGGCGAGCTGGACGTGGCGCTGGTGCACGAGTACGACTTCGTGCCGCCTGTCGTGGATCTGGGGATCTGCGCCGAGCCGTTGTTCGAGGAGCCGATGTACCTCACCGACCGGCCCTCGATCCGGGACGCCCGCGACGACCCGTGGATCATGAGCAAACCGGGCACGCTCTGCCACACGATGGCGATCCGGGCCTGCCAGGCGGCCGGGTTCGAGCCGCACGTGCGGCACCACGTGGACGACTTCGACACCGTCCTCGCCTTCGCCGCCGCGGGTCAGGGCGTCGCGCTGGTGCCCGGCCTGGCCACGCAGTCGCCGCCGCCGGGCGTGCGCCTGACCCCGCTGCCGCTGTCCCGCCGCACGCTCGTCGCCTTCCGCAAGGGGTACGGCCGGCACCCCGCCATCCTCGCCGCCGTGGCCGCCTTCAAGAGCGCCGTCACCCGCTGAGAACGGCGTCCATGACGGCGGAGGCACTCGGCTGCTCGAAGTCGTTGTACTCGCCGGCCGCGGTCGCCACGACCAGGTTCTCGCCCGGCACGACGAAGAGCCGCTGCCCCCCGTTCCCGAACCCGCCGAACCACCCGTCGCCCAGATACCACTGGTACCCGTACCCCGACCCGTCCTCCCGCGCGACGTGCCGCGTGAGCGACCGCGTGATCCACTCCCCGGGCACGATGCCCCGCCCGCCCTCCAGCACAAGCTGCCCGACAGCCGCCAGATCGCGCGGCGCCAGGCGCAGACCGGAGGCGGCCGAGACCGCGCCGTCCTCACCCGCCATCCACTCGAACGAGATCCCGAGCGGATCGAACAGCGTGTCGCGGGCGAAGGCGTCCAGGGTGGTGCCGGCGCCCTTGACGATCAGACGGCCGATCAGCGCGGAGGCGCCGCCGCAGTAGTCCCAGCGGGTGCCGGGCTCCTCGACGACCGGGCGTTCCAGGACGTAGCGATAGCGGTCCGGCGCCATCTCCATGGCGATCTCGCTGTTGGCCGGGCTGGTGTAGGGGACGCTCTCATCCCATTCGAGGCCCAGCGTCATGGTCAGCGCGTGGCCGATGGTGTGGTTCCGCTTGGATGCGGCCAGGTCGGGGTACTCGGAGAAGGCTGCCATCAGCGGCTCGTCCGGATCGGGCACCAAGCCCTTGCCCAGGGCGATGCCGTACACCAGAGCCGTGATGCTCTTCGTCACCGACCTGATGTCGTGCAGGGTGCCGCGGTCGAAGACCACGGTGCCGATCGAGTCGTTCCACTTGAAGTCTTCGCCCTGGCCATAGCGCTCAAGGACCGTCTCGCCGCCACGGATCACCACGAGCCCGTGCAGGCCGGGCGCGCGACCGTCGCGGATGACCTGGTCGACTCGTTCAGCAAGTTCCGTCATGCGGCATACGGTCCCATCTCACACGGTGTGAGGGTCAAGGCCGGTCATGATGGCAGACCGCCTCCAGCATGATCCCCGCCGGGTCCAGCCAGAACGTCGCGTAGTAGGGCGGCGGATATTCAGGGAAATTTCGTGGCTTCTGGAGGATCTGGCATTCCATTCCGATGGCCCAGTCATGCGCCGCCCGTACCGCCGACCGGCTCTTGACCATGAAGGCCAGGTGCTGCAACCCGGTCTGGTGCCTGCTGTAGGGGGTCTGCGTGAGCGCCGGATAGAAGAAGAGGTACGTGCCCGGTTTGCCCCCCGCCGGACGGAAAGCGAACTGATCGGCCATATCCAGGTGCTTCTCGAAGCCCAGCAAGGGCATCAACGCGTCGTAGTAGGTCCGCGCGCTTTCGAGGTCGGGAACGTTGACTCCGATATGACCGATCATCGGTAGATCATGGCCTATTTGGTGCGCAGCGCGTGGAGTGTTTCGTCGGCCCATTCGATCGTCGCGCGGGTCTGGGCCAGGCCGAGGCGCAGCGCGTACCTGCCGAACTTGGGGTTCTTCGCGACGGGCGGCAGGCATTTCAGTTCGTCCAGGCGTTTCTGCGCGCGGGCCTTGACTCGCTCGACCGCCGCGATGGCCTCGTCGGTGTCGAGAATCGGCAGGAGAAACGCCTGCAAAGCGGTCTCACTGCGGACGGTCGTGGTCGGCTCGCGATCGGCCAGCCACTCGTGCAACTGCCGCGCCCCCTCCTCCGCGATCGTGTAGATCTTGCGCCCTCTGGCGCCCTCGGCCTCGACCGCCAGGAGCCCGTCACCGGCCATCCTCACCAGCTCCGGATAGATCTGGGTGTGCCCGGCCTGCCAGACATGGTTGAGCGAACCCTCGAACAGTTTGGCCAGGTCGTAACCGCTCGCCGGGCCCTTGACGGCCAGCAGGCCGAGCAACGCGATCCGCAGGGACATGCTCCGGAGCATACCCAAGGCTTGACATGTAAAGCCTTACATATGAACCTTCACAGGTGCCGACTGACACAAAGCCTCAAAGCACCACCCTCCTCGTGGCCGCCGCGCTCGGCGGAATGTTCATCGCGATGCTGGACCAGACGATCGTGGGCACCGCTCTGCCCCGCATCACCGCGGAACTGGGCGGATCCGACCTCTACACGTGGGTCGTGACCGCCTACCTGCTCACCTCGACGGTGACGATGCCCCTGTACGGCAGGCTGTCCGACCAGCACGGCAGGAAACCGCTGTTGCTGATAGGCATGGTCATCTTCGTCCTGGGCTCGGCCCTGTGCGGCCTCGCGCAGGACATGACCCAGCTCATCGCGTTCCGCGCCATCCAGGGCCTGGGCGCGGGCGCGCTGGTCCCGTTGTCGCTCGCCTTGGCGCTCAGCCTGTTCCCGCCCACCCAGGGCGGCAGCCGGGTCCAGGGGGCCGTTGGCGGCGTCATGGCGCTGAGCTACCTGGCCGGGCCGTTCCTCGGCGGGCTGTTCACCGACCACGCGACCTGGCGCTGGGCCTTCTACGTCAACGTGCCGATCGGCCTGGTGCTGCTCGCCGTCGTCGCGCGCAACCTGCCCCACCAGCCCGGCACCGGCCGCGAACGCCCCGACTACCTGGGCATCTCGATCTTCAGCCTGGCGATCGGCGCGCTGCTGATCGGCCTGACCGAAAAGGGCCTCGACGGCAACACCTGGACCAGCCTCCCGGTGCTGGGGCCGATCGGGCTCGCGCTGGTCCTGCTCGCCGCCTTCGTCCTCGTGGAACGGCGGGCCGCCTCGCCGGTCATGCCCATGCACCTGTTCGCCGGCCGCAGCTACACGCTGGTCAACGTGACGTCGTTCTTCACCGCGTTCGTCATGTACACCGGCGTCGTCTTCCTGCCCCGCTACTTCCAGGAGGCGCTCGGCGAGGACGCGACCACCTCCGGCCTGCGCATCTACCCGCTGATGCTCGGCATGCTGGCGAGCAGCTGGATCATGGGCGTCCTCATGGCCAGAACCGCCGTCTACAAGCCCTGGCTCGTCGCCGCGCCCGCCCTGATGATCGCCGGCACCCTCCTCTGCCTGAACCTGACCGTCCACACCCCGAACTGGCTGCTCATCGTCTGGATGTCACTGATCGGGCTCGGCATGGGTCCCATGCTGTCCGGCCTGACGGTCGCCGCCCAAGCCTCCGTCGCGCCCCAGTACCTCGGCACCGCCTCCGCCAACCTGAACTTCTTCCGCCACATCGGCGGCTCCGTCGCCCTGGCCCTGGCCGGAACCACCTACACCTCCGTCCTGACCGAGCAGACCCCGCTCCACGGCCTGCCCGCCGCCCACGCCTCCGCCGCCGCCCTGATCATCCCCGTCCTGGGAGTGGCCGGCGCCCTGGTCGCCCTGGTGGCCCTGATCGCCCTCCCCAACACCCGCCTGACCTTCCCCTGAGACTGGTGGGTCTCCTGAGAAAAACCTCAGCGTCTCTCAGGTACGGCACAGCCACCGCGACGCAGTCTGGAGGTATGGATCAGTTGCTGCGAAACCCGGCGATCGTCAACGGCCTCCGCAAGGTGGAATCGCGCGTGGCGCGACTGAGCGGTTCTTCGGCGCTGCCGGGGATCAACGCCGGCGCCTCCCGTGTGATCAACTCCGGCGGCAAACGCCTGAGACCCGCGCTGACGCTCGCCACGGCGATGGCCTTGGGCAAGACCCCCGACAGAAGGGTCATCACCGCGGCGGCCTGCGTGGAACTGATCCACGCGGGCTCGCTGGTCCACGACGACCTGATGGACCGCGCGACGGAACGCCGGGGCGCGGCGACGCTCAACTCCGACCTGGGCGACGGCAAGGCCCTGGTCATCGGGGACTTCATGCTGGCCAGAGCGGGCCTGGCCGCGATCACCTCGGTCTCCCGCCCGGTCGCCGAGGTGCTGGCGGCCACGGTGGTGGAGCTGGCCGAAGGCCAGTACCTGGAGACGACGGACCTGTTCAACCCGCGCCGTACCGAGGCCAGCGCGCTGCGCTCGATCACCGGCAAGACCGCAGCGCTCTTCCGCGCCAGTTGCCTGGTGGCCGCCGTCTGCGCCCAGGCCTCCCCGGAGGACCGGGCGAGGATGGCCGCGTACGGCGAGCGGTTCGGCCTGATCTTCCAGATCCTCGACGACCTCCTCGACCTGACCGCCACCAGCGAGCAACTCGGCAAGCCCGCGGGCAACGACCTCAAGCAGGGCGTCTACAGCCTCCCGCTAATCCTCTCAAAAGCGAATTTCCTCACAAACGGTGATATATCACTACAAAGGGGAATTTCGGATGAGCAAGTAGCCGCGATCCTCGCCCAGCTTCGCCAGACCACGATGGTCGAGACGACCATCGAATACTGCCGCGGACTGGCCGCCGAAGCCCTCGCCGCACTCCCCGAGATCGGCGACCACGAGATCGCCGGAATCCTCCGCTCTCTTCCCACCGCATACATCAACACAATCATCAGAACCATCAACCGACCTGCACTGACATCCACAAGTTGAGATTTGTTGGAATGATTGGCAGGAATGCCAGTCAAATTCCGGAAACTGTGCTCATACTGGATTCACCGGGCCATCCAGGAGCACGCCGATGCGGAAGTCATCCCCCTCACCGGGGCCGCTCGAAGCGACCCACTTCCTCCAACTCGCCGCCGTGGACTTCAACGGCATCTACCAGGTCCACCTGGCCGCGAAGGAAGAACGGCTCAAGATGACCAGGCTCGCGATGAGCCTGTTGTCGGTGCCGTTCCTCGCCACGATCGCGCTGACCAGTGCCAAGGTCGTCAATCCACATGATCTGACGACCTGGCAGAGCGTTCCCCCGTACCTCTTCGCGCTGGTGGCCGCCTTCGGCCTGCTGGGGGTGCTGCCGTTCCTGCGGCTGATCGAAGCGGTCAACGCGCACGGCAGGACGGCCAGGGCCATCAACAACTTCCGCCTGCTGTACACGGCGCAGCTGAAGGACGAGCTCGACTGGACGCCCAACCTGCCCGTCGACCCGCGCTTCCCGGAGACCTACGCGCCGCTGACCTGGCCGGGCATCAACGTGATGATGATGGCCCTGGTCAACTCGGCCTACCTGACGGTAGGGGTGACCGGGCTGTCCAGGACGTACCCGAATCTGCTCCTGCTGCTGACCAGCATCCTGCTCGTCGCCCTGGTGCACTACTCGATCTACTACGTGCGTTGCAACGTGACAAGACGGCGCCGGCTCCCCCACAACCCCTACAAGTTCCCGAATATGGAGACGTAAATGGACAGCCCAGTGCAATGGGCGTCATGTGGGGAGGCGTGGATCGGTCTGATCCGCCATGTCTGGATATCCGGGGTCCCGGCCGACGACGACCGCGGCCCCGTCATCGAAGGCCCGCCCGTGCTGGTCGAGATCACCCGCCCCAGCCCCGCCGACCCCATCGTCGAGCGGTACGGCGACGCCGCCAAGCTGGCCCTCTACACCAGAAAATTCACCGAGGACACGATCGTGGAGCCCTTCAAGTACAGCTACGGCGCCCGCATCAAGGGCCAGCTGACCTGGGCGGCGGAGTTGCTGCGGGCCAGGCCGTACAGCAAGAGCGGCTGGATCTCGCTGACCACGCCAGGCGAGCCGTATGACTCGGTCCCCTGCCTGACCGGCCTGGCCTTCCGGGCAAGGGACGACCGCCTGCTGATGACGGCCACCTTCCGCTCCCAGAACGCCTTCACCAGCTACCTGAACTACCTGCCGCTCGCGGACGTCCAGGCCGAGATGGCGCGGAATCTCGGCCTGGACCACGGCCCGATGCGCGTGTTCGTGGACGTCCCCCACCTTTACCTCGCCGACGCCGGCGCCGCCCTCCGCGTCATGCGCCCCGCCCTCCCCCGCCTCCTCTGACCGATCACCTCTTGTAGGCCTCCACCATCCGGGTGGCGAACCAGGGCCCGCCGTACCAGAACCGCCAGCCGAGGTCGCGCCGGCGCACGTCGGAGGCGCCGAGGCCGCGCAGGACCGCCTCGTACTCCTCGGTGCGCTGGAAGTCGGCGATCAGCAGCCGTCCGCCCGGCGCGAGCACGCGGTAGGCCTCGCGCACGGCCTCGGCGCGTCCCCCGGCCGTGCCGATGTTGTGGATCGCGAGGCTGGAGACGACCGCGTCGAAACTGTCGCTGACGAACGGCAGCGCCCGCATGTCGCCGGTGACCAGTTCGATCCGGTCGGCGACGCCCTCCGCCTCGGCGTTGGCCCGGGTGGCGGCGGCGTGGTTGCCCGACTGGTCCTTGGCGCGCCACAGGTCGAGGCCGGTCGCGTACCCCTTGGACAGCCGCCGCGCGGCGGCCATGAGCACCGCGCCCCGCCCGCAGCCGAGGTCGAGCACGCGTTCGCCGCCGTCGAGGTCGTCGAGCTCCCCCGCCCAGACCTCGAACTTTCCCCGGCGCGTGGTGTACGCGTAGCTGAACGCGCTGGCCAGGGTATATAGACCTCCGAGGAGGAACGCGAGGCCGGCGGGGACCACGTCATAGGCGAAGGAGACGATCGTGAGAGCCAGCAGCACAACGGCTCCCACGACCAGCCCCGCGAAGGGCAACGGCGCGTCGAATCCATATTTTCCACGTCTCACACTCACGTTATATCGCAAGTTTCCGTTGCCGTGAATTGACGCGCCACGAGCCGGATTTTGTCCCAATCATCCCAAAACCGTTACTAATCTGAGATGATCTGCTCGAAACGGGGGTTGGCAGGGGATGGCAGCCAGAGATCGCGACTTCAGCCTCGGCGCCAGCATCGCGCTGACCCTCGGCTCGGCCCTGCTGTGGGGCGTGGCCCATCTGGCCACCGGCCGGCGGCGTACCGGCCTGGCGCTGATGGCCGTCTACGCGCTGCTGCTCGCCTCCGTGCTGACCGTGGTCACCGTGCTGGGCAGCCACCTGCTGTCGCTGGCGGTTCAGCCGAGCTGGCTGACCACCCTGACGATCACGCTGATCGCGATCGCCGTCGCCTGGTCCACGGTGATCATCTGGTCCTATGCCCTGGTACGGCCGGCCGCCTCCGACACCGCCGCCCGCAAGGCCACCACGATCCTGGCCGTCGTCCTGTGCGTCCTGGTCGTCGCCCCGACCGCCTACGCCGCCCGCCTGGCCTATGTCTCGCGCGACGTGGTCACCAGCCTGTTCAACAACACGAACACCGCTCCCGTCGTCGCCGCCGACCCCTGGAGCGGGTCCGACCGGGTCAACATCCTGCTCATCGGCGCCGACGCCGCCGCCAACCGGCCGGGCGTGCGTACCGACAGCATGACCGTGGCCAGCGTGGACGTGGCCACCGGCGCCACCACCCTGCTCGGCCTGCCGCGCAACCTGGAGAACGTGCCCCTGCCCGCCGGCCCGGCCCGGCAGCGCTTCCCCTACGGCTTCACCGGCGAACCGCCGTACACGCCCGGCCTGCTCAACGAGGTCTTCCAGTACGCCGAGGACTACCCCGAGACGACCCCCGGCGTGCACAAGGGCCAGCGCGGCCCGGCCCTGCTCAAGCAGACGATCGGCGGCATCCTCGGCATCCCGGTCACCTACTACGCGATGGTCGACATGTATGGCTTCGCCCAGATCGTCGATGCGATGGGCGGAGTCAAGGTCACCATCAAGGAGCCCATCGTCTACGGCAAGTACCGCGAGGGCCTGCTGCCCGCCGGCACCCGCAAACTCTCCGGCGAGGAAGCGCTCTGGTACGGCCGTTCGCGCACCGACAGCGACGACTACGTCCGCATGGGCCGCCAGAAGTGCCTGCTCAACGCGGTCGCCAAGCAGGCCGACCCGATGACCGTGCTCAACAGTTTCGAGAGCCTGGCCACCGCCACCAAGCGGGCCATCTCCACCGACATCCCGCAGAGCCTGCTGCCTGCCCTGGTCGATCTGGCGCAGAAGGTCAAGGACACCAGGATCCGCAGCCTCAGCTTCGTGCCGCCGCTGATCAGCACCGCCTACCCCGACTGGCAGCTGATCAGGCGCAAGGTCCAGCAGGCGCTGGCCGAGCGCCCGGCGAACAAGACGGCCACCGCCCCCGGCGAGCGGCCGTCGCCCACGCCCACGCAGGAGCCGAGCGCCGACCGCCCGATCGCCCTCGACGAGACCTGCGGTTAGTCCACGACCAGATCGAGGTTGTCGGCGTAGTAGGCGAGCGCGCGGCCGTAACCACCGGCCTGCTCGCCCTCCGACACCAGCTTCAGCAGGGAACTCACCGCCTCGCGGTGGGCTCCCTTGTTGTGCAGCGCCATGGCGTGGAAGGCGCGCAACGCCGGATCGCCCGGGAACTCGGCCAGCCCGCGCTCCAGCGTCGCCAGCGCCTCGTCATAGCGCCCGAGCACGCGCAGCGTGCTGCCGAACCCGGTGAACACCCCGGCCCGGTCGTCCGCCCCCAGTTCGAGCGCCTTCTCGTAGTACGGCACCGCCTCGCTCTCCAAGCCGAGCCGGTCATGCGCGTAGGCCGTCTCCCGGGCCACGTCCGGATCACCCGGATACGCGGCCGACAACTCCAGCAGCGCCGCGCGCGCCTCCTCCAGCTTGCCTTCCCGGTTCAGTTCCGCGACTCGCGCCAAAGCTTCTTCTCTCATGGCCGCAGTGTGGCATGATGAGCCCACTCAAGAACGAAAACGGTTTTCAAAACCAAAGGAGGCTCCGGCGTGCGCGTGGCATTCGTGGGGAAGGGCGGCAGCGGCAAGACCACCATGTCCGCGCTGTTCGCCAGATACGTGGCCGGCCAGGGCAGCCCGGTCGTCGCCGTCGACGCCGACATCAACCAGCACCTCGCGCTCGTGCTCGGCCTCGACACCCAGCCGGAGCCACTCGGCGCCCGCCTCACCGAGATCAAGGAGCTGCTGCGCGGCGACAACCCGCGCATCCCCTCGGCCGCGGCCATGGTCAAGACCACTCCGCCGGGGCGCGGCTCGCGGCTGCTGACGTTCGAGGACCTGCCCTACTCCGCACCGACGCCCGAGGGCCCGCGGCTCATGGTGACCGGCCCGTTCGGCGAGGAGGACCTCGGCGTCGCCTGCTACCACTCCAAGGTCGGCGCGGTCGAGCTCCTGCTCAACCACCTGGTGGACGAGGCCGGCGAGTACGTCGTGGTCGACATGACCGCCGGCGCCGACTCCTTCGCCTCCGGGCTGTTCACCCGCTTCGACCTGACCGTGCTCGTCGCCGAGCCGACCCGGCAGGGCGTGAGCGTCTACCGGCAGTACCGCGACCACGCCGCCGACTTCGAGGTGCCGATCGCGGTCGTCGGCAACAAGGTGCAGGACCCCGGCGACGTCGCGTTCCTGCGCGAGCACGTGGGCGACGACCTGCTGACCTGGATGGAGCACTCGCCCGCCGTGCGCGCGCTGGAGCAGGGGCGGCCGTTCGCGCTGGCCGATCCGGAGACCGGCAACCTCGACGCGCTGGCCGTACTGCTGAAGCAGCTCGACGCGCAGCCCAAGGACTGGGCGCGGTTCGGCCGTCAGACGGCCGAGTTCCACCTGCGCAACGCCCGCGCGTGGGCCAACGAGCGCACCGGACTCGACCTCGCCACACAGATCGACCCCGGCTTCGTGTACGGCCCGGCCGCGCTGGCCCAGTAGACGACTGTCCCCCTCCCGCCATCTGGAGCCCTGCGGGGCTCTCACCTAGCGTCAGATAGATCCCTTTCTTCCATAGTGAGGAGACAGCATGTCGCTGACCGTTCCGAACGATCTGCTCGATCGGGCCCGTGCGGGCGACGTCGACGACGCGGCCTTCGTCGCCTGCGTACGCGACTCCCTGCCCTACGCCTGGTCGGTGATCAGCGAGCTGGTCCAGCAGCGTGGTCAGAGCGGCGCCGAGTTCGCCGACAACCAGGTACCGCCGCCGTCGGAGGAGGCGCGGGGACAGCTCCTGCGCTGCCTCGCGAGCGACTCGATGCGCGGCGCGCTGGAGCGCCACTTCGGGGTACGGCTCGCCTTCCAGAACTGCCACCGGGTCGCCGTCTTCGACCCGTCGGCCGAGAAGGCGCTCGCCGAGTTCGTGACCCCCAGGGCGCAGATCCTCAACCAGAAGCCGGAGCTGGTGGACTGCTAGCCGGCGGCGCGGGGCCCGGCGGTGTCGGCCGCCGGGCCCTCGGCAGCACCTCCCGCCCGAGGCGGCGGATGTTGTCCAGAGTCCGGTCCGGCCCGCCGCCCTCGACCATGAGGATGAGGTGGCGCAGGCCGGTGACCTCGGCGGTGCGCCGGATCCGTTCGACGCAGAGATCGGCGTCGCCGACCGGGTGTGCCCGGCTCAAGAAGTCCACATATTTCGGGATATCGCGGGGCGGGCGGGCCCGGCCGTCCACCGGCACATATCCCGCCAGACCCGGCTCCAGCCAGCGCGGCATGGCCTCCTTGAGCTCCCTGACCGCCCGTTCGGTCGAGTCCCCCACGAACCCCACGGCGGCCGCCACATGCCCGCCGTCCCCGTCCGGCACGACGCCGCCCGACAGCCCCGCGTACTCGCGCAGCAGGTCCGCCTTCTCCTCGTCGCCGACGTGCATGCCCAGCAGCATCGGCAGCCCCCGCTCGGCCGCCAGCGCCACCGTCGCCCGCGACGTGCAGGCCACCACCGGCCGCATCCGGGCCGCCGGGACCATCTCCACCTCACGGAAGCGGAAGAACTCCCCGTCGGCCGCGACCCGCTCCCCCGACATCGCCGCGCACAGCAGGTCGAGCGACTCGGTGAACCCGCGCTCGTAGCGCTCCACGCCGGTGCCGAGCACCTCCAGCTCCAGCCACGGCCCACCGCGCCCGACCCCGAGCGTGAACCGGCCCCCGGACAGATGGTGCAGCATCGCCGCCTGCTCGGCCAGCGCCACCGGGTGCCAGGCCGACAGCACGCTGACCGCCGTGCCGACGCCGATGCGCCGGGTCCGTCCCAGGGCCAGGGCGGCGAGCGTGGTGGCTGACGGGCACACGCCGTACGACATGAAGTGGTGTTCGGCGATCCACACGTCGTCGAACCCGGCCTCCTCGGCGGCCTCGATCCACTCCACGGCCTGGGCCAGCGCCTGACCGGCGTCCTGTCCGGGGAACTGGGCCGCGATCAGAAAGATCCCGATACGCACCCCTCAGATGCTAACCGGGTTGCGCTTCCTATTCTGGAGTTCTAGTATCCAGAATATGCGGATGAACGAGGGCGTCGAGTGGGCGCTGCACAGCTGCGTCAACATGACGTGGCTCGACCCGGAAGAGGCGATCACGGCGAAGAAGCTCGCCGCCTTCTACGAGCTGCCCGCCGCCTACCTCAACAAACAGCTTCAGTCCCTGGTGAAGGCGGGCATCCTCACCTCCATCTCGGGCCCGCGCGGCGGCTTCAGGCTGGCCAGGCGGCCCGACCAGATCACCCTGCTCGACATCGTGACCGCGATCGAGGGCCGCGAGGACGCGTTCCGCTGCGAGGGCATCCTGCGCAAGGGTCCCGGCGGCCGCGACGATGTGGACTACCGCGCGCACTGTGAGATCTCGGTGGCCATGCGGCAGGCCGACCTCGCCTGGCGCACGTCGCTGGCGGGCAGGACCGTCGCCGACATCGCCGCGACCGTGCAGCGCAAGCATCCGCGCACCCGCGAGGGCACCCGTGCCCGTTTCGAGAGCCTGCGCACCTGAGCGGGCCTCTCCCGTCATCAGATTCTAGATATCAAGCATCCAGGAAAGCGAGAATAGCGCATGAGCGCCCGCATCAAGATCGCCACCGCCGGGTACCAGGGCCTGCTGGCCGTCGAGGCCCACCTGCGCCGCTGCGACGTCCCCCAGAGCACCCTGGAGCTGCTCCGCCTGCGGGTCAGCCAGATCAACGGCTGCGGCTACTGCGTCGACATGCACGCCCGCGACGCCAAGCGGGCCGGCGAGAGCGACGAGCGCCTCTGGTCCGTGGCCGCGTGGCGCGAGGCGCCGTACTACACCGACGAGGAGCGCGCCGCCCTGGCCCTGGCCGAGGCAGCCACCCGCCTGAGCGACAACCCGGCGGGCGTGCCCGACGACGTCTGGGACGCCGCCGCCGACCACTACACGGAAGAGCAACTGGCCGCCCTCGTCCTGGCCATCGCGAACATCAACGCCTGGAACCGCATCAACGTCACCATCCGCACCACCGCAGGAGCGTAAGACCATGAACATCGAGAACTTCGACGGCCTGATCCTGCGCCCCGGCGACGCCGCCTTCGAGCAGGCCACCAAGCCCTGGAACCTGGCGATCGAGCAGCCCGTCCTGGCCGTCGCCCACGCCGCGCACGCCGCCGACGTGGCCGCGCTCGTCCGCCACGCGGCCGGCAACGGCCTGACCGTCACCACCCAGCCGAGCGGCCACGGTGCCAGCGGCGACACCGAGGGCACGATCCTCCTGCGCACCTCCCGCCTGGACGAGGTCACCCTGGACGGTCGTGTGGCCAGGGTCGGCGCCGGCGTCAAGTGGGGCAGGCTCCTCGAAGCGGCCGGTCCCCGCGGGCTGACCGGCCTCGCCGGCAGCACCCCCGCCGTCAACGTGACCGCCTACACCCTGGGCGGCGGGCTGAGCTGGTTCAGCCGCGCGTGGGGCTGGGCCGCCGACAGCGTGCGCGCCTTCGAGATCGTCGACGCCGAAGGCGCGCCGCGCCGGGTGAGCGCCGAGTCCGACCCCGACCTGTTCTGGGCGCTGCGGGGTGGTGGCGGCGACTTCGCGGTGGTGACCGCCCTGGAGATCGACCTGCACCCCGCCCCCCAGCTGTACGGCGGGCGGCTGCTCTGGCCGGCCGAGCGGGCCCCCGAGGTGCTGGAGGCGTTCCGGCGGGTGACGGCCGTGGCGCCGGACGAGCTGACCCTGTGGCTGGATCTGCTGCAGTTCCCCGGCGCCCCGCCGTTCGTGGCGCTCGACTCCACCTACCTCGGCCCGGAGCGGGAGGCCAAGGCGTTGCTCGCGCCGTTCGGCAAGATCGCCGGCCTGATCTCCGACAGCCACGCCGAGCTGCCCGTGCACGAGCTCGGCTCCATCGAGCAGGAGCCGACCGACCCGGGCCCCGGCCAGTCGCACGCCGAGCTGCTGCCGAGCCTGGAACACGCGGCCGCGCTGCTGAGCGAGCCCATCGACCCGCTGCTCAGCGTGCAGATCCGGCACCTGGGCGGAGCGCTATCCCGGCCGTCGGACAGCGCGGCGGGGGCGGTGGCCGATCCGTACCTGCTGTATATGTTCGGCATCCCGGGCACCGGTGACGTGGAAGGCAAGGAGATCGCGCTGGCCGCCGCGCTGGGCGGGGAGGGGCGCAAGCCGTACACCTTCCTGAAGCCTGGGGAGAAGGCGGCGCAGGCGTTCGGCGCGCTCGCCCACGAGCGGCTGCGGGAGATCAAGCGGCGGCGCGACCCCAACGGCGTCTTCCGCGCCAACTATCCGATCTAGCCGAACAGGGCCTCCTGGCCCTCGCCGGCGAGCGGGTCGCGGTGGCGCTTCAGGTGGCGCCACTTCGGCAGGTCGTCGAGGTAGGACCAGGACAGGCGGTGGTGGGGCGTGGGGCCGTGCTCGGCCAGTGCTGTCAGGTGGATGGGCGACGGGTAGCCGGCGTTGTCGGCGAAGCCGTACTCGTCGCAGCCGATCGTGCCCATGTACGCGTCGCGGCGCACCTTGGCCAGCACCGAGGCGGCCGCCACCGAGACGCTCACCGCGTCCGCCTTGACCTCCAGGCGGACCGGCCAGGGCGGGCCGATGTAGTCGTGGGCGCCGTCGAGTATGACCGCGTCAGGGCGCACCGGCAGGGCTTCGAGCGCCCGCCTGGCCGCCCGCGAGAGCGCCTCTGTCATGCCCAGCGTGTCGATCTCCGCGTGGGACGCCTCGCCGAAGCCGATGCCGGCGGCCCAGGACTCCAGGTCGCCGATGAGGCCCTCGCGGCGGCGCTGGGTGAGCTGCTTGGAGTCGGTCAGCCCCGCCGGCGGCTCGGACAGGTCGCTCACCACGGCGCAGACCGTGACCGGCCCCGCCCAGGCGCCCCTGCCGACCTCGTCGACGCCGGCGACCAGGCGGATGCTGGGCAGGGCGAGCAGTTGCCGCTCGATGTCGTAGGTGGGCGCCATGCGGCAGAGGCTATCGCTCGGCCAGCCGCAACTGCTCCAGATCGGCCGCGATGTAGCGGGCGGCCACGTGGATGGCCCGCAGGGTCACCGACACCGACGGCCGGTGCACGCTGGAGGTACGGGCCACCGCGTGCACCTCCCTGCCGACCGGGTCGCCGGGGAAGGTGCGCACCGCGATGCCGCGCACGCCCGCGGCCAGCGCCAGGGACGGGACCGCGGCGATCCCGATGCCCTTGGCCACCAGCGACAGGATCGTCCCGAGGCCCTCGAACTCCCACGGCGTGGGCTTGGTGCCGCCCACGTCGACGAACAGCCGGTCCACGGCCAGGCGGGACGGCTCGCCGTCCGGGGTCGCCATCCACGGCTCGTCGCGCAGTTCGGCCAGGTCGAGGGGGATGTCGGGGTCGGCCAGCCGGTGCTTGCGCGGCACCACGAGCACCAGGGGGTCGTGCAGGAGGGGGAAGACGCGGGTGCTGTCGCTGTCGCGGGCTCTGCCGTACCAGTCGTCGATGAGCGCGATGTCGACCTCTCCCGCCTGCACCTCGCGCATGCCGCGGCCCGAGCGGCTCTGCCCGAGCCGGAGCGACAGCTCGGTGTGGCGGCGCAGCGTACGGGCGAGCGCGGGCGCGAAGGCGACCGCGGCCGTCGGGAAGGCGGTCAGGACCACACGCCCGGTGGGGCTGCCCGCCTGGGCGGAAAGGTCGGACTCGGCTTCCTCGACCATGGCCAGGATGCGCTCGGCGTGGGCCACCAGACGGCGTCCGGCGTCGGTCAGCTCGGCGCTGCGCGCGGTCCGGTCGAGCAGCGCGGTGCCCGTCTCCCGCTCAAGCGCGACGAGTTGCTGGGACACCGCGGACGGGCTGTAGCCGAGCGCCGCGGCGGTCGCGGCGATGCTGCCGCGGCGGGCGAACTCGCAGATCAAGGTCAGACGGCGCAGATCGAGCATCGGACTTCCTTATGCCTACCCACATGAAGCCTCGCTTGTACTTATGCCTCTATCCAACCACGCTGGGAACGTGACAAACATGACGGTTACCCTCTCCGCCACGCTGGCGGCCAACGAGGACATCGAGCGAAGACGGCGCGCCGGGGAACGCGTGCTCAACCTCGCCTTCGGCGAGGCGGGGCTGCCCGTCCACCCGGCGCTGCGCGACAAGCTGGTCGCCGCATCCGAGCGCAACGGCTACGGGCCGGTCGCGGGGGCGGCCGAGCTGCGCGAGGCGGCGGCGGGCTACTGGAACCGGCGGGGACTGGCGACCGACCCCGACTACGTGGTGTGCGGGCCGGGCAGCAAGTCCCTCCTGTACGGCATGATCCTGGCGCTGGGCGGCGACATCGTGATGACCGCGCCGAGCTGGGTCAGCTACGCGGCCCAGGCCGACCTGGTCGGCGCCAAGCCCATCATGGTCCCGGCGCCCCCCGGCGAGGGTGGGGCGCCCGATCCCGACAAACTCGTCTCAGCGGTGCTGCACGCGCGCACCCAGGGCAGGACCGTACGGTCGCTGCTGGTGACGCTGCCGGACAACCCCACCGGGCGGCTCGCGTCGCCGCGGACCATCCACCGCCTGGTGGAGGTCGCCCGCGAGCTCGACCTGGTCATCATCTCCGACGAGATCTACCGGGATCTGCTGCACGACACGGCGCTGCCGTACACCTCTCCGGCCGATCTCGCGCCCGAGCGGACGGTCATCACGACGGGGCTGAGCAAGAGCCTGGCGCTGGGCGGCTGGCGCATCGGCGTGGCGCGGCTGCCGGACGGCGCGACCCAGCTGCGCAGGCAGTTGCTCGCGGTGGCCAGCGAGATCTGGTCGGCGCCCGCTGCGCCGGTCCAGGACGCCGCGGCCTACGCCTTCACCGAGCCGCCGGAGCTGGTGGAACGTGTCAACCAGAGCCGCCGGCTGCACGCCAAGGTCTCGCGGGCGGTCTACGACCGGTTCGTCGAGGCGGGCTGCGCGGTGGCGAAACCGCAGGGCGGCTTCTACCTCTACCCGGATCTCGGCCACCTGCGGCTGGGCGGCTCCGCGGAGGTCACGCGGATCCTGCTCGACGAGCACGGGATCGGCGTCCTGCCCGGCCACGCCTTCGGGGACGACCCCTCGGCGGCGCGCGTACGGGTGGCCACGAGCCTTCTCTACGGGGAGAGCACCGAGGAGCGGCTGACCGCCCTCACCTCGGCCGACCCGCTGTGCCTGCCGTGGATCTCCGGCAGCCTCGATCACCTGCTCATGGGGCTCAAAGAACTGTCGGTGCGGCGGCCACGTGAACGGCACCGCTCGCTGGTGTCACAGTTGGGCGAATCTTTGGGCTGATTCTCCAGGTTGACCTGCGAAAACACCCTGTTTTCCGCAACCCGAAAATGTTGACACGCGTCACGTGGTTACAGGTGGGCACAGCAGCCCTCATCATGTGCTCATGCCCGCTCTTGTCACCTTGTCCGGGCGCCTCGTGCGCCTGGAACCTCTCAGCCTCGCGGCGGTCGAAGACCTCGCCGCCGCGGCGAGTGAAGACCGCTCCACGTATGCCTTCACTCGCGTCCCGCATGGCCGGGACGAGGTTGCCTCCTATGTGGAGGCCGCCATGGCTGAGCAGGCGGAGGGCCGCACGATGCCCTTCGCCATCCGGTGGCTGCACACCGACCGTGTGGTCGGTGCCACCCGTCTGATGAACCTGGAGTACTGGCAGGGCCCCATGCCCTGGCCTCCGGGTGCTCGCGCGACGGTGGGCGACGTCCCGTCCGTGGCGGACATCGGTTACACCTGGCTGGCCGCTTCGGCCCAGGGCACAGGTGTGAACCGGGAGAGCAAGTTCCTGATGCTCTCACTCGCCTTCGAGACCTGGAACGTCCACCGCATCACGCTCAAAGCAGATGTAAGAAACGAACGGTCCCTGGCCGCCATCGAGGCCCTCGGCGCACACTTCGACGGGGTGCGGCGAGCGGAAAGCCGAGGCGCCGACGACACGGTCCGAGATACCGCGTTCTACTCGATCTTGAGCTCAGAATGGCCCGCGGTCCGAGAACGCCTCTCCGGCAGACTCGGGCTCGTCGAGGCCGCCGCATAGCAACCGTCCGCTAAGGCCCCGCCCGACATTTCAGGGCGGGGCCCCTCATATCTATGGGGACGGGCACGGCCGCCCCCGTATCGGGGCCATGCCCGCTGCACTATCAGCATCACCGGCCAGGCTCAACACCCGATCAACGGCGGATCAACGCTTCGGTTAACGAATTGGCTCATGCCTATGTGTTAGGCAAGTATGGATCTATCATTTGGTAACAAATCGTTCCATTGCCTGGGAGACACACGGCATGGCTGGTCACGCCATCGAAAGCGAACTGCGCTTCGCTGTGCTCGGTCCCGTTCGCGCATGGCGCGGCGGCCAGGAAGTCGATTTGGGTACCCCGTTGCAGCGCTCCATTCTGGGCATGCTCCTGTTGCGGGAAGGCCGGGCGGTCACGCCGACGGAGATGATCGACGCGGTGTGGGGCGAGGACGCGCCGCCGCGCGCGCTGGGCGCGCTGCGCACCTACGTCTCCCGGCTGCGCACCGTGCTGGAGCCCCACCGTCCCGCGCGCACCCGTCCCGAGCTGCTGACCTCCGTCGGCCGGGGGTACGCGCTGCGCCTGCCGGACGGCGCCCTTGACCTGACCCGTTTCGAACGCGGCATCGCCGAGGCCGAGGCCGCCCGCCGGGCGGGAAAGCCCGCGGAGGCGGCCGACGGCATGCGCGGCGCGCTGGCGTTGTTCGAAGGCGAGCCGCTGGCCGGCGCCGTCGGGCCGTACGCCGACCACCAGCGCGACCGGCTGATCGAGCGCCGGCTCAGCGTGGTCGAGACGCTCATGGACGTCGACCTCGAGCTCGGCAACCACCCCGCGATCGTCTCGGAGCTGGTCGCGCTGACCGCCGACCACCCGCTGCGCGAGCGGCTGCGCGCCCAGCTGATGCTGGCCCTGTACCGGTGCGGCCGGCAGGGTGACGCGCTGGCGGTGTTCACCGACACCCGCGAGGCGCTGATCGAGGAGCTGGGCGTGGAGCCCAGCCGCGAGCTGACCGTGCTGCACCAGCGCATCCTGGCCGCCGACCCGGCGCTGACGGTCTCGGTCGTGGTCGACCTCACCGACGACACCGACCACGGGGAGGAGCCGGCGCACGAACTGCCGCGCCCGGCGCAGCTGCCCGCCGCGGTCAACGACTTCACCGGCCGCAAGGAGATCGCCGGACGGCTGCGCACGCTGCTGTCCTCGGCCCAGAGCGGCACCCACGAGGGCGTCCCGGTCGCGGCGATCTGCGGCATCGGCGGTGTGGGCAAGACCGCGCTGGCCGTGCACGTGGCGCACCTGTCCGACGACCAGTTCCCCGACGGCCAGCTCTACGCCGACCTGCGCGGCTACACCGACGAGGCGACCGCGCCGGAGTCGGCGCTCGGCGCGTTCCTGCGCGCGCTGGGCATCCCGCCGGACGTGATCCCGGAAGGGCTGTCGGAGCGCTCGGCGCTGTACCGGTCGCTGCTGGCCGAGCGGCGCATCCTGGTGCTGCTCGACAACGCCCGCGACGCCAAGCAGGTCAGCCCGCTGCTGCCGGGCACGCCCGGGTGCGCGGCGATCGTCACCAGCCGGGTCAAGCTGGCCGATCTGCCCTCGGCCCGCCTGATCGACCTGGACGTGATGGAGCCGGACGAGGCGCTGTCGCTGTTCGCCACGGTGGCCGGGCCCGAACGGGTGGCCGCCGAGCACGGCGCGGCCATGGACGTGGTCGCCGCGTGCGGGTTCCTGCCGCTGGCGGTGCGGATCGTGGCCGCCCGGCTGGCCGCCCGCCCTTCCTGGACGGTCGCCTCGCTGGTGCCGCGGCTGGCCGACGAGCAGCGCCGCCTGGACGAGCTGCGGGTGGGCAACCTGGCCGTCGAGGCCACCTTCGCGCTCGGCTACGGCCAGCTCGACGCCGCCCAGTCGCAGGCCTTCCGGCTGCTGTCGCTGCCCAACGGCCCCGACATCTCGGCCGGGGCGGCCGCGGCGGTGCTGTCGATGAGCACGTTCGAGACCGAGGACCTGCTGGAGTCGCTGGTCGACGCCAGCCTGCTGGAGGCTCCGGCGCCTGGCCGCTACCGCTTCCACGATCTGCTCAAGCTGTTCGCCCGCCGTACCTTGGAGAAGTCGGAGCGGCCGCAGGCGCGCACGATGGCGTTGCGCCGGCTGCTCGGGTTCTATCTGGCCTCCTGCCAGTCGGCGCACCGGCTGGCGTACGAGGGCAGCATGATCTCCGACAATCTGGTCGTGGTCGGCAGCGGGCATGTCTTCACCTCGGCCGACGACGCGGTGGCGTGGCTGATCGCCGAGGGCGACGCGCTGTTCGCCGCGATCAACCAGGCCGCCTCGGCCTCGCGCACCGGCGAGCAGCTGCTGCCCGCGGCCGACATGTTGCTGGCGATGGAGCCGCTGCTGGAGTCGGGCACCCACACCCGCGAGTTCGACCTGGCCACCCGGGCCGTGCTGGCCACCGCGCAGCGCATCGGCGACGCCGGCAGCGAGCTGCGCGCCCGTTACGTGCTGGGTCGCGTGTTGTTCGCCGGCAACCAGCTGCAGCAGGCGGAAGAGCAGTTCAGGATCGTGCACGAGCTGTCGGTCGACCGCGAGGAGAAGGTCGTCACCGGCGAGGTGCGCAACGCCCTGGCCGTCGTCGTCGGCCGCCAGCGCCGCCACACCGAGGCGCTCAACTGGTTCGACGCCGCCATGGAGTTCTACCGCGAGAACGGCGTGCCCGCCGGCGAGGCGCTGGTCCTGTCGTACTCCGCCCGCGAGCACCTCGGTCTCGGCCGCCCCGAGGACGCCATCGCCGCGGCCGAGAAGGGCCTGGCCATCTTCACCGAGATCGGCAGCGGCGCCGGCACCGCCCGCGCCCGCTACCACCTCGGCATCGTCCTGTCGCGGGTCGGCCGCATCGCCGAGGCCGTCCATCACCACGCCGAATGCCTCTCCTTCTTCCGGGCGAGCAAGCAGCGGGTGTGGGAGCAGCGGGTCTGCTCGCGCCTGGCCGAGACGTTCATCACCGCCGAGCGCTACTCCGACGCCGTCCGCCACGCCGAACAGGCCCTCGTGGTCAGCAGGGAGATCGGCCACCCCTACGGCGAGGCCCTCTCGCTCGGGGTGCTGGGCAAGGCGCTGATGGGCCTGGGGAGCACGACCCGCAGCACCGACTGCCTACGTCAGGCCTTCGACATCTTCTCCAGGCTCGGCGCCCCCGAAGCCGGGGACATCAAGGCCCTCCTCGACAGCGCCCAGGTCGTCGAGACCTGAGTACAGCTCGTCGTCGAGTCGCGTCATCCATACGTGGTTGATCAAGGCTGCCCCTTGGTGGGAGCGGAAGGTTACAGCCCGGCCGGTCATCTACCGCCACGCTTCGCTAGGGGGCCCGGTTATCCGGATGCTCCACGTGACGGTTAGCCGCCTCACTTGACGACCGGCCGGACCAGACACGAACCTCGAACCCCCCAGGTCCGTGTCTGTGCGCTCAGCTTCTCCCGCCCCTGTCAACGTCCAATCAACGCGGAATCAATGTCCTTTTCCCTTGACGGCTCACACGTGGAAGAAGCCTTCCGCGATCAGCGGGCGCAGGGCGTCGGCGTCGAGTTGCTCGCCGTCTCCCACCAGTTCCGCGATCACGTTGAGCAGCGGGCCCAGGGCCAGGTCGCCGTCGCAGACCCCCGCCAGGGCCGCCTCCACCGTGCCGACGTCCCGTGTTCTGCGCAGGCCCCTCGTCTGGCGGAGCACGATCTTCATGGGATCCTCGGCGCCCGGCCGGCCGACGCGTTCGTCCAGCAGGCCCTCGACCGTACGCAGGCGGGCCTCCTCCAGGCCGCTGGCGCGGTGGGCGGCGGCGATCGCGTCGAGGACGCCGTCCACGTACTGGCCCACCGGGATCTCCACCTGATGGGTCAGTTGCTCGACCCTGACCACCGGGTCCAGGGTGCCGGAGTTGCGCAGGGTGATCCAGCCGAAGCCGATCCCCTCGACCTTGCGCTCGTCGAACCACGACAGCCACTGGTCGTAGTGCCGGGCGTAGCCGGGGGTGCCCTGTTCCGCCGCGTCCTTGAGCCACAGCTCCACGTACTCGGCCGGGTCCTGGACGTCGCGCTGCACCACCCAGCCGTCGCAGCCGGTCTCGCCCAGCCAGCCGCCCACGCGGTCGCGCCAGTCCTCGCCCTCGACGTGGAGCCAGTTGGCGAGGAAGTGGGCCTGGCCGTCGGGGTTGAGGTGGCGGGGGGCCTGCCGTACCAGAGCGCGGCAGAAGTCGTCGCCGCCCACCTCGCGGTAGGTGAGCTTGCCGGCGGGTGAGATCACGAACGGCGGGTTGGAGACGATCAGGTCGAACAACTCGTCCCGGACGGGCTCGAACATCGAGCCCGTCCTGGCGTCCACGCCGGTGATGCCGGACAGCGCCCAGCTCAGGCCCGCCAGTTCGACGGCGCGCGGGTTGACGTCGGTGGCGGTGATCCGCTCGGCGCGCCCGGCCAGGTGGAGCACCTGTACGCCGCAGCCGGTGCCCAGGTCGAGCGCGCGCTCCACCGGGCGGCGGGTGACGAGCTGGGCGAGGTTGGCCGAGGCGCCACCCGCGCCCACCACGTGGTCGGGGCTCAGCTCGGGGTCGCCGGGGCGTACCTTGCGGTCGGAGACGAGGTAGCCGTCGGTCTCCCACGGCTGCAGGTGGACGGTGGCCCGTACCTCGTCGTCGGCGGTCGTGACCAGGCCCGAGGCCAGCACCTCGGGAGTGACGCTGTTGGCCGGGACGGGGACGCCCAGCCAGAACAGGCGGATCAGCGTGGCCAGCGGGTCGCGTTCGGCCGTGGTCCGCAGGGCGGGGACCAGTTCCTCACGCGCGAGCGCACCGGCCGCCACCGCGCCCAGTCGGTCGCGGACTCCGTCGATGGTGTAGCCGGTCTCCAGCAGATGCTCGCGCAGTCGTTCCACGGATCCCATCCTTCCACCGCGGACCGCAACTCACCCCAGACACCGACGCAAGATCAGAAACTCTGCGTAACCATACTGTTACGGAGCTACCCAAGCGTTCTGCAAGCGGGCAGTAAGCCGCCCGCGGTATCTGTAGGAGGTGCTGATCCCCTGCCTCGCCTGCGAGTCCCGGTTCAGGCCCGACGAGTACTTCCGCGCCTGCACCGACTACAACCGCGGCCTGGATCTGGTCTCGTGGATCTGCCCGAGCTGCGGCAACCACGACGACCTCAGGGTGCTGCCGGGCGAGCTGGGTTTCGGCTACCCCTATCGCGGGCGCTTCGCCGTGCACGACCGGCTGCGGGTGCCCGGACTGCGCAGGCAGCGCGGCGAACTCAGGCTCGACATCTCCCTCGACGCCCACAGCTGGCGGATCGCTACAAGAGTCCGGCTACCGGTATGACCGGCGGACAGAGGTAGGCGGGCTCCTCGCCGCGCAGAGTGCGCCCGATGTCGGCCACCAGCGCGTGCGCGTGTTCGACATGGCTCTCCCCGGTGGCCGCGCCGAGGTGCGGGGTGAGCACCACGTTCTGCAGCCGGGTCAGCGGGTGGGCGGGGTCCAGCCACTCCCCCTCGAAGTGGTCGAGGCCGGCGCCGCCGAGCTGCCCCCACCGCAGGGCGTCCACCAGGGCCGCCAGGTCGTGCAGGGCGCCGCGCGAGGTGTTGAGGTAGATCGCTCCCGGGCGCATGGCGGCGAACTCGGCCGGGCCCATGAAGCCGCGCGTCTCCTCGGTCACCGGCACGTGCAGGGAGACGATGTCGGCCTCGGCGATCAGCTCTTGCAGCGTGTGGGCGGCGTCGGGAGCGTAGGGGTCGCAGGCGATCACGTTCATGCCGAGGCCCTGGCCGCGCCAGCGCAGCGCCCTGCCGACCCGGCCCAGGCCGACGATGCCGAGCGTGCGTCCGGACAGGCGCAAGCCGCGGTGGCGCTCGGAAGGGGGGATTCTGCCCCGGTAGACGCGGCCGCGCCGTACCTCGCGATCGGCGGCCACCACGTGGCGGCTGACCGCGAACAGCAGCGCGATCGTGAGCTCCGCGACCGCGTCGGGGTCGCGGTCGGCGGCATGGAGTACGGCGACGCCGCGCTCGGCGGCCAGCGCCAGGTCGACGTTCGTCGGCGAGCCGACACAGGCCACGATGTCGAGCGGGAGGGACAGGACCGACGCGCGGACCTGGTCACCCTCCGTGACGATCACCGAGGCGCCGGTCCCGATGACGAGGTCGGCGAGTTGCTCGTCGGAGAAACCGAGGCTGGGCCGGGCGGGAACCTCGGCCAGGTCGGCGAACTCGCCCAGGCTGGCGAGAGCGGTCTCCGGCAGGGTGGGCAGGACCAGCGCCCGAGGTCGTCTCACATTTGTGACAATAACATCACAGAGGGTACTCGTCCCTATGCGTCCGGACGTTGGCGCAGGCTCTGCCACGCGGCCTCGCCCAGGCCCTTGATCTCCTCGTCGGTGGGCGTGTGGGCGCCGGCGAACCACAGGCGGCACATCTCCTGGGCCGGGCCGAGCCACAGCACGTAGCACATGGTCGCGTGGACGGGCTGGAGCAGGCCGTTCTTCATGTGCGGCTTCCACCAGTCGGAGACCTGGCGGAAGAAGGCGCGGCGGGCGTCGGCGACCTCCTGGCCGCCGGGCTCGTTCTTGCGCGGCGGGCGCTCGCTGACCAGGATGCGGGCGCGTTCGGGGTGCTCGCCGGCCCAGCGCATGTGGAAGGCCACGACCGCCTCGATGCCGTCGCGCGCCTCGGTCCGGCTGGTCAGCTCGGCCAGGAACTCGGCCTGGTAGACGGCGAGGATCTCGGAGTAGAGCACGCCGAAGACGTGTTCTTTGCTGGCGAAGTGGTGGTAGAAGCTGCCGACGCTGACGCCGCTCTCCTCACGGAGGCTGGCCAGCGTGGTGGCCGACACCCCGTCCTGGCTGAAGCGGCGGAGGGCACCCTCGATGATGCGGGTACGGCCGTCGCGTCCGTTCTTGACACTCTTCACGCAGTCAATGGTGAGCCAACAGAACCTTGTTCCGCAAATACCACCGCCTGCTTGATCATAGCGGTCACCTCGACCGAACCGGAAGAGACCGTCAATTTCGCGTCGGGCCAGGCCCTGCGGATCAGGCGCAGGGCCCGCCGATTCTCGCCGAGAACGTCCATGGCGACGGTGGTCGCGCCGCGGATGGCGGCGCGTATCAGCAGCGTGTCGACCAGTTTCGGCCCGAGGCCGATCCCCTGCCACCGGTCGGTGACGACCACGGCGACCTCGACGTCGGTGCGGCAGCCCCGGTAACTCATCGCGTGGGCGACGATCTCGCCCTCGTGCACGGCGACCAGAGCGTCCCTCAGCTCGTCGATCTTCATGAGAGCACCGATCAGGCCGGCCGACGGGCGGCTGAACCCCGTGAAGAACCGCAGCGTCTGCGTGTGCAGCGACAACCCCGCGAGGAAGCACCGGAGCGCGGCCTCGTCCCCCGTGCGTATCGGGCGAATCTGGGTTCCCTTCATAGACTCAGCGTCTCGCGGCGCACCTGAGTCTGTCAACTAGACTCAGGTATGATATGCGGCATGAACGTGCCCTTCCGGGTGAACAACTGCTCGATCGAGCGGACCCTGGACGTCGTCGGCGAGAAGTGGACCTTCCTGGTGCTGCGCGAGGCCTTCAGCGGCGTACGGCGCTTCGCCGACATGCAGGCCATGACCGGCGCGCCGCGCCAGGTGCTCAGCGCCCGCCTGGCCCGGCTCGTGGACGAGGGACTGCTGCGCAAGGTGCCCTACCGCGAGCCCGGCCAGCGCCAGCGTGACGAGTACCGGCTGACGGAGAAGGGGCGCGACCTCTATCCGCTGCTGGTCGCGCTCATGCACTTCGGTGACAAGTACCTGTCCGACGACGCCGGACCGGCGGTCGAGCTCACCCACCGCGACTGCGGCGCCCCCATCGAGCAGTACTTCCGCTGCGCCGACGGCCACGAGGTCAGCGGACCCCGCGAGGTCACGCCGGAACCCGGCTCAGGCGCGGAGCTGAAGAGCGCGTAGGCAGCGGCGGAAGTCGAGCACCGAGGCCACGGCCATGGCCGTCATCAACAGGGCCACCAGCGACGTGCGCAGGGCCAGGAACGTCCCGATGCTCTGGCTGAGCAGGATCCACAGCGTGAGCGTGCCGTTGAGCAACTGCGCGCAGCCCCAGGCCAGCGACTGGCGGACGAAGAAACGCCGCATCACCGGATGCCCCGCGACATGGCCGGGCAGCGGCACCAGGTCGAGCGTGATCCGCTCGGCCAGCGGCCTGCGCCCGCGCGCGGTGGCCAGGAACACCAGGCTCACCGCGAACACCCCGCACGTCGGCGGCAGGAAGAACCACCGCACGTCCCCCGCCGCCAGCGCGACCACCACGCGGGCCGTGATGCCCACCGCGGCCAGGATCACCGTGCCCGGCATCGGCTGACCGCGCACCAGGCGCACCGCCATGCCGCCGAACACCCAGGCCGCCGAAGCCGCCATGCCCGCCACCTCGCCGCCGGCCAGCATGCCCGCGTAGAAGAGCGCGACGGGCAGAATCATGCTCTCCAGTACGCGCGGTGCCGCGTGCAGCAGGAGCGTTCCCATGCGGGGCAACACGAAGGCGGTGGGCGCGGGTGGCGCGACAAGAAGGGTCATTCAGGACGTCTTGCTCTTGAGGGGCGGCACGAGTCCCGACCGTACGCGATCACTTGCGCTTTGGTAACCCGTTCGACCAGATCGGGCTGAGTGAGGAACCACCGCTCCCCGTGCCTACCCTTGAAGGGTGTACCGGTTCCTCCTGACCCCTCGATGGGTGGCGCTCCACATCGTGGTGCTGCTGGTCATCCCCGCCTTCGTCTTCCTGGGCAGGTGGCAGTTCGGGCGGTTCGAGGAGCGCTCGGCCAACAGCGAACGCGTCACCGCCAACATCACGACCGCGCCGGTGCCGCTGGACTCGCTGACCGGGCCTGGCCGTGCGGTCAGCGAAGAGAACCGCTACCGGCTGGTGACCGCCTCCGGCACCTACGATCAGGCCCACGCTCTGGTGGTACGGCGGCGGCCCCAGGAAGGGCGGCCGGGGTACTTCGTGCTGACCCCGCTCGTCACGGGCTCCGGCCAGGCCGTGCTGGTGAACCGGGGGTGGGTCAAGGCGGGGGCGAGCGCGGACGCGCCACCCGAGGTGCCTGCGCCGCCTGCCGGACAGGTGAATGTCACCGGGCGGCTACGGCTGACCGAGACCGAGGAGACCAGCGGGATCAAGGAGAGGGGCGGGTTGCCGGCTGGGCAGGTGCTCCTGATCAACCCCGGCAAGATCGGGGCGGCGCTGCCGTACCGGCTGGTGGACGGTTATGTGGAGCTGACCGAACAGCAGCCGTCGGCGGCCACGGCGCCGGAGCCGGTGCCCGCGCCGGACGTGGGGTCGGGTGGGGGGCTCAACCTGGCGTACGGCGTGCAGTGGTGGTTGTTCATCGGGCTGGCGATCGGCGGGTGGATCCTGCTGATCCGGCGCGAGGTGGCCGACAGGAAGGCCGAGCAGGAGACGCCTGTCACGGTCGAGGCATGAGGCAAGGTCTTGCACATCGGCGCGTTTCGCGCGTTCGTGGGTTCCAAGCGTTCCTCCAGTCGAGCTGAAGCTCGACCCCTGAAGGCCCTCCCTCCGGTCGGACGCTTTCCCGCCCACCCCTTGCCCAGCCAAGTGGTTGAGCAGTTGGAGCCCACCCCGATCACAATCGTGCTCCGCTATCGCTCCGCGCGCCCTCCGTCGGGCCAAGGCCCGACTACCCGCTTGCGCTCCCCTTAACAGGCAGCCTCAACCGCGTGCGCGCGGCGATCGATCGGATACGAGCCTGCGGGATGGGAGCCGGAGCTCTGAGAAGGAGCTCTCAGCCGAAGCGCTTGGCCAGCGGGGAAGGGCTGGGGGTGCCTACGGACCAGATCGACCCTGCTGATCCGGCGCGAGGTGGCCGACAGGAAGGCCGAGCAGAAGACGCCGGCCACGGTCGAGGTGTGAGGCGAAACCCGCACGAGACGCCTGTCGCGGTCGAGGTGTGATTACGTTCTAGGTGTGACCCGCCATATCGAGTTCGCTAATATCCACAATTTTCGCGACGTCGGTGGATATGCCGCCCATGGCGGGCGGAGGGTGCGATGGCAGCGGCTCTACCGGGCCGACTCGCTCGGCTGGCTGGCCGGGCCGGACATCGCCACGTTCCGCTCCCTCAAGGTCAGGACCGTCATCGACCTGCGGCATCCCTCCGAGGTCGAGAAGCGCGGGCGCGTACCCGAGACCGAGGGGCTGCGCTACCACAACCTTCCCGTGGAGGGCCGCAGGTGGGACCTGGCCGCCTTCGACCCGTCGACCGGCGTGGAGCGCTTTCTCGCCGACCGCTACCTGGAGGTGGCCGAGGACGGCGTCCCGCTCCTGCGCTCGGCCATCGAGACCATAGCCGACGCCGACAACGCCCCCATCGTGATCCACTGCGCCGCGGGCAAGGACCGCACCGGCATCCTCACCGCGCTGGTGCTGTCGCTGGCGGGCGTGGCGGCCACCGACATCGTCGCGGACTACGCCCTGACCGCGTTGGCCACACCCCGCTTCCTGGCGGACTGGCAGACCAGGAACAAGGACGCCCTCATGTGGGCCGGGTACGGGGCGGCGCCGGCGGGGGCGATGGAACTGTTCCTGGCAGAGATGGAGCAGCGCCACGGCTCACTGCGGGCGTACTGCTCAGACGTCCTGGGCCTGGACCCCAAGACGATCACCAAACTGCACGCCCATCTCCTGACTGACCCGATCTCCCCCGGGTAGGAGGGGCCGGGGTCCGCGGTGAGCAGCACCCTCACAACGGCGGACCCTCCGGCCCGGGATCGCCACCCACCCCCCTTCAGGCGATCCCGGGTCCCAAGGCAAGGTCTTGCACATCGGCGCGCTTCGCGCGTTCCAGGTTCCAGGCGTTTCCCAGTCGAGCTGAAGCTCGACCCCTGAAGGGCCTCCCTCCGGTCGGACTGTCTTCTGAGGCCCCACCCGTTGCCCAGTCAAGTGGTCGAGCAGTGGGAGCCCGCCCCAGAACAAAGGCGCTCCGCACGCCATCCCGTCAGGCCAAGGCCCGACTCCCTCGCCTTCGCCCAAGACTTGACCGGGCATCCCACCGGGATCAGCACCATGACCGGTACGCCCCGACGTCCGATGGGAGCTGTTCTCCGATGCTGAGGATCCCGGTCATGGTCTCTGCCCTGATGCCGCCTTTCACTCAATGATCATCTTGTATCGGAGTTCATCGTCATCACGGTGGCCTCGACCGGAACGCCTTCAGCTGATCGGAGGAGCCGCGTGAGGACCAGCACCCATGGGTTCTCGCCGGTCCCGAGCTCGTGCCGTTCATCCTCGGTAGTGCGGCGGGCCCGGACGCGCTCCTCGACGTCGCCCCGGGCGATGCCCGAGCTGGGCGAGGAGGGTGATGGCTCCGCCGGGTATCTTGCGCGGTTCGGCGAGCCGGGTGCCGCGGGCGAGGGCGGCAGGGTAGTAGGAATCTGCCAGTTCGCCCCTGTGATTCCGACATTCGCTACCTCATTCCTGACAGCGATCTGCATGGCCATCAAGCGGCGCCCGAGCGGTGTGGGCGCGCGCTTGAACAGATCCCAGCAACGGGGCCACCCCGCAGGCAGCGACGGTCGAGGGCGTTTACAGCTGATCGCAAGGCATGCCGACGATCAGTGATGAGGGTGGCTTCCAGCCCCACGAAACACACGAACATCAGGCCGTCAAGGCCGGTTGTCAAGGAGTTCTGGGGGCGAATGCGGCGGTAGGGCGGGGTTTTGGGGCGGTTGACGGGGGCCTGGCAGCTTGTTCGAGGTCATGCCGTCGTCGTACGGTTACCTGCGTGACTACGCCGCTGCTCCCCGACCCCGAACCGAGGCGGCGCGACTACGTGATCATCTCCGCCGACGATCACCTGATCGAGCCGCCCGACCTCTTCGAGGACCGGCTTGCGGAGAAGTACACCGAGGTCGCGCCCAAGGTCGTGGAGACGGAGGCGGGTCACCAGGTCTGGCGGTACGGCGGAGCCACGTACCCGTGCGCCGGCATCGACGTGGGCGCCGGCCTGCCGCGCGAGCAATGGACCCTCGACCCGGTCAGGTTCGAGAACATGCGCCCCGGCTGCCACGACATCGAGGCCCGGATCCAGGACATGGACACGGCCGGCATCTGGGCCGCCCTCTGCTTTCCCGGGATGCTGGCCGGCCAGTCCGGCATGCCGTTCGCACGGACCAGAGACCAAGAACTGGGCCTGGCTCTCGTCAAGGCCTGGAACGACTGGCACATCGACGTCTGGGCCGGCACCTATCCCGAGCGGGTCATCGGGCTTCAGCTGCCGTGGCTGCCGGACCCCGACGTGGCGGCGAAGGAGATCCGCGCCAACGCCGCCCGCGGCTTCAAGGCGGTCGTCTTCCCGGAGTTCCCGACGAGGCTGCGGCTGCCGTCGATCCATTCCGACCACTGGGACCCGTTCTTCGCCGCCTGTGAGGAGACCGGCACCGTCGTTTGCCTGCACACCGGGGACTCCAGCTGGTCGCCGGTGCCCTCCCCTGACACGCCCATCGAGGCGATCACCACGCTGATGCCGACGAGCGCCATGTTCGCCTGCGCCGACTGGCTGTGGTCGGGCATCCCGCTGCGGTTCCCGAACCTGCGGGTGCTCATCGTGGAGGGCGGGGTGGGCTGGCTGCCGATGCTGGCCGAGCGCGCCGACTACGCCCTCGACCACCCGGTCGCGGGCGAGGCGTCGTGGGAGGGCGGGCTCAAGCCGAGCGAGGTCCTGCGCCGCAACTTCTTCTTCGGGACGCTCGACGACCACGCCCTGTCAGGGGTACGGCTGGCGGTCGGCCTCGACCACGTGCTTCAGGAAAGCGGATACCCGCACTCCGACTCGACCTGGCCCGACACCCAGCAGGCCGTGGCCAGGAACCTCGGCCAGCTGCCGCCGGCCGACATCGCCAGGGTCGCGTACGGCAACGCCGCCCGGCTGTTCGGGCACCCGTTGCCGTCGCGAGCGTGGCTCAGGCGCGAGGAGCTGTAGGAGGAAGGTCGGGAGGAACGGCCGCGCCCTGGATGACCCTGCGCTCCCAGCCGATGTAGCGCCCGCTCTCCCCGATCAGGGAGCCCATCAGCCAGAGGAACACGCCGAAGTCGTCGGCCACGCCGACGAGCAGGAGGAAGTCGGGGATGACGTCGATGGGCGAGATCAGGTAGACCACGCCGAGCCCCATCAGGGCGAGCTTGCTCTTGCCCATGCCCGGGTACTGCCCCCGGGTCACGGCGCCGATCAGGCGCGGGATCGCCCTGACCCGCTTGAACAGCCCCGGGGAGCCGGGCTCGCTCACGTCGCGATATGTACGCCAGACCGCTGCCGCGCGGCTTGCTTTAGGCATAGGTGCGCCACCTCCTTCACGACATAACGTGTTACCCGCCCAGGTTGGTTCCTAACGATCAGCGCATGGCCGGATGTCCGAAGGGGCGGGCGGATTCGATCTGGGCGGCCAGCCGTACGAGAAGGTCCTCGCGGCCTGTGGCGGCGACCAGCTGGACGCCGACGGGAAGGCCCGCTGCGGTCCTGTGCAGGGGCAGGGAGATGCTGGGCTGGCCGGTGGCGTTGAAGGCGGTGGTGTAGGAGACGGCGTGGGAGGTGCGGCCGAAGCCGGTGCTGAGGTCGTCAGGGGGCAGCCAGCCCAGCGGGAACGGCGGCACGCCGAGCGAGGGCGCGAGCAGCACGTCGAAGCCGGAACGCCACCAGGCTGCCATGCGGCGGCGGAAGCCGTCCATCCACTGGACGGCGAGGACGTGCTCGACGGCGGTGCGTTTGGCGCCGGTCTCGGCCATGGCGCGGTTGCGTGGTTCCAATTCGTCCAGGGACACGGGGCGGCCGCGCCAGGCGCCGACGCTCTGGACTTCGGCGGCGACGTTCGCTGCGACGAGGGCGCCGAAGTGGTGGGGGAAGTCGGGGTTGCCGAGTTCGTCCGGGTGACCGGGTTCGACGTGGTGGCCCAGGGACGCCAGCAGGTTCGCGGCGCCGGTGACGGCGGCGGTCAGCTCCTCGTGCTCGGGTACGTCGCCGCGCGGGTGGCGGGTCACGAAGCCGACGCGCAGCCGTCCCGGATCGACGCCGACCTCCTCGGCCAGCGGGCGGGGCAGCGCGGGTGCGGTGTAGGGGTCGCCCTCCTCCAGGCCGGCGATCAGGTCGAGCACGGCGGCGGTGTCCCTGACGGTCCTGCTGACCATCCCGGCCACCGAGAACCCGCTCCAGCCCTCTCCGCCCGACGGCCCATAGCTGGTGCGGCCTTTGGTGGGTTTGAGCCCCACCAGGCCGCACAGGGAGGCGGGGATGCGGATCGAGCCGCCGCCGTCGCTGGCCGAGGCCACCGCGACCATCCCGGCCGCCACCGCGGCGGCGGAACCGCCGCTGGAGCCGCCCGCCGAGTACGCGGGGTCGTAGGGATTGCGCGTGGGCCCGAACGCGACCGGCTCCGTGGTGATCGTGGTGCCGAACTCCGGCGTGCTGGTCCTGCCGAGGATCACGAACCCGGCCGCCTTCAGCTTGGCCACGCTGTAGGCGTCCGCGGCGATCCTGACCCCGTCAAGCGTGCGCGAACCGGCGTTGTACGGCTCGCCCTTCTCCACCCAGCCGAGGTCCTTCAGCAGGATCGGCACCCCGCGAAACGGCGTGCCCCCGGGCAGTTCACGCGCCTCGGCCAGCGCGCGCTCGAACCGCCGGTGCACGACCGCGCCGATCTCCCCGTCGTGCTTTTCTATCTTCGCGATCGCCGCCTCGGCCAGCTCACGCGGCGATACCCGCCCATCCCGTACGGCCAGCGCCTGCCCGACCGCGTCCAGCCGGAGGATCTCGTCCACAGGTTCTCCCTTAGCTAGCTTTCGGCGCCAGCGCGCGTACCGCCTGGTCGATGGAGATCTCGCCGCCGGGGACCGGCGCGAGCACGGGGGTGTCGAGCCCGTTGGCGACATACTCGCCGATCCTGGCCCGGCAGGTCGCGGCGTCGCCGTGCACGATCAGCGCGTCGACCACCTCGTCGGGGATGGCCTTGAGCGCGGCCTGCCGGTCGCCCGCCGCCCACGCCTCGTGCATCGGCCGCAGCACCTCACCGCGCCCCAGCCAGTCGTGGAAGGCGGCGTACGCGGGCACGGTCAGATAGGCCGCCAGCATCCAGCGCCCCATCTCGCGCACCCTGTCGGCGTCCTCGCTCACGCAGACGAACAACCGGGCGATCAGCTCGGTCTCCCCGCCCAGCTCGGCGCGGACCTTGCGCACGTCCTCCGGCGCGAGCCAGTTGGTGATCGCGCCGTCGGCCTCGCTCGCCGCCAGGTGCAGCATCCGGGGCCGCAGTGCGGCCAGCACGATCTTCGGCGCCACGCGGGGCGCCCGCTCCAGCTTGAAGCCCTTGACCTCGAACGTCTCGTACCGCTCCGACACCTTCTCCCCCGCGAGCGCCCTGCGCAGGAAGCGCAGCGTGTCCCGGGTGCGCTGGTACGGCCGCGCGAACTCCACCGCGTTCCACCGCCCCACGACGGCCGGAGAGGACGAACCGATGCCGAGCACGAAGCGGTCGGGGGCGAGATCGGCCAGCGTGGCCGCCGACATGGCCAGCAGCCCGGGTCCGCGGGTGAAGACCGGGACGATGGCGCTGCCCAGCCGCAGCCCCGGCGCCCACTCCCCTGCCATGGCCAGCGGCATGAACCCGTCGGTCCCGTTGACCTCCGCCGACCAGGCGTCGGTGTAGCCGAGCGCGGGCAGTTCGGCGATCAGCTCCTTCGACTCGGCCAGCGAGCGGTCGTAGAAGGGGATCGTCATGCCCCAGTTCTGTGTCATCGCACCCTCCAGCGTTTAAGGGCGACCATACCAACCAGCCGGTATGTACGCGCCACTTGATCGCGGTTAACCGCCTCCGACGCTCTGACGTGCTAAAACATCCCCGTGAGACGAACCCGGCTGCTCGCGGCCGTAGTACTGACCGGAGGCCTGGCGGTCCCCTTCCTGGCCTCCGTGATCGCCGTGGCCGCGGAGGACACCGTCCCCACCTGCACGCTCCCCACCACGATGCTGCCGCTGTGCTCAGGCACGCCGGTCAAGCCCGCAGCTCATGCACGGCCCCGATGAAGTCCTTAGTGATCCCCCTCAACCCGGGCAGATGGGACAGGCCCACGAGCCGGTCCACGAGCGGCACCGTCACCTCGATCAGCCGGTACGTGCGCCGGCACCCCGGCGAGGTGTCGTGCACCCAGAACAGCACCATGCCCATCGACAGCAGCCACAGCAGCTCGGGCAGCTCCTCGCGCAGCTCGGAGTCCATCTTGTCCCGCGAGCCCTCGACCACCTGCCGGTAGATCGCGATGCCGGCCTCGCGCGCGGGTGAGGACTGGGCGCTGAACGGGCTGAGCGGGTTCGTCGGCTCCGCCGCGTGCTTGAAGAACTTCACCGCGAACTCGTGGTACGGCTCGGAGACGCGTACCCACTCACCGAGCACGCCGCTCAGCCGGGCCGCGAACGAGCGCTCCGTCGCGAGCAGCTCGCGGCAGGCCTCCTCATGCTCCGTCTGGGCGCGGTCGTAGTAGGCCTGGATCAACGCCTCCTTGCTCGCGAAGTAGTAGTAGGCGTTACCCACGGATACCCCGGCCTCGGCCGCGATTGCCCGCATCGTCGTCGCATCGAAGCCGCGCTCCCGAAACAGTCTCAAGGCCGTCTCGACGATGACCTCTCGGGTGCTCTCCGATCCTCGGTTTCGGGGTTCGGACACCCTCGTCACTTTACGGGCAAGACCGCCTTTAGGTCATGGAGCCGCACGGTGATCGCCGCCACAAGGCAAAGATCGCTCTGAGGAAGGGGTCATCTGGTGTGAAGCGTGGGATTGATGTTTCTGGCGGGAGGGCTATTCCGCGAAAAGAGCATCGACATGTGGATACGTGGCAAGGTGCGGCTGATGGTCGTCGCACTCCTCGGCCTTGAGATCTCGATAATCGCATTGGCATCGGCCGCATCCGCTGCTTCGACAGGAGGAGCACGGAAGTCGCCGCCACCGGTAACGCGCACGTACGCGATCGAAGGAGGCATTCAAACCGGACACTGGTTCACGACGGTCGACCCCCCGAAGGTGGACCTGAAGCGGGTGAAGACCCGGCAGGCCGCCGTACGCATCTCGCACAGCACGGCAGTGGGCCGCCTCAAGAGCGCCGGCCTGCGCTGGAAGTCGACGGGCGGCTGCGCCAACCGGCGGCTGCGGTACTGCACCTCGCTGGACTCCGTCCGCACGGCCACGATCGCCAAGATCATCGAGCTGAAGCGGGACAGCGGCTGCAAGATCATGGTGACCGGCGGCACCGAGGCGGGCCATATGCCCGGCCGCTACAGCCACGAGCACGGCTACAAGCTGGACATCTCCTTGAGCCCATGCGTCGACCGGCACATCGCCACCAGCCACGCCCGCGTGGGCACCCGCAGCGACGGCTCGCCCCTGTACCGCTCCTCAGACGGAACCGTCTTCGCCAAGGAGTCCGACCACTGGGACATCCTGTTCCGCTGACCCGCCCCAACGCCTGCCGGCGCCGGTACGGCGCCCGGCCGGTGCCCGCGGGAACCGGCCATGGAGGCCTTGTGACGGCGGGGACCACGTCCGACGTGAGAAGCGCCCGATGATCGGGGGCCACCCACGCCGGACGGAGGCGGATCCGGTGGCCTCGCCGTAACGTGAAGCGGCGAAAAGGGCCTCGCCGTAACAGATGGGTTAGAGCTCGGCGGCCACCAGTTCGGCGATTTCGGCGGCGTTCAGGGCCGCACCCTTGCGCAGGTTGTCGCCGCAGACGAACAGGTCCAGCGTGTTGGGGAAGTCGATCGCCTGCCGGACCCGCCCCACATACGTGGGATCCGTGCCGACCACCTCAAGCGGCGTCGGCCACACCCCGTTGGCCGGGTCGTCCACCAGCACCACCGTCGGCGCCTCGGTGAGCACGCGGTGCGCGCCCGCCACCGTCACCTCGCGCTCGAAGCGCGCGTGCACCGCCAGCGAGTGCGTCGTGATCACCGGCACCCGCACGCAGGTCGCGGAGACCTTCAGCGAGGGGATGCCGAGGATCTTGCGGGACTCGTTGCGGAGCTTGAGCTCCTCGGAAGCCCAGCCGTCCTCCTTGAGCGAGCCCGCCCACGGCACCACGTTGAACGCGAGCGGCGCCGGGAACGGCGAGTCGGCGGGCAGCTTCTTGTCGAGGACCCGGCGTACGTCACCGGCCACCTGGCCGATGTTGCGGTCTCCGGCCAGCGCCTCGATCTCGTCGTAGAGGCGGGCCGAACCCGCCACTCCCGCGCCGGACGCGGCCTGGTAGGAGGCGACGACGAGCTCCTGGAGGCCGTACTCGGCGTGCAGGGCGCCCATAGCGGCCATCATCGACAGCGTGGTGCAGTTGGGGGTGGAGATGATGTTGCGCGGCCGCCGGCGGGCGTCGAGGGGGTTCACCTCGGGAACGACGAGCGGGACGTCGGCGTGCATGCGGAACGTGCCGGACTTGTCGATCGCGATCGCGCCGCGCTCGGCCGCGACCGGCACCCACTCGGCCGACACCTCGTCGGGCACGTCGAAGATGGCGATGTCGATGCCGTCGAAGACCTCGGGCGCCAGCGCCTGGACGACGACGTCCTCGCCGCGGACCTTCAGCACCTTTCCGGCGCTGCGCGGGGAGGCCACGAGGCGGATCTCGCCCCAGATGTCCGCCCGGTTGGAGACGATGTCGCGCATGACGGTGCCGACCGCACCCGTCGCGCCCACGAGTGCGAGATTGGGCCTGCTCATCTGCCGCTTCCTCCGTACACGACTGCTTCCACCTGGTCTGCGTCAAGGTCGAACGCCCGGTGGGCGGCGGCCACGGCCGCGTCCACACCTTCCTGCTCGACGATCACCGAGATGCGGATCTCCGACGTGGAGATCATCTCGATGTTGACCCCCGCGTCGGCGAGGGCCGCGAAGAACGTCGCGGTCACGCCGGGGTGCGAGCGCATGCCCGCGCCGATCAGCGAGACCTTGCCGATCTGGTCGTCGAACAGCAACGACTCGAAGCCGACCTTGTCCTGGATCTTCTTCAGCGACGTCAGCGCCGTGGAGGCGTCCGTCGTGGGAAGCGTGAAGGAGATGTCGGTACGGCCCGTCGCCGCGGCCGAGACGTTCTGCACGATCATGTCGATGTTGATCTCGGCGTCGGCCAGGGTTTTGAAGATGTGGGCAGCCTCGCCGACCTTGTCGGGAACCCCGACAACGGTGATCTTGGCCTCGCTCCGGTCGTGCGCGACGCCGGAGATGATCGGCTGCTCCATCTCGGTTCCTTCATTCGCTTCGTTCGGGGTGTAAGGGTCGGACACGACCCACGTGCCTTCCTTGGTGCTGAAAGAGCTGCGTACGTGGATCGGCAGGTTGAAGCGGCGAGCATACTCGACACACCGGAGGTGCAGGATCTTCGCGCCGCACGCCGCCATCTCCATCATCTCCTCGTAGGAGATCTTGGGGATCTTTCTGGCGGCGGGCACGATCCTGGGGTCGGCGGTGAAGATGCCGTCGACGTCGGTGTAGATCTCGCAGACGTCGGCCTCCAGGGCGGCCGCCAGCGCCACCGCGGTGGTGTCGGAGCCGCCCCTGCCGAGGGTGGTGATGTCCTTGGTGTCCTGCGAGACGCCCTGGAATCCGGCCACGATCGCGATGCGGCCGTGGTCGAGCGCCTCACGGATACGGCCCGGCGTCACGTCGATGATGCGCGCGTTGCCATGGGAGGAGGTGGTGATCACACCCGCCTGCGATCCGGTGAACGAACGCGCCTCATGTCCCAGGTTGGCGATCGCCATCGCCAGCAGGGCCATCGAGATGCGCTCGCCCGAGGTCAGCAGCATGTCGAGCTCACGGCCCGGCGGCAACGGCGACACCTGCTCGGCCAGGTCGAGCAGCTCATCCGTCGTGTCGCCCATGGCAGAAACGATCACGACCACGTCGTTGCCGGCTTTTTTCGTCGCGACGATCCGCTGCGCGACCCGCTTGATGCAGGACGCGTCGGCGACGGACGAACCACCGTACTTTTGCACAACGAGCGCCACGAGAGTCTCCCGGTCTGGACTGTGAGCTGCCAGTCTACCGACGAGCCTCCGTGACACCGCTGGGCCGGACCACTATGTGGACAGGGCCTCTTCCGCCACGTCCAGCCGCGTGTGCGCGGCGAGCGCCTGAAGTGCGCGCATGGCCGCGCCCGCGTGGTTGCCCCAGGTGTTGAAGTACGAGTACTGCCACCACCACAGCGCCTCGTGCGGACGGCCCGCCTCGAAGTGCCGCAGTCCGTGGATCAGGTCGGCCGCGACCGCGGTCAGGTCGTCCGAGAGCCGGTACGGCGTGACCGCCGTGTCCTTGTAAGGGTCGAAGACCTCGGCGTAGTCGTCGACCGCGCCCAGCAGCTCGGCCAGCGCCGTACGCACGCCGTCGATGTCCGGATCCTCGCTCAGCGGCGGCTCCCAGTTGCCGGCCAGGATCACGTCCTGGCTGGCCCCCAGCTTCGCGCCCGCGAGGCTCACCTGCGCCACTTCGACCAGCAGCAACGACCAGATGCCGTCGCCGCCCTCGCCGCCCGCGACCCTGGTCAGGCCGTCGACGTAGTTCTGTGCGTGTCCAGCGATCTCATCAGCGAGAGCGCTCCACTGGTCAGACATCCAGCAGCCTCCGTCCTTCGAACGCGCGGCCCAAGGTGACCTCGTCGGCGTACTCGAGATCACCGCCCACAGGCAGACCGCTGGCCAGTCGTGTCACCTTGATGCCCATCGGCTTGACCAGACGGGCGAGGTAGGTCGCCGTCGCCTCCCCCTCGAGGTTGGGGTCGGTGGCGAGGATGAGCTCGGTCACCCGGCCGTCGGCCAGGCGGGTCATGAGCTCACGGATGCGCAGATCGTCGGGGCCGACCCCGTCGATCGGGCTGATCGCGCCGCCCAGCACGTGGTAGGTGCCGCGGAACTCGCGCGTCTTCTCGATCGCGACGACGTCCTTGGACTCCTCCACCACGCAGATCACGTGGGTGTCCCGGCGGGGATCACGGCAGATGCGGCACTCTTCCTCGGCGGCGACGTTGCCGCACGTACTGCAGAAGCGCACCTTCTCCTTGACCTCGAGCAAGGCGTGCGCCAGCCGCTTCACGTCTGCGGGATCGGCCGCGAGCAGGTGGAAGGCGATCCGCTGCGCGCTTTTGGGACCGACGCCGGGCAGCAGCCCGAGCTCGTCGATCAGGTTCTGGACGACCCCTTCGTACATGGCCTAGAACCCCGGCAACTGTCCGAGACCGCCGCCGCCCAGTCCCTGGGCCAGCGGGCCGAGCTTCTCCTGCTGCAGCTCGTCGGCCGCGCGGAAGGCGTCACGGACGGCGGCGATCACCAGGTCCGCGATCGTGTCGGCGGTGTCCTGCGCGTCGCCGGCGTCGATGACGCTCGGGTCGATCTTCAGCTCGAGCAGCTCACGTGCCCCGTTGACCACGGCGGTGACCATGCCGCCACCCGCCGAGCCCTCGACCTGCGCGTCGTTGAGCTCCTGTTGGGCGCTCGCGAGCTGCTGCTGCATGAGCTGTGCCTGCTCCAGCAGCTGCTGCAGGTTGACATCCCCTGGATTCACCTTCGTGCGCTCCTCATGGCTCCGCGTCGTTGACTGCCACGAGCCTACGGTGTTTGGGCGCAGTCCCGCACTGCGGAGAGCAGGTGTTTCCGTTTGATGGCCGGGTCCCGGCCCCCCTCCAGCGTCCGGGACCCGGCCAGCACGCCGACCGGAGCGGCCGCACCACGCCGACGTTTCAGTGGAGGACGCTAGCGGCGGCAACGTTGCACACAGGTTGCGATCGTTCAATCACCCTGTGCAATCCCCCGAACGGCTTGCGCTGGGAACCCTTGACCGCGAGGGTGATTCATAGGGGTTGACTACTTGGAGTGGCCGATGAGTTACGCCAGTCTCGATGCGTACTCCCGCAAACTGCGCGGGGCCCATGAAGCCGCATGGACGGGCGCCACCTTGCCGGAGGGCGCTCCACGCCGGCTCATCTCGGCGTCATGGGAGCGATCCATCGAAGCCGGCGTCGATCCGGAGAACGCCGCCGCGCCGCTCGTCTACGACGTGTCCCGCATCAACGACGTGCGCGAGTCGCACCCGCTGCAGCCGCTGCTGCCGCTCCTGGCCGGCACGCTCACCACCATGGCCGACGCGAGCGGCCACGTCGCCATCATCACCGACGGTGATGGCAACATCCTGTGGCGCGATGGCAACCGCACGATGATGCGCCGCGCCGACCGCGTCGGCCTCGCCGACGGGCACAAGTGGTCGGAAGGCAGCGTGGGCACCAACGGCATCGGCACCGCCCTCGCCGACCGCACGCCCGTTCACGTCTACTCGGAAGAGCACCTGATGCGGGTCCTGCACGTCTGGTCGTGCAGCGCCGCCCCGATCGTCGACCCCGACACCGACGAGGTGCTCGGCATCGTCGACATCAGCGGCACCGCCCCCAGCCTCCACCCCGCCACCGTCGCCCTGGTGACCGCCACGGCGAAGCTCGCCGAGTCACAGCTCACCGTCCGCATGTACGAACGCGACGAGCGCCTGCGCCGCCGCTTCGACGGGCTGCGCGACCACGCCGGCATCCTGGTCACCGCCACCGGCCGGGTCATCGCCGGCGACCCCGGCGGTCTGCTCGGCGAGCGCATCGCCCGGCCCGCCGCCGGCGGCCGCTACGTCCTTCCCGGCGGCCGCGCCGTACTCCTGGAGCCCTTCCACGACGGCTACCTCCTGCGCGTCACCACGGAGAGCGCGCCGCCCACGCTCCAGCTCACCTTCCTCGGCGAGGGGCAGCCCACCGCCCGCCTCGGCGGGCGCCACATCGCGCTGTCCCTGCGCCACGCCGAGATCCTCGCCCTGCTCGCGCTCCACCCCCGCGGCCTGACGGCCGAACAACTCTGCTTCTACCTGTACGGCGACGCCGGCAACCCGGTCACCATCCGTGCCGAGATCCACCGGCTCCGTTCCCAGCTCGGGTACACCGTCGGCGCGAAGCCGTACCGGCTGACCTCCCCCGTCGAAGCCGACTTCGTCGAACTGCGCAGCCTCCTGGCCTCCGGCGACCCCTCAGCCGTCGCCCGCGCCTACCCGGGGCCGCTGCTGCCGCGCTCGGAGTCCCCCGAACTGCGCCGGGCCCGGGACGAGCTCGAAGTCCAGGTACGCGCGAGCCTGCTCCGCAGCGGCTCACCGGAAGACCTGTGGATCTACGCGCAGACCGCGAACGGGCGCGACGACATGCAGATCCTGGAACGGCTCAGCACCACTTTGCCCACCACCGACCCCCGGGCGATCACCGCGCGGATCCGCCTGCGCTCGCCCTGACCGGTTACGTGTGGTCGATCTCGCCGATGACCTGGGCACCGAGTTCGCGCTGGAGCAGGGCCATGCCGCCCACGGCGTCGAGGTCGGCGTCGGCGTCGTTGAGCGGGTCCACCTCGTCGGAGTCGGCGCTCCTGCTCCGGCTCGGCACCGCGTCCGGCCAGGCGGAGGCACCGCCCTGGCGGGGCTTGGGGGCCCGCGGGCCCGACTGGGCCGCAGCCTGAGCCGCGGAACGGGCCGCGGCCATGCCGCCACCGGCCTTCGGCGCGGCCGCCTGTCCGGGATCGGGCATCGGCGGCGAACCCGGGCTCATGTCGTCGGGCGCGTCGGGCCACGACTCGTCGGTGGTCGCCGTCGCCGTCGCTCTCGCTCTCGCCGAGCCGGTGGCGTCCTCGGCTGTGGCTACTGGAGCCTGCGCCTGGGGCGGGTTGTCCGGCGCGGTGGGGCCCGGTGCGCTCTGCTCGGGGGCCGGCTGGTTGCCAGGGTTGCCCTGCTGGGTGGCAGAGGGACTCGGCGGGTTGCCGTCCTGCGGGCCCGGGTTGCCCTGCTGACCCGGATTGCCGCCCTGCTGGTCCGGGCTTCCCTGCGGACCCGGGTTGCCCTGCGGACTCGGGCCGGCGCCCTGTGGGCCGGGGCGGCCGCTCTGGGGGCCGCCACCGCGACCGCCGGGGGCTGGTGAGCCGCCGACCACCGCTTCCACCCGCCACTTGCCACCCAGGACGTCGCCCAAGGCACTGGCGACGACGGCGTCCTTGCCACCGCCGGTGAAGTTCTTCATCGCGCCGACCTGGGCGAAGCCGAGCGTGACGATGTTGCCCTCGACGCCGACGACCTGCGCGTTGGTGCTGACGTTCGCCCAGACGACGATGCTCCGCTGCTTCAGCGCCGCCAGTACGGCAGGCCACTGCGACAGAATCGCCCCGGGCCCACCGGCAGCCACTTGCCCACCGGACGCTTGCCCGGCCGCCACGCCACCGGCGTCCGCGGCCCCCGGCCCGCCGACGGTCGCACCGGCGCCACCACCGGCCGTGCCGTCACCCGCAAGCCCACCGCCAGACCCACCAGACCCACTGACAGACCCGCCAGGCACTCCCGCCGACTCGCCAGGTACTCCCGCCGAACCGCCGGACCCGACCGCCGGGCCACCGGCCATGCCCGAACCACCGGCGCCGGGCCGCACCGCGTCAGGCCAATCGCCGCCCGCCGCGCCGCCCGGATTGCCTTGGGCCCCGGGGCCGCCCTGTGCAGCGGCGCCCGCGTCACCTGCCCCCACGCCACCGGAGACCGCTCCAGCGCCGCCGGAGGCACCCGGGTGACCGGAGGCGCCTGCCGTACCGGAGGAGAGAGGGGTGCGGGCGGCCATCTGGGCGACCACGCCGCCGCGCTCCAAGCGCTCCAGACGGGCCAGCAGCGCTTCCTCGCCCGCCGCCGCGCCCGGCAGCAGCACGCGCGCGCACATGAGCTCCAGCAGCAACCTCGGCGACGTGGCGCCGCGCATCTCGGTGAGGCCCGCGTTGAAGACCTCGGCGGCGCGGGTGAGCTCGGCCGGGCCCATGGAGGCTGCCTGGAGCACCAAGCGCTCGAGTTCGTCGGCGGGGCGGTCGAGCAGGCCGCTTGAGGCGGCTTCAGGAACGTTGGCGAGGATGACCAGGTCGCGGAAACGTTCGAGGAGGTCGGCGGCGAAGCGGCGCGGGTCGTGGCCGCCTTCGATGACGCGGTTGACCGCGCCGAAGACCTTGGCCCCGTCACGTTCCGCGAAGGCGCCGATGACCTCGTCGAGCAGGTCGCCGTCGGTGTAGCCGAGCAGGGAGACGGCCTTGGCGTAGGTGACGCCGTCATCCTCGGCGCCCGAGAGCAACTGGTCGAGGATGGACAGCGAGTCACGCGCCGAGCCCGCGCCCGCGCGCACGACGAGCGGCAGCGCGGTGGGCTCGAAAGGAACGTTCTCGGAGCTGAGGATCTCCTCCAGCAGCGCCCGGAGCGTCGCGGGCGGCATCAGCCGGAAGGGATAGTGGTGGGTACGCGACTTGATCGTGCCGATGACCTTTTCCGGCTCGGTCGTCGCGAAGATGAACTTCAGGTGCGGCGGCGGCTCTTCGACGAGTTTCAGCAGCGCGTTGAAACCCTCGCGGGTCACCATGTGCGCCTCGTCGATGATGTAGATCTTGTAGCGCGCGGACACGGGGGCGAAGAACGCCCTCTCCCGCAGGTCGCGCGCGTCGTCCACGCCTCCGTGGGAGGCGGCGTCGATCTCGATCACGTCGAGGTGGCCGGGCCCGGTGGCCGACAGCGCCACACACGACTCGCATTCACCGCAGGGGTCGGGAGTCGGGCCCTTCTCGCAGTTGAGGCTTCTCGCCAGGATTCGGGCACTGGAGGTCTTGCCGCACCCGCGCGGCCCGCTGAACAGGTACGCGTGGTTGATGCGGCCCATGCGCAGCGCCTGGCGCAACGGCTCCGTGACGTGATCCTGCCCCTTGACCTCCGCGAAGGTCCCGGGGCGGTACTTGCGGTAAAGCGCAAGGCTCATGCGACCATCCCGCCTGCAGGGGGCTCCCAACGAAGAGACCCCCCGCACACCCGCCAGAGCCCGCTTATCCTTGCTGCCTTCCGGCCCTGGGGAGGTTCACAGGATGACGCCGCGCGAGGGGTCCTTGGACAGTCTAGCCACAACCGGCAGTGCTTGTTGCAGCGAAATCGTGGTCTCCAGACCGCCGGGAGTCCGGTAAGCTCATCCGCGGAGGATTCGCCTAGTGGCCGAGGGCGCACGCTTGGAAAGCGTGTATAGGGCAACCTATCAGGGGTTCAAATCCCCTATCCTCCGCTCAGCCTGGAGAGGTTGTGCCGTGATCAGCGGCACAACCTCTTTTTGCGTTCGGGGCGGACCCTTCAGATCTGGTTGATGCGCACCATGTTGCCCGCCGGGTCGCGGAAGGCGCAGTCGCGCAGGCCGTACGGCTGGTCGGCCGGTTCCTGGACGACGTCGGCCCCGGCGGCCTGGACGCGTTCGAAGGTGGAGTCCAGGTCCGAGGTGGCCAGGACGATGCCCGCGTAGCTGCCCTTGGCCATCAGCTCGGCGATCGTGCGGCGCTCGTCGTCGCTGAGGCCCGGGTCGCTGCCGGGCGGTTCGAGGACGATCGACGTCTCCGGCCGGCCCGGCGGCCCGACCGTGATCCAGCGCATGCCTTCGTAGCCCACGTCCTTGCGCACCTCGAAGCCCAGCGCGTCGCGGTAGAAGGCGAGCGACTTCTCAGGGTCGTCGGCGGGCAGGAATGTCAGGTGAATCGTGAGGTTCATGCACCTCACGGTAGGTCGGCACGCGCGGTGACCGCTTCTCGATTCCTGATCGGTCGCATGATCCGCTTGGCGACGCACGCGGGGATGCCGTCGGCGTCCTTGGCGGCCAGGCGGCGGTAGGTGCTCGGCGACATGCCGACCAGTTCGGAGAACCGGGTGCTGAACGTGCCCAGCGACGAACAGCCCACCGCGAAGCAGACCTCGGTGACCGACAGGTCGCCGCGCCGCAGAAGGGTCATGGCCCGTTCGATGCGCCGGGTCATCAGGTAGCTGTAGGGCGATTCGCCGTAGACGGCGCGGAACTCCCTGCTGAGATGCCCGGCCGAGATGTGCGCGCCGCGTGCCAGCGCCTCCACGTCCAGTGGCTGCGCGTAGTCGCGGTCGATCCGGTCACGTACGCGGCGCAGCAGGACGAGCTCGCGCAGGCGCGGGTCGGATCTGCCGGTCACGGCTCCCAGCCTGCCCTGCGGACCGGCGCGCTGTCCACGCCGTCCCCTTTGCGTGGGAGTGGTCTCCCCCGTCCGGGGGAGGGATCGCGCGGCCCGCCTGCCTACGTTCGGGGCATGGAAATGGCGCGCTGGCCGGCGTACACGATGACCGTGTTGTTCCTCGGGTACGGCGCCGGCAAGGCGGTGTTCGCGGCCCAGGGGAAGCTGGGGTTCCCCGGCGGGCCGGTGGTGCCGGCGGAGGAGTACGTGGCCTATGCCCGTGACGTGATGAACGTGACCACGGCCCAGTGGTTCGCCGCCGCGAACGGGCTGATCGGCGCGGCGCTCTTCCTGTCCACGGTGACCAGGGTGGGGCGCCGGGTGCCGCGTCCGCTGATGCTGGCGGGGCTCGGGGTCGCGTTCCTCGGCGTCGGGGCGGGCATGGTGGTCATGATCGCGGACGGGTTCTTCGGGCTGGGCGTGGGCTGGCGGTGGTACCACGGCGTGCTCGGGATCGTGGTGCTCGGCCTGATGGCCGCGACGGTCCGGTCCTACGCGCGGGCGACCCGGCGCGCGGGACCGGCCGGCTAGGCGTCCTCCGGCGCCAGGAAGCTCGGGGCGCCGGAGTCGCGCGCGGCGGCCGCGGCCGACAGCCGCGCGAAGGCGTGCGGACGGAGCAGCTCGGCGGCGGTCTCCATGGGGAAGAAGCCGTAGTCGTCGAGTTCCTCGGCCTGCAGGGTGATCGGGGTGCCGGGGTCGAGGGTGCCGCAGTCGAACATGAAGTGGACCGACGGCAGCGGGCAGGTGTCCAGGGGCATGAGCCACTGGGTCACCAGCAGGCTGCCGGGCGTGGTGGCGAGGCCGAGTTCCTCCGCCAGCTCGCGGGCGCAGGCCTGCGAGGGGTGCTCGCCCTCGTCGATCAGGCCTCCTGCGAAGTTCCAGTGGTCGCGGTAGTTGGGCTTGACCAGGAGTACGCGCCCCCGCGGGTCCGTGATGTAGGCCGCGGCGGCGGCGACGAGCTTGTTCACCGACATCCAGAAGTCATCCACGCGATCACCCTAGGCCTCAGGCGACGACCGCCTTGGTGCGGTCGGTGGCCATGTGGACGGCCATCGCGCCGAGGACGCTGCCGGTCACGTACCGCTGGACGCGCACCCATCGCGGGTGCGTCGCGAGGAACGCCGCCAGCGCGCCCGCCGACAGCGCGATCAGCGCGTTGACCAGCGTGCCGATGAAGATCTGGACCGACCCCAGCGCGAGGCTCTGCAGGAGCACGTGCCCCATCGACGGGTCGATGAACTGCGGGAGCAGCGAGAGATACAGGATCGCGATCTTTGGATTGAGCAGGCAGGTGAGCAGACCCATGGCGAAGAGCCTGCGCGGCCGCTCGACGGGCAGCTCTCGGGCCTCGAACGCGGAGACGCCGCCGGGCTTGATGGTGTTCCAGGCCAGCCACAGCAGGTACGCCGCGCCGGCCAGCTTCAACGCCGTATAGGCGGCGGGCACGTAGGCGAACAGAGCGGTCAGTCCCAGGCACGTCGCCGTCAGGTAGACGGTGAAGCCGAGCGCCACGCCCGTGAGTGAGATCAGACCGGCACGCCGGCCTTGGGTGATCGACCGCGAGACCAGGTAGATCATGTTCGGGCCGGGCGTCAGCACCATGCCCAGCGAAACCAGTGCAATTCCCAACAAACCAGCTGTCACCCCGCAAGGGTAACCTGGTGCCAGAAATGGCCGATTACGGAGCGTAGTAGGGCCGCTACCCGGGAAGTCGTCTCACATGCAGTTCGACGATGACGCGAAGCTCGACCCGTCCGAGATCGAGGACGTACGAGCGACCGGCCCGAAGCAGGGCGGCGGCGGAGGGATGATGCCGGCCGGATGCGCGTCGCTGCCGATCAGCGGCAAGGGCGGCGGCTGCCTGCTGATCATCCTGGCGGTGGCGGCGCTGTTCGTGTTCAAGATCGTCCCGTCCCCGTTCACCGGCGACCAGCAGCAGCAACCGCAGGGAGGCGGTCAGGCGCCGCCCGCGCCGGCCGTCACGCCCAGCGGGAACCTGGCCGAGCGCTGCAAGACCGGCGCCGACGCCGACCAGTCCGAGGACTGCCGCGTCGTCGGCATCGTCAACAGCATCCAGACGTACTGGAAGCAGGCCTTCGCCGCGCGCGGCGGCAGCGCCTACACACCGGCCAAGACGGTGCTCTTCTCCCGTGCCGTCAACACCGCCTGTGGCGCGGCCGACTCCGCTGTCGGCCCCTTCTACTGCCCCAGGGACCGCAAGGTCTATCTCGACCTCACGTTCTTCAACACCCTCCAGCGCGACTACGGCGCCGAAGGCGGTCCCTTCGCCCAGGCCTATGTCATCGCCCACGAGTACGGTCACCACGTCCAGAACCTCCTCGGCACCATGAACCGGGTCGGCGACAGCCGCCAGGGCGCGAGCAGCGGAGCCGTACGCCTGGAACTGCAGGCCGACTGCTACGCCGGGGTCTGGGCGAACAACGCCGTCAAGACCGGCTTCTACAGCCAGCCGTTCACCCAGGCCGACATCGACCAGGCACTCAGCGCGGCCGCCGCGGTCGGCGACGACAGCATCCAGCGCAAGGCCCAGGGCCGGGTGACGCCCGACGCGTTCACCCACGGCACCTCGCAGCAGCGCGAGAAGTGGTTCACGGTCGGCTACCAGACCGGTGACCCCAAGCGTTGCGACACGTTCACCGGAGCGATCTGAGGGCTTTCCCCGGCGGCCACACCGCCGGTGTTCGCGGCGAATGCGACGCGGGCCGGCCTGGGCCGACGGCGGTGGAGAGCGCGAGAAATCGGATTCTCTCCTAAAATCAATGGGTGATCTTTAAGTTGGTCGGCGACGGACGTCCTTATCCCGAACATGGTCTGACGCACCGCGAGTGGGCGCAGATACCACCGCGGCAGGTCCGGCTCGACTCGCTGGTCACCACCAAAGCCATGCTCGACCTGCACTCGCTGCTGGCCGCCGACTCGACGTTCTACGGCGACCTGTTCCCGCACGTGGTCCAGTGGCAGGGCGAGCTCTACCTGGAGGACGGCCTGCACCGGGCACTGCGCGCCGCGCTGCACCAGCGGTCCATCCTGCACGCCAGGGTCCTCGAACTGCCCCCGAGCTGACGCTCAGCGACGGAAGTACGGCTTCGCCTTGACGCTCGCGTAGCGCTGCCAGAGGCCGCCGTCGTCCTGGAAGTCGTACCAGGCGTCCTCAAGGCGGTCGTCCACGACGTTGCAGGTGCTGGTGCGGGAGTGGCCGCGCTTGATCGGGCCCACGTAGATGGTGCCCTTGCCGACGTACCGGCCGTTGATGTGCAGGCGGCAGGTCCCTCCCACCCAGGCGATGTTGCGACGGCTGTTGTTGATCACCTTGATGCGGATCGCGCAGGCCGACTCGCACCATCCGAAACTGAGCTTCAGCCGCACCGGCGCGGCCGCCGCCTGGGCCGGCGCCGCGACCAGCGTCCCGGCCAGGGCCAGGCCGGAGACGAGCGCGATCAGACGTTTCACGGAAACCCCCGGTAAAGAAGCAGTCAAGTCGGCCCATGATCACACGTCATCGCGGACGGTCACAAGAAACGCGAAGAGCCGCCGGCCCGGTCCGGGTCGGCGGCTCTTGTGCCAGGCGGTGGTGGTGGGATTTGAACCCACGGATGAGTTGCCCCATCACACGCTTTCGAGGCGTGCGCCCTCGGCCACTAGGCGACACCACCGCCGACGAGCTTACCGGATCCGCCGAGTGGCGAAGAACTCCTTAAGTACCGCGGAACACTCATCCGCGAGCACGCCCATGACGACCTCGGGGCGGTGGTTGAGCCGGCGGTCCCTGACGACGTCCCACAGCGAGCCGACGGCGCCGCCCTTCGGATCCACCGCGCCGTACACGATCCGGTCCACCCGGGCCAGCACGGCGGCTCCCGCGCACATGGTGCACGGCTCCAGGGTGACCACGAGCGTGCAGCCGGTCAGGCGCCAGGCGCCGCGTGCGGTGGCGGCCCGCCGTACGGCGAGGATCTCGGCGTGGGCGGTGGGGTCGGCGCTCGCCTCGCGGTCGTTGCCCGCGCGGGACAGGACCTCGCCCTCGGCGGAGAGGATCACGGCGCCGACGGGGACCTCGCCGCGCGCCCCGGCCTGCCGGGCCTCCTGGAGCGCCAGGCGCATGGCGGCCGCGTGGGTCAACGCAGGCGGTCCAGTTCGTCGGCGAAGGCCAGGCGCTCGGCGATGACCGACAGGACGTCGGCGGGCAGCACGCCCTCCTCCATGCTGAGCTCCAGGAGTTCCTCGGAGCTGACGCCGAGGTCGCTCAGCAGCTCGAAGTCGCCGGACGGCTTCACGCCGAGCCCGTTGCCCTCCGTCTCCGGCGCGACACCGGCGAACTCGGCGAACAGCTCGCCGAGGGTGTCGGTCAGGCCGGCGTGCGCGTCGGACAGGAAGACGCGCGGCTCCTCCTCGCCGGTGTAGCGGGCGATGGCGAACCACTCGTCCTCGACCTCGACGCACAGCAGCGCCAGCTCGTCGCCGGTCAGGCCCAGACTCTCCTGTACGGCGTCGCCGAGATCGTCGACGAACTCGGCCGCGCTGAGGTCGACCTCGGCACCGCTCCAGCCGTCCTCGGTCCTGACGAACGCCGCAGAGAAGGTGTTAGAGGCCATCCCGAACTCCCGTGAGTCAGCCGAAGACCGATTCGATGGCGCGCTCGAACGGCTCGGAGAATCCGAGCCGCCCGGCGATGCTGGACAGGACGTCCTCGGGCAGCAGGTCGATGTCGCCGGACAGGATGCCCAGCTCCATCTCGTCGAGCCCGAGGTCGGCGAAGATCGACAGGTCGCCCGCGGGCAGCACCGTGTCCTCGTCCTGGAGGATCTCGTCGAGCTCATCCTCGTCGGGGATCGGGACGTCGATGTACTCGAGGACCTGCTGGGCGAGCGGGAAGTCCCAGGAGGCGGCGATGTCGGACAGGAAGACATCGACCCGCTCACCGAGAACGCGCAGCGCCACGAAGAACTCATCCCCCACGGCGACCAGGCCAATCGTGCCGCTCTCGCTCGGCTGCTGGCGTAGCGCGTGGATCAGGCCGTGCAGGTCGGAGGTGAGCCCGATAGGAAGGAGCTCGGCGTCCCAGCAGCCGTCTTCGCGGTAGACCACGACGGCGAAATCAAGGGCGTCTTCGTCTGCCATCGTCCATCCACCCGATCCCTGACCTGACGGCCACTAGTAGGGCACCCAATCGTTCCAGACGTGCCTACCCGCCGTGGGCGGCTCCGACCAAATTGTGATCAAAACCAGTTCCGCGACGTGCCGGTACGTTCCACACAAGATAGCGTTGTCCCTTATGGAAACCCTCGTCGTCGATCATCCCTTGGTGGCGCACAAGCTCACCGCGCTGCGGGATGTCCGCACCGACTCGCCGACGTTCCGCAGGCTCGCGGACGAACTGGTGACTCTGCTCGCGTACGAGGCCACTCGTGACGTCCGGGTCACCGACGTCACGGTGCGCTCGCCCGTCGCCGAGGCTCATGGGGTACGGCTGGCGCGGCCGTACCCGCTGGTGGTCCCGATCCTGCGGGCCGGGCTCGGCATGCTGGAGGGCATGACGCGGCTGCTGCCCACGGCGGAGGTCGGGTTCCTGGGCATGATCCGCAACGAGTCGACGCTCCAGGCGGAGACCTACGCCACCCGGCTGCCCGACGACCTGTCCGGCCGGCAGTGCTACGTCGTGGACCCGATGCTGGCCACCGGCGGCACGCTGGCCGCGGCGATCCAGTTCCTGTTCGACCGGGGCGCGGTCGACGTGACGGCGCTCTGCCTCCTGGCGGCGCCGGAGGGCCTGGCGCACATGGACAAGGTGTTCGCCAATTCCGGCAAGCCCATCCGCGTGGTCACGGCCGCTCTTGACGAGCGGCTGAACGAGAACGGCTACATCGTGCCCGGCCTCGGGGACGCCGGCGACCGTCTCTACGGCGTGGTCTGAGAACCTCTTTCCCTCTCCATGGACCTGCCCTTCGTTACATACTGTGTTTGTGTGGGTACGAAGAGTAAGGAAGCCGTCCCATTTTCCGGGATGCGGGCGTGAGGGAGCACGATGAGCGATCGCACCGAAGCCGATCCGAGTCCGTACGCGGACGTCGAGACGGCGCTGCGCGACGAGTTCGCCGGCGTCCACTCCGCGACCACGGTCACACGCTGCGTCGAAGCCGCTCATTACGGTGCGCTAGAGGTGACCGGCTACGCCCATGCGGGCCTCGTCGAGCGGATCGCGCGCAAACACCTTCACGTCCTGGCGCTCGTGGCCAGCGAGCGCGGCTAAGAAGATCACAACTAACCGGCGCAGTTGCGCTTTACCCCGGCTAGGTAGTGGGTAACGTATACGGCGGGTGTAGTGGGTAAGTGGTACGGAGGCGACAGTGCAGGTCAAAAAAGTCCTCACCTACGGTGGTATCGCATTCGTTGCGTACTACCTGTTCGCGCGACCAGCGGACGCCGCTGACGCGGTCAGAGGGGCGTTCGACACGGTCTTCAACGCGGCCGACTCGCTGGCTCAATTTGTGAACAGCCTCGCATGAGACTTGTGACCCACGGGGACTCTGCTCCGTCGTCGGTCAACCGCTACCTACTCCCCCACGAACACCAGGTCATCATGGTGCGGCGTCACCCAGCCGTGCTGCTCCGTCCGGTCGCCGAGGTCTTCGGCGGCCTGATCATCGCCGGGCTGCTGAGCAAGTTCTTCGGCGACAAGGGGGGCGGCACGGCCCTCGTTGTCGTCTGGTGGCTCTGGTTGCTGCTCTTGATCCGTTTTGTATGGAAAGTCGCGGAGTGGTCGGTTGACTACTTTGTGGTTACTTCGAAGCGGATGCTGCTGACCACGGGTTTGATCACCCGTAAGGTCGCGATGATGCCGCTGCAGAAGGTCACGGACATGAGCTTCCAGCGGTCCCTGCTGGGGCGCATGCTCGGTTACGGGGAGTTCATCCTCGAGTCGGCGGGCCAGGACCAGGCCCTGTCCAACGTGGAGTACATTCCCTACCCCGAGACCCTGTATCTGGAGGTCTGCCAGATGCTTTTCCCCGGCAAGGACGAGGGGGACGATTAATCTCCACGTAGGGAATTCTTCAGGCGGGGATACCCGATTCGGCTACTTCATGCAATCATTTGCGTGTTGTTGACCCTTCCCCGCCTTGAGAGATGAGATGCCGAGTCAGGGAACCATCGGTGACCGCGTCCGAGGACTGCGGCTGAACAGGCGGATGTCCCAGGCCCAGCTGGCCGGGCCCGACCTGTCAGACAGTTACGTCTCACTCATCGAGTCAGGCAAGCGTACGCCGACTCCTGTCGTGGCCCGCCTTCTCGCCGAACGGCTGGGCTGCACCACCGAATTCCTTCTGCACGGCATCGAGCCAAGGCAGCGCATCGACACCGAGCTCGGGCTGAGACACGCCGAGCTTGAGCTGCAGCACGGCGACGCGGCCACGGCAGCCGAGCGCTTCACCGAGATCGTGAAGGCCGCGGACGAGGAAAACGCGATGCTCACCGCGCAGGCCCGCTTCGGCCGTGCGCGCGCGCTCGAAGCACAGGGCCGCCTCGGGCAGGCCGTCGAGGCGTTCGAACGGCTGCGCCGCGAGGCCGCCGCTCATCCCGAGCGCCTGGCCGACCTGCCGCTGACCGTCGCGCTGAGCCGCTGCTACCAGCGGGCCGGCGACCGGCTGAGAGCACGCGACCTGGCCGCGAACGCGCTCGCGCAGGCGTCCAGGCTGGCGATCATGCAGGGTGAGCTCGCGGTGGACCTCGCCGCGGCGCTGATCGAGACGCAGGGGGAGGGCGACTCGGCGGCGATCACCTTCGTCAAGCAAGTGCTGGACGTGAGTGGCGTATCGCTTGTTGTGGACCGTTCCGGAGAGATCCACGCACTGTGGCAGGCGAGCATCGCCGCGGCCGCGGGCGAGGACTCCGCTCTGGCGGTCCGCCTGGCCGACGATGCCATCATGGCCGGTCGCGCCGGCCGGATCGGGCGCCAGCTCGCCGTCACCGCCATGCGGTGGGCGAAGCTGGAGACCTCTTCGGTCGACGAGGCCGAGGTACTCGCCGCCGCCGCGACGACCGTCTTCGCCGGGCTGCCCGGCACGGCGGCCGAGCACGGCGAGAGCCTGGTCGCCCACGCCCAGGTACGCCTGCGCGCCGGCGAGCCCGCCAAGGCGGGCGAGCTGGCCGGAGCCGCGATCGACCTGCTCGCGAGCTCTCCGATCAAGGCCGAGGCGCACCTGGTGATCGCCAAGGTCTCGATGGGGCTGGGCGGCGACGCCTTCGTACACCTGGACGCCGCCCGCGACGTGCTCGCCGGGCTCGGCCGTCCGATGTACGGCTCCGACCGGCAGGCCGCGCGTTCCTGGCGTGAGCTCGGTGACCTCTACGGCGAGGCGAACGCGCCCGGCCAGCAGACGGCGGCCTACCGCAGGGCGCTCGAAGCGGCAGGCGTACGCTCGTTCATGGCGGGGGTTACAGCCGACGCCCAGATCACGCACGGCAGCAGTTAGCCGACTCCGCTGACCAGGGCCTTTCGGTGGAGGCCCTGGTGATGGCACCTGCCCGGCAGGCTTAGACTTGCGCCTCTCAGGCAGGAATAATTAGGGTCTACCAGTCATTGACTCATAGGATGATTGGTTTCCCCGGAGGAGGCAGACTGTGAGTCTGCGTACGGCACAGCGGGCATCGCTCGTGGACCAGGTGATCGATCAGCTCAAGGAGCAGATCACGTCAGGGTCGTGGCCGTTGAACGGCAAGATCCCGACAGAGACCGTTCTGGCCGAGCAGCTCGGGGTCGGTCGCAACACCGTCAGGGAAGCCGTACGCGCGCTCACTCACGCCGGCCTGCTCGACTGCCGCCAGGGCGACGGCACCTACGTACGGGCCACCAGCGAGCTGTCCGGGGCCATGCTGCGCCGGCTGCGTCAGGCGGAACAGCTGGAGATCCTCGAGGTACGCCGCGCGCTGGAGGTCGAGTCGGCACGCCTGGCCGCCACCCGCCGCACCGACACCGACATCCTCAACATCGAGAGCCGTCTGGCCGAGCGCGACCGCGCCTGGGAGGCCGACGACCCCGACGCGTTCGTGGAGGCCGACCTGGCCTTCCACATGGCCGTCGCGCATGCCACGCACAACCTGGTGCTCATCGACCTGTACGAGGACTTCTCGGCCGCGCTGCGGGCCAGCATCACCGCCGCGGGCACCTCGCTCAACAAGAGCTACATCCCGCACGACGCGATCGCCCGCGCCATCGCCGCCGGCGACGCCGCCGCGGCGGAGCGGGCCGGGCACGCGTGCATGGAGCACATTCTCATCGCCCTCACCGACGAGAGCTGACCCTCCTCAGTCCTCACGGGTACCCTCCTCGGCCACCACAAGGGCGTCGATCGCGGCGAAGAAGGCCGCGATCCCGGGCAGGTTGGCGCCCTTCTCCCGCGAGGCGGCGAAGTCCGCGGGCGATCGCCATTCGACGACGTCCAGCCATTCGTCGCCGGGCAGGCGCACCAGGCGGGCGTTCAGGAACCCGGCACGGTCCTTCGCGAAGTCGGCCAGCATGGCGGGGCGCGCGGCCAGAAGCTCGTCGGCTCTGGCCGCCTTGAAACGGGTGAGTTCCACAGTTGTCGTCATGCGGCTAAGGTATAGTAAGGATTGATGATAGTCAATATTAGTGACTATATGGAGGTTGCCGTGCGGCGCAGCGAGCACAAGAAGATCGACCCCGACCTGGGGATTCTCGCCGGCCGGACGTTGTTCGCCTTCCAGCGGGAGCTGTTCTCCACCATCGCCAAGCAGGGACACAGCCGCATCAGGCCCCGGCACGGCGCCGTCCTCGCCTACCTGGATCCCGAAGGCAGCCGCGCCACCGACCTTTCCGCCCAGTCGGGGCAGCACAAGCAGGTCATCGGGACGCTGGTGGATGAGCTGGTGGAGCTGGGGTACGTGGAACGGCGGCCAGATCCGAAGGACCGGCGGGCCAAGCTGATCGTGCCGACGGAGCTGGGACTGGACCAGATGGCCAAGGCGGACGAACTGGTGAAACAGATCGAACACCGCCACGCGGCCAAGGTGGGGGACGCGGAGTGGGCGGCCTTCAAACGCGTGTTCCGCGAAATCACCGCCTGACCCTCCATCCCACCCAGGACCGCTCGCCGCCCGTTGAGCCGGGGCGGCGCCGCCTCGGCACTTCTCGTCACACCCGCAAGGCAGCACCGCCGACTTGAGCGGCGCTGGGGCTGCCTTGCGGGTGCTCGGTATTGGGGGCTCGGGATCGTGGTTGTCGGAGGGCCGTTGCGGTGGGGCATCCGTCCGACGTGAGAAGCGATCCCCCCGATCGCCGCCCGCGCACGGCGGCGGGTGGCGTGGGGGTGGCTTCGCCGTAACGGATGGTGAGGGTTTATCCCTGGCGGAGGGACATCACGAGATAGCGGAACTCGGGCTCGGCGTCGCCGGGGACGTCCTGGATGAGGGCGGGGCGGGTGGAGGATTCCATGTTGATGCGGGCCAGCTCCGTCTCCACGCCGGTCAGGCCGTCGAGCAGGAAGTGGGACTGGAAGGCCATCTGGATGTCGTCGCCGCCGCGCAGTTCGCATTCGACGACCTCGGTGCCGCGGCCGATGTCGCCGCCGCCCGCCTGGATCAGCACCTGGCTCTTGCTGAACGTCAGCCTGATCGCCGTGTTGCGCTCCGCCACCAGCGCCACGCGCTTGATCGCCTCCACGAACGGCGTCACGCGGACGTCGGCGCGGATGGACCAGTCGGCGGTCAGGCGGGTGCGGTAGTCGATGAACTGCTCGTCGAGCAGGCGTACGGTCGTGCTCCTGCCCACGCTCTCGAAGCCGGCCACGCCGTCGCCCATCGCGATCAGCACCTCACCGCCGCGCAACGACTTGGCCACCTCGACCAGCACCCGCGCGGGCACCATCGCGGAGACCGCCACGTCGGGCCGGGCCGGGCGCCAGGTGAAGTCGCGGGCGGCGATGCGGTAGCGGTCGGTGGCCGCCATCGCGACGTTCTCGCCCTCGATGTCGACGCGGATGCCGGTCAGCATGGGCAGCGTGTCGTCGCGGCTGGAGGCGGGCGCCACCTGCGTCACCGCACTGGCGAACACGCCTCCGCCGATGGCGCCGATGCCCGGCGGCATGGTGGGCAGGGTCGGGAAGTCGTCGACGGGCATCGTGATCAGGCCAAACTCGGCGCTGCCGCAGGTCAGGATGGCTTCGGCGCCCTCCGTCACGATCTGGACGTCCTCGGCGGGCAGGCTGCGGCTGATCTCGGCCAGCAGGCGGCCGGGGATGAGCACCTTGCCGGGCTCGGCCACGTCGGCCTCGACCCTGGCCTGGGCGGAGACGTCGTAGTCGAACGCCGCCAGGCTCAGCTCGTCGCTCGCCTCGATCAGCAGCCCGGACAGCACGGGGACGACAGGCCGGCTGGGCAACACCCTGGCCGCCCATGCCACCGCGTCTGCCAGCACATCACGGCTAACCCGGAATTTCACCTGATCTACCCTTTCGTGTCACCTGCCTCCTATGAAGGTATCCGGTGCCACCGACAAAGCGGCCCGTCACCGGCTGTTGAGGTAGGTGAGAACGGCCAGGACACGGCGGTTGTCGTCGTCCGACGGCGCCAGGTCGAGCTTGGCGAAGATGTTGGCCGTGTGCTTGGCCACCGCGCTCTCGCTCAGGTACAGGCGCTGCGCGATCGCCGCGTTGGAACGCCCCTCGGCCATGACCTCCAGGACCTCGCGTTCGCGCGGGGTGAGGGCGGTCAAGGGTTCGTTGCGGGCGTTGCTGGCCAGCAGCTTGGAGATGACCTCGGGGTCCATGGCGGTGCCGCCGGCCGCCACGCGGCGTACCGCGTCGACGAACTGGTCGGCGTTGAAGACGCGGTCCTTCAGCAGGTAGCCGATGCCGCCGGAGCCGTCGGCCAGGAGCTCGCGGGCGTAGAGCTGCTCGACGTGCTGGGACAGCACCAGGACCGGCAGGCCGGGGATCTTCCTGCGCGCCTCCAGGGAGGCCTTGATGCCCTCGTCGGTGAGGGTGGGCGGCAGCCGTACGTCCACGACGGAGACGTCGGGGCGCAGCTCGATCAGGGCCTTCAGCAGTTCGGGACCGGTCTCCACCGCGCCCACGACCGTGAAGCCGTGCGCCTGGAGAAGGCGGACGAGTCCGTCGCGGAGCAGGTACAGGTCTTCTGCTATGAGAACGCGGTTCAGCATCGGTTGAATGATAGGCGGGGAGGAGCCCACTGGCCCTTGTGGGAATGGGTCGCGGGGATCAGGACGGCCGCCACGTACATACTGCCGCCGACCAGCATCATCAGGGCGATGACCGGCCACTGCCACGGCTCCGGCAGGTAGAGGGCGAGGAACCACGCCTTCTCGTCTATGGAGAAGATCTTGAAGATCGCGGCCACCAGGCCCTGCGGGAAGAACGGGCACCAGGCGGTCAGCCACAGGAAGACGACCACGCAGGTCTTCCACAGCGGCATCTTGGGCAGGGCGCCGGACGACCACTTCTCCGGCAGGGAGCGCGGCAGCTCCATCGTGACCGTGGTGGGGCCGCCGGGCGGGCTGTGCAGGGCCAGGACGCCGTCGAAGGCGGCCAGCCTGCGTTCGATCCCGGCCAGTCCGCTGCCCTTGGCGGGGTCGGCGCCGCCCAGGCCGTCGTCCTCGACGGTGATGCGTAGGTCGCCGTCGTGCTGGCTGATGTCGACGTGGGCGCGCTCCGCCTGACCGTGGCGGGCGGCGTTCGACAGCAGCTCGCTGACGGCGAAGTACGCGGCCGCCTCCACGGGCGCCTCGGGGCGGTGCGGCAGGTCCACGTCCACCTCGACACGCAGCGGGCTGTCCATCGCCATCGCCCGTACGGCGTCGCCGATGCCCCGCTCGGCCAGCACGGGCGGGTGGATGCCGCGCACCACGCGGCGCAGCTCGGTCAGCGTGTCGGCCGAGGCGTCGCGGGCCTTGGCCAGCAGGGCCTTGGCGGCCGCCGGGTCCTTCTCGACGAGTTCCTCGACGGCGCCGAGCGTCATGCCGAGCGCCACCAGCCTGGCTTGGGTGCCGTCGTGCAGGTCCCGCTCGATCCTGCGCATCTCGGCGGCCTGCGTGTCGTTGGCCAGATTGCGCACCCTGTCCAGGTGGCGTACCCGCCCCGCCAGCAGGCTCGCCGCGGTGGGCGCCAGCAGGGCACGCGCCCACAGGGCGTACAGCCGGACGCCCACGCGCGGCAGGAAGATGAGCAGCGGCGCGAGCGTGATCTTGACGATCGGGTCCCACAGCAGCCACAGCGAGTCCCGCCAGGAGGCCGCGTCGCTGATCAGCCACTTCCAGCGGTTGCTCCAGTCGGGAATCCGCGGAGTCTTGTAGAGCGTACGGTCGTGCCGGTACCAGCCGTCCGGCTGGGGTTGCGCCGGCGGCGGCTTCGGCAGGTACGGCGAGGCGATCTCGACCCCGGCCCACTCCCGAGCCCAGCGCCGGGTCAGCTCGGCCGCCCACCGGACCATCATGACCTGCGGCGGATAGAGGAACACCATGCCGAACGCGAAGGCCAGCGTGAGCATCGGCAACGCGACCAGCACCATGCCGACCTCGACGAACGCCATCGCGAGCAGGAGCATGGCGCGACCGAATCTCATGCCCTCAGTGTGCAGGAACCCGGCGAATCAGACACTGCATCTAAGTACACCCTTGCCTGGCAGCTAGCGCGATTCCGCCGTGGACCGGGTGTTTCTAGCGTCTGAGGCATGGACCTGATCGAAGTCACCAACCTCCGCAAGAGCTACAAAGACCATGTGGCCGTCGAGGACGTCTCGTTCTCCGTCGAGGAAGGCGAGATCTTCGGCATCCTCGGGCCCAACGGGGCCGGCAAGACCACCACCGTCGAGTGCGTCTCCGGCCTGCGCCGCCGCGACGGCGGCCAGATCAGCGTGGCCGGCATCGACCCCGGCCGCGACCGCGACCGGCTGCGCCGCATCCTCGGCGCCCAGTTGCAGAGCTCCCAGCTGCCCGAGCGCATCAAGGTGTGGGAGGCCATGGACCTGTACGCCTCCTTCTACCCCGACCCCGCCGACTGGCCGGAGCTGCTCGACCTGGTCGGCCTGACCGCCAAGCGGAACGCCACGTTCGCCAAGCTCTCCGGCGGCCAACGGCAACGGCTGTCGGTGGCGCTGGCGCTGGTGGGGCGGCCGCGCGTGGCCGTCCTGGACGAGCTGACCACCGGACTCGACCCGCAGGCGCGGCGCGACGTGTGGGAGCTCGTGGAGCGGATCCGCGCCGACGGCGTGACGGTCCTGCTGGTCACCCACTTCATGGAGGAGGCCGAACGGCTCTGCGACCGCGTGGCCCTCATCGACGGGGGCAAGGTGGCCGCGATCGACACCCCCGCCGGGCTGGTGGCGTCCGTGGACGGTGACCAGGAGGTCAGCTTCCGGCCCTCCTCCCCCGTGGACGAGGCGGTCCTGCTCGCCCTGCCCGAGGTGCGGTCGGTCGAGCGCAGCGGCGCCCGGCTCGTCGTCAGCGGCTCCGGCAACCTCGCGCCCGCCGTCACGCTCGCGCTGGCACAGCACCAGATCGTCCCGACCGACCTGCGCATCGAGCAGGCCAGCCTGGACGACGCCTTCCTCGCCATCACCGGAAAGAAGCTCATCCCATGATGAAGATCCTCGCCGTCGAGACCAAGCTCCAGCTGCGCGAATGGCCGGGCATCGCGTTCACCGTCGCGCTGCCGCTGGCGTTGCTGCTCGTCCTGGGCAGCATGCCGGGCTTCTCCGAGCGCAAGCCCGAGCTGAGCGGCCAGTCGCTCAACGACACCCAGATGCCGGCCATGATGACCATGCTCGCGCTGCTCACGCTGGCGTTCACCGTCCTGCCCTCGACCCTGACCGCCTACCGCGAGCGCGGCGTGCTGCGCAGGATGTCGACCACGCCCGTGCATCCGGCGCGCGTCCTGGCCGCCCAGCTCGTCATCAACCTCTCGATCGCCGCCCTGTCGACGTTGACGCTCATCGTCTGCGCCCGTCTCGTGCTCGGCACCGTGCCGCCGCGCGCCCCCGTCGCCTTCGCCCTCGTCTATCTCCTCGGTACGGCCGCGCTCCTGGCCATGGGCCTGGTGGTCGCGGCGATGCTGAAGAACAGCAAGGTGGCGGCGCCGGTCGGATCGGTGATCATGTTTCCGCTGATGTTCGTCGCGGGCATGTGGATCCCGCGCGAGCTCATGTCCCCGGTCCTGCGCACGATCGGCGACTTCTCCGTGGCCGGGCCGTTCGCCCAGGCCCTGCGCGACACCTGGGCGGGCAATGCGCCCCAGCTGCCGCACCTGGCCGTCATGGCCGGTGGGCTGCTGGTGTTCGGCGGGCTGGCCGTACGGCTGTTCCGGTGGGAGTGACTCAGCCCCAGACCGGGCGGGCGCCGCGTACCCCGGACAGGATCGAGTACAGCGACGAGGTGGCGGTGACGAACAGGCGGTTGCGCTTGGGGCCGCCGAAGACCAGGTTCGCCACCTGCTCGGGGAACTTCAGGCGGCCCAGCAGGGTGCCGTCGGGGTCGTAGCAGTTGACCGCCTTGCCGCAGGCCGCCCAGACCCGGCCGGTGTCGTCCAGGCGCAGGCCGTCGAAGCTGCCGTGCTCGGTGTCGGCGAAGACCTTCCCTCCGGACAACCGGCCGTCCTCGTGCACGTCGAACAGGCGGATGTGGTTGGCCTGCGTGTCGGCGACGTACAGCTGCTTCTCGTCGGTGGAGAACGCGAGGCCGTTGGGGCGTTCGAAGTCGCCGGCCACGACGCTCACCTCGGCGGTGCCCGGGTCGACGCGGTAGACGTGGCAGCCGTCGATCTCCTGCTCGGCCCGGTGGCCCTCGTAGTCGCTGATGATGCCGTACGGCGGGTCGGTGAACCAGATGGAGCCGTCGGAGCGCACGACCACGTCGTTGGGGCTGTTGAGGCGCTTGCCCTTCCACCGGTCGGCGATCACGGTGACGCGCCCGTCGGCCTCGGTGCGGGTGACCCGGCGGGTGCCCTGCTCGCAGGAGATCAGCCGCCCGACCCGGTCGAGGGTGTTGCCGTTGACGTAGTCGGCCGGCTGGCGGAAGGGGCCGACGTGGCCGGTCATCTCGTCCCAGCGCAGCAGGCGGTCGTTGGGGATGTCGCTCCAGACCAGGAAGCGTCCGGCCGGGAAGTAGACCGGGCCCTCGGCCCAGCGGGTGCCGGTGTGCAACACCTCCGTCCACAGGTCCCCGCGGATCTCGGCGGCGCGCGGGTCGAACGGCTCGAACTCGGTGGGAATCACGGTCGTCATAGCAGAAGCAAACCTCATCCGGCAATGGAAGGCTACGGCCGACTACCATCCTGTTGTGGACAACATTGACAGGATGCTGATCGGTCAGCTCCAAGAGGACGCCACGCGTTCGTACGCCGTGCTCGGCAAGGCGGTGGGGCTGTCCAGCGGCGCCGCCCACGAGCGGGTCCGCAAACTCCGCGAACGCGGCGTCATCCGGCGCACCACCGTCGACGTGGACCCGGTCGCCACCGGACGGGGCGTACTCGCCTACGTCCTGGTCGACGGCAGCGTGTGGATGGGCGGCACGACCGAGCCGCTCAAGGCCATCGACGGCGTCGAGGAGGCCCACATCATCGCCGGCCCCGCCTCCGTCCTGGTCAAGGTCCGTACGGCCGGCACCGAGCAACTCCAGGAGGTGCTCCGCGAGATCTTCGACATCGACGGCGTCACCGGCACCCAGACCATCGTCGTGCTGGAGACCCTCTTCGATCGCCCGACACAGGTGACATAGGCTGCGCAGATGAGCAAGGCGCCGTGGAATTCCAAGGAGCTCACCGTCGGCCAGCTGTCCGAGCGCAGCGGGGTCGCCGTTTCCGCGCTGCACTTCTACGAGGCCAAGGGCCTGATCGACAGCCGCCGCACCACCGGCAACCAGCGCCGCTACTCGCGCGACACCCTGCGCAGGGTCGCCTTCATCCGGCTGGCCCAGCGCATCGGCATCCCGCTCAAGACCATCAAGGACGCCCTCGCCCAACTCCCCGAGGAGCGCACGCCCAACCGCGAGGACTGGGCCAAGCTCTCCGCCGCGTGGCGCACCGAGCTCGACGACCGCATCGAGCAGCTCCAGCGGCTGCGCGACGACCTGACCGACTGCATCGGCTGCGGGTGCCTGTCGCTCGACCGGTGCGTCCTGGCCAACCCCTTCGACCGCCTGGGCGACGAAGGGCCGGGAGCCAGGCGCATCGACACCCGGCTCTCCCCGGCCTCCAACTGCGCGGCCTGCTAGCTCTTCGCCGGAGGCACGATCAGCGTCGGGCGGTGCGCGTGGTGCAGCACGTGGTTGGACACGCTGCCCAGCAACACCGAGCGCACCCCGGCCAGACCCCGCGAACCGGTCACGATGAGCGAGGCGTCGATCTCGTCGGCCACGTCCACGATGGTCTTCCAGATCGACTCGCGGTCGGCCACCGCGCGCGCCGTCACGTCGTTCAGACCGGCCTTCACGGCCAGCTCCGCGCCCTCCTTGGCCTGCTGCTCGGCCAGTTCCTTCCACTCCTCGCCCTGGTCGGAAATCAGCGCGGGACCGGCGATCGGGTGCCGCTTCAGCTGGACGAGCAGCGGCTCCCACACCGTGATCACGACAGTCGACTCCCGGGCGAGGTGCTCGCCCGCGAACTCGATGGCCGCCTTCGCGTCGGCGGAACCGTCATAGGCGATCAAGATGGTCATGGCTTCTTCCCTTCGCTGTAGTCATCTGCTAAAGCACCGCGAAGATCAGCCCGATTCCGCCGCCGCGTGTCTACTGAGTCACACCGGCGGCCACGCCTCGCCCCACGCGGTGTCGCGGGCCGCGCGGTAGAGCTCGCCGTCGCGCTTGGAGACGTTCTGGTCGGAGACGCCGTCGCCGCACAACGTCAGCGTCACCAGCCCCTTGCGGGTACGCGGGTGGCGCAGCACCCGCGCTCCCGGCGGCGTGACCGGCGCCGACGTCGCCACGACATAGGAGAACTTCTCGTCCTCGAAGCCCAGCGAGCCCGCCTTGAGCCGCCGGTGCAGGCTCTCGCGCGGCAACCGGGCGGCGAAATGACACCAGTCGCCGGAAGCGAGCGGGCACGCCCCCTCATGGGGGCAGGGAGCCGCGATGTTCATGCCCAGCTCGACCAGGAGATCACGGACGGCCAGCACCCGCGCGAACCCGTCCGGCGAACCCGGCTCGACCACGGCCAGCATCCCGGCCCGCCCTGCCAGCCGCCTGATCAGCGGCAGCCGGGCCGCCTCCGGCAACTCCCCCAGCACGTACGACACGGTGACCAGGTCGGCCGGCTCCGTGGTGACGTCTTTCACCAGGTCGGCCTGGCGCCAGGTGGCCTGCCGTACCGCGGGATGGGCGGAACGGGCGGCCAGCGCGCGGCCGAGGCCGGCGGCCGCGCGGTCGCGCTCAAGGACGGTCACCTCGCGCAGGTAGGGCCAGCAGTCGGCGGCCGCCCAGACCGCCGCGCCGGTGCCACCCCCGACATCCAGATGGGTACGCGGGCCGAAACCCGGCGCCACGGCCGCCGCCTGGGCCAGGGCGGATCGGACGGCGGCGAAGGTGGCCGGCATGCGGACCGCCGCGTAGGCGGCCACGTCGGTCGCCGACCGCAGCGCGGGCCGGTCGATCGGACGGTGGTAACGCGCGGTGAGCTCAGCGGCCGAAGCGGCCAGGTCGTGCTCACGGTGGGACTCGAGCTCTTCGGTCAGGGCATGCCTGAGCTCGGCAGGCAGGACATACAAAAGGAGACTCCTCGGCTGGAGAAGGGACGCTGGGGCCGGATGACGTCCTTGTCCTGCATGGGCACCTCCTGGGGTCGCCAGGCAGGCTAACTCCGCGTCGGCAGGCGCGTCATCCGGTTTTTCGCGTCAGTGCTGGGCCATGTCGACGAAGCGGCTGTAGTGGCCCTGGAAGGCCACGGTGACCGTGGCGGTGGGACCGTTACGATGCTTGCCCACGATCAGGTCGGCTTCGCCGGCACGCGGCGACTCCTTCTCGTAGGCGTCCTCACGATGCAAGAGGATCACCATGTCCGCATCCTGCTCGATGGATCCGGACTCACGTAGGTCGCTGACCTGGGGGCGTTTGTCGGTGCGTTGCTCGGGGCCGCGGTTGAGCTGGGACATCGCGATGACCGGGACCTCAAGCTCCTTCGCCAGCAGCTTGATGCCTCGCGAGATCTCCGAGACCTCGTTCTGGCGGCTTTCCGTCTTCTTCGGCGAGCTCATCAGCTGGAGGTAGTCGATGATGACGAAGCGCAGGTCGTGGCGCTGTTTGAGGCGCCGGCACTTGGCCCGGATCTCCATCATTGACATGTTGGGCGAGTCGTCGATGAACAGCGGCGCCTCGGCCACCTCGCTCATCCGCCGGGCCAGCCGGGTCCAGTCGTCGTCGCTCATCATGCCGGAGCGCATCGCGTGCAGCGCGACCCGGGCCTCGGCGGAGAGCAGGCGCATGGTGATCTCGTTGCGCGACATTTCCAGCGAGAAGATGACCGTGGTCATCCCGTTCCTGATCGCCGCCGAGCGCGCGAAGTCCAGCCCGAGCGTGCTGTTGTGCGTGGGGATACAGGCTCTGCCGGCGAGGTACATGTGGTCGGCATTGTCGACCTCGACACATCGGACCGGGCGCGAGGCGATCGGGCGCACGTCGACGATGTAGCGGACACGTGTGGTGGCGTGTTCTGTCTCTACCTGCCGATCAGCCTTGCGGGACAGCCGGAAGACCCTTTCCGCGGTCGTGAAATCGATCATGTAGCAGGTCGAGGACTCCTCGGTCCTGCCTCGTACCGGCTTCGTCCGCATGGTCGCGCGATGACCGAGACTCAGGACCAGCTCCAGGGTGTCCTCGGCGAGCCGCCGATTGGTCACCGCGAACTGGATCTGCCCGCTGGGGCTCACGTAGCCGTCGGAGTCGAGAAGGCCGGCCAGCAAGTCGCGGCGTTGCCGCTCCGAGCCTCGCAGGTAGGCGAGAGGGATGTGCTTGTCGCCCAGCAGGGCGAGCTTGCGGAGGATGCCGGTGATCGTGCCATGATCGTTACGGCATGCCTGGCACTGACGCGGACCACTCGAAGGCCCCCCACAGTCAGGGCAGGTGGGAGCAGGCTCCGGGGGGGAGACGAACCTCGCGCGGCCACCACAACTCCGCCCACAGGCGCGAGCCTGCGCCGTCTTTGGCACGAACTCCGTGCCACAAACGGCACACTCCCGGGCGGGCACAGCCGAAGGCACCGCTAGCGCCAGGCCATAGGACGTCGAGTTGGCGACGGAAGTGACCCTCAGGCCCTCGCTTCGGAGGTTGGCCACGACCTCGGCGTCCATCGTGGTGATCCGCGCACTCGCGCTATGCCCGTCGCCGAGCCAGAGGCCGAGCGCGTAGGGGGGCAACGGCAGATCCCGTTCGGGGAGTTCGAAGGCGCCGGCCACCGCGACCGCATGGTTCGGACGCCGATCCGCCGACCCGCAGCGCAGCGTCGCGGCAATTTCCTCGGTGGTCACAATGGGCTCGTGTCGCGCGGTGGTGGCGGAGTTGATCGGACTGGTCACCCTGTCCAGCAGGGCCGCGAGTGGCCTGGCCGCCGGGTACACGGGCGAACGCCACTCGTAGGACCTGGCGGGCCCGCCCACCAGGACAGGCCTCTTGTCGCTGGAGCCGATCTCCTGCTGCACCGACGACAGGACATGGCGGAACTCCTCGCCCACTGTCGCGACGGCCTCGCGGTGGCTGAGGAAGCTCACGACATCACCCGCGTACGCGGCGTGCGCCTCCCGGACCCGGCGGACGGAACCGTCGGACCAGCGCATGGACCTCTTGGCCTCGGACGCCTGGCGGCGGGCGGCACGGGTCGTGGTCCGCCACTGATGCTGCGCGTCGGCGACGATCACCGTTCCGTCGCTGAACTCCACCTCGTAGCAGGGCCTGCCGTGCATGACCTCGGTGGCCGCCACGACACGGGTGGGCTTGCCGTCCGCTCCGATCAGAGCGTCACCGACGGCGACCTCCCCCATCGTCGTCCAGCCCGTGGGCGTGGGCAGCGGGGTGTCGAGCGCGAGGGCCTTGCCCATGGCGGGGCGGGCGGCCACGACGATCATCTGGCCCGGGTGCAGGCCGTTGGTGAGCTGGTCGAGGTCCTGGAAGCCGGTGGGTACGCCGACCATGTGGCCGCCGCGGCTGCCGATGGCCTCCAGTTCGTCGAGGGCGCCGGGCATGATCTCCGACAGGGGGCGGTAGTCCTCGGAGGTGCGGCGCTCGGTGACCTTGTAGATCTCGGCCTGGGCACGGTCGACCAGGTCGTCGACCTCTTCGTTCTGGCCGCCGTAGCCGTAGGAGACGATGCGGGTGCCGGCCTCGATGAGGCGGCGCAGGATGGCCTGTTCGCGGACGATCTTCGCGTAGTAGCCCGCGTTGGCGGCCGTCGGGACGACCGCGGTCAGCGTGTGGAGGTAGGCGGCGCCGCCGACCCTGGCCATCTCGCCGCGCTTCTGCAGTTCGTCGAAGACGGTGACGGCGTCGGCGGGCTCGCCTCTGCCGTAGAGGTCGGTGATGACGTCGTGGATGATCTGGTGGGCGGGCCGGTAGAAGTCGTCGGAACGCAGGATCTCGATGACGTCGGCGATGGCGTCCTTGGACAGCAGCATGCCACCCAGGACCGACTGCTCCGCCTCGATGTTGTGGGGCGGGGTACGTTCGAAACTCGGGCCGCCACCGCCGCCCGGCTCTTCGTCGTCCATGCTCACCGCGCCCCCTCGAACTAGCAGGCGGTCGCACCACCCCCACTTGTAGCCGACCGGTCTGACAGTTTCGCGGGTTCCGCGAGGTACGGCAACGCGGCCTGTGGACAAGGCTGTGGTCAAGCTGTGCACGACGCGCCTCAGGGTGTGGGAGCACTGTGGACAGCCCTGGGGATAACTCTGGACAGCACTCCCGAACAGCATCTTGACCTGGGGAAACAATGTCCACCGACTGTGGAGGAAAGAAAGTTGCCGCGACACGCCGTGTAAGGCTCATACTAGACAAATGCCCATTACCTCCCAGGATCGGGAGATTCTCCGACTAGCCGTGCCCGCCTTCGGCGCGCTGGTCGCCGAACCGCTCTTCCTGCTCGCCGACTACGCCATCGTCGGCCACGGTCTGGGCACCACCGCGGTCGGCGCGCTGGGCGTCGCGGGCACCGTCCTCGCGACCGTGGTGAACCTCTGCGTCTTCCTCGCCTACGCCACCACCGCCTCCGTCGCCCGCCTCACCGGGGCCGGACAACACGCGCGCGCCATGCGCAGCGGCGTGGACGGCCTGTGGCTGGCGATCGGCATCGGCCTCGCCGTGATCCTCGTCGGCTGGCCGCTCGCGCCCGCCGTGGTCGGCCTGTTCGGCGCCGCCCCGGACCAGGCCGTGCAGGCCGTCGTCTATCTGCGCATCAGCCTGCTCGGCACCCCGGGCATGCTCGTGGTACTGGCCGGCACCGGCGTACTGCGTGGCCTGCAGAACACGCTCGCCCCGCTCGTCGTCGCGATCGGCTCCTTCGCGCTGAACGCCGCGCTCAACGCCTGGTTCGTCCTCGGGCTCCACTGGGGCATCGCCGGTTCGGCCTGGGGAACGGTCGCCGCCCAGACGGCGGGCGCCGCCGTCTACCTCGTGATCGTGGTCAGGGGCGCGCGGGCCCGCGGCGTCTCGCTGCGCCCCGACTGGGCGGGGATCGGGCAGGCGGGCACGGCCGGGTTCGCGCTCCTGGTCCGGACCGTCTGCCTGCGCGTGGTGCTGGTCGTCGCGACCGTGGTGGCCACCCGCATGGGCCGGCCGGAACTGGCCGCGTACGCCATCGCCACCCAGGTCTGGACGCTGCTGGCCTTCGCCCTCGACGCGATCGCCATCGCCGGGCAGGCGATCACCGGACGGGCGCTGGGCGCCGGGGACGTCGCCGCGGCCAGGGTGGCCACCACCCGGATGGTGCGCTGGGGCCTGTGGTCGGGGGTGGTGCTGGGCGGGCTGGTGCTGGTGACCAGGCCGTGGGTGCCGGGGCTGTTCGCCGCCGACCCGCAGGTCACCGCGGAGTTGCTGGCCGTGTTGTGGCCGGTCGCGCTCTTCCAGCCGATCTGCGGGATCGTGTTCGTCCTCGACGGCGTGCTCATCGGCGCGGGCGACCAGAAGTACCTGGCGTGGGCGGGGGTGTGGACGACGCTCGCCTACCTTCCGGCCGCGCTGTTCGCCGCCGGATGGGGCATTGTTGCACTTTGGTGCGCGCTAGGGGTGTGGATGGTTGCACGACTGATCACGCTGGTACGGCGGGCCTCGGGCACTGCCTGGCTGGTGACCGGGGCGTAACCGTCCCGTGCTTGTCGTCGGATGAGCGGTGAGGCACTGTGAGCGGGTTCACAGAGCTGAGTGGGTTGCCTTTGTCCACGATCATGCGCCGTTTACCACCGTCCGAGGCCACCGGGTTACGCACCGGTGCCCGGCACCGCCTCGCGCAACTTTACCGCCCCGCCGACCTCGTGGTCCTCGGCCTGGGCGCGACGATCGGAGCCGGCATCTTCAGCGTCGCCGGCGTTCAGGCGGCGACCGCCGCCGGGCCGGGCGTCCTGCTGTCCTTCATGATCGCCGGCATCGCCTGCCTGCTGGCGGCCCTGTGCTACGCCGAGCTGTCGTCCACGATGCCGACCTCGGGCACCGCCTACACCTTCGCCTACGTCATCTTCGGCGAGGTCTGGGCGTGGGTCATCGGGTGGGCGCTCATCCTGGAGCTGCAGCTCGCCTCGGCGGTCGTGGCCAAGGCCTGGTCCCTGTACGCGGCGCAGCTGCTGACGGACTTCGGGATCCGCCTGCCGTACCCGGAGGCGTTCTCCAACGGGTTCGCCCTGTTCATCCTGCTGCTGCTGACCGGCATCGTCTCGCTGGGCGCGCACGTCGGGCTGCGGGCCTTGTGGGTGATCGTCAGCGCCAAACTGCTCGCCATCGCGGCGGTGCTGGTCGTGGGCGCGCTGCACATCGACGTGGCCAACTTCGGCGACTTCTTCGTCGAGGCCAAGCCCTCGCCGACGCCGCCGGACACGGTGCTGGAAGTGGTGTTCGGGCAGAGCCAGACGTTCGGCTGGTTCGGGGTGTTCGCCGCCGCCTCCGCGATCGCCTTCGCCTACATCGGCTTCGATCTGGTGACCACGGCCGCGGAGGAGACGGTCAACGCGCGGCGGGCCGTACCGAAAGGCGTCATCAGGAGCCTGGTGATCGCCACCGTCATCTATCTCGGCGTCGCGATCGTGATGATCGGCATGGTGCCGTACGCGCAGATCGACGTCGACGCGCCGCTCTCCGGAGCGTTCAAGATCGCGGGCGTCGACTGGATGGTGCACGTCATCGACATCGGCGCGGTGCTCGGGCTGACGACGGTCATCCTGGTCCTGCTGGTCGGGCAGACGCGCGTGATGTTCTCCATGGCCCGCGACGGCCTGCTCCCCCGCGGGCTGGCCACGATCAGCCGCCGCTTCCACACCCCGTCGCGGGTGACGTGGGTGATCGGCGTGATCGCGATGCTGCTCACCCAGTTCGTGCCGGTGTTCACGCTGCAGGAACTCGTGGTGCTGGGCGCGCTGTTCGCCTACCTGTTCGTGGCGGTGGGCGTGATCGTGATGCGCCGCCGCCTGCCCGACCTGGAGCGCGGTTTCACGGTTCCGCTCTCGCCGTGGCTGCCGGGCCTGTCGATCGTGGCGACCATCTGGCTGATGGTGAACCTCCAGGTGCTCACCTGGGGGTGGTTCGCGCTGTGGATGGCCTTCGGCCTCGTGGCCTATCTCCTGTACGGCAAGCGCCACAGCCTCCTGGCGGCCAACCACGCCAAGGTCGGCCGGGGCCGCCACAGACGCTAGACCGGCTCAGAACCGCCCCGGCTCCAGCACGGTGCTGAGAAACTCACGGGTGCGCGGATGGCCGGGATCGGTGAAGATCTTCTCCGGCGGGCCCTTCTCCACCAGCACGCCGTCGTCCAGGAAGCAGACCGTGTCGGCGATGTCGCGGCAGAAACCCATCTCGTGCGTGGTGAGGATCATCGTCATGCCCGTGTCCTTGAGCTCCCTGATGACCCCCAGCACCTCGCGGACCAGGGCCGGGTCCAGCGCCGAGGTCACCTCGTCCAGCAGCATCAGCCGTGGCTGCGTGGCCAGCGCCCGGATGATCGCCACGCGCTGCTGCTGGCCGCCGGAGAGCCGGTCGGGGTAGGCCTCGGCCTTGTCCGCCAGCCCGAACCTGCCCAGCAGCCCCCGCGCCTGCTCCTCCGCCTCCCCCCTGCCGACCCCGTGGACCTGCCGGGGCGCGAGCGTGATGTTGTCGAGCACGCTCATGTGCGGGAACAGGTTGTACGCCTGGAACACCGTCCCGATCCGCTTACGCACGTCGTCGACGTCCACGCGCGGATCGGTGATCTCCTGCCCCTCCAGGTACACGGCGCCGTCGTCGACCGTTTCCAGCAGGTTGACGCAGCGCAGCAGGGTCGACTTGCCGGAACCCGACGCCCCGATCAGGCAGACCACCTCGTGGGAGTGGACCTCCAGGTCGATGCCGCGCAGCACGTGGTGGCCGTCGAAGTTCTTCCAGACGCCCTCGATCGTCAGCACGCTCATGCCCCACGCCGCCTCTGGGTTCGGGCGGCCAGGTAGTCGGTGTACCTGGCCATCGGGATGGTCAGCAGGATGAACAGCAGCGCCGCCACCAGGTAGGAGGTGTAGTTGAACGTCTTGGCCGCGTGGATCTGCGCGGCGCGCAGCGCCTCGACCGCGCCGATGGTCGCGACCAGCGCCGTGTCCTTCTGCAGGGAGATGAAGTCGTTCAGCAGGGGCGGGACGACCCGCCGGGTGGCCTGCGGAATCACCACGAACCGCATCGTCTTCGCGTGGCTCAGGCCCAGCGACCTGGCCGAGGCCACCTGGCTCGGATGGATGGACTCGATGCCCGACCGGAACACCTCGGCCACGTACGCGCTGTAGGACAGCGTCAGCGCGATGATGCCCAGCGTCGTCGGGTCGGAGGGAATCCCCTGCAGGTTGAGCGCGGGCAGACCGAACCCGACCAGGTAGATCAGCAGCAGCGTGGGGATGCCGCGGAAGAAGTCGACGTAGAAGACCGCCAGTGCCCGCAACGGAAAGAAGACCGGGGCCTTCAACCCCCGCACCAGCGCCAGCAGCAGACCGATCACCAGGATCAGCGGCTCGGCGATCAGGAAGATCTTCACGTTGAGCAGGAAGCCTTCGAGCACGTCCGGCAGCGCCCTGAGGAAGTGCTCGGGGCTGAAGAAGGTCTCCTGGACCCGCGGCCACCCCGGCGCGTTGACCACCACTCCCGCGATCAGCAGCAGGACGATGATCGTCGAGGCCGTGGCCACGGACGCCGAACGGCGGGCCCGCGACTTGCGGACCCGCTCGCGCTCGACCTGCCGACCGCTCTTGACCCAGGCGGTGGTCACTTCAGTTCCGGGGCCCCGGCGGCCGAGCCGAGCCACTGCTGCTCGATCTTGGCCAGCTCACCCTTGGACTTCAGCGTCTCCACGGCCTTGTCCACGCAGGGCTTCAGCGCGCTGCCCTTCTGCATGACCAGCCCGAACTCCTCCGGAGTGCCCCCGGTCGAGCTGAACTGGCCGACGATCTTGGACTTCTCGACCTGGGCGGCGGTCACGTAAAAGGCGGTCGGCAGGTCCACCACGAGGGCGTCGACCTGCTTGTTCTTCAGCGCGTTGACCGCGTCGATCTGCTCGTTGTAGACGTTGGGGTCGTCGGCGGGCTGGATGACGTCCTTCACCGCGTCCAGCGAGGTGGTGCCGACCTGGACGCCGATCTTGGCGTCCTTGAGCTCGGCCAGGCTCTTCGCCCCGGCGTACTTGCCGCCCTCGACGGCCACGATCGCCTGCTTGACCGTGTAGTAGCCCTTGGAGAAGTCGACGACGTTCGCGCGGTCGGGCGTGATGGAGACCTGGTTGACGTCGAAGTCGAACTTCTTCGGCCCCGGAGCGAACGCCGAGTCGAACTTCACCGTGCTCCACTCCACCTCGTCACGGTCGAACCCCAGCTCACCGGCTACGGCGAACGCCACCGCACTCTCGAACCCCTGCCCGTTGGCCGGGTCGTCGTCCTTGAACCACGGGTCGTAGGCGGGCTTGTCGGTGCCGATGGTCAGCTTGCCGGCGGTGGTGAGCTTGAGCTGGTCCTTGGTGCAGGCGGTGGAGGCCGAGGGGGCAGCGGAGGCGCCCGTGGTGTTGTCTGCCGGGGCACAGGCGACTACGGCGGCCGCGAGCGCTCCGAGCGCGAACAGCATCGAGGGACGGACCATGGCTGAGCCTCCAGGGAACACACGGGGAAGAACGTTCCACATTCTACTAAGGCCAGCTAGGAAATAAGCCACGACCAGCCCTTACACCCCGTAACCCAACGACCCCCGATAGCCCGCCCCGATCACCATCGCCCTGAGCCCAGCTCAAAGCGCCCCAGAGCGCGCTCACGCCCCCGCGGAAGCACGGGACCCGGACAGACGCCACGTGGCCGACGGCGGAGGGCAGTGACCGAGCGGGCGCCGGGCGTGGAGGCTTGAGGGTGTGTGACGTCAGGGTGGCCGGATGCGTGGGCAGGGTGGGCCGTTGCGGTGGGGACCACGTCCGACGTGAGAAGCGACCCCCACGATCGGCGCTCGCCGGCGTCGGCGGGTGGCGTGGGGAGGGCGGAGCCGTAACGGATGGAGGCGCGTTAACACGCCGAAGGCCCTCGACCGCGGAGCGGAGGAGGGCCTGGGGAACGCGACAGATCCGCCGTCAGCCGGCGATGACCTCCACGTCGATGGAGGCGGAGACCTCCGGGTGCAGCTTGACGCTGACCTTGTGGCTGCCGAGGCTCTTGATCGGGTTGACGATCTCGATGCGGCGGCGGTCGAGGATCGGGCCGCCGGCGGCCTTGACCGCGTCGGCGACGTCGCCCGTGGTGACCGAGCCGAACAGGCGGCCGCTGTCGCCGGCGCGGGTGGCCAGCTTGACCTTGAGGGCGCCGAGCTGGCCGGCGACCTCCTTGGCGGTGCCGAGGTCGCGGATCTCGCGGGCGTCACGAGCCTTCTTGATGGACTCGATCTGCTTCTCGCCGCCACGCGACCAGCGGATCGCGAAGCCGCGCGGGATCAGGTAGTTACGGCCGTAGCCGTCCTTGACCTCGACGACGTCGCCGGGGGCGCCGAGGCCGGAGACCTCGTTGGTGAGGATGAGCTTCATATCGACGAAACCTCCCTTAGCGCGCGGTGCTCGTGTAAGGCAGCAGAGCCACCTCACGCGCGTTCTTGATCGCGGTCGCCACGTCGCGCTGGTGCTGGGTGCAGTTGCCCGTCACCCGGCGGGCACGGATCTTGCCGCGGTCGGAGATGAACTTCCGCAGCAGAGCCGTGTCCTTGTAGTCGACGTAGGAGATCTTGTCGTGGCAGAACAGGCAAACCTTCTTCTTGGGCTTGCGCAGTGCCGGCTTAGCCATCGTGGTGCTCCTTTCAGAGCCCCGCAGTGATGCGGGAATGGACTCGGGCTTGTGGACTGGTGATTAGAAAGGCGGTTCGTCGCTGAAGTCGTTGCCGCCGCCGCCGAAGCCGCCGCCGCCCTGCTGCTGCTGGCCGCCGCCACCGCCGCCACCGAAACCGCCGCCCTGGGACGGGGCCGGGGACGCGGAGGCCCACGGGTCGTCGGCGGGACCGCCGCCGAAGCCGCCGCCGCCACCGCCGCCACCCTGACGGGAGGTGCGGTTGACCTTGGCGGTCGCGTTGCGCAGGGACGGGCCGACCTCGTCGACCTCGACCTCGTAAACCGTGCGCTTCTCGCCTTCCTTGGTCTCGTAAGACCGCTGCTTGAGCCGCCCCTGAACGATGACCCGCATGCCGCGCTGCAGCGACTCGGCGGCGTTCTCGGCCGCCTGACGCCACACGTTGCAGGTCAGGAAGAGGCTTTCGCCGTCCTTCCACTCATTGGTCTGGCGGTCCATGAACCGCGGAGTGGACGCGACTCGGAAACGAGCCACGGCTTGACCCGTAGGGGTGAAGCGCAGCTCCGGGTCGTCGACAAGGTTGCCGACGATGGTGATGACGGTGTCGCCTGCTGCCATGGCTAGGAGCCTTCCTGAACTTCTTGGGTTACCGGCTCAGAGTACGGCCGCCGCCCGACAAAAGCCGGGAGACAAGCTTGGTTAGTGCACGTCGGGGCGGAGAACCTTGGTGCGCATGATGCCCTCGTTGAGGTTCATCTGCCGGTCGAGCTCCTTGACCGTCGCGGGCTCCGCGGACAGGTCGATGACGGCGTAGATGCCTTCCGACTTCTTGTCGATGTCGTAGGCGAGGCGACGACGGCCCCAGACGTCGACCTTCTCCACGGTGCCGCCGTCGTTGCGGACGACGGTGAGGAACTGGTCGAGGGACGGTGCCACAGTACGCTCATCGAGCGAAGGGTCCAGGATGACCATTACTTCGTAACGACGCATGCGGGACTCCAACCTCCTCTGGACTCTTGCGGTCACGACGATCTGTCGTGACAGGAGGACGCTGACGTTTCTGCCCAGGCGCCCCTTTCGGCGCCAAAGGTCAATCACAACGCAGCCTGACCAGGTTACCAGCCGCTCACGGATGGGAAGGCCTGTAAGGACAAGGGGGTGGTCACCGTGCCACACATGCTGGAACCGTCCGACAGCGAACGCTCCATGCTCGCCCTCAACAGCGATGGACACGCGCATCCGCGTGAGAACGCCCTGGCCGTCGCGACCCTGGTCGTCGGCCTCGTGGCGTTCGTGGCGACGTTCTTCACCGGCGGGCACGCCGTGGCGTCGTGGGCGGGCGCGCTCGGCTTCGGCATGGGCCTGTACTCGCAGTACGTCTCGGTGACCACGGGCGAGCGGGTTCTCAACATCATCGGCATCGTCGCGGCGTTCGTCGGCGTGGCGCTCGGCATCGCCCGGGGCGGCTTCCTTCCGTAGAAAGGTCTGAGGGGCCGCGAAGGCCCCGCAGACTCACCCGCCCAGGTGCAGATCGACACCGAGCAGGATCAGGAACCACAGGAATACGGCCAGCAGCGCCTCGGCCAGGTCTTTGAGCAGGGCCGGGGTGATGTAGTCGTGGATCCACGCGACGTAGATGCCGACGAGCACGTAGATCAGGAATATCAGGCTCACGCCTCTGCGATACAGCGCCATCACGCTCCTCAGGTGGTCGGGGGGCTCCTGGCGACTGCCCTGAGAACGTCGGACCAAACGGCTACCCTCGAAGCCATGGTGCTCATCGGTGCTCATGTCGACCAGGACGATCCCGCCGCCCACGCCGCCGAGGTCGGCGCCGAGGTGGTGCAGTTCTTCCTCGGTGATCCCCAGGGCTACAAGGGCCCGGTGCTGCCGGACAAGCCGGTCGAGGGAGTGGAGATCTACATCCACGCCCCGTACCTGGTCAACGTGGCCACCACCAACAACAAGATCAGGATTCCCAGCCGCAAGCTGCTCACCCAGCATCTGACGGCCGCCGCCGACCTGGGCGCCAAGGGCCTGATCGTGCACGGCGGCCACGTCGGCAACAGCGACGACCCCCAGGTCGGCTTCGACAACTGGCGCAAGGTGTTCGAGCGCCTGGAGGAGCGCCGCATCCCCGTCCTCATCGAGAACACCGCGGGCGGCGGCAACGCGATGGCCCGCAAGCTGGAGCGCATCGCCCGGCTGTGGGAGGCGCTCGACGGCTTCGACGTGGGCTTCTGCCTCGACACCTGCCACGCCCACGCCGGCGGCGAGGAGCTCGTCGACCTGGTCGACCGGGTCAAGGCCATCACCGGCCGCATCGACCTGGTCCACTGCAACGACTCGCGCGACGACTTCGACTCCGGCGCCGACCGGCACGCCAACCTCGGCGAGGGGAAGATCGACCCTGAGCTGATCCTCGCGGTCTGCCGGGCCGCCGGTGCCCCCGTCATCGTCGAGACCCCCGCGGCGGGCCAGGCGGAGGACATCGCCTTCCTCCGCAAGAACCTCTGATACACAGCCTGTGGATAACTTCCCTGGATTACCGAGCCGCGGAAGTGGGTAAGGGGATCAGCCCGCCCACGCGCCCGTGAGGAACCGCACGGCGTTCAGCACCATCAGAGGCCCCGACACCATGGCGTACGCGGCGATCACCCACCGGTGCCGCAACCGGGCGATCGCCACCCACAGGGGAAACCACAGCAGCAACGAGCGCGGGATCGACAGGTAGTAGGCCGAGGTCATCAGCGCCCCGGCCTGCAACCCGCAGTAGACGACCTCGCTCCAGCGCCGCAGGGCGAGCAGCCACACCAGCCCCAGCACGGCCACGGCGACCCCGGCGATCTCCATCCGGAACGCGACCGCGAACTCGTCCTCGCCCAGGGCCGCGGCCCACGTCTTGGCGAACGACTCCCAGGGCCACACCATCTCCCGGCCCCAGCCGGCCTCCTGCGCGTGCTTCCACGCGAACCAGTCGCCCGAGCGCGTGTAGTGGAAATACGAATACCCCACCAACGGCAGAAACGGTACGGCCAGCCAAGGCGCCATCCGGAGCGAGGGCCGCGACGAGGCGAACTCCACCCACAGGGCGAGCGCCAGGAACAACCCGGTGATCCGCACACACGAGGCGCCCGCCGCCAGCACGACGGCCAGCGGCCAGCGCCGCTGCCTGGCGGCCAGCCACGCCGGCACCGCGAAGGCCAGGAAGAGCGACTCGCTGTAGCCGGCGGCCAGGAAGACGGCGGTGGGAAAGAGCAGCAGCGCGAGCACGGCCACCCAGCCGGCACCGCCCTCGAAGACGGCCAGCCGGGCCAGGAAGATCGTCGCCACCGCCCCCGCGACCAGCGAGATCAGCAGCCCGGCCAGCGCCCAGTCGGGTACGACCAGGTGCACCAGCCGAAGCGCCATCGGCAGCCCGGGGAAGAACGCGGGCAGCCCCGCGTCCGGCGGCCGGCCGGGTACGCCGTCGTAGCCATGCTCGGCGATGATGACGAACAACCCGGCGTCCCAGGCCCGCCACTTGCCCAGATAGTCCTGAAGCGAGATGCCGAGCAGCGTCGCCACGAGCAGTCCGGCGCGCGAGCCGAGCCAGAGCAGCAGCGCGTCACGATCGGCCGAACGAGTGATCATCGAGAGGCGGGCAGCAGGGTGTAGCGGTCGCGGGCCTCGTCGAAGACGCCACCGATCTGGTCGTCGACGCCGCCCTGCCGTACCACGTCCTTGTCGGGACGGAGGATGTCGCGCACGACGAAGGCCATCATGATGCCGATGGTGATCACACGGCCCCACACCGCGGTGAAGTACGTGTCGTCACCGATGCCCAGGTCGGCCCGGTCCAGCGGCGGCTGGGTGAGCAGGTAGAGCCAGATGGCGAAGAAGTACCAGACCTCGGCCACCTGCCACAGGGCCAGCGGCTTCCAGTTGGGCCTGGCCAGCACGGCGAACGGCACCAGCCACAGCACGAACTGCGGCGACCACACCTTGTTCGTCATCATGAACGCGGCCAGCGCCAGGAAGCAGATCTGCGCCAGCCGGGGACGGCGCGGGGCGGCCAGCGTGAGCACGGCGATGCCGAGGCAGAGCACGGCCAGAGAGGCGGTGCCGAGCAGGCTCACGTCGGCGGTGCCGAGCACGGGCCAGCCCTTGTTCTGGAAGAACAGCCAGGGTGAGCCCCAGTCGACGCCGCGTTCCTGGGAGAAGACGTAGAAGCGGCGCCAGCCGTCCCAGGCGAAGATCATGAACGGCAGGTTGACCAGGAGCCAGGCGGTCACCGCCGCGGCCACCGTGACGATGAACGGCCGCCATCGCGCGGTGCGCACCGTGAGCAGGAAGAGCGCGCCCAGGAACATCAGCGGGTAGAACTTGGTCGCGATCGCCAGCCCGAGCAGGACTCCGGCCAGAACCTGCCGTTTCCTGGCCCAGGCCAGCAGCATGCCCATCGACAGCGCGCCGGCCACCAGGTCCCAGTTGATGTAGGCGGCCAGGATCACCGACGGCGCGAGCGCGTACCAGAGGGCGTCCCAGCGGCGGGTCGGGCCGGCCACCGCGGCCATCAGCAGCACGCCGATCACCAGGCAGACGCCGAGCAGGACGACGGTGATGTCGTAGAAGCGCACGCCCTGCGCGGCCACGTCGCCCGCGGACCTGACCAGCCAGGCGATGGCCTGCATGACCTCGCCCAGCACGACCGGGTACTCGACCTGCTTGTCGAACGGGACCTGGGCGAAGTAGGGGTTCTCGGTCGACAACTGCCGGTCGAAGTAGAGCGGGTAGATGTCGGTGTAGCAGAAGCTGGTGTAGGTGGTGACCTGGTCGTTCCACCCGCCGGTACGGCACGGCAGCCTGAACAGGTACGCCAGCGTCGCCCCCAGGGCGGCGAACAGCCCCAGGGGCAGATACGAAGCCGCCCTTATGTGGACAGGCGGCTTCATCCGTCCTCGCGGCGGCTCGGCATCGGATCGGGAACCGTCGCGCCGCCGCCCATCATGCCGTCGTCACCCTCGGGGAAGCCCTGCTCGTCGGGGTCGACGTTGACGTTGCCGTCGTCCTCACAGGCCGGGTCGAGGAGCGGGCAGTCGGTCGGGTCCTCGAACGGGTTCTCCGGGTCGATCGTGCGCGTGGGCGTCGGGGTGGGCTTGGGCGCCAGGTTCTCCGGCACGCCGTAGTCGGCGCGCGGCGGGAACTGCTCGACCTTGTCGTTCTTGGTGGCTTCCAGCATGAAGGTCTTCCAGATCGCCGCCGGGTAGGTGGCGCCCTGGTAGCCGCCGGGCAGCGGGGCCTCGAAGGGCGAGGAGTACGGCTTCTGCGGCGTGTACTTCTTCTCCTTGGCCGGGTCCTTGCCCCGGTACCAGGGGCAGTTGTCGTGCACGGGCCGCACGACCTTGCCCTTGCCGCCGTTGGTCTTGCACTGCTGGCGGTACATGCCGACCGCGGTGGAGACCTGCGGGGTGAAGCCGACGAACCAGACGTCCTTGTTGTTGTTGTTGGTACCGGTCTTGCCGGCCACCGGGCGGTTGTACAGGGCGGCGTTCCTGCCGGTGCCGCTCTTGACCACGGCCTGCAGTGCGACGGTGGCGTCGGCCGCGGCCTCTTCGGAGATCACCCTGACCGAGGGGTACTGCCGCTCGTCGAGGACGACCTGGCCGCCCCTCTTGGTGGCCTTGATGATCACGTGGTTCTCGATGTGCTTGCCGGCGTTGGCGAAGATCGAGTAGCCGCCCGCCTGCTCGACCGCGGTCACGCCGCTGGAGCCGATGGTGAGCAGGTACTTCTGCTCCGCCTTCACCGCCTCCAGCCTCTCCCTGTTGATGCCCGCGCGGGCCGCGATGTCCACCACGCTGTCGAGGCCGACCTTCTCCCCCATCTTCGCGAAGGCGGTGTTGACCGAGCTGGCCGTGGCCTTGACCACGTCGACGGAGGAGGCGCCCGAGGCGTGGTCGTTGTCGATCGGGGTGGTGCCCTCCAGCTTGATCGGCCCCTTGGCCGGCAGGTAGCTGCGCAGGCTGTAGCCCTGTTCGAGCCAGGCCGCGAGCACGTAGGGCTTGAAGGCGGAGGCGGCCTGCTTCACCGACTGGAAGGCGTCGTTCCACGCGTCGTACTGGTAGTCGTCGCCGCCGTAGAAGGCGATGACCCGCCCGTTGGTGGGGTTGACCGCGGCCAGCGTGGCCATGACCTCGTCGGGGGCGTTGCGGGTGTGCTGGTTGACCGCCCGCTTCGCGGCCTCCATGAGGTCCTTGTCGAAGGTGGTCCTGATGTCGTAGCCGCCGGTCTTGAGCTCGTCGAGGTCGATGCGGGTCTTGCGCTCCATTTCGTTGATGGCCGTCATGATCATGTAGCCGTCGACGCCGTTGAAGTAGTCGATCTGGCGGTCTTTGGTGCGCTTGGGCGCCTCGGGCGTCTTCGCCTTCAGGTTCCCGTAGTCCTTGGGGTTGAGCTTGGCCATCTGGTCGAGCACGTACGCGTAGCGGAACTGGGTGGCCCCCAGGTTGCCCGACTTCTCCGCGGCGTCGAAGGCGGAGGGGTTCTGGATACGGCCGGCGAGGTAGGCGCCCTGCTCCGGGGTGAGGTCGCTCACCTTCTTCTTGCCGAAGAAGGCCTCCGCCGCCGCGCCGATCCCGTAGGTGCCGCGGCCGAAGTAGATGGTGTTGAGGTACTGCAGGAGGATCTGGTCCTTGGCCAGCGACTTGTTCAGCTTGACGGCGACGAAGATCTCCTTGACCTTGCGCTGGAGCGAGCGCTCCTGGGACAGGCCGTCGTAGTAGTTGCGCGCCATCTGCTGGGTGATGGTCGAGGCGCCCTGGACCTGCTGGCCGGTGGCGGTGCTCCACAGCGAACGGACCATGCCGGAGAAGGAGATGCCGGAGTCCTCGCGGAAGGAGCTGTTCTCGGCGGCGATCACCGCGTCCTGGACGTGCTTGGGGATCTCGGACATGTTGCTGATCGGCTTGCGCTTGGTGCCGATCCGCGCGAGCACCTTGCCGTTCGCGTAGCGGATCACGCTGCCCTGGTCGTCCGCGTCGGCCTTCGCCTGCGCCTCGGTGGGCATGGGCGTGACGGAGTAGCCCACCATGATCATGCCGAACACGCCGGCGGCCACGACCACGACGCCGACCACGAGGATCTTCCAGCTGGGCAGGAACCGGCGCCAGTTGCGGCCCTCGCCGTCGTCCCTGCCGGGACCCGCGGGGGGCGGCGGGCCTTCCGGGCCGCCGCGTCCGCGTCCGCGGCGGGGTGGCGCCTGGCTCCCGACGGTGTCCTGCTGCTCCTGCGGGCGACGGCGCGAGGTGCGCTGCGGGCCCGTTCCGGGCTGCTCGGGGTGCGCGCCGGGCTGTCCGGGGTACGCCCCGGGCTGGCCCGGTTGCCCGGGTTGTCCAGGCTGACCGGGGCGCGGGCCGGGCCGGCCCTGCTGACCCGGTTGGCCCGGCTGACCGGGCGGGCCCTGCTGGCCCGGCTGACCGGGCTGGGCGCGGTGGGGCTGCGGCGGGTCGAAGCCCGGTCCCTGCCCCTGCTGCGCGGCCATCGCGCCGGTCTGCTCGTAGGCTGCCTCCGGACGACGTGGCGGCTGCGCCGTACCCCAGGAACCGGTCTGGGGGGTCTGCCCCTGAGAGGCAGCTGAACGGGGTGAGCTTGAGCGACGGCGCCTTCCTTGGCGTCCCGTCCCCTCGTTGCTGCTGTAACTCACACGTCCTCGCATCGTCGTCGGATGGCACGGCGGGTGGGCGTGAGGCTGCTCGCCGCCCTCGGTCTCACGGTTGGCCGACGAGGTCAGGCGGTCCGTTGCCGAGGACGTACGAGACCGCCAGGTGGTTCCAGGAACAACCTTGGCAGACCTCGACGACGTACACCCTGAACTCGTCGTAATCATGGGCCATGTCGACGAGTTCTGACGTGGCCTTTGCTTGACCAGCATGGCGACCCAGGGAATCCCCATAGACATAGGTCACGTTGGTGACGTTCTCCCTCTCGCATACCGGGCAGGTGCGCTCGGTGGGCTCGCCGAAGTGGCGCGCCGCGCGGAGGAGGTACGGCTGTGCGTCACAGACGTCACGGGGCACAGTGCGCCCTGAGCGCACCGAGCGGACCACCGCCCGCTTGGCGAGGCCGTAATCCACCACCCTTCGCTGTGACCACATGCGCGCCAGACTACGGCTTTTTACCGATTCCTCCCAACGCCTTGGGAAATCCATTAATTGCGGCCATATAGCGGAGCGACGTATCCTCAAGATGTATCGAGCCGATACATCGACGCGAGAGGAGGGCGGTTCCAATGGTCAGCGGACAGGGCAGAGTGCTGGAACTCGCCGTGCTCGGGTCGCTGCACGAGACGCCGCTTCATGGCTACGAGCTGCGCAAACGGCTCAACGAGCTGCTCGGCATGTTCCGTGCGTTCTCCTACGGTTCGCTGTACCCCTGCTTGAGGTCGCTCCTGGAGCAGGGTCTTATCGTGGAAGAGCAACCCACTCGGGTGAGCGGCAGATCGAAGATCGTCTACAAGCTCACCGCCGAAGGCAAGGAGCGGCTCCAGGAGCTGCTGACCCAGGCCGGGCCGTCCGCGTGGGAGGACGAGAGCTTCGGCATCCACTTCGCCTTCTTCCGCCATACCGAGGCCGAGGTGCGCCTGCGCATCCTCGAAGGCCGCCGCAGCCGGCTCGAGGAACGACTCGACGCCGTCCGCACCGCGCTCGCACGTACCAGGGAACGGCTCGATGCCTACACCCTGGAGTTGCAGCGTCACGGTCTGGAATCGGTCGAACGCGAGGTGCGTTGGCTGAATGAGCTGATCGCGACAGAGAGACGGGCCTCCGAGCCCGCGAGAAATAACACAGATGAGTAAGGGAGCGAGTGCGATGGGTTCGGTTCGCGTGGCCGTTGTCGGTGTCGGCAACTGCGCGGCATCGCTGGTCCAGGGCGTGCACTATTACAAGGACGCCGACCCGGACGCCAGGGTCCCCGGCCTGATGCACGTCAAGTTCGGCGAGTACCACGTCGGTGACGTCGAGTTCGTCGCCGCCTTCGACGTGGACGCCAAGAAGGTCGGGCGCGACCTGTCCGAGGCGATCGTGGCCAGTGAGAACAACACGATCAAGATCACGGATGTGCCGCCCACAGGTGTGATCGTGCAGAGGGGCCACACCTTCGACGGTCTCGGCGAGTTCTACCGCGAGATCATCGAGGAGTCCGACGAGGCTCCGGTGGACGTCGTGAAGGTCCTCAAGGAGAACCGGGTGGACGTCCTCGTCTCCTACCTGCCGGTCGGCTCGGAGGAGGCCGACCGCTTCTACGCGCAGTGCGCCATCGACGCCAAGGTCGCCTTCGTCAACGCGCTGCCGGTCTTCATCGCCTCCGACCCCGAGTGGGCGGAGAAGTTCGAGGAGGCGGGCGTCCCGATCATCGGCGACGACATCAAGTCGCAGGTCGGCGCCACGATCACGCACCGCGTCATGGCCAAGCTCTTCGAGGACCGCGGGGTCGAGCTGCTGCGCACGTACCAGCTCAACTTCGGTGGCAACATGGACTTCATGAACATGCTGGAGCGCAAGCGCCTCCAGTCCAAGAAGATCTCCAAGACGCAGTCGGTCACCTCGCAGATCCCGCACGAGATGGGCAAGGCCGACGTGCACATCGGCCCGTCCGACCACGTGCCGTGGCTCGACGACCGCAAGTGGGCCTACGTCCGCCTGGAGGGCCGCTCGTTCGGCGACACCCCGCTGAACCTGGAGTACAAGCTCGAGGTCTGGGACTCCCCCAACTCGGCCGGCATCATCATCGACGCCGTCCGCGCCGCCAAGATCGCCCTCGACCGGGGCATCGGCGGCCCGATCCTGAGCGCCTCCTCGTACTTCATGAAGTCCCCGCCCGTCCAGCACAGCGACGACGAGGCGCGCGACTACGTCGAGAAGTTCATCCGCGGCGAGGTGTCCCGATAGGTCACGGCTGGGCGCCGTGACGGCGCCCAGCCGGCCGCGCGGCCGGAGGCAGCCCGTCCTCCGGCGCCGTCTCCCACGCCAGCGGATCGTCACCCCGGGCCGTGAGCAGCGGAACCTGCTCCCTGCACCACGGCGAGATCGCCAGCAGGCCGTTGCCCACGCCCTCGGCGAACTCCTTCCACGGCATCCAAAGGACCTCCCCCACCTCGTCGGGGTTGGCGTCGACCGGCCCCTTCACCGTGACCCGGTAGACCGGGCACAGCTCGTGCTCCACGACGCCGTTGGGCATGACCGCCCGGTAGGAGAAGGCCGGCAGCATCAGGTCGGCCCGCTCGGCGTCCAGGCCCAGTTCGTAGGAGAGCCTGCGCAGCACCGCGTGCTCGACGGCCTCGCCGGGCAGCGGATGGCCGCAGCAGCTGTTGGTCCAGACTCCCGGCCACGTCAGCTTGTGCCCGGCCCGCCTGGTCAGCAGGACCCGGCCGGCGGGGTCGAAGACGTAGCTGGAGAAGGCCAGGTGGAGAGGGGTGTCCCGGCCGTGTACCGACGTTTTGGGGGCGGCGCCGATCGCGTTTCCCTCGCCGTCGACCAACACCACGTGTTCCTCAGTCGTCACAGAACGAAGCGTACGGGAACCTTTCTCCCCGGAGAACGGGCAGAACCAGAAGCAGGTCGGCAGCCGGCGGCGGCTAGGCTGGCTGCGTGTCATTCGTCGCCGATCTCCGTGTGGTCCTGCAGGGCCGGGACTACCGACGGTTGTTCGGCACCCGCCTGGTCTCCCAGTTCTCCGACGGCATCTTCCAGTTCGGCGTGGCCGGATTCGCCTTCTTCAGCCCCGAGAAGCAGACCACCGCGCTGCAGGTGGCGGCGGGCATGGCGGTCCTGTTCCTGCCGTACAGCATCCTGGGGCCGTTCGTCGGCGTCTTCATCGACAGGTGGTCGCGCCGCCAGATCCTGGTGATCGCGCCGGTGGTCCGCGGGGTGCTGCTGCTGATCGCCGCCGCCCTCGTCGCCCTCGACACCCCTGACGAGTTCTTCTACGCGGCCGCGCTGGGCGTGCTCGGCGTCAACCGCTTCTTCCTGGCCGCGCTGGGCGCCTCCCTGCCGCACGTGGTGCCCAGGGACCAGCTGATGGCGGCCAACGCGGTCACGCCGACCTCCGGCACGGTCATCACGTTCGTCGGCGTCGGCGTCGCCACGCTGATGCGCGGCGTGTTCGGACCGGGCGACTCCGGCGTCGCCCTCGTGCTGGTCACCTCGGGCGTGCTGTTCAGCCTGAGCGCCCTGGTCGCCAGGACCATGCGCCGCGACCTGCTCGGCCCCGACTTCGACCCCAACCGCCCGCAGGTCAAGGAGGCCGTGCGCAACGTACTCAAGGGCCTGGTGGAGGGCGCCAAGCACCTCGCGCGCCGGCGTAGGGCCGCCGCGGCGATGGGCGCCATGGCCGCGCACCGCTTCATGTACGGCATGGCCACCGCGCTCGGCATCATCCTCTACCGCTACTACTTCACCAACGGCGACTCCGAGGCGGCCCTGAAGGGCATCGGCGTGGTCGTGGCCACCTCCGCCGTCGGCTACGCCCTGGCGGTGATCGTCACGCCCCTGGCCACCGAACGCATGCCCGTCGAGCGCTGGGTGCCGATGATGCTCATCACGGCCGGCGTCCTGTCCGCGATCCTGGTGACGCCCTTCCAGGAGTGGGGCCTGTGGATCTCCGGCTTCGTGCTGGGCCTGGCCGGGCAGAGCGTCAAGATCTGCGCCGACACCTCCGTCCAGCGCGACGTCGAGGACGCCTACCTGGGCCGGGCCTTCTCCCTCTACGACATGTTGTTCAACGGCATGTTCGTGCTGGCCGCCGGGCTCTCGGCGGCGATCCTGCCCGCCAACGGCAAGTCCTACCTGGCCGTCGGCATCATCGCCGGCGGCTACCTGGTCAGCGCGCTGGTGTACCGGCTGGTCACGGCGCCGTCGCGCGTCCCCTCCGCGCGCTGAGGAGAGGACGCGCCGGGCACTAGCCCTTCTGCTCCCGAGCCCACGTCAGCAACGCCTCCGTGACCGCTTCCTTGCCGAGCACGCCCTGGTCGAGGCGGAGGTCGAGTAGAAACTTGTAGGCCTTGCCCACCATCGGGCCCGGCCCGATGCCGAGAACCCGCTGGATCTCGTTGCCGTCGAGCTCCGGGCGGATCTTGGCCAGCTCCTCCTCGTCGGCCAGCCGGGCGATGCGCTCTTCGAGCTGGTCATAGGTACGCGAGAGGTGGGCCGCCTTCCGCTTGTTGCGTGTCGTGCAGTCGGCCCTGGTCAGCTTGTGGAGGCGGTCGAGCAGGTGACCGGCGTCGCGTACGTAGCGGCGTACGGCGCTGTCGGTCCACTCCCCCGAGCCGTAGCCGTGGAAGCGCAGGTGGAGCTCGACCAGGCGGGCCACGTCGGCCACCACGTCCTTGGGGAACCTGAGCTCGGTCATGCGCTTCTTGGTCATCTGCGCGCCGACGAGCTCGTGGTGGTGGAAGGAGACCCGGCCGCCGGCCTCGTGCCGCCTGGTCTTGGGCTTGCCCACGTCGTGCAGGAGCGCCGCCCAGCGCAGGATGCGGTCGGGCTTGGCGTCCTCCTCCTGGGCGATGGCCTGGTCGAGGACGGTCAGCGAGTGCTCGTAGACGTCCTTGTGCCGGTGGTGCTCGTCGATCTCCAGGCGGAGCATGGGCAGCTCGGGCAGCACGTGCGCGGCCAGACCCGTCTCGACCAGAAGCCCCAGCCCCTCACGCGGGTACGTGCCGCAGACCAGCTTGTCGAGCTCTTCGCGGATGCGCTCGGCGGAGACGATCTCGATCCGCTCGGCCATCTCGGTCATCGCCCTGAGCGCCTCGGGCGCCACCGTGAACCCCAGCTGGGAGGCGAAGCGGGCGGCGCGCAGCATGCGCAGCGGGTCGTCGTCGAAGGACTGCTCGGGTGTGCCCGGCGTGCGCAGCAGCTTCGCGGTCAGGTCGGAGACGCCGCCGTAGGGGTCGACGAACTCGTGGTCGGGCAGCCGCACCGCCATCGCGTTGATCGCGAAGTCACGGCGTTCCAGGTCGGCCTCGAGCGTGTCGCCGTAGACGACCTCGGGCTTGCGCGACTTGGGGTCGTAGGACTCGCTCCGGTAGGTGGTGATCTCCAGCAGCCAGTTGCCCTTGCGGACGCCGACCGTGCCGAAGTCGATCCCGATGGTCCAGACGGAGTCGGCCCAGTCCTTGACGATCTCGAGCACCCGCTCCGGCCGGGCCTCCGTCGTCAGGTCGAGGTCGTTGCCGATGCGTCCGAGGAGGATGTCGCGCACCGAGCCGCCCACCAGGGCCAGCTCGTGCCCTCGGGCGGCGAACAGCTCGCCGAGCTCGTCGGCGACCGGGGCGATCTTGTGAAAGTGCTGATTTGAGTCCGGCAAGCTGGGTAGGTCCTTCACGCATTACGGAACATATCCCCCGAGCCACACCAGGTCCGGGTTACCGTCGGTCAGAGACCGTCGGGGGCCATGGAACGAGGCTAGGAGCTCATCTATGAAGGACGCCCTCGCGATCCACCGCTGGCTCCTCGCACACCAGGTCCATCATGAGATCGTACGCCTTCCGCGCCCCATGACATGCGCGGACGAGCTGCCCGAGACGATCTCCGCAGCCCCGTCCCGCTGCGTGGCCGTGACGATGTTCGAGGCGGTCACCAGGCTGGGCCGGGAGGCCGTCGCCGTCGTGTCCACCGTCGCCGCACCGCCCAGGCCTGGAGTGGTCGGGGGACTGCTCGGGGCCAGGAAAGTACACCCTGCCCCGGCCTTCGTGGTCAACGAGGTTACCGACTACGCCGCAGGCCTGGTCTGCCCGCTGCTGCTGCCGCCCACCCTCGCCGTCCTCATCGACGACCGCATCAAGCCCGATCATCAGTCCGTCTTCCTGGCCACGGGTGAACGCCACACGGCCCTCACCTTACGCGCGTACGACCTGCTGTCACTCATGTCTGGCAAGTCCATGGACCTTCGGGCGCCAAGGCCCAGAGGTTCCCGCCAGACGGTCGCGCTACGGCACTGAGCCCGTACCATTGCGGGCGTGCGCCGTACTCCACCCCGGACTGACGCGTGATCGGAAAGGCCACGCTTCTCGCAGTCCTCTCCGCCGCGTTGCTCGCCCCCGTGGTCGCGACAACGCCGGGTACGGCTGCCGCCATGACGGCCAAGCAGGAGCTGACCCTCACCGTCAAGGCGATCACCCCTGAGCTGCCGACCAAGCCCACCGACCAGATCAAGCTGTCGGGCACCTTCCGCAACGGCACGGGGACGCCGCTGACCGGCGTGCGCGTGCGGGTGCGCTACGGCTTCCAGCGCATGACCGACCGCGCCGCCATGAAGGCCTTCGCCGAGGACCAGGCCGCACAACTCCCTCAGGCGTCCAACTCGTCGTTCATGGATTTTCCGCTGGTCAACAACGGCGCCAACACCGACTGGACGCTCACCGTCACCCCCATGCAGCTCGGCATGAACGCCTTCGGCGTCTACCCGATCACGGTCGAGGTCGTCCCGGTCGCGGCGTCCTGGCAGCCGCTGGCCAAGGCCCACACCTTCCTCACCTACATGCCGCCGGCCACGCCCAAGCTGCCGCGCAACCGGCTGTCGGTGGCGCTGCCGATCGTCGACGCGCCGCACCGCTCCGACGACGTCACGTTCGTCGACGACAAGCTCGCCGCCGCGCTCAAGCCCGGCGGGCGCCTGGCCGACCTCGCCGCCCTCGCCAAGACGGCGCCGAAGAACGTCACCTGGTTCGTCGAGCCCGGCCTGCTCGACGACGTGCAGGCGATGGCCAAGGGCTACACGCTCAGAAACGGCAAGAAGCAGCCCGCCGACCCGGCCGCCGCGCCGTGGCTGGACTCCCTGCGCACCTCGCTGACCGGCGCGCCCGTGGTGGCGATCCCCTACGGCGACCCCGACGTGGCCGCCCTGGCCCACCAAGGTCTCGACAACGGCGTGAAAACGGCGATCGCGGCCGCCGACGTGGCCGCCGCCCGGCACTTCAAGCGCGACATCCCCACCACGGTCAACTGGCCGGTGGCGGGCAAGCTCGACGACGACGCCCTCGACCTGCTGTCGGTCGGCAAGGTCGGCACCGTGCTGCTCAACCCGGCCAACGTTCCGCCCCAGACGCCGGCCACGACCACGCTCGACGCGGCCACCACGCTCGACAGCGTCTCGGGGCCGGTCACCGCGCTCCTGCCGGACGAGGAGCTGAGCCGCATGTTCGAGCTCGACTCGGCCGCGGGGCGCACCGCCGTACTCAACAAGCAGCGTTTCATCGCCGAGACGGCGATGATCGCCGCCGAGCCGGGCCAGGTGAGGCCGAGGAACCTGGTCGTGGCGCCGTCGCGGCGCTGGGACCCGGACCCGGCGTTCGTCTCGGCGCTGCTCAAGACCGCGGCCCGGCTGCCGTGGCTGGCCTCCGGTGAGCTCGGCTCGATCAAGCCGGCCAAGGTGCAGACGCCGCGTACCGGACTGGTCTACACCGAGCAGGACCGCAAGGAAGAGCTCAGCGCGAAGTACCTCGAACCGGTCAAGGAGGCCGCCGCCGAGGCCGATCTGGCCACGCGGATCACCACCGACAAGCGCTCGGCCGGCTTCGAGAACGCCGTGCTCCGCCTGACCTCCTCCGCCTGGCGCAACAGCACGCGGGCCGGGCGCTCGGCCACCAAGCAGATCGACGCCGCGCTGGGCAAGCGGCTCGGCCTCATCACGATCAGCGGGGCCAGCCGCGACCAGCCGCGCACGCTGGCCGGCGTCGACGGCCAGGTGCCCATCAGTGTGCGCAACGGGCTGAGCACGTCCGTCACCTTGATGGTCGACGTGTCCTCCAACAACCGCGAGCTGCTGCAGATCGACTCCAAGTACGTCAAGAAACGCATGACGATAGGCAAGGGCGAGATCGGCACCGTCCCGGTGCCGATGACGGTCAAGACCAGCGGCGACGCGACCATCACCGTTCAGCTGGAGACGGCCGACGGCGTGGCGTACGGTGATCCCGTCAAGCTGACCATCAGGACCACCGGCTACACCGGCATCGCCCTCGTCATCGTGGGCGGCGCGTTGTCGGTCATGCTCGCCGCCGTGGTCACCCGCATCCTGCGGCGGCGCTCGCAGAAGCGTCCGGCGCGAGCGGCGCAGGCCCGGGAGAGTGAGAAGGTATGAGCCGCCTGATGAGGGCGAGCGCGATCATGGCCGCCGGCACGATGGTCTCGCGCGTCACCGGCTTCGTACGCACGATGGTGCTGGCGTCGGCGGTCGGCACCGCGCTGCTCGGCGACGCCTACAACGTCGCCTACGCCATCCCGTACTCCATCCTCGACCTGCTCCTGCTGGGCGTGCTGAGCAGCGTCATCGTGCCGATGATCGTGCAGGCGCAGCAGCGCGACGCCGACGGCGGCCGGGCCTTCGAGCAACGGCTGCTGACGCTGGCCACGCTCGCGCTCATCGTGGTGGCGGCGCTCGCGGTGCTCGCCGCCCCCCTGCTCATCGACCTCTACACCAACTGGCGGCCCGGATCGCGGCAGTACGAGGTAGCGGTCCTGCTGGCCCGGCTGATCCTGCCGCAGCTCGCCTTCTTCGGCCTCGGCGCGGTGGCCGGCGCCATCCTCAACACCCGCGACCGCTTCGCCGCCCCGATGTGGGCGCCGGTGCTCAACAACATCGTGGTCATCGGCGTGTTCCTCGCCTACTCCGGCGGCGACAACCTGGCGACCGTCAGCGACGGCCAGCTCGCGCTGCTCGGCCTGGGCACCACCGCCGGCATCGTCGCGCAGGCCACCGTCCTGGTCACCGCGCTCAAGCGGGCGCGCTTCCAGTTCCGTCCCCGCCTCGACGTGCGCAACGCCCGGCTCGGCGAGATGGCCAAGGCCGGTGGCTGGACGATCGGCTACGTCGTCATCACCCAGCTCGGCTTCATGCTGATCACCAATCTGGCCAGCGCCGCCGGCGACGCGGTGCCGAACCACGGCGTCAGCCCGTACACCTACGCCTTCCAGCTCTTCCAGCTGCCCTACGGCATCATCGGCGTCTCGGTGATCACCGCGATGCTGCCCAAGATGAGCCGCGCGGTCACCGACGGGCGCATGGACGACCTGCGGTCGGAGTTCGGCTCCGGGGTGCGGCTGATCTCGTGTGTGATGGTTCCGGCCTCGCTTCTGCTCATGGTGCTCGGTCCCGCGATCACCGTGCCGATCTACGCCCACGGCGAGACCGCCGTCGCCGACGCCGTCTACATCGGCAACGTCCTTCAGGTGTACGGCCTGGCCCTCATGCCCTTCGCCGTCTTCCAGCTCCTGCTCCGGGTCTTCTACAGCTTCGGCGACACCCGCACTCCGGTCTTCATCGGGGCCGGGACCACCGCCGCGGGCGCCGGGCTGATGCTGGTGGCCAACGCGCTGCTGCCTCCGGCCTACGTGGTCATGGGACTCGCGTTCGCCTACGCGTGCGCGTACGCGCTGGGCGCGGTGGTCGCCTGGATGATGGCCTCGCGGCGCGCGGCCGGGCTGGGCGGCTGGACCATCGGCACCGCGCTGACCCGCATGTATCTGGCCGCGATGCCCACCGCGGTGCTGGCGCTGGCCTCGGTCTGGGTCAGCCAGCAGGTCTTCGGCGAGCTCGCCTTCCTCAACTCGCTGATCATCCTGGCGGTCGGCGGCGGTCTCGGCGGGCTGCTCTATTTGGCCATTGCCCATAAGATGCGCATCCCCGAGGTCAACTCAATCGTTGGAATGGTCGCGGGACGGGTAGGCCGGTAAAGAACGCGGGCGTACACGGCGCGGCACTACGATGGTGCGGACACGCGCGAATGGCAGCAGGAGGGGCGTGGGCGGATCCACCCGACATAGCGTGCCTACGTGGGATTCCTCCACGAAGGTGTGTCGAGGCACGGACTCGCCCGATCGGCTGAGCGGAGAAGGTCAGTGAGCACGTCGGCGGTCGAACCGGGCACGCGCCTCGCTGAGCGTTTCCGGCTGGAGGACCGCGTGAGCGAGTCCGACGGTGCCACCTTGTGGAAAGCCATCGACGAGATCCTCGCCCGTCCCGTGGCCGTTCTGACCTTCGCCCCCGACTTCCCGCGTGTCCACGAGGTCGTCACCGCCGCCCGCGCCGCCAGCCGCCTCACCGATCCCCGGCTGACACAGGTCTTCGACGCCGCCCAGGACGACGACCACGCGTACGTCGTGAGCGAGTGGGTGACCGGCGAGTCGCTGTCGGACCTGCTGGCCGCCGGGCCGCTGGACCCGGAGCGCGCCGCCGGCCTGGTCGCCGAGGCGGCCGAGGCCCTGGCCCACGCGCACGAGGCCGACCTCTACCACCTCTGCCTGCGCCCCGCCCACCTGGTGTGGACCACCGGCAGCACGGTCAAGGTGCTGGGCGTGGCGGTCGACGCCGCGCTGGCCGGGCTCACCGCCGACCACCCGGCCCACGAGGACGCCGAGGGTCTCGGCCGGCTGCTGTACGCCGGTCTGACCGGGCACTGGCCGGGCGACGAGGACGAGGGCGGGCTGCCCGCCGCGCCCATGATCGACGGCCACTTCGCCACGCCCCGGCAGGTCACCGCGGGCCTGCCCGGCTACCTCGACATGATCACCGTCCGGGCGGTGCTGCCCGAGTCGCGCAAGGGCCATCCGGCGCTGACCACACCGGCCGAGGTCGCCGAGGAGTTGTCCGGCGTCCCGCGGCCCATGCCCATCTCCATCTCCTACGCCTCGCCCGCGCCGTCGGTCACCACGACCTCCCGCTCCGAGGGCCTCGACACGCGGCGCGAACCTCCGCCCCAGCAGACCGTGATCTCCAACCGCCCGCAGAACAGCGGCGGCAGCATGCTCAACCGGCTGCTGATGACCGTGGTCGTCCTCCTGGTCATCGCCGCCGTCGGCGTGGGCGCGTGGACGATCGGCCGCAGCCTCGGCAGCCCGTCGGCGCCCGAGGCGGGCGGCGGCGAGCCGAGCACGTCGAAGACGGCCGCGGCCGAGATCCAGCCGGTCAAGCCGGCCAAGGCCGACGGCTTCGACCCGCTCGGCGACGGCTCGGAGAAGCCGGACCGGGCCTCGGCGGCCATCGACGGCAAGCCCAGCACGTTCTGGAAGACCGAGAACTACAACGACGCCGACCTCGGCGGGCTCAAGGACGGCGTCGGCCTGCTGCTCGACATGGGCAAGCCGGTCCAGGTGAGCGACGTGGTGGCCACGCTGTCCGGGGCCTCGGGCGCCGACGTCGAGTTGAAGGTGGGCGACTCACGCGAGCTGGGTTCGCTGAAGACGGTGGCGCGTCACAAGGACGGCTCGGGAAAGATCACTCTGACGCCTGAGCAGCCCGCAAGCGGCCAGTACGTTTTGATCTGGTTTACGCGTCTTCCTGCGGACGATGGCGGGTTTCATGGCACCATCTATGACGTAGTAGTGCATTCTCCCGGATCAGCATAATCAGGAACCCCCTTGTGAACTCCCCACCCGAGACACCCTCAGGCGCAGAGCATTCCGATGCGGAGCTGCTCGCCGCGCACATCAACGGGGATCCACATGCGTTCAGCGAGATAGTCAAGAGGCACCGGGACCGCATGTGGGCGGTTGCCCTCCGCACCCTGGGCGACCCGGACGAAGCGGCCGACGCCGTCCAGGACGCCTTCGTCTCCGCATACCGCAAGGCCGCCACCTTCCGCGGCGAGGCCGCGGTCACCACCTGGCTCCACCGCATCGTGGTCAACGCGTGCCTCGACCGGATGCGCCGCAAGTCGGTCCGGCCGGTCGCCGACGACGAGCTCATCGAAGCCGCCGAACGTGACACACCGATGCCCGACCAGACCCTCGAACGTGAAGTTTCCATGGAGGTTTCGGCTGCTCTCAAACTCCTGCCCGCCGATCAGCGAGCTGCTCTTGTGCTGGTCGACATGATGGGCTATTCGGTCGAAGACGCAGCTCAAGTGCTCGAAGTCCCCAGCGGGACGGTGAAAAGCCGCTGTGCGCGGGGACGCGCGAAACTTGCCCCAATTCTTTCGCATCTGCGGAACCGTTCGGACCTCGGTCGCGTCTCATCCGCGAAGGGAGCAGAACTTCGTGACGGGTGATACGCACTACGACCTCGAGATCCTGGCCGAGCTGGCCGAGGGTCTTCTAGACGTCGGCACGGCGCGCCAAGTACGCGAACACCTCGCGGTGTGCACCCCCTGCGGGGCGCGACTCGCGGACTTGGCGGCGGTTCGCGAGGTGCTCGCGGCGACCCCAACACCGGCGATGCCGATGGGAGTCGCGCTACGCATCGACAAGGCGCTGGCGGCCGAGGCCTCCAGGGGCGGAGTCGGCCTGGCGGAAGCGCCCGACTGGGACGAGCTCATGCGGGACGCGCCGTGGGAAACGGCCGCCGAGACGCCGGTTCGCCTCGGGGTGGTCGCCGATGACGGCACGATCGTCCCTGCTCGGCCACGGGCCTCCCGACGGCGCCGGTGGGCTCTGCCCGCGGTCGCGTCGGCCGCTGCCGCTGTGGTGGTCGGCACCGCCGTACTGTCGAGTGGGATGCTCACGGCTTCGGGCGGGAACGGCGGTGGCGGCCTGCAGGCCGCTCAACCTTCTCCTCCTACGGCCACGCGCAACGAGGTCAAGAGCCGCGGCTACGCGCTGACCGACAGCAACCACAACTACAGTGACCAGGACCTGCGCCGGGAGATGGTCGGCTTCATGGGCAACGCCGAGGCACTGGGCGGCGGTGAGACGCCGACCGGCGTCTCCAAGTGCGTCAACCAGGTCTCCTCGCGCACGAAGCTCAAGCCGTTCGCGGTCGACCAGGGCCAGTACAACGGTCAGGAGGCGCTGATCGTCGCCTCCTGGAAGAACCAGCCGAAGAACAAGCTCAGGCTCGACGTTGTGGACCCGTTCAACTGCAAGAACCTTCGCAAGCCCACAGTCGGCCGCTGGTAAGCGAAACCCCACGTCAGAGCCCACTTCGGTGGGCTCTTTCGTTTTGTGGGCAGGGAAGGGAATCACGCGGGCCTAGGATCTGTTGACGCGACAGGCAACAGCAGACGAGGAAGGCGTGAGAGCGTTGAGCGACGTCCGTAACGTGATCATCATCGGGTCCGGCCCCGCTGGATACACCGCGGCCGTCTACTCCGCACGCGCCGAACTCAAGCCGCTGGTCTTCGAGGGGTCCGTCACCGCGGGCGGTGCGCTGATGAACACCACCGACGTGGAGAACTTCCCGGGCTTCCCGGACGGCATCATGGGCCCCGACCTCATGGACAACCTGCGCAAGCAGGCCGAGCGCTTCGGCGCTGAGTTGGTCGCCGACGACGTGATCGAGGTCGACCTCGAAGCCAACCCCAAGGTCATCAAGACCTACACCGATACGTACTACGCCAAGTCGGTCATCCTGGCGATGGGCTCCGGTTACCGCGAGCTCGGCCTGGAGAACGAGAAGCGGCTGTCCGGACGCGGCGTGTCGTGGTGCGCCACCTGTGACGGGTTCTTCTTCCGGCAGAAGGACATCGTGGTCGTCGGCGGCGGTGACACCGCCATGGAGGAGGCCACGTTCCTGACCCGGTTCGGGCGGATGGTCACGGTCGTCCACCGTCGTGACGAGCTGCGCGCCAGCAAGATCATGCAGGAGCGCGCGTTCGCCAACGACAAGATCCGCTTCATCTGGGACACCGAGGTCGTGGACGTTCTCGGCGCCGACAAGGTCGAGGCCGTCAAGCTGCGCAACGTCAAGACCGGCGAGGAGAGCGAGCTGGCGACCGACGCGCTGTTCCTCGCGATCGGCCACGACCCGCGCACCGACCTGGTCAAGGGCCAGATCGACCTCGACGAGGACGGTTACGTCCAGGTCTCCGCGCCGACGACCGAGACCAACGTCGACGGCGTCTTCGCCGCGGGCGACGTCGTCGACCACATCTACCGCCAGGCCATCACCGCGGCCGGCACCGGTTGCTCGGCGTCCCTGGACTCCGAGCGCTGGCTGGCCACCCACGAGAACTAAGGAGCGCAATCGTGAAGGCTGTAACCGACGCCACCTTCGAGGCCGAGGTCCTCAAGAGCGACAAGCCGGTGCTGGTCGACTTCTGGGCCGAGTGGTGCGGGCCTTGCCGTCAGGTCGCGCCCATCCTCGAGGAGATCGCCAAGGAGCACGGCGACAAGCTGGAGATCGTCAAGCTGAACATCGACGAGAACCCCGAGGTCCCGCGCAACTACGGCGTGCTGCAGATCCCGACCCTGAACGTCTACAAGGGTGGTGAGGTGGTCAAGCAGATCATCGGCGCCAAGCCCAAGGCGATGCTGATGCGCGAGCTCGAAGGCATCATCTAACCCCTTCCGCTGTACGGCGAAGGCCCATTCGTTGGCCGGGCCTTCGCCGAGCCCCCAGAACGCCCTCAGACGGGACGCAATGCTCTTTCCGGGCTCATTGACCCGAGGAGCCTCTCCAGCGCCACCTCGACGTCCTCACGCCACGAGACGGCCGTCTTGAGCTCCAGCCGCAGCCGCGGAAAGCGGAGATGCGGCCTCACCGTTTTGAAGCCGACCGAAAGCAGATACTCGGCGGGCACCACACAGCCCGGCTTCTCCCACTTCAGGTCGCCGAACGCCTCGATGGCCTTGACCCCGCGCCGGGTGAGGTCCTTGGCCACGCCCTGGATCAGCATGCGCCCCAGCCCGCCCCCGGAGAACTCCGGAATGATGTGGGCCGTCATCAGCAACACCGCGTCCGCGCTGACCGGCGAGGTGGGGAAGGCCACGGAGCGCGGGCTGTAGAGCGGCGGGCTGTAGAGCACGAACCCCGCCGGAACCCCGTCGACATAAAGAATCTTCCCGCAGCTGCCCCACTCCAGGAGCGTTCCGGAGATCCACGCTTCCTTCTCAAGCCCAGGGTCGCCCGCGTCGGCCGCGCGCTCCCCGCTGACCGGGTCAAGCTCCCAGAAAACACACCGCCGGCAACGGCGCGGCAGATCGTCGAGATTGTCCAGGGTGATGTTGACCAGCCGACGCGACAACTACGGCCCCAATCGTTGACCCGGAAAAACGCGCGAAATCCGCGTCCCCAGCTGGCATCGTAGCCCAGTGACGAAGCGGGGAGCGGGTGCACGGCGATCGTGGCCCGTCACGTACTCTGGTCTCTCGGCTCCATTTGACACCTAGGAGGTGGACCGTGACAGAAGAGACGGATCACGGTCAGACGCCCGCGACCCAAGGGTCGCGTATCGACGCCTACGTCGATCGGTACGCCGCGCGAGCTACCGGGATGGTCGCCTCCGAGATCCGAGCTCTTTTCGCCGTCGCATCGAGGCCCGAGGTGGTCTCGCTGGCCGGCGGCATGCCGTACGTCACGGCCCTCCCGCTCGACATGGTCGGCGAGCTGGTCTCCGATCTGGTCACCAGGCGTGGCCCGGTCGCGCTCCAGTACGGCTCCGGCCAGGGCGACCCGCATCTGCGCGAGCAGATCTGCGAGGTCATGCGCCTGGAGGGAATCGAGGCCGGTGCGGACGACGTGGTCGTCACGGTCGGTTCCCAGCAGGCCCTCGATCTGATCACCCGCATCTTCATCGACCCGGGTGACGTGGTGCTGGCCGAGGGACCCTCGTATGTGGGCGCTCTGGGGACATTCAGCGCGTACCAGGCGAAAGTCGTCCATATCACCATGGACGATCAGGGTCTCGTGCCCGAATCCCTGGCCCAGACCATCTACGCGCTGCAGGCCGCCGGCAACACGATCAAATTCCTCTACACGATCCCAACCTTCCACAACCCCGGCGGCGTCACACTCAACGCCGCCCGCCGCCAGCAGGTGCTCGACATCTGCCAGCGCGCCGGGGTACTGATCGTCGAGGACAACCCGTACGGACTGCTCGGCTTCGACGGCGAGCCCATGCGCGCCCTGCGTGCCGACAACCCCGACGGGGTCGTGTATCTGGGCTCGTTCTCCAAGACTCTGGCTCCGGGCTTTCGCGTGGGCTGGGCCCTGGCCCCGCACGCCATCCGCGACAAACTGGTCCTCGCCATGGAGTCGGCCGTGCTCTCCCACTCGTCCTTCACCCAGCTTGCCGTGGGCCAGTACCTGGCCACGCAGCCGTGGCGTGAGCAGATCAAGACGTTCAAGGAGCTCTATCGCGAACGCCGCGACGCCCTCCTGAACGCGCTGACCGACCTCATGCCCTCCGGCGTCACCTGGACCCGGCCCGCGGGCGGCTTCTTCGTCTGGGCCAGCCTTCCCGAAGGCCTCGACTCGAAGGCGATTCTGCCTCGGGCGGTGGCTGAGCGGGTGGCGTTCGTCCCCGGCACCGGCTTCTTCTCCGACGGCAGCGGCAGCCGTCAGATGCGTCTGTCGTACTGCTATCCGGAACCGGACCGGATCCGGGAAGGGGTGCGACGGCTGGCCGGCGTCATCGAAGACGAACTCCAGCTCCGCGACACCTTCGGCACCACCTCACCACCCGGCCACCCCGGAGTGGACACCCCGGGCCCGGACCTCGCCTGACCTCACCCGTTCCTCACCGGGGCCGAGCCACCCGTTTCCCGGTACCTCGGCCCCACCTTCTTTCTGCCCACCCACCTCAGCGCCGGCGCGCTCCCCCGCTTCCCCTCCCCTCGCCGTCGCCATCCTCCCTGCGCGCGTCCGTGCCAGCGCTCCGCGATGCTCCACCCCACCGCTTTCGTGAGCGCCTCTGCCTCAGCGCTCGCTGTCCCGTCGATTTGCTCGCTGCCCGCTCGTGCCCGCTCCTGGCGCCGCATCTCCCCGCCCTTCCCTGCCTCGGCGAGCCCTCGCGCGTGCTGCTGACACGAGATCGAGCCACCGAGCGTCAGAAATGAGCGGATGGCCCGCCGTCGCGAGGGAAACGAATGGCGGAGCCGAACCGGTACGGTTGGACGGCGTGCTTTTCGGCAGAGGGGAAAGAGATGGGCGAACTGGGTCACGTGCTCGTGCTGGCCGGTGGACTCTCCTATGAGCGGGAGGTGTCCCTGCGCTCCGGTCGCCGGGTGAGTGAGGTGCTGCGGGCGGCGGGTGTCGACGTCGAGACCCGTGACACCGATTCCTCCCTGGTGCCGACCGTGCTGGCGGACCGGCCGGACGCCGTGTTCGTCACCCTGCATGGCGGAGCCGGCGAGGACGGCGCGATCCGTTCTGTCCTGGAACTGCTGAACGTCCCCTACGTAGGCGCCGATCCTGACGCGTGCCGGGTGGCGTTCGACAAGCCGACGGCCAAAGCCGTGGTACGTTCCGTCGGCCTGCGCACCCCCGACTCCATCACGCTGCCCAAGGAGACCTTCCACGACCTGGGCGCCACCGTGGTCCTGGGACGCATCGTCGACCGCCTCGGCCTGCCCCTGTTCGTCAAGCCCGCGAGGGGCGGTTCCGCGCTGGGCGCCTCGATCGTGCGTACCGCCGAGGAACTGCCGGCGGCGATGGTCGGCTGCTTCGCCTACGGCGACACCGCGCTCATCGAGCGCTGCATCGAAGGCGTCGAGGTGGCCGTCTCAGTGGTGGACCTGGGCGACGGCCCGGTGGCGCTGCCCGCCGTGGAGATCGTCCCAGACGAAGGCGTCTACGACTACGCCGCCCGCTACACCGCCGGCCACACCGAGTTCTTCGCCCCGGCCCGCCTGTCAGAAGCGGCGGCCACCGCCTGCGCGAAGACCGCCGTCACCGCCCACACCGCCCTGGGCCTGCGCGACATCTCCCGCACCGACCTGATCGTCGACGCCACCGGCGCCCCCCACTTCCTCGAAGTGAACGTCGCCCCCGGCATGACCGAGACCTCCCTCCTCCCGATGGCCGTCGAATCCGCCGGCCGCGACCTCGGCACCCTATGCCGCGGCCTCCTGGAAATAGCCGCCACCCGCCACACCTCTTCCTGACCCTGGCACCCCACCTCCCCCTGCCCCCTACGATCCCCCTGACCCTCGCACCCCACCTCCCCCTGACCCTCGCACCCCACCTCCCCCTGATCCTCGCACTCCATCTCCCGCCGGGCCCCAACCCACCTCCCTTGACCTCGCACCCCACCTCTCCCGGGCAAACTTGCTCACCGCGCTCCCTCACCCCGCGCGACGCCTCCCCGGCATACTCGCCCTGTCCTCCTCTGCTCGCCCTTCTGCCCGCTCTCGCTCTCTCCTCCTTCCCCCCACTCAGCCCCAGCGACCGTAGCTAGGTGAATCCACGCGGACCTCCCCGGAGCGGTGAGAACAAGCGCCGCCCCCACGGCGCAGAGTGTCGACCTTCGCGCGCGGCTGCGCGTGCCGAGTTCACCAGGACCGTCTGAGTAGCCTTGCCGTGTGCTGATCGACACGACCTACCCCAAGAGTTTCGCCAGCGACAACCACGCGGGCGTCCACCCGGCCGTCCTGGAGGCGATGGCATCCGCCAACACGGGCGACGCCCCCGCCTACGGTGGCGACGACTGGACCTCCGCCTTCGAGCGTCAGATCAAACACATCTTCGGCGAGCAGGCGAACGGCTTCGCCGTGCTGAACGGAGCGGGCGCCAACCTGATCGGCCTGGCGCTGTCCCTGGGCCGATACGACAGCATCATCTGTCCTGAGAGCGCCCACATCGCCACCCACGAGACCGGCGCCGCCGAACGTCTCCTGGGCGTCAAGCTAACCCCCGCACCCACCGCCGACGGCAAGCTCCGCCCGAACGACATCACCGACCGCCTCCACGTACTCGGCGCCCACCACGAGGTCCAACCGACAGTCGTCTCCATCTCCCAGGTGACCGAACTGGGCACGTGCTACACCCCCGACGAAATCGCCGCCCTGGCCGAAGCCGCACACAGCGCGAACCTGCGCCTCCACGTAGACGGCGCCCGCCTGTCCAACGCGGCCGCCCACCTCGGCTGCGACCTTCGCACGATCACCACGGACGCCGGTGTGGACATCTTCAGCTTCGGCGGCACCAAGAACGGCGCGATGGCCGCCGAGGCGATCATCCTTCTCGACCCCTCACTGAACAACGCCGTCCCATACCTCCGAAGGCAGTCCCTGCAACTGGCCTCGAAGATGCGCTTCATCTCCGCCCAGCTAACCGCTCTCTTGACCGACGACCTCTGGCACCGGAACGCCACCCACGCGAACACTATGGCCCACCGCCTGGCCGACGGCGTAAGGGACCTCCCGGAGATCGGCATCGCCTTCCCCGTAGAGTCGAACGCCGTCTTCGCCACACTCCCCCGCGACGCCGTACGGACACTCAAGGAGCGCTTCCGCTTCGAGTACTGGGACGAGAACCTCAACCTCGTCCGCTGGATGACCGCCTTCGACACGACCCCAGATCACGTGGACGACTTCCTAGCAGCCATCCGCAAAGCCGTCGCCCGTTAATCCCCGGACAGCTCCCCAGCCACCGCGCCGCGCCCACCGCTCCCCGTTTCACGTGAAACAGCGCCGGTCCTCCACTCCATGTTTCACGTGAAACGACCCCCGCAATGCGCCAGTCACTCGCCCTGTTTCACGTGAAACCAAGCCCCAGCGCGGAGCCATGGCGGCCCTCTGGCGAGGTTCAGCCACAAGGGCATCGTAGGAACACCCTCGTCGGAATCGGCTCCCTCAGTGCCGGCCTCGCTCGTGGTTTCACGTGAAACAGCGCATCAACACAACGAGCTGCCTCCCGCAGACGCTCTCTGCATACGCGAGATAGCGGAGACCAAGACTCGCGATTCCTGTCAGGCGTCCATCGGTGACGGCACTCAGGCGGCGGCGAGATCCTCATGGCCGTCGACGCACGTAGCCGAACAGCGCGTCTAGCAGCGGCTAGCGCTGGTTCGGGGCAGCGCTGGTTCGGGGCAGCGCTGGTTCGGGGCAGCGCTGGTTCGGGGCAGCGCTGGTTCGGGGCAGCGCTGGTTCGGGGCAGCGCTGGTTCGCTGGTTCGCTGGTTCGCGGCAGCGCTCGTGGAGGCTGGGAGTTGTGAGTGGGCTGTTAGGACTCGTGGTCGCGGATGGCGCGAGCGGCTTCTGGTGCCATCGTGCCGATGATGCGCTCCAGGTCGTCGATCGTGGCGAACTCGACCACGATGCGCCCCTTCCGACGCCCCAGGTCGACCTTGACCTTGGTCTCGAAGTGGTCGGAGAGGCGGTCGGCCAGATGCGTCAGGCCGGGGGCGGTCGGCTTGTTGGGCTGGCGTTCGCGGGGAGCCTTGCCGGATCCCTTGGAGCCGCCCAGGGCGACGATCTCTTCGACCGCGCGGACCGACAGGAGCTCCGCCACGATTCGCTTGGCCAGCTGGATCTGCTCGTCGGCGCTGTCGAGGCCGAGAAGCGCGCGTGCGTGGCCCGCGCTGACCGTGCCGGCGGCGACCTTCAGCTGAACGTCCGGCGGGAGGTTCAGGAGGCGCAGGGTGTTGGTGATGTGGGAGCGGGAGCGGCCGACTTTCTGGGCCAGTTGTTCGTGCGTGGCCTGGAAGTCGTCCAGGAGCTGTTGGTAGGCGGCGGCCTCTTCGAGAGCGTTCAGCTGCTCGCGCTGAAGGTTCTCGATGAGGGCGTCACGGAGGAGCTCGTTGTCCTGGGTGTTCCGGACGATGGCGGGGACGAGCTCCAAACCGGCCAGCTTGGATGCGCGCCAGCGCCGTTCTCCCATGATCAGCTCGTAGCGGCCACCACCGACCGAACGGACCACGATCGGCTGGAGCAGTCCGACCTCTTTGATGGAGGCGGCCAGCTCTTCCAGACGTTCCTCGTCGAAGACCTCACGCGGCTGACGCGGGTTGCGGACGATGGCGGTAAGAGCGATCTCCTTGAAGTACGCGCCCGCGATCGGCCTCGGACCGGACTCCGGAGCCGTCCCGTTGTCGGCCGCCACAGCTCCGGTGCCGTCAACGATGGGACCGGTCGGGATCAGCGCCCCGAGCCCCTTGCCCAATCCCCGCCGCTGCTGACTCACTGCGTCTCCTCACCGTCCCGGCCGTTTCCGGTCACACCACGAGAGGTTACCGGTGCGAACGCCGCACGGTGTCCTGTCGCCACACGCGCTTCACCGCATTTACTCCCGAAGCCCCCAGATTTCCCTCCACCGCTCTCTTGTCCGCCCCTGCTCCTCCTTCCCACCCGCCTGCCCACCTCTTGCTCCCCCTCCACTGACGCTCGCGCCTTACTCGTGCCGGGCGTCCAGCATCTAGACGGCTGGTCGCCGTGCGCCTGTAGCCCCATGCGTCTCTACAGTCCCCTTCACGCATCTCATTCGCTCCCCTGCACCCACGGTTGCCCGTTTGCGCGTGTCGGCCCTCTGCATGCGCCTCGCGGTCTCCTGTGGGCGCTCTTGAGACAGCGAAGCCACCCATAGCGGAGTGAAGCGCACCCCTGGATAGGGCATGCACGACGGGCGAAGCGCGCATGACAGGACGAGCTGCGTGGCGGGGGGTCGCCGTGGGTGAGTGGACACCGGCTCCCGAAGAGCGGCGAGCGTCAGGGCGGCCGCAGGGTGGGCAGTGCGCGACTGGAAGCGACCACGGAGTGGGAGGTGCCGGGGGGTGAAAGCGATCACGGGTTGGGGGTGCGGGGATGGGACGCGTGGTGGGGGTGCGCCGGGTGCGACTGCGGGCGGAGGTGCAGTGGCTGATGGGGTGACGGCGTGGCGGGGCCGCGGGGGTGGGGTGACGGCGTGGCGGGGCGTGGGGTGGCGGGTTCGCGAGGCTCGCGGGTGGGGGGTGCGGGCGTGGGGCGAAGGCGGGGCTTGGGGGTTTAGACCTTGCTGGCGCGGTAGGCGATCTCGCGGCTGGCGTCCATGTAGGCCATCGCGCCGCTGGAGCCCGGGTCGTACGTCATGACGGACTGGCCATAGCTGGGCGCCTCGGACAGTCGGACGCTGCGCGGGATGACGGTGTTGAGGACCGTTTCGCCGAAGTGGGCGCGGACCTCGTCCGCCACCTGTGAAGCCAGGCGGGTGCGGCCGTCGTACATCGTCAGCAGGATGGTGGAGAGGTTGAGCGTCGGGTTGAGGTGGGCCTTGATGAGGTCGACGTTGCGGAGCAACTGGCCGAGGCCCTCCAGGGCGTAGTACTCGCACTGGATCGGGATCATCACCTCGTCCGCCGCCACGAGCGCGTTGACGGTCAGGAGGCCGAGCGACGGCGGGCAGTCGATGATGATGTAGTCGAACTCGAGGGCGTCGTACGCGGCCAGTGCGCGGCGGAGGCGGGCCTCGCGGGCGACGAGTGAGACGAGTTCGATCTCGGCGCCGGCGAGGTCGATGGTGGCGGGGGCGCAGTATAGGCCGGGCATTTCCGGCACTTCCTTGACGATGTCCGCCATCGGGAGGTCGTCCACCAGGACCTGGTACACGTCGGGGATGTCGCCTCGGTGTTCGGTGGCCAGGGCCGTGGAGGCGTTGCCCTGGGGGTCGAGGTCGACGACGAGGACGCGCTGGCCGTTCATCGAAAGGGCGGCGGCGATGTTGACCGATGTGGTCGTTTTGCCGACTCCGCCCTTCTGGTTGGCCACGGCGATCACGCGGGTTTTGGACGGTCTTGGCCAGGCGCCTCGGGCATCGCCGGGCGCCTCACCCGCGGCGGGGGCCGATTGGACAGCAGATGTTTCACGTGAAACCACTGAGCTGAGCGCCTCTCGTACCAACGGCGAATCACCGGGGTTAAGGGGGGTCTGGGTCACGATGGCCATCCTTTCAACCAGAGGCACGGTCGTGTCGGGAATTCGCTGTCGCGACACGCCCATTTTGGGCCAACCAACCCCCGCTGGGCTGTCCGAAGAAGGGACGGCGGGCCAGCCAAGGCCACATGCGGCCACTGGCACAACGGTCACCTCCTTCGTCGACGCCTACCACGTTCCGGCGTACGACCTGCTACCACCCGAACCAATGTTGCAGGCGGCTCGACCTTACCGTGCCCAACGGTCACAAGCTCAGCCGTTCGGGCCCCGCTCGCCTGCAACTGCGCGTTGGCTTCGGCAAGCTCCTCGGCCGCGCGCTCCCCCTTCATGGCAATGAGCTCGCCGCCTTCACGAAGAAGCGGCATCGCCCACTTCAAGAGCCGATCAAGCGGCGCCACCGCCCGCGCGCTCGCCACGTCGAACTCCCGCTTGCCGGCCAGCTCCTCCGCCCGCCCGCGCAAGACCTCGACGTTGTCCAGCTTGAGCGCCTCGACGCTCTCCTCCAGGAAGACGGTACGGCGCAGCAGCGGCTCCAGCAGCGTCACCCGGATGTCCGGCCGCACGATAGCCAGCACCAAACCGGGCAATCCCGCCCCCGACCCGATGTCCACCAACCTGACATCCTCCGGTACGGCTTCCGCCACCACCGCGCAGTTCAGCAGGTGCCGATCCCAGATCCGCGGCACCTCCCGCGGACCGAGCAGCCCACGCACCACACCGGGCCCGGCCAGAATCTCGGCGAAAGCACTCGCCCGATCCCATGCCTCTCCGGTGAAGACTTCCCGTGCGATGTCGGGCGGAGCCGGTAGCTCTTCGCTCACTGGTTGGTGGCCCTTCCAATAACGCCGATGTCGATGGATACAAGGCTAGGGGTCACAGAGGGGTGCGACGTCGCGGACAGCCCAGCACCACCCGGCGTTCTCACCTCCCCGCCCCCGGGCTCCCGTCGGGAGCCACGGGATCACGAGGGTGTGGGGCGCTGGGGATCGTGGTTGCGGGACCGGGCCGCATGCAGCTAGCCGAGGTGGCGGGCACCGCGCCGAGCGCGGGTGCCGACTCGGCGGGTGACGAGTGGTGAGGGCGGCCGGTGCCGAGCGCCAGATGACGAGTGGGGCGGGTGACCGAGTGGGGCGGGTGACCAAGTGAGGCGGGCGCCGGGTGCTGGGCCGAGGAGCGGTGGCAGGCCGAGGAACTGGTGCTGGGGTCAGGTCGCGGGTGGAGGTCCGGGTGCCAAGTCGCGGGTGACGGGTGGCGGGGGTCACCGCTCGGGGGGGTATGGCGTGGCGGCGCCGTACCCCAGAGATGGCGGTGTTGTGCCTGAGAGAAGGCGGTGCCGTACCCCAGAGAAGGCGGTGCCGTATCCGCAAGAAGGAGGTCGGGCAAGGGAAAGGCCGTCGTGTCCACGGCGGGACAGACGGCCTTTAAGGGTGGAAACCGGTTAAACGGGTAGAACCACTACGAAACGCAGCGGCTCCTCCCCCTCGGACTCGCTGCGCAGCCCGGCCGCCGCCACCGCGTCATGCACGATCTTCCGCTCGAACGGCGTCATAGGCTGCAGCGACTTAGGCTCGCCATTCCGCTTGACCTGGGCCGCGATCTCGTTGCCAAGCTTGCTGAGCTCCGCCCGGCGCTTCTCGCGGTACCCGGCGACGTCCAGCATCAGCCGCGACCGCTCCCCCGTCTGCCGATGCACCGCCAGCCGGGTCAGCTCCTGCAGGGCCTCCAGGACCTCTCCCCCGGGCCCGACCAAGTCATCGCCCTTGACCCCGACGACGGAGACGAGTGCGCGGTCGCCCTCGACGTCCATGTCGATGTCGCCGTCGATGTCGGCGATGTCCAGCAGCCCCTCGACATAGTCGGCGGCGATCTCGCCCTCCTGCTCCAGGGCGTTGATGTCGGGTGCCGCCTTCTCCTGCTCAGCCTCGGTCATGGCGAGCGTCTCCTTTATGATCAAGACTTCTTGCTGCCGGTGCGCTTGCTGCGAGACTGCCGGCTGGGCTGGTTCCGCACGATCTTAGGCTGCTCGGGCTCCGGTTCGGGAGCCTCCTCCACGGGAGGGGTCTTCCGGAACCTGGCGAGCAGTCCGGGCTTGGCCTTCTCGGGGATCACGTTGCCCTTGGCATCGAACTGCGGCATCGGGTGCCGGCTGTAGAACCAGTGCTGCTGACCGAGCGTCCACAGGTTGGTGGTGACCCAGTAGAGGATCAGACCGAGGGGGAAGTTCAGGCTGAAGAAGGCGAACAGCGGCGAGATGTACATCAGGATCTTCTGCTGCTGCGCCATGGGGTTGTCCGGCATCTGCTGCATGGAGCGGGTGACGCTCTGCCGGACGGTGAGGAAGGTGGTCAGCGAGCTGACCGCGACGAAGACGCCGATGATGACCTTGCTCGTGACAGCCTGGGCGGAGAAGAAGGTCTCCGAGATGCCGGCGCTGAAGATGTGCGCCTGCTTGGCGCTGTCGACGACGGCCTGGGTCATGCCGTACTTGGTCGCCGTGCCGTTGGCGATCGCCTGAAGCACCGTGAACATCGAGATGAAGATCGGGAACTGGGCCACGATCGGCAGACAGCCGCCGAGGGGGTTGGCGCCCGCTCCCTGGTACAGCGCCATGACTTCCTGGTTCATGCGCTGCTTGTCGTTCTTGTAGCGCTTGCGCAGCTCCTGCACCTTCGGCGCGAGCTCCTGCATCTTCTTCGACGAGCGCATCTGCTTGAGGAAGAGCGGGAAGATCAGGATCCGCATGATGACGGTGAGCGTGATGATGGTCAGCGCCCAGTTCAAGCCGCTTGCGGGGTTGATGAAGGTGCTGTAAGCCTGGTGAATCCAGGTGATGACTTGCGCGATGGCTGTGTACAGCCAGTTCAGCCAGGCGAAATCCACCGAGCTAGCTCCCTTGCGTTTCGTGTGACCGGACCGGGCGTGGAGGGACCGGATCCAGTCCTCCGGGGTTGAACGGATGACAACGCCCGATGCGCCGGACGGTCAGCCAGATGCCCCGAAGAGCACCATGTACGGCTATCGCCTCGAGTCCATAGGCACTGCATGAGGGGTAGAAACGGCAGCGCGGACCCAGCATCGGGCTGATGAAGGCCCGATAGAACCGGATCGGGGCGATGAGAACCCGGGCCGGGAGGCTCGGCTCGCCCTGCGGCTGCTCCGTCATCTGTGTCCATCCGTCGCGGACTCGCGCCTCTTCAGCAGACGATTCAGCGCGGTGTCGAGTTCTCCGGCGAGAACCTCGCTTGGCGCTGACGCCGCCGGTGGGTTGGCGCGTATCACCAGCAGGCTACCTCGCGGAAGGCGGTCGAGACGCTCGCGCATCAGGTGTCGAAGGCGGCGCTTGACCCTGTTGCGCACGACAGCCCCGCCGACCGCACGACTGACCACGAAACCCACCAGAGGTTCTTCTTCACCAGAAACCCTCAGATGAGCCACCAAAGTGGGGCGACCGGCACGCTGGCCGCGCTTGACCGCAGCGGCGAAATCCTCGCCCCGCCGCATCCGGGAGCTTGGGGATAGCACTGAAGACGCCTATCGCCCGCCGGCGAAGGTCACCGGCGGGCGGACGAATCGGGCGCAGCGAGCCGTCAGGCCGACAGCTTCTCGCGGCCCTTGCGACGCCGGGCGGCAAGGATGGCGCGGCCGGCGCGCGTACGCATGCGCAGCCGGAAGCCGTGGGTCTTCGCGCGGCGGCGGTTGTTCGGCTGGAAAGTACGCTTGCTCACGGGTGGGCTCCAGGCTTGATGATGCGCCCGAGCTGGGCGCCTAACACTCATGGACGGGCCCGCCACGGGCATGCAGAAGCGCCGTCGTGTGGCAAGCCGACCGTCGTACGTTACGGGTCATGTATGGCCCAGGTCAAACCAGCACCGGTTATCCACGTATCCACAAGTGGGTTTTCCACCGCCTCGGCCACGTCCACAGTATGTGCACCGAGGTACCACTAGGCTGTGGACAACGTCTTGAACACAGCTGTGCACATCGATACTGTCGGCCCTTCTAGGCCCGCCGTGAGCCTGTGCACAGCTTGTGGATCACTTGTGGAGACTGTGCGGACAACACACGGCCACCCTGTTGTGGACGGTGAGGCTGATCACCGAGCGAGCGGCCATCGTGTGTGGATAAACGATCGCGGGGGGCCGCGACAGGGAGGAGCAGCCGGACTATGGACCTCGGCGGCGTATGGGCGAAGGCACTGGACAACTTCCTCAACGAGAGCGTGCCGGTCCAGCAGCGAACCTGGCTGTCCATGGTCCGGCCGATCGCCCTGGCGGACGACACGATCGTGCTCGGTGTGCCCAATGACTTCCTGAAGGACCTCATCGAGGGCAAGTTGCGGCCGCTGGTGGCCCACGCGCTGTCGCAGGAGCTCGGCCGGGCGATGCGGCTGGCGGTGATGATCGACACCACGGCGCCGGCACGGCCGGTGCCCGAGGCTCATCCCCAGCCTGTGACTCAGAGTTATCCCCAGAGTGTGGATCACTTTCCACAGCCTCCGCAAACCCCGAGTTACCAGGTCTCGGAGCCGCCCCAGTTCTATTCCCCACAGCCTGAGGCACAGCCGGTATCCACCGATTATCCACAGCGCCAGTTCGGTTATGAACAGGAGAAGGCACCGGAGCCGGCCCAGCCCCGTTGGGAAGCGAAAAGCAGCAAACCCAGCGAACCGGCCAGACTCAATCAGAAGTACACCTTTGAGACATTTGTTATCGGCGCCAGCAACCGGTTCGCCCACGCGGCCGCCGTGGCGGTGGCCGAGTCTCCGGCCAAGGCGTACAACCCGCTGTTCATCTACGGCGACTCGGGCCTGGGGAAAACCCACCTTCTCCACGCCATCGGGCATTACGCGCAATCCCTGTACGACGGCGCGCGGGTCAGATACGTGAGCTCCGAGGAGTTCACCAACGACTTCATCAACAGCATCCGCGACCACAAGGCCGACGGGTTCCGCAGCCGCTACCGCGCGATCGACATCCTGCTCGTGGACGACATCCAGTTCTTGGAGGGCAAGGAGCAGACGCAGGAGGAGTTCTTCCACACCTTCAACACGCTCCACAACGCCAACAAGCAGATCGTCATCTCCAGCGACCGGGCGCCCAAGCAGCTGATCACCCTGGAGGACCGGCTGCGCAACCGGTTCGAGTGGGGCCTGATCACCGACGTCCAGCCGCCCGAGCTGGAGACCCGCATCGCGATCCTCAGGAAGAAGGCCATCCAGGAGGGCCTGGCCGCGCCGCCCGAGGTGCTCGAGTACATCGCCAGCCGGATCTCCACCAACATCCGTGAGCTGGAGGGCGCGCTGATCCGGGTCACGGCGTTCGCCAGCCTCAACCGGCAGGGTGTGGATCTCCAGCTGGCCGAGGTGGTGCTCAAGGACCTCATCACCTCGGAGTCCGGCCCCGAGATCACGATCGCCAACATCATGGCCAAGACCGCCGAGTACTTCGGCATCAGCATCGACGACCTCTGCGGAAGCTCGCGCAGCCGCGCGCTCGTCAACGCCAGGCAGATCGCGATGTACCTCGCCCGCGAGCTGACGGACCTGAGCCTGCCGAAGATCGGGCAGCAGTTCGGCGGCCGCGACCACACCACGGTCATGCACGCCGAGCGCAAGATTCGCTCGCTCATCGCGGAGCGCAGGTCGATGTACAACCAGGTCAACGAGCTGACAATGCGTATAAAGCAGACGTCGCACGGGTCCTAGTCGTCATGCACACCCTGTGGATAACACTGTGGATCAGCGGAAACTCCCGGAGAGCCGGGGTTCGCCGCCGGAATGAACGTGAAAAGTCCGACAGATGCCTGGGGATAAATCTGGGGACATCCTGCGGACAACTTGGGGACTACCGGTGGACGACTTGGGGACAGCCTGTGCACAGTGGTTTCAGGGGTCACCTGGAGCTCCGTTTACCCCGTGGATAACCGGTGGAAACCCAGTGGATAACCCGTGGATGAACACCCTGTGATCTGGGGACGGCCTGTGGGGAACGACCGTTCATCCCCAGGCTCGCGAGTTACCCCCAGGCGTCACCCACACGGGCAGTGGATGAAAATCGGGCCGCTGAGCTGCGGAAACTCGGGTTGTCCACAGTATCCACCGCCCCTAGTGCGATGACCTCTTATCTCTCTTACAAAGAAACTCAAGACCCATAGAGGGGTTCCGCCCGTCCAGAGGTGCGGGAGAGTGAACACTTGAATCAGCGACGAAACCAGGAGGTTGATCACCGTGATGTTCCGAATCGAGCGAGACGTCCTCGCTGAGGCGGTGGCATGGACGGCACGCAGCCTCCCGGCGCGACCGTCGGTGCCCGTCCTGGCCGGCATGCGCCTGGAGGTCACCGGGGAGCAGAAGCTCAAGCTGTCCGGCTTCGACTACGAGGTCTCCGCGGAGGTGACGCTCGAACTACAGACCGGTGAAGCGGGCGTCGTCCTGGTGAGCGGCAAGCTGCTCGCCGAGATCACCCGCGCCCTTCCCGCACAGCCTGTGGACTTCGTGGTGGATGGCGCGAAGGCCGTGGTCACGTGCGGCAGCGCGCGCTTCACCCTGTTGACCATGCCGGTGGAGGACTACCCGTCCCTGCCGACGATGCCGCCGGCCGCGGGCCGGGTGGGCAGCGACGTGTTCGCCTCGGCCGTCGGCCAGGTCGCCGTCGCAGCCGGGCGCGACGACACGCTGCCCATGCTCACGGGCGTGCGCATGGAGATCGAGGGCGACACCGTGACCCTCGCGGCCACCGACCGCTACCGCCTCGCCGTACGCGAGCTGAGGTGGCAGCCGGGGCAGCCGGACTTCGCGGCGATCGCGATGATCCCCGGCAAGACGCTCGCCGACACGGCCAAGGCTCTCGGTTCCACCGGCGCCGAGGTGGAGATCGCGCTAAGCTCGGCCGGCGGCACCGGCGAGGGCATGATCGGGTTCTCCAGCGCCGGGCGCAGGACCACGACGCGGCTGCTCGACCCCGAGTTCCCCAAGTACCGCTCCCTGCTGCCGACGGAGTTCGCGGCCAAGGCCGAGTTGTCCACAGGCCCGTTCGTCGAGGCGGTCAAGCGCGTGGCCCTGGTGGCCGAGCGCAACACCCCGGTGCGTATGGCGTTCAGGGAGGGCGAGGTCGTGCTGGAGGCGGGCAGCGGCGACGAGGCGCAGGCCGTGGAGGTCCTTCCCGTGGACTACGAGGGCGAGGAGATGAACATCGCCTTCAACCACCAGTTCCTGCTCGAAGGACTCGGCGCCATCGACTCCGACGTGGCCAGGCTCCAGATGACCACGTCCACCAAGCCCGCTATCCTCACCGGCGGCAAGCCTGTGGATGGCGATGCGGCGCCCGACTACCGATACCTGATCATGCCCATCCGCTTGTCGAGCTGAAATGATGGAAGCCTGACAAGGGGGATTCAACCAATGCAGATCGGCATGGTCGGACTCGGCAAGATGGGCGGCAACATGGCCGAGCGGCTCCGCCGCGGTGGCCACGACGTGGTCGGCTACGACCGCGACCCGTCCGTCAGCGACGCGGGGAGCCTCAAGGAGCTCGTCGAGCGGCTGCAGGCGCCGCGCGTGGTGTGGGTCATGGTGCCCGCGGGCGCGCCCACCCAGCAGACCGTCGACGAGCTGGGCGAACTGCTGGCCGAGGGCGACATCGTCGTCGACGGCGGGAATTCACACTATGTGGATGACCAGAAGCACGCCGAGGAGCTGGCCAAGCGCGGCGTCGGCTTCGTCGACTGCGGCGTGAGCGGCGGCGTCTGGGGGCTGCAGAACGGTTACGCCCTCATGTGCGGCGGTGAGAAGTCCCATGTGGACAAGGTCATGCCGATCTTCGAGACGCTCAAGCCGGAGGGCGAGGACGGCTTCGTCCACGCCGGCGAGGTGGGCGCGGGTCATTTCGCCAAGATGGTCCACAACGGCATCGAGTACGGCATGATGCAGGCCTTCGCCGAGGGCTGGGAGCTGCTGGAGGCTTCCGACGTCGTCAAGGACGTGCGCGGCAGCTTCAGCAGCTGGCGCACCGGCACCGTCATCCGCTCGTGGCTGCTCGACCTGATGGTCCGCGCGCTCGACGACGACGAGCACCTGGACGAGCTCAAGGGTTATGCACAGGACTCCGGCGAGGGCCGGTGGACGGTGCAGGCTGCTGTGGACCACGCCGTGCCGCTGCCGGTGATCACCGCCGCGCTGTACGCCCGCTTCGCCTCCCGCCAGGACGACTCTCCGGCGATGAAGGTCGTGGCGGCCCTCCGCAACCAGTTCGGCGGCCACGCGGTCACCGGGACAGCGGGCTCGGACGAAAAGGGAGCGGACTCCCCCGGCGCCGATGTCAAGCCGCCCAAGGAAGCCGGTTAGGTTTTCCACAGGCGGCACGGCGGTGACCCCAGGGACCGGTGTGGCCCACTAACCTTCCTTGGGTGCATGTCGCCCATCTCTCGCTGACCGACTTCCGGTCCTACGCGTCGGTGGAGCTCGGCCTGGAGCCGGGCATCACCGCCCTCGTGGGGCCGAACGGCCAGGGCAAGACCAACCTGGTCGAGGCCCTGGGCTATGTGGCGACGCACTCCAGCCACCGCGTCGCCAACGACGCTCCCCTGGTACGGCAGGGCGCCGCGCGGGCCATCGTCCGCTGCGCCGTACACAGGGATGACCGGCGGGCACTGGTCGAGCTGGAGATCAACCCGGGCAAGGCCAACCGGGCCAGGCTGAACCGCTCCCCCGTCTCCCGGCCCAGGGACGTGATCGGGCTGCTGCGCACGGTGCTGTTCGCGCCGGAGGACCTGGCGCTGGTCAAGGGCGATCCGTCGGAACGGCGGCGCTTCCTCGACGACCTGCTGGTGTCCAGGGCGCCGCGGTTCGCGGCGGTGCGGGCCGACTACGACCGGGTGCTCAAGCAACGCGGCGCGCTGCTGCGCACGGCCGCGCAGGCCCGCAGAGGCTCCAGGAGCGCCCGGCGGGCGGAGAGCGACACCGCGTTCGCGTCGGCGGGCGCCGGGGACGTCCTGAGCACTCTGGAGGTCTGGGACGCGCATCTCGCGCGGCACGGCGCCGAGTTGCTTCAGGCGCGGCTCGATCTCGTGGAGGCGCTGCGGCCGCTGGCGGCCGGAGCCTATGCCGCGCTGGCCCCGGCGAGCGGTGCGGCGACCCTGTCGTACCGCAGCACGTTGTCCACAGGTGGGGATGATCCTGAGGGCGAAGAGCCCGGCGGACGTGGATCTTCTGATACACAGACGTTATCCACAGACTTGGGGAAAACCCTTGAAGAGCGGCTGCGCGAGCGGCTACAAGAGGTGCGCTCCGCGGAGCTGGAACGGGGGGTCACGCTCGTCGGCCCGCACCGGGATGATCTCGTTCTCGGCCTCGGCGAGCTGCCCGCGCGCGGCTACGCCAGCCACGGCGAGTCGTGGTCGTTCGCGCTGGCGCTGCGTCTGGCCGCCTACGACCTGTTGAAGGCCGACGGCGGCGATCCGGTGCTGATCCTGGACGACGTCTTCGCCGAGCTCGACACCCAGCGCAGGCGCCGGCTGGCCGAGATCGTGGCGCCGGCGGAGCAGGTCCTGATCACGGCGGCTGTGGACGACGACGTGCCCGGCGAGCTGGTCGGAGCCCGCTATGACGTCGCCGAGGGGAGTGTGAGCCGTGTCCGATGAGGAGAACCCGGCGGCGCGTGGCGCCGCGATGGCCAGGGAGAAGCTGGCCCAGGCCAAGGCGGACGCGGCCAAGCGCGGCCAGCTCCCCCGGCGCGAGCCGCGCCGCAGGGCCGCGGGGCCGTCGCGTGGAGCAGGCGATCCCCAGCTTTTCGGCCGGGCCATCATGGATCTGCTGTCCGACCGCGGCTGGGAGCGCTCCGCGGCGGTCGGCGGGGTTTTCGGTCGCTGGGCGGACATCGTCGGCACCGATCTCGCCGCGCACACCAAACCGGAGTCCTTCGAGGACGGCGAGGTGCTCGTCGTGGCCGACTCCACAGCGTGGGCGACGCAGGTCAGGATGCTCGCGCGCACCCTCGTACGCAGGCTGAACGAGGAGCTCGGTGACAACACGGTCACAAAAGTGAAGGTCAGGGGTCCGCAGAACGCGCCACGTCCCAGCGGCGGCCTGCGCGTGACCGGCAGCCGGGGCCCCGGAGACACCTATGGCTAGCCCGCTCCGGGCGATCAGAGAGCCACAGACGCGATGAGCCCCCCACGCAAAGGGGGGATGCTTAAGCGGGGGGAAAACGAGCTAGAGAGCATCACAGGCGCGTTCAATGCCACCTTCGGCGCTCCGAGCCGGTAGAATGAAAGCGGATTCCGGACACGTCCGCTTGCGTGTCACCCCGGCAGCAAGCCGACTCCCCCGGGTGACCGCGCATCGGGGCACTCACGACGGTGACGGGCACGGCAGGGGCAGCTCGCAGTTGACTGCTTACCCAGCCGCGTGTCCGCGGCAGGAGGATTTCGCACTTGTCCTACGACGCTAGCTCAATCACCGTACTCGAAGGGCTTGAGGCGGTCCGCAAGCGCCCGGGTATGTATATCGGCTCCACCGGCGAGCGCGGCCTGCACCACCTTGTCCAGGAGATCGTGGACAACGCTGTGGACGAGGCCCTCGCGGGTTATGCCAAACACATCGACGTCACCCTGCTCGCCGACAACGGCGTGCGCGTCGTGGACGACGGCCGCGGCATCCCGACGGGCATCCACCCCGTCGAGAAGCGTTCCGCGGTCGAGGTCGTCCTGACCACGCTGCACGCCGGCGGCAAGTTCGACGGCAGCTCGTACGCCGTCTCCGGCGGTCTGCACGGCGTGGGTTCCGCCGTGGTCAACGCGTTGTCCACAGCCATGGACGTGGTGGTCAAGCAGAACGGCTACTACCACCACCTGCGCCTGGAGAACTCCAAGCCGCTGGCGCCGCTCCAGCAGGGCGAGCCGACCGACGACACCGGCACCGAGATCACCTTCTGGGCTGACGGCACGATCTTCGAGACCACCACGTGGAACTTCGAGCTGCTCTCGCGCCGCTTCCAGGAGATGGCCTTCCTCAACAAGGGCCTGACGATCACGCTCACCGACGAGCGGCCGGACCACATCAACGGTGAGGTGCACCAGGTCGAGTACCTCTACGAGGGCGGCCTGTCCGACTTCGTCAAGCACCTCAACGGCAAGAAGGAGCCGGCCCACGCCTCGATCATCGCGTTCGAGGAAGAGGGCGACGGCATCTCGGTCGAGATCGCGATGCAGTGGAACAACTCCTACTCGGAGTCGGTCTACTCCTTCGCCAACGTCATCAACACCGCCGAGGGCGGCACCCACGAGGAGGGCTTCCGCGCGGCGCTGACGTCGATCGTCAACCGCTACGCGCGCGAGCAGAAGTTCCTCAAGGAGGGCAAGGACGAGAACCTCTCCGGCGAGGACGTCCGCGAGGGCCTGACCGCGATCATCTCGGTGAAGCTGGCCGACCCGCAGTTCGAGGGCCAGACCAAGACCAAGCTGGGCAACACCGAGGCCAAGTCGTTCGTGCAGAAGGCCTGCAACGACCACCTGCGCGACTGGTTCGAGCGCAACCCGGGCGAGGCCAAGGACGTCATCAACAAGTCGCTGCAGGCCGCGCGCGCCCGCGTCGCCGCCCGCCAGGCCCGCGACCTGACCCGGCGCAAGTCGCTGCTGGAGTCCGGCAGCGGCCTGCCGGGCAAGCTGGCCGACTGCCAGTGGAACGACCCGGAGAAGTGCGAGCTCTACATCGTCGAGGGCGACTCGGCCGGCGGTTCCGCCAAGGGCGGGCGCGACTCGCGCTACCAGGCGATCCTCCCGATCCGCGGCAAGATCCTCAACGTGGAGAAGGCCCGGATCGACAAGGTACTCAAGAACAACGAGGTCCAGGCGCTCATCACCGCGCTCGGCACGGGTGTGCACGACGAGTTCGACATCTCGAAGCTGCGCTACCACAAGGTGATCCTGATGGCCGACGCCGACGTCGACGGTCAGCACATCAACACGCTGCTGCTGACGTTGCTGTTCCGCTTCATGCGGCCGCTGATCGAGGCCGGGCACGTCTACCTGTCCTGCCCGCCGCTGTACAAGATCAAGTGGAACCGCAGCGGTGACGACGCCTCGTACGCCTACTCCGACACCGAGCGCGACGCGGTCATCCAGGCCGGCATCGACGCGGGCAAGCCCGACCCGCGGCCGCGCGACAACGTCCAGCGCTTCAAGGGTCTCGGCGAGATGAACGCCGGCCAGCTCTGGGAGACCACGATGAACCCGGAGACCCGGCTGCTTCGCCTGGTCACGCTCGACGACGCCGCGCAGGCCGACGACCTGTTCAGCGTGCTGATGGGCGAGGACGTCGAAGCAAGGCGCGACTTCATCATCCGTAACGCCCGCGACGTCCGCTTCCTCGACGTTTAGCCAGAATAAGGATCACCACCTGTGACGGAAGTGAACACCAGTTTCCCGGCTGAGCGCATCGAGCCGGTGGACATCCAGTCCGAGATGCAGCGCAGCTACATGGACTACGCGATGTCCGTCATCGTGTCCCGTGCGCTGCCTGACGTCCGCGACGGCCTCAAGCCGGTGCACCGCCGGGTCCTCTACGCGATGTACGACGGCGGCTACCGTCCCGATCGCGGCTACTTCAAGTGCGCGCGCGTCGTCGGTGACGTGATGGGCACCTACCATCCCCACGGCGACACGTCGATCTACGACGCGCTGGTACGGCTGGCGCAGCCCTGGTCGCTGCGCTACCCGCTGGTCGACGGCCAGGGCAACTTCGGCTCGCCGGGCAACGACCCGGCGGCGGCGATGCGCTACACCGAGTGCAAGCTCGCGCCCATCGCCATGGAGATGCTGCGCGACATCGACAAGGACACCGTCGACTTCCGCCCCAACTACGACGGCAAGTCGCAGGAGCCGGACGTCCTGCCGGCGCGGTTCCCGCAGCTGCTGGTCAACGGCTCGGGCGGCATCGCCGTCGGCATGGCCACCAACATCCCGCCGCACAACCTGCGCGAGGTGGCGGCCGCGGTCAGGTGGTACCTGGAGAACCCCGACGCCCCCGACGAGGAGCTGCTCGAAGCGGCGATCGGGCTGGTCAAGGGGCCCGACTTCCCGACCCGCGCGCTCATCGTGGGCCGCCGGGGCATCGAGGACGCCTACCGCACCGGCCGCGGTTCGATCACCATGCGCGCGGTGGTCGAGGTCGAGGAGGACGGCAAGGGCCGCCAGGCGCTGGTCGTCACCGAGCTGCCCTATCAGGTCAACCCGGACAACCTGGCGCTGAAGATCGCCGAGCTGGTCCGGGAAGGCAAGCTGACGGGGATCGCCGACGTACGCGATGAGAGCTCTTCGCGGGTCGGGCAGCGTCTGGTGATCGTGCTCAAGCGCGACGCGGTCGCCAAGGTCGTGCTGAACAACCTCTACAAGCACACCCAGCTGCAGGACACCTTCGGGGCCAACATGCTGGCCCTGGTCGACGGCGTGCCGCGTACGCTGCGGCTCGACCAGTTCGTCCGGCACTACGTGGCCCACCAGATCGAGGTCATCGTCCGCCGGACGCGCTACCTGCTGCGCAAGGCCGAGGAGCGCGCGCACATCCTGCGCGCGCTGCTGAAGGCGCTCGACCGGCTGGACGAGGTCATCGCCCTCATCCGCGCGTCCGAGTCGGCCTCGCACGCCCAGCAGGGCCTGATGTCGCTGCTGGACATCGACGAGGTGCAGGCGCAGGCCATCCTCGACATGCAGCTGCGCAAGCTCGCCGCCCTGGAGCGCCGGTCGATCCAGGACGAGTACGACCAGCTGATGACCATGATCGCCGAGTACAACGCGATCCTGGCCAGCGAGGCACGGCAGCGGGAGATCGTCAACGAAGAGCTGACGGAGATCGTCAACAAGTTCGGCGACGAGCGGCGTACCGAGATCATCGCCTATGACGGCGACATGTCGATCGAGGACCTCATCGCCGAGGAGGGCGTGGTCGTCTCGATCACGCGCGACGGCTACGCCAAGCGCACCAAGACCGACCTGTACCGCCAGCAGAAGCGCGGCGGCAAGGGCGTGCGCGGCGCGCAGCTGCGCCAGGACGACATCGTCGACCACTTCTTCGTCACCACGACGCACCACTGGCTGCTGTTCTTCACGAACAAGGGGCGCGTGTACCGGGTCAAGGCGTACGAGCTGCCTGACGTGGCACGGGACGCGCGGGGCATGCATCTTGCGAACCTTCTTGCCATGCAGCCCGACGAAACAGTCATGGAAGTTCTGGATTTGCGTGACTACGACGTCGCGCAGTACCTGGTGCTGGCAACACGCAGCGGCCTGGTGAAGAAGACCCGCCTGGAGGAGTACGACTCCCCCAGGACCGGCGGCCTCATCGCGATCAACCTGCGCGACGACGACGAGGTCATCGCCGCCCGGCTGGTGTCGGAGGAGGATGATCTGCTGCTCGTGTCGAAGGGGGCGCAGTCGATCAGGTTCACCGCCTCGGACGACGCGCTGCGCCCGATGGGCCGCGCGACCAGCGGTGTCATCGGGATGAGGTTCCTCGAAGGCGACGAACTTCTCGCCATGAATCGCATCGCAGACGGTCAAGATGTGCTTATTGCCACTAAGGCTGGGTACGCGAAGCGGACGCCCGTGGACCAGTATCCAGTTCAGGGCCGTGGCGGTAAGGGCGTGCTGACGGCGAAAATTGTCAGCGCACGTGGCAAGCTGGTTGGAGCCGTCATGGTCAACCCGGAGGACGAGGTCTTCGCGATCACGTCAGCGGGCGGGGTGATCCGGACGAGTGCCGGGCAGATCAAGCAGTCCGGCCGCCAGACCATGGGAGTGCGCTTGATGAATCTCGCCGAAGGCGACAGCGTGGTGGCTCTCGCCCGAAACGCCGAGTCGTTGGAGGCTTCGGTCGAGGCAGAGGAAGACGGGGGAGGAGAGTAACGGATGAGCGCCGCCCAGGGTGGTCCCGCCAAGACCAAGCCGGTCGTTCGCGAGAACGGCCAGCAGCAGCAGCCTCAGAAGAACACGCCGGCGGAGACCGCTGACTCGGTCAAGGAAGAGCAGAGGGCACCGGAGGCCCCGGCTCCCGCGGAGGGTAATGACACGGTCCGCATCCGGCCGTCCCTCGCCACCGAGGCTCCCCCTCCGCCGCCCAAGATCGAGCTACCTACCAAGAAGAAGTCCGCGGGGGGCGCCGCCGGGGCCAGGCTGCCGCGCAAGGCCCACCTGGTCCTGCGCCGGATCGAGCCCTGGTCGGCCATGAAGTTCAGCTTCGTGGTGTCCCTGGTCTGCTTCGTGGTGCTGTTCGTGGCGGTCGCCGTGCTGTACGGCGTGCTGTCGGCCCTGGGCGTGTTCGACTCGCTGGTCGACCTGGTCAACCAGCTCGGCAAGGGCGAGCAGGGCCAGAACTCCATCCCGATCAACATCGCCTCCTGGTTCGAGCCGGTGCGCATCCTGGGCTACACGGCGCTGATCGGCGCGGTGAACGTCGTGCTGATCACGGCGCTGGCCACGTTGGGCGCGGTCATCTACAACATCGCCTCCGATCTGGTGGGCGGCGTCGAGGTGACCTTCAGCGAGGCCGAGTAGCCACCGCTTGTCTTCGCCGCCCCCGTGATTCGTCGATGGGGGCGGCGCAAGCAGTGGGCCGGGCACGGTAAGCTTTTCCTCGTCCGAACAACCGGTTCGCACCCGTTCGGCGGATGCGATAACGTTCGGTGTGCGCGGGGCTATAGCTCAGACGGTTAGAGCGCTTCCCTGATAAGGAAGAGGTCCCAGGTTCAAGTCCTGGTAGCCCCACCCAGTCCCATCAGCACAAACAGAGCCGCTCTCGATCACGAGGCGGCTCTTTGCGTGTGCGGGGTTCAGCAGGGGTAGACGGAGATGCCGGGTGGGTCCTGGAGGCAGGCGAACGTGCCGTCGGGCAGGGCGATGACGACGACTTCGATGGTCTGGCCGTCGTCGGCCTGGGTGCTCTGCTTGGGCTCGTACTTGACCAGTGAGTCGGCGGGGAAGTCGCGGTCCAGGGTGCGGCCCATGATGAGGCTCACCTCGTAGAGGCGGCTCTTGACCTCTTCGGTGAGCCTTTTGACCCGCGCGCGGTCGTCCGTGCCCAGGGGAACGCGGGTCTGTTCTTTGGTGCTGGTCATGATGTGTCCCTTTCGTGGTTTCTAGGTCTCATCGTGTGGGCGCTGGGCTCCTACCGGCATGAGCATCCCCCTACTCAACCTGGCCACGGGGATGAGGGTCAGCGCCGTCACCGCCGCCAGGGCGCCGAAGGCCAGGCGGAAGTCGCCCATGGTGTCGCGCAGGGCGCCGACGAGGACGGGGGCGAGGGCGGCGCAGCCGTACCCGATGAAGAAGGCCATCGCGCTGATGCGGCCGGCCTGCGCGGCGTCGTGGCTCAGGACCACGGGGAGCGTGAGGATCAGCGTGAACAGGCCGCCGTGGCCGACGCCCAGGGCGGCTATCCACAGCCAGGTCGCCGTGGCGGGGGCGAGGGACAGGCCGGCGAAGCCTATGGCGGTGAGGGTGGCGGTCAGCGCCAGTCCTACGCGCCGGTCTCGGTGCTCGCCCAGCAGTGCGGGTACGGCCAGCATCGCCGCCACCTGGATGCCGATCATCACGGTCAGCAGGCCCCCGCCACCGGCGCCGCTCTCCCGCAGGAGGGGCACGATCCAGGCCAGTTCGCAGTAGTACAGGGCGGAGTTGGCGGCCGACAGGATGGTCACCCGCCAGGCCACGGCGCTGCGCCACGGCAGGCCGCTGGTGGCGGGGCCGGCGGGGGCGGTCACGTCGGACAGGGCCAGGGAGCGCCGCGACGCCGTCCAGACGGCCGTGCCGGCGAGGGCGAGCAGGGACCAGGACGCGAGCGCGCCCGGCCAGGAGCCCAGGAAGCCGGCCAGGGGAGCGCTGACCCCGGCCGCGACGGCGCCGCCCGCGCCGAGCCCGGCGGTGTAGACCCCGGTGGCGAGGCCGGCGCGGTCGGCGAAGCGGGTCTTCACGACGGCGGGGAGCAGTGTCTGGGCGATGGCGATCCCGGCTCCGACCGCCGCCGCGCAGCTCAGCTGCAGCCAGGTGGACGAGCCGGCGGCGCGGGCGGCCGTGGCCAGGGTGATGAGGGCCAGGCCGAGCAGTACACCGCGCTGAAGCCCGAGACGCCGGCCGGCCAGGGCGGCGAGTGGCGCGCACAGGCCCATGGCCAGGGTCGGGATGGTCGTCAGGAGCGCGACGGCGGTCGCGGTCAGGTCCAGGTCGGCGCGGATGCGGTCCACGAGCGGCGAGACCGCGGCGATCGCCGGCCGCAGGTTGGCCGCCGCCACGAACATCGCCAGCCCGGCCATGCCGAGCGTCTGCTTGCCCATCGTCCAGCCTCCATTGATCTCGGATATTTTCTATCCGAGTTCTATCACACAACTCGGACAGAAAATGTCCGTAAGATGGGGACCATGAAGTTGTCCAACGGGGTGGAGTGGGCGCTGCACAGCTGCGTCACGCTCAGCCAGAGCCGCGAGCCCGTGCCCGCCGCCCGGCTCGCGGAACTGCACGGCACCCCGCCCGCCTACCTCGCCAAGCATCTGCAGGCGCTGTCGCGGGCGGGCATCGTGCGCTCCACGGCGGGCCAGGTCGGCGGGTACTCCCTGACCAGGCCAGCGGCTGAGATCTCGGCGCTGGAGGTGGTGCGAGCCATCGACGGCACCGAGCCCGCCTACCGGTGCACCGAGATCCGTCAGCGCGGGCCGCTGGCCCTTCCGGCCGAGCGGTGTGAGCGGCCCTGCGCGATCGCCCGCGCGATGGCGGCCGCCGAGGAAGCCTGGGCGCGGGCGCTCGGCGAGGTCACGATCGCGGACCTCGCCGAGCGCATCGACGCCGACAGCGGGGGTACGGCGATGGCCGCCGTCGGCAGCTGGCTCACGCGCGAAACCACCGGCCGTTAGACCGCCGGTGCGAGGTCGGCCGATCGGGTGCGGGCCAGCAGGAGATAGAGCGGGATCGTGACGGCGAGGCTGACGATCCAGCTGATGTCGGCGCCGGACAGGGCCGCGGCGACAGGGCCGGTGTAGAGGATGGTGCTCATGAACGGGATCTCCACCAGGATCCCGACCGTGTAGGCGATCAGGGCGGGCTTGTCGTACATGCCGTACCGGCCGCCGTCGGGCAGGAAGAAGTCCTCGACGGCGTACCGGCCCTTGCGGACCAGGTAGAAGTCGACCAGGTTGACCGCGGTCCAGGGGATGAACACGTACTGCAGCAGGATGATCAGGTTGGTGAAGCCGGTGACGAAGTCGTCCGACATCAGCAGGGCGACGAACGAGGCCACCGCGACCATCGCCGCGCCGATCGCCGCCCGCTCGCGGGTGCCGGGCAGCCAGCGGGAGCGGAAGGTCTGCACGATGGTGACGACCGCGAGCACGGCGCCGTACAGGTTCATCGCGTTGAAGTGCATGATCACCGCGGCGAAGCTCAGCAGCGCGACCGTGCTCAACGGGCCGCCGAGCACCTGTGGCATCCCGGTCAGGACGTCGCCGCGGACCGCGATGGAGACGATGACGCCGACGGCCATCGGGACGATGCCGCCCAGGACGGCGCCGGCGTACGTCCACCAGAAGGTGGAGCGGAGGCTGGCGGTCCGCGCGGGCATGTAGCGGGAGTAGTCCGACACGTAGGGCGCGAACGCGATCAGCCACAGCGCGCCGACGGCCATCGTGCCCAGGAAGCCGCGCAGGGTCGGCTGGCCGATCTGGAAGACGGTCGCCGGGACGTTGCCCATGACGGCCATGCCGACGACCAGCACGCCCACGGTCGCGACCGACACCGCGGTGATGACGCGGCCGATGAGGTGGATCAGCTGGTAGCCGACCACGCACACGACCAGGCCGACGACCGCGAACAGCGCGGAGAGCAGCCAGATCGGCACCGCGGGCAGGACGGCGTTGACGGACTGGGCGCCGGAGACGATGTTGGCCGCGTAGATGCCGACGTACATGATCAGGACGACGACCAGGACGATGAGCGACCCGCGGACCCCGAACTGGCCGCGGCTCTGGATCATCTGCGGCACCCCGAGTTGAGGCCCCTGGGCGCTGTGCAGCGACATGGCCAGCCCGCCCAGCAGCAGGCCGACGAGCAGCGCGATCAGGCTCCACCAGAAGTCGAGCCCGTAGACCAGGGGCGCGATGCCGCCGGTGACGAACGTCAGCGGGCCGATGTTGGCGGCGAACCAGATGCTGAACAGGTCGCGCGGCCGGCCGGTCCGCTCGTCGGCGGGGATGATGTCGATGCTGCGTCGTTCCAGCGTCATGGTGCTTCCCAGGGCGAGGGCTGGGCCCGGTGGGCCAGGTAGTTGACCTTGAGCTTGGTGAACTCGCGGATGGTCTCCAGTCCGCCCTCCTCGCCGCGGCCGGAGGCCTTGTGGCCTTCGTAGGGGACGTGGGCGTGGTCGCGGAAGGGGGCGTTGGTCCAGACGATGCCGGCCTGGAGCCGGTCGGTGAGCTCGACGGCCTCGTCGAGGCGGTCGGTCCAGACGGTGGCGGCCAGGCCGTACACGGTGTCGTTGGCGACGCGTACCGCCTCGTCCAGGTCGCGATACCTGAGGACCGACACGACGGGGCCGAAGATCTCCTCCCGCGCCGCCGCCATGGACGGGGTGACGCCGTCGAGCACGGTGGGCTGGAGGAACGCGCCCTCCTGGCGGGGACGGCCGCCGCCGTAGGCGATCGAGGCGCCCTCGGCGAGCGCGGCGTCGACGGCCCGCTCGACGCCGTCGCGGTGCTCGCGGCTGACCAGCGGGCCCATCTGGGTGGCGGGATCCATCGGGTCGCCGACCACGACCTTCGCGGTGGCGCGAAGGAACAGTTCCAGGAACTCCTCCGCGATCTCCTCGGCGAGCAGCAGCCGGGACCCGGCCGTGCACACCTGCCCGGCGTTGAAGAAGGCATGGAACACCGAGGCCGCGGCGGCGGTCTCCAGGTCGGCGTGGGCGGTGACGATGTTGGCCGTCTTTCCGCCGAGCTCCAGGTGGCAGCTCACCCCGGACCGCTGGATCAGCGTGCCGACCTCGGTCGAGCCGGTGAACGTGATCTTGCTGACGCCGGGGTGCGCGACCAGCGCGGCGCCGGTCGATGCGTCGCCGTTGACGACGTTGACGACGCCGGGCGGGAACCCGGCGCGCGAGCACAGCTCGCCGAACATGGCGGCGGTCAGCGGCGTCTGCTCGGCCATCTTCAGCACGACGGTGTTGCCGGTGGCCAGGGCGGGGCCGGTCTTGGTGACGGCGAAGAAGAACGGGAAGTTCCAGGGCGCGATCGCCGCGACGACTCCGTACGGTTCCCGGCGGGAGGTGGTGAGGAAGCCGGGCTGCTCGGCATAGCTGGTCCCGCGGACGTTCTCCGGCAGCGTGGCGTAGTACTCGAGGATCTCGGCGCAGACCGCGACGTCCGCGCGGGCGTCCTCGATGGGGTGGCCGCTGTCGCGGGACTCGGTGACGGCGATGGACTCCGCCTCGCTCCGCACGACCTCCGCCAGGGCGCGCAGCAGCCGCGCCCGCTCGGCGGGCGGCAGCCGCCGCCAGTCGTCCCGCTCGCCCGCCGCTCCGGCCGCGCTCACGGCGGCGTCCACCTCGGGTACGCCGCCGAGCGCCACCGTGGCCAGCCTGGACCCGGTGGCCGGATCGACGGTCTCGAACGTGGCCCCGTCGGCGGAGGCCACGCTCCGCCCGCCGATCAGGTGCCGGACGTCGGCGCTCATGCCGCGACCCCGGCCGGGCGGCCCGTGCGCAGGGACTGCTCCAGGGCGAGCGCCGCGGCCAGGGCGCCGCGCGCTTCCTCCCCGGTGACCAGGGGCGGGCGGCCCTCGCGGACGGTGGCGAGGAACCGCTCGACCTCGTTGACGTACATCCCGGTCTGGACGCCGAAGACCTCGCCGTTCAGCGCGTCGGGGAACTGGGCGGCGTCGCCGTGGACCACGACGCCGTGGTCTCGCTCGGTCAGGTACGCGTTGCCGTTCACGCCCACGTAGGACAGGGCGTGGTCACCCTGGTCCAGGCCGGCCTGGTCGGGCAGTGCCCAGGAGGTCTCGTGGGCGCCGACGCAGCCGTTGGCGAAGCGCAGCGTGGCGACGATGGAGTGCGCGCCGCCTTCGTCCAGGCCGGGGACGGGCGTGCGCGAGGCGACCCCGCTGACCTCGACGATCGGCGATCCCACGATCCACTGCAGCACGTCGAAGTCGTGCACCGCGAGGTAGAGGGCCAGTGACGTCTGTCCCTGCTGCCGCCGCCCCTCTGACGCGGGCCAGTTCCGCCTGGTCACCGTGTGTACGGCGGGCCCGAGCGCGTCCGTCGCCGCCCGCACGGCCAGATACCGGCTGTCGGCCCGCAGGGAGTGCCCGACGACCAGGCGCCCTCCGGGGTCGGCGGCCACCATCGCGTCGGCGTCGGCGAGCGTGGTCGCCACCGGCTTTTCGCAGAACACGTGCTTGCCGGCGCGCAGTGCCGCGATCACCGGCTCCCGGTGCCGGCCGTCGGGCGTGCTGACGAAGACCGCGTCGACGTCGCCGGAGGTGACGGTCTCGATGGCGTCGGTCGAGAAGCGCACGCCCTCCGGCAGTCCCGCGGCCGTCTCGGGGTCGAGGTCGCAACAGGCGACGATCCGTGCGGCTCCGCTGGCGTGCAGGGCGGCGACCCTGATCCTGCCCATCCAGCCCAGTCCGACGACCGCGCAGTTCACCTTTTGCATGGTTGGCTTCCTTCACCTGAGCAGGTATACGTGCATAAATGAATAACCTGCTTGACTATGTGTCCAGGAACTTAAATACGCCTGCGGTGCTTGTCAAGGAATATCTTGGACAAGTAGTCAGCGCGGATTCATATCTTCAGGGAGTGACGGATGTCCGAGGACGAGATCCTCGACCGGCTCTGGCGGGCCCGCTTCAGCCCGGACGGCAAGCACGCCGAGTGCCCGGTCTGCGGTGAACTACGGGGATTCCACCGGCTCCACGGGCGCCGGACCTACAGCTGCGCCACCTGCGGGCACCAGGTCAGCCCGACCGCGGGCACGGTCTTTCACGGTTCGTCCACACCCCTCGCCACCTGGTTCGCGGTCATCAGGCGCGAACGGGCCAGGCGGGGTGTCGGGGCCGCCGATCTGGCCCGCGAGCTCGGCCTGCCGTACGCCACGGCCTGGAGGTTGTTGAAGAAGGTGCGCCAGGAGCGTGCGGGGCTGGACGCGCTCGGCGAGGTCTGGAACACCGGCGAGGAGCCGCCCGAGCCCAGGACGGAAACGGCCGCGCCGTCGCGGGAGCAGCAGTTGCTCGCGGCGGCGCGCGACGTGGTGGTGGAGGAGGGGCTTGAGGCCACGACCGTGCGGGCCGTGGCGGCGCGGGCGGGCGTCTCCACCGGCGTCGTCCACTACTACTTCGCGAACAAGGACCAGATCCTGCTCAAAGCGTTGCGGCAGGCCCATGAGAAGGCGTCGGGGCTGCGCGACGCGATCATGGCGGAGCCGGCGAGCTGCGCCGAGAAGCTCGCCGGCCTGATCGCGCTGGCCATCCCCACCAACGGGGCCGAGCGGGACGAGTTCGTCCTGTGGCTGGAGTACTTCCACGTGGCCATGCGCGGCAGGCTGCCCGGTGCGGACCTGCCGATGGCCACCCGGTTCCGGCAGTACTTCTTCGACGTGATCGAGGAGGGAGTCCGGTCCGGCGAGTTCAGGCCGGCCCGCGACGTGAACGCCATCGCCGAGCAGCTGATCGGGCTGCTCGACGGGCTTGGGCAGGCCGCCGTCCTGGACCGGCAGTGGATGTCCTACGAGCGCATGGCCCACCTGGTCCACGACTTCGTCGAGAGCACACTCCGGCCGCGGCGCCCGTGATCAGAGGCGCCGGATCGGAAGGGTTCTGGGGCCGCGGACCTGGCCGGTGGCCCAGGTGACCGCTTCCGGATCGGCCAGCGTGAAGGACGGGACGCGCTCCAGCCACACCTCAAGCGCGATCCGCAGCTCCATGCGGGCCAGGTGCGAGCCGACGCAGCGGTGGATGCCGAGGCCGAAGGCGACGTGCCGGTTGACCTCGCGGTCGATCACGACCTCGTCGGCGCGCTCGAAGTAGGCGGGGTCGCGGTTGGCGGCGGGGAACGACAGCAGGATCCAGTCCTCCGCCTTCATCTCCACGCCGTTCCAGCTCAGGTCCTCCTTCACCAGCCGGGCCATGGTCACCGGCGCGTAGGCGCGCAGGAACTCCTCCATGGCGGTCGGCAGCAGCTCCGGCTCGGCGACCAGGCGTTCGCGGTCGGCTGGGGTCTTGGCCAAGTGCCATAGGGAGGCGCCGATCGCGCTCCACGTCGTGTCGATGCCGGCGATGAGCAGCAGGGCCATGGTGCCGGCGACGTGGTCGGGGGAGAGCTTCTGGCCGTACAGCTCGGCGTCGATGAGGAAGGTGGTCAGGTCCTCACGCGGGCGGTCGACGTGGTCGCGGATCTGGACCAGCAGATAGTCGAAGAGCCGGCCCATGTTGGCGACGCGCTCGTCCGGCGGCAGGTTGACGCCTTCCAGCGCGCTTTCGATGAACTCGCGGAACCTGGGCCCGTCCTCCACCGGGAAACCGAGCATGTCGGCGATGACGCGTACCGGGATGTGCTGGGCGTAGTCGCGGGCGACGTCCACGACCTCCCGGCCCTCCATGGCGTCGATCAGCGAATGACAGAACGCCCTGGTCGCCGCCTCCCTCTTGCCCACCTCGGTCTTGGTGAAGGCGGGCAGCAGCAGTTTGCGCGCGTCGTGATGGAAGGGCGGGTCGGAGGAGATCGGCGGCACGCCGCCCACGGGCGCGATCTCCTTGGGCGGGCGGAAATTGCTCATGATGATCGAGCGCGAGGAGAAGCTCTCGGTGTCGTAGGCGATCGCGGCGACGTCCTCGTAGCGGGTGGGCAGCCATCCGCCGCCGAACCGCTCGGTGTGCGCGATGGGACACCGCTGCCGCAGATCATCCTGGATGGGGTACGGATCAGCCGCCCATTCCCCCTCAGTGTGGGAGAAATCGGTCGCCCAGTCGGCGACGGGGCCGGTGATGATCTCGTTGCGGGTGCCTTCGAGCGGGGCGTCCTGCCGGTCGTCCGCAGCGGGGGTGAAGCGGTCGTCGACGGTCATCTCACGCCTCCTGTACGGCTATCGCGCGTTCCGGGCAGTTGGCCGCGGCCAGCCGGGCGGCGGGCACGTCGGCGCCCCGCACGAGGCCGTCGCCGGCGACCTGCCCGTAACCCTCGTCGTCCTCGGTGAACAGCTCGGGCGACAGGTCGTAACAGCGCCCGTGACCCTGACATCGTTCGGCGTTGATGTGGACTTTCACTGCTTGTGCTCCTGTGCTCCTAGCGCGGTCACGACGCGGGAGAGCAGTTTGGCCCACTCCCCGGCGTCGACGGCGTGCAGGTCGGGGGTGATCAGGGCGCTGCCCATCGCGAGCAGGAGGCAGAAGTGGGCGAGGGCGTCCGGCGACAGGTCGGACCCGATCTCCCCGGCGTGCTGGGCGGCCTCCACCAGCCCGGCCAGCCAGTCGGCGCGCTCGCCGACGTACCCGCGCATGGGCCTGGCCAGCTCCTCGTCCCGGCGGGCGGCCACCAGGGCTTCGACGATCAGGTAGCCCGCGGCCTCGCGCCGCTCGGGCAGGCGGCCGCCGACGATGAGGAGCAGATCGGTGATCGACCGGTCGGGCTCGGCGGTGAGCAACTCGGCCAGCAGTCGCGGGCCGTGCGCGCGCAGGGCGGCCACGAGCAGGTCGGCCTTGGAACCGAAGTGCGCGTAGAGCGCCCCGTTGCTGACCCCGGCGGCGGCGGCGATGTCGGCCACCCGGGTCCCGTCGTACCCGCGCTCGGCGAACGCCTCGGCGGCGGCGTGCAGCAGCCGTTGACGTGTCTCGGCGGCGGTGACGCCGGCGATGCGGCCCATGTCCGAATTAAAAGACCGTTCATTTGATACGTCAAGACTTTTCAGCGCAGCCCAGGTCTCCGTGGCTTGTAGGGTGCGGAAATGGCAAGGAGTGAGCGGCTCGCGGAGCAGTTGGACTGGTACTGGCGCTCGAACCTGCGGCCGCGGCTGGACGGTCTGACCGACGAGGAGTACTTCTGGGAGCCGGTGCGCGGCTGCTGGAGTATCCGCCCACAGGGCAGTTCGGCCGCACCGATGCCGCTGGGTTCGGGCGGGTGGACCATGGATTTCGGGTCCCCTGACCCGGTGCCGGCGCCGGTGACCACGATCGCCTGGCGGCTGGCGCACATCATCGTCTCGTGCCTGGGCTATCGGGTCGGATGGCACTTCGGCGGCCAGGACGTCGACTCCCAGACCTTCCCCTACGCGGGAACCGCTGACGAGGCGCTGAAGCAGCTCGACGAGATGTACGGGAGATGGAACGCGGGGGTCCGCGAACTCTCGGACGCCGACCTGGACGCTCCGCCCCCGGTGGGTCCCGAGCGGCGTCCCATGGAGGGCATCGTCCTGCACGTCAACAGGGAGCTCATCCATCACGGCGGCGAGATCTCCCTGTTGCGCGACCTCTACCGCTGGCAGAACTGAGCCGTATCGCGCACTTCTGGGCGCGGGATTTCGGGCGTGCCGATGAGTTTTGTGCGGGTCCGTGGTCTATACGGCTGGACACACCGACAGCATGGAGGCAGTGATGAGCGTCGACGACTCCGGTCCCAGGGTGTTGGTGGCGGGGGCGAGCATCGCGGGGCCCGCGCTGGCCCACTGGCTGCGCCGGCGGGGGGCCGAGGTGACCGTGGTGGAGTGGGCTCCCGAGCTGCGTCCCGGCGGGCAGGCGGTGGACGCGCGCGGGATCGCCAGGGAGGTCATCGAGCGTATGGGGCTGGACGCGGCGGTGCGCGCGGCGTGCACCGACACCGCCGGCGCGCACACCGTGGACGCGGACGGGCACGTGCTGGAGACCTTCCGCGCCGACGACCACGGTGGCGACGGGTTCATCGCGGACATCGAGATCCTGCGCGGGGACCTGTCCCGGGTGCTCTACGACGACACCCGCGACGGCGTCGAGTACGTCTTCGGCGACCGGATCACGGAGCTCGCCCAGGACGCGGACGGGGTCGACGTGGTCTTCGCGGGCGGCGACCGGCGGCGCTTCGACCTGGTGGTCGGGGCCGACGGGCTGCACTCGGCGCTGCGAGCGATGGTCTTCGGGCCGCATGAGCGGTTCCTCCGCCATCTCGGGCACGTGCTGGCCTTCTACAGCGTGCCCAACGAGTTCGGGCTGGACCGCTGGCTGCTCGAGTACCAGGATCAGGAGTCCGGGCGCTCCGCCCTCCTGCGGCCCATCCAGGACGCCACCCGGGCGATGGCCATGTTCTACTTCGCCTCGGCCGGCTTCGACGTCGACCACCGTGACGTCGCGGCCCAGAAGACCCTGCTGCGTGAGCGGATGGCGGGCCTGGGCTGGTTGACCCCGGACATCCTCGCGCACCTGGACGACACCCCGGACTTCTACCTCGACCAGGTCGCCCAGGTGGTGATGGACGGCTGGTCGAGTGGACGGGTGGGGCTGCTCGGGGACGCGGCGTTCAGCTCCTCGCCGATGTCGGGGCAGGGCACCGGGGTGGCGCTGGTCGGCGCCTACGTGCTGGCTGGCGAGCTGGCCGCCGCCGGGTGGGATCCCGCCACCGGGTTCGCCCGCTACGAGGCGCGGATGCGCTCGTTCGTCGAGGCCAACCAGGAGATCGCCCGGTTGAACGCCCGCAGCCGCGAGGTACCCGGGCCGGACGCCGAGCCGGGTCCCGATTTCGCCGGTGAATGGTTCGCCGAGCTGGTCGGGCGCGCGATCAACGGCGTCGAGCTGCCCGACTACGCGGGGGTGCCGGACTCCGCGGCCCCGGCGGTAGGGCTCACATAGGCCGCAGGACTCACCTGACGGGTCGAGCTTCGGTGGGACACCGCCGGACGACCTCCGCCCATGCCGCGTCGCACCCGAGACGCCGGACACGTTCGGCGATCGCTCGTACACTTTCTGTGGTTGCTGGCGATGGGGAGAGGGTCGGGGACGATGAGCGGGCCGGAGTCGGTGACTTGTCACGAGGACCTGGTGAAGCTGCTGGCCGAGCAGTTCGCGCGGGCCGACATGTCCCTTCGGGAGCTGGAGACGCGGGCGGACAGGGCGGGTGGTGCGCGGCTGCCGCGCACCACGTGCGCCGACATGCTGGCCGGCCGGCGTTTCCCCAAGAAGGCGGTGATGGTGGCGTTCCTGCGGGGGTGCCGGGTTCCCGATTCCCAGCTTCCGGCGTGGGAACAGGCGTGGGACCGGGTGCGGGTCGGCCGGCTGCCCCCGGGGGCGAACGCCGAGCCGCCGGTCTCACCTGTGCGTGTGGGGACGGCCCGGCGGTGGCGGCGCGCCGGGCTGCTGGCCGCGATGGCCGTGGCGACGGTGGCGATCAGCCTCGGCGTCATGGCTCAGCGGGGGACTCCCCAGCGCGGCTCGTCCGGAGGGGTGCCCGGCCACTTCGTGGGCGTCTCCCACATCGTCAGTGACGACGGCCGTTCGTTCCCCCGTGGCGGGTCGAGCCGGTTCACCGTGCGCGTCGACCCGGCCAGCACGGGGGTGCGGCTGGTCCGCCGGCTGGACGTGGGCGTCGGCCTGCAACATGCCACGATCACCGTCAACGGCACCCCGGCCGCGGAGTGGCGGCCGCTGCTCGAAGACGCCGTCTACAAGTGGCGCGACCAGATCGTCACGCTCCCGCCGCATCTGACCACGGGCCGGGACTCGCTCACCATCGTCAACACGTCCGTGTCGGCCTCGGGCTTCAACGAGTTCTTCTACACCGTGGAGCACGAGGTCGACGGTGTCTGGACGGTCGCCGACCGGCTCGACGTCGGCCGCGGCCACGCCGCCGGCGAGGCCGCCCACGACTACCGCGTCGTCGGGGAGGACTGGGCCGACGTCCAGACCTTCGCCTATCCGCCGCGGAGGGAGGACTGGCGGGTCCGGTGAGCCGGATATTTAGTTATGCGAATATAATCGTTGTATGCCTATAACCAGTAGGACGCCCGTCGCCCTCGCGCTGAGCCCCCGTCAGCGGATGCTCGTCCTGGCGATCTGCTGTATGAGTCTGTTCATCGTCGGCCTGGACAACACGATCGTGAACGTCGCGCTGCCCGCCATCCGCCGCGACCTGAACGCCTCCGTCTCCGGTCTGCAGTGGATCATCGACGCCTACACCGTGGTGCTGGCGAGCCTGCTCATGCTGGCCGGCTCGACCGGTGACCGGGTCGGCCGGCGCCGTACGTTCCAGATGGGGCTGGCGTTGTTCACGCTCGGCTCGCTCATGTGCTCGCTCGCGCCCGGCCTCGGCTGGTTGATCGCGGCTCGGGCGCTGCAGGCCGTCGGTGGTTCCATGCTCAACCCGGTGGCCATGTCGATCATCACGAACACCTTCACCGAGCCGCGCGAGCGGGCGCGGGCCATCGGCGTGTGGGGCGGCGTGGTCGGTATCAGCATGGCGCTGGGGCCGCTGGTCGGCGGCGCGCTGGTGGACTCGGCCGGGTGGCGGGCGATCTTCTGGATCAACATCCCGGTGGGGGTGGCCGCGTTCTTCCTGTGCGCGCGGTTCGTGCCGGAGTCGCGGGCGCCGCGCCCGCGCCGGGTGGACCCGGTCGGGCAGGTGCTGGTCATCGTGATGCTGGCCGTCCTGACGTACACCCTCATCGAGGCGCCGGCGGCCGGGTGGGGGTCGCCGCGGACGCTCGGTGGGTTCGCGGTCGCGGCGCTGGCGCTGGCCTGTCTGGTGCCGTACGAGCTGCGCCGAACCGAACCCCTGATCGACCTGCGCTTCTTCCGGAGTGCGCCGTTCGCGGGGGCCACGGTGATCGCGGTGTGCGGGTTCGCCGCCTTCGCCGGCTTCCTGTTCGTGAACACGCTCTATCTGCAGGACGTGCTGGGCCTGTCCGCGCTGCAGGCCGGCCTCTACACGCTGCCCATGGCCGGGCTGACCCTGGTCTGCTCGCCGCTGTCGGGCCGGATCGTCGGGAACGCCGGGACCCGCGTCCCGCTGCTGGTGGCGGGGGCCACCATGGGGGCCAGCGGCCTGATCATGACGGGGCTGGCGGCGGACACGCCGACCTGGCGGCTCATGGCCGCGTACGTGCTGTTCGGGGTGGGTTTCGGCATGCTGAACGCGCCGATCACGAACACCGCCGTGTCCGGCATGCCGCGTACCCAGGCCGGTGTGGCCGCGGCCGTGGCGTCCACGAGCCGCCAGATCGGCCAGTCGCTCGGTGTCGCGGTCATCGGCTCCCTGGTCACGTCGGCGGTGGCCGGACCGTTCGCGGCCGGGTTCCCGGCGGCCAGCCGTATCGGCTGGTGGGTCATCGTCGGCTGCGGGGCGGCCATCGTGCTGCTCGGTATCCTGACCACGACCGGCTGGGCCCGCCGCAGCGCCGCCCGTACCGCCGAACGGCTCGCCCAAGCTCCCGACAGAACGGCGGACGCCCCATGAACGACACCCCCGACCAGGAGGCGGTGGCCCGCGTCTGGGCCGCCATGTACGACCTCGTCCTGCGGCAGGAGGACCGTCGCAAGGAGGTGGCCGAGACGCTCGGCGTGAGCTTCTTCCGGGTCAAGGCGCTGCGCCGGCTGCTGGCCGGGCCGAAGACCATGCGGGAGCTGACCGCCGACCTGTCGACCGACAAGCCGTACACCACGCTGATGGTGGACGATCTGGAGCAGCGCGGCTACGTGACCCGCAGCGTCTCTCCCGACGACCGGCGCAGCAAGATCGTCACTCTCACCCCGGAGGGGACGGCCGCCGCAGAGGCGGCCGAGCGCATCCTGGCCCGCCCGCCACGCTCCATGCTCGCCCTGGACCCCGGCGACCTGGCCGCCCTCGACCGCATCATGACCAGCCTGCGCACCCCGTCATGACCAGGGGACGTGGGCGATCTTCTTGATGGAGCTGCCGGGGTAGACGACGATCAGGTGTTCCTCGTCGGGGGCGTCGGCTTCCTTCCCCTCCCATGCGAGCTCGCGGGCGTACACGCGCATCCGGTACCGGCCCGGACCCGCGGCCAGGTCCGGGAGCGGGCCGAGCGCGCCGCTGTCGCCGCCCTCGGAGTATCGCGCCACCCCCAACCGGCCGGTACGGCTGGCGATCCCCACCTCGACCACCCTGTCCCAGCCCTTGAGCCGGAGCGGCGGCGCCTTGCCGAAGGCCTTGAGCGTGAGGCACATCGGCTCGTTCTCGCCGAACGTCGTGATGGCGGCACTGCTGCCCACGGCGTCGATGAAGCCGTCGTCGACGGCCTTGAAGAAGTCGCCGCCCGGGGCTTCGATCTCGTCGTAGACGTCGTAGCCGCCGCCTTCGAACAGCATGTACGCGGCGGTGCCCTGCCGTTCGGCCCGCACCTTCGGCCAGGGGTCGGAGCAGTGGGCGTTCATCCTGGCCATCTCGGCCTGCCACGCGGCCTCCCGGACCTGGTATTGCCTGAGCTGCTCGGCCTGTTCGAGTACCTCGTCGGCCTTCTGCCGGAGGACGACGGCCGGGCACAGGAAGTTCAGGGCGGCGGCGAGGTCGTGCGGCTCGGCCGCACCGCCTGCCAGCCGGAGCCGCTCGGCGCGGTCCTTGGCTTGGGGCAACGCGCACATGTCCGTTCCGTGCGCGAGGACGCGCTGGTCGGGCTGGTCCGCGGGGAACATGTCGCCGGTCCTGGCCAGGCAGAGGAAGGCGCGCCGCCGGTCCTCCGGACGGGTGCTCGCGTACGAGGGGCAGGGCTCTTGCGCGGCGGTGAAGCTGAACCTGGCACTTTCCTCGGTGCCGACCACGACGAGCGGCAGGGCGAGCGCGAGCGCCACGGCCAGCCGTGAGGGGCGGCCGGTCGCCGGCCTCACGGCGGCGGGACGGGCGAGCTCGTGCGCGGTACGCGCCAGCCACACCGTGGAGAGAACGTAGAGCGCGCTGAACAGGAGTCCGACGCCGCCGAACAGCAGGTTCTCGGAGCGGGGGAGAAGGGTGAGCACGGGCAGGCCCAGCCGGGCGACGAGGCTGAGCTGCCCGATGCCGATCGTGGCGCCGCTCCAGCGACTGTCGCGGCGCTGCCCGATGAGGATCATCACCATGCAGGCGAAACCCGGCGCCGCGAGCAGGTCGATCACTCCGGCGGGCTCGTTCCCGAGGGGGAGCGGCACCAGGTCGACCAGGCAGAGCGCGATGGCGACGGCACGGAACCACACCGGAATCCCGGAGATGACGTGGAGTAGCAGGATCACCGTGGCGGCCCACAGGCCCGCGTTCGCGAAGTCCTCCACGGTGTCGGACAGCTCTTCGACGAGCTCCCAGAGGCCCAGGTCGCCGACGATGCCCGCGTAGATCAGGCGCCGGAGCCAGACCACGCTCGGCGGCAGGTTCGCCGCGCGCGGCAGCGCCGGACCGCGCAGGACCTGCCACAGCGCCCAGGCGTTGAGTCCGCAGATCCCGGCGAGCACGGGCCCCAGCCAGTCTGCCACCGCGAAGGGGCCGACCCAGAGCGTGGCCATCGACAGCACCCGAAGGTCGCCGGACACGACGGCGTGCACCCCGGCGGCGGTCGCGGCGGTCAGGTAGAGGGTGACGATGACGGCCGCCGTCCGGCCGAAGCGGTATCGGCCGACGGCGGCCCGGAGGCGAGTGACGATGTGGTGATCTTAAGGCGAAAAATCAGTCGAAAAGGTCGGGATCGGTGCGGATGATCTGCTCGTAGAGAGGCTGGAAGTTGAGCCAGCCGACGAAGTCGTTGCCGATCTGGCCGTGGGTGAGCTTGGCCTGGTCGTGGTCGATCTGCACGGTCGGGCCCGCGGCCTTCGCCAGCAGCTGCGCCTGGCACGAGCGCTCCATCGTGATGAACCACCAGGCGGCGGCGTCCACCGAGTCGCCCACGGTCAGCAGGCCGTGGTTGCGCAGGATGACGGCCTTGTGGGAGCCGAGCGCCGTCGCGATCCTGCGGCCCTCCTCGGTCTCCACCACGACGCCGGTGTAGTCGTCGAACAGGCCGTGGTCCTCGTAGAAGGCGCAGGCGTCCTGGGTGAGCGGTTCCAGCATGGCGCCGAGTGAGGACAGGGCCTTGCCGTACACGGAATGTGAGTGCGCGGCGGCGACGGCGTCGGGGCGGGCCTGGTGGACCATCGCGTGGATGGCGAACGCGGCCTGGTTGACGTGATGGCGGCCGTGGACGACCTGGCCCTCGTGGTTGACCAGGATGAGGTCGCTGACCTTGATGTGCTTGAAGGTCATGCCGAACGGGTTGACCCAGAAATGGTCGGTGTGCTCCGGGTCGCGGGCGGTGATGTGCCCGGCGACGCCCTCCTCGAAGCCGAAGCGGCCGAACAGCCGCAGCGCGGCGACCAGGCGTTCCTGTCGGTGGCGCCGCTCGTCGGCCACGTCGTCGAACTTCGCCGGCAGGGGGAAGGACAACTGGTCGGTCGGGATGGGCTCCAGGTTCATCGTTCCTCCAGGATCGACGGGTCGAGTTCGGCCGGTGTGCGGAAGCCCGCCAGGCCAAGAGTGAGGTCGAGGTCGGCGAGCAGCGCGCGCACGACGTGCCGCACGCCGTCCTCGCCGCCGCACGCCAGCCCCCAGACGTAAGGGCGGCCAAGGAGTACGGCCCGCGCCCCGAGCGCGAGCGCCTTGACCACGTCCGCCCCGGACCGGATCCCGGAGTCGAACAACACGGTCAGCCCGTCGCCGGCCGCCGCGACGACCCCGGGCAGCGCGTCGAGCGAGCCGAGCGCGCCGTCCACCTGGCGGCCGCCGTGGTTGGAGACGACGACACCGTCCATGCCCGCGTCGGCGGCGCGCCGGGCGTCGTCCGGATGCTGGACGCCCTTGAGGACGATCGGCCCGTCCCAGTTGTCGCGCAGGAGCGGGAGCTGGTCCCAGGTGTGGGCGCGGCCGTTGAACATGGGCGCCCACGTCATGATCGCGGCGTTGAGGTCCTCCTCGACGGGCCGCTCCAGCCGGGACCGGAAGACCGGATCGGACAGCGGGATCGCGAGCCCGGTCCCGCGCAGGAACGGCAGGTAGGCGCGGTCGAGGTCGTTGGGCCGCCAGGCCAGCGTGAAGGTGTCGAGGGTGACCACGAGCGTGTCGTAGCCGTTCTTGCGGGCCCGATCCAGCAGGCTGAGCGTGACCTCGTCGTCGTGCGGCCAGTACAGCTGGTACCAGCGCGGCCCGCCCGCCTCGGCCACTTCCTCCAGCGTGTGCGAGGAGGCGGTGCTCAGGATGGTCGGCAGCCCCAGCGAGGCCGCGGCGCGAGCGGTCGCCAGCTCACCGTGCGGGTGCACAATCGACTGCACGCCGATCGGCGCCAGCGCGAGCGGCGCGGGATAGGTACGGCCGAACAGTTCGGTGCTCAGGTCCCGCTCGGTGGTCTCGCGCAGCATCCTGGGCACGATCGCGCGCCGCACGAACGCCGCCCGGTTGGCCGCGTCGGTCTCGCCGCTGCCGGCCGAGCCGGCCACGTACCAGTAGGGGCCCTCCTCCAGCAGACTGCGGGCGGCCTCCTGGAGCTTGGCCGGGTCCACCGAGTACGGCGGGAGCGCGCCGGTCAGGCCGTTGAGGTAGATCTCGAGCTGAAAGTCGGAATAGGCCACCCGACCAGCCTGTCTCGCCGATCACCGGCGGGCAACGTTCACCGGTCGCGAATCCGGTTCGGCAGATTGTGTCGTGGCACAATGAGCGAGTGGATCCCAGGTTCGCGGCGCTGAGCGCGCGGCTGCTGGAGCGGGTGGAGGAACTGGGCGGCGAGCTGGCCAGACGGGTGCGCGCCGCGGAGGCCGAACTGGCCGTGGTGCCGCCGGACGACCTGGCCGCGGTCTGCGCCGAGCAGTTGCGGCTCTCGCTCACGCACCTGTCGGGGGGCGCGGTGATCTCGACCGCCTCCACCGAGGCCAACGCCCGCCGCCGCGCCGAGCGGGGCGTGCCGCTCGCCGCGCTGCTGCACAGCTACCGGGTGGGCACCCAGTTCCTGTGGGAGAGCTTCGTCGCCGAGGCGGGCGACGACGAGCACGCGATCCTCATCGCCAGCGCGAGTGAGATGTGGCTCGGGCTCGACCTCATGTCGGAGGCCATCAGGACCGCCTACCGCGAGGTGGAGGCCGAGCGCGACCAGCGGGCCAGGCGGGATCGGGACGTGCTCTTCGACGCCCTGCTGGGCACCGACCCGGTGCGGATCCGGCAGAGCGCCGACGCGCTCGGGCTGCCGCACCGGGGGCGCTTCCACGTGATCGCCGCCGAGGTCACCGCGGGGATGCCGGTCGCCGCGGTGTGGCGGCACCTGCCGACGGAGCGGCTGGCCGTACTGCCGCTGCCGGAGAACGCGGCGTTTCCCGTGCTGACGGGAGGACGTTACGGGGTGAGCCCCGCCTACGAGCAGATCTCGCAGACCGCGGCGGCGCTGCGGCTGGCCAGGCTGGCGCTGGCGGCGGGCGCCGAAGGCGTCTCCCACTACGGCGACCGCCCCGTGGCCACGCTGGTGGCCAGCAGCCTGGAGACCGCCGACGACCTGGCGCACAGGGTGCTCGGCAGGCTGCTCGACCTGCCCGCCGATGACCGGGACGCCCTCCTGGCCACCGCCTACACGTGGTTCGCGGAGGGCGGCTCGACGGCGCGTACCGCGCAGGCGCTCTTCTGCCACCGCAACACCGTCCGCTACCGGCTGGGCCGGGTGAAGGAGCTCACCGGCCGCTCGGTCGACCATCCGCGGCAGGCGGCCGAGCTCTTCCTGGCCCTGGAGACCGTCTACGTCCGCAGGTAGAGCTCGGCGTTGGGGCTGTACCGGTGCAGCCCCAACGCGGCAGGACCGGTGTCAGCGGCGGCTGATCCTCGCGTCCCTGATGTCCGCGGGGAGGACAGGCTTGCCGTCCACGGGCGGGGTCGGGCCGCCCGGGGTGGGCTGGATGCCGCCGGCCGCGATCCTGTCGAGGGCGGCCAGGCCGGGGCCGTCGACGGTTCCGAAGACCGTGTAGTTGGGCGCCAGCCCGGAGTCGCCGATGACCAGGAAGAACTGGCTGCCGTTGGTGCTGGGCCCGGCGTTGGCCATGGCCAGCAGGCCGCGCGCGTACGTCTTGCGCACCCCCGTCGGATCGCCGGGCCACGGCGGCAGGTCGGTCGGCAGTTCGTCCTTGTACTTGTAGCCGGGTCCGCCCTCGCCGGTGAAGCTCGGGTCGCCGCACTGCAGCACCTTCAGCCGGTCGTAGGCGGTCAGGCGGTGGCAGGAGGTGCGGTCGTAGAAGCGGTGCCTGACCAGGTGCACGAAACTCTGGACGGTGCACGGCGCCTTGACCGGGTCGAGTGTGAGGCGGATGTCGCCGTGGTTGGTCTCCAGGACGGCGGAGACCGGCCGGGTGGGGGTACGGCGCGGGTCCGGCGGCAGGTGCACCCGGCGGGCCGGCGGCTCGTCGGGCGTCTGGGTGTAGGCGCACGGGCCCTTGGTCGTCTTCGGCGGCCGGTCGGCCGAGGCAGCCGAGGCGGGGGTGGCCACGAGCGCGACCAGCGAGCCCGTCGCCGCTGCGGTTAAGGCGAGTCGTGCCAGCGACATCTGTCCTCCACAGGGGTTGTCAACGGATCAACCCTAGGGCGTCAAGGCATGGGCGTCGACAGCCGGAAAACCAGAGGAGTTCCCGGGCTTCGCCTTGCTACCTTCGGCGGAAAATCAGCGAGCGAAAAGGGAGATCGGAAATGCCGATGACCGCCGACCGGCTCAGGTCAGCGTTCCTGGACTATTTCACCGCGCGCGCCCACGAGCGCCGGTCGTCGGCAGGTCTCATCCCGGCACACGCGGCCGCCCCGCTCTTCGTCAACGCGGGCATGGTGCCCTTCCTGCCGTACTTCCTGGGCGAGGAACGGCCCGGCTTCAGCCGGGTGACCACCGCGCAGAAATGCGTGCGCGTCCGCGGCAAGCACGACGACATCGACGTGATCGGCATCAGCAGGCGCCATCTCACGTTCTTCGAGATGCTCGGCAATTTCAGCTTCGGCGACTATTTCAAGCGCACGGCCATCGAATACGGATGGGATTTCCTCACCGAGGTGCTCGGCATCGATCCCGACCGGCTGTGGGTGACCGTGCACGAGAGCGACGGCGAGGCGGCCGAGCTGTGGCGGGAGGTCGCGGGGGTGCCCTTCGCGCGGATCCAGCGGCTCACCGGCGACAACTTCTGGGAGATGGGGCCCACCGGACCGTGCGGGCCCTCCTCGGAGATCTTCTACGACATGGGCGCCGAGCTCGGACCCGATGGCGGGCCCGCGCACGGCGGCGAGGATCGGTTCGTGGAGATCTGGAATCTCGTCTTCATGACCTACAACCGGCTCGACGACGGTTCTCTGCGGCCCTTGCCGCAGGTCAACATCGACACCGGCGCGGGGCTTGAGCGCATCCTGCCGATCCTGCGGGGCGGCTCGTCGGTGTTCGAGACCGATGTGCTGCGGCGGTTGATCTCGGCGGCGGAGGAGGCGTGCGGCCGGCCGTACGGGATGGACGAGGGGCGTGACGTGAGCCTGCGCATCGTCGCCGACCACGCGCGGTCGATGACGTTTCTGCTGGCCGACGGCGTCGTCCCGAGCAACGGGGAGCGCGGGTACGTGCTGCGCCGCATCATCAGGCGGGCGGCCCTGCACGCGCGCCGAGCCGGGGCGCGCTCCGGAGTGCTGCCGCGGATGGCCGGAGCGGTCGCGCAGGTCATGGGCCAGGGATATCCGGAGCTCGCCGGCACGATCGACCGGGTCAAGGAGACGCTGGAGCGTGAGGAGCACCGCTTCCACGAGACGCTCACCCAGGGGCTCGGGCTGCTCGACGGCCTGGCCGGGCGGGAGGAGATCTCCGGCGAGGTCGCCTTCCTGCTGCACGACACCCACGGCTTCCCGATCGAGCTCACGAGGGAGGTCGCGGCCGAGCGCGGGCTGACCCTGGACGAGGACGGCTTCGCCGCGGCCATGGAACGCCAGCGGGCCGGCGCGAGAGTCGTGAAGGCCGCGACCACGAGCGGCACCGGCCGGGAGGTCCTGGACGAGTCCGGCACCACGGAATTCCTGGGCTACGAGGTCACCGAGGCCGACACCACCCTGCTGCGCGTCACCATGATCGAGAGGGGCCGCGCCGAGCTGTACGCCGACGCCACCCCCTTCTACCCGGAGGGCGGCGGCCAGATCGGCGACACCGGCCAGGTCCGAGGGCCGACCGGCCGGGGCCGGGTGCTCGACACCGACGCGCCCGTCCCCGGCGTCATCCGCCACCTGGTCGAGGTGGCGGAGGGCACGTTCGAGCCGGGCCAGCGGGTGCGCCTGGAGGTCGACCGGGACCGGCGCGCGGCGCTGCGGCGCAGCCACACCGGCACCCATCTGCTGCACTGGGCGCTCAACGAGGTCGTCGGCGGGCACGTGCGGCAGCAGGGCTCGCTGGTCGCCCCCGACTACCTGCGCTTCGACTTCAACCACCACGCGCCGCTCACCGACGACCAGATCCACGAGGTCGAGGCGCTGATCGCGGCCGAGGTCCTCGGCAACCAGACGGTCGAGGTCACCAGAGTCGGCTACGAGGAAGCCAAGCGGGCGGGCGCGATCTCCTTCTTCGGCGAGAAGTACGGCGACGTCGTGCGCGTGGTCAAGGCCGGAGAGCACTCCATGGAGCTGTGCGGCGGCACCCATGTCTCCCGGCTGGGCGACATCGGCCAGGTGCTCATCACCGCCGAGTCGTCCATCGGCGCCAACCTGCGGCGCGTGGAGGCGCGGGTGGGCCTGGCGGCGTTCGAGGAGGCCAGCGGGCAGCGCGCGCTGCTGCGTACGGCCGCGCGCCTGCTCAAGAGCGAGCCGGGCGAGGTGCCGGACGGCATCGAGCGCCTGCGGGAGTCCGCGCGCGGCGCCGAGCGCGAGCGCCGGAGGCTGGCGGCCGAGCTGGACAGGGAGCTGGCGACGGCCATGGCGCGCGGGGCCGAGGGCGGCGTCGTGGTGCGCCGGTGTGACGGGCGCGACCAGGCGGCGCTGCGGCACCTGGCCGGCGAGGTGCTGGCGGCAGGCGTTCGCGCGGTCGGCCTGGTCGGCTCGCCTGACGGCAGGACGGTCGCGCTCTCGGTCGACCTGGCCGAGGGCGGCTCCGGCGCGCCGGAGATCGCCCGGCGGGCGGCCGGTGCGGTGGGCGGCGGCGCGGGCGGCAAGGACCCACGCCGCGCGGTGGCCGGTGGCCGTGACGTCTCCGGTGTCGAGCGGGCGCTGGCGATCCTGCGCGAAGAGCTTGCCTGAAGCATGTCGAGAACGGGGCGTCGGCTTCTACGTCCCGGGTGAAGACGTACCTGAGGAGGAACGATGTCCTACACCCGTGACCCGCGAGTCGACGCCTACATCGATGACCTGCCCGAGTGGCAGCAGGCCATCTGCCAGGAGGTGCGCGACCTCGCCCACGCCGCCGACCCGGAGCTGAGTGAGACGGTCAAGCGCACCGTCCTGCCGTACTTCGTGCTGCAGGGCAACGTCTGCGCGCTGCTGGCGGCCAAGAACCACGTCAACGTGTTCCTGTACGACGGCGCGATCGTGCCCGACCCCGAAGGCATCATCACCGCGGGCCACGGCAACAAGACCGCCAGGATGATCTCGGTACGGCAGGGCGAGCCGATCAACAGGCCCGCCCTGCTGGCCATGCTCCGGCAGATCATCGCCAACAACCGGGCCGGAGGCTGGCGCCGGATCAAAGCCCAAGGCTGACGCCTGTTGCGCACACCGTTCTCTGTGGGTACAGTGTTCGCATACGGGAACGACGTACTTCGCAGCTGGAGGCAACCCCATGGACGCCCGCAACCCCCGCAGGTGGCTCATCCTCATCGTGTTGTGCCTGAGCACACTCGTGCTCGTCATCGACAACATGGTCCTCACGGTGGCCATCCCGCCGCTGGCCGTCGACCTCGGCGCCACCGCGCAGGACGCCCAGTGGATCCTGGACTCCTACATCCTGGTCTTCGCCGGTCTCCTGCTCACCGCGGGCAGTCTGTCCGACCGGTTCGGCCGCCGCCGGGTGATGATCATCGGACTGGCCCTGTTCGGGCTGTCCTCCTTGGCCGCCACCTTCGCGACCGACCCGGGCACGCTGATCGCCGCCCGCGCCGTCATGGGCATCGGCGGCGCGCTCATCATGCCGAGCACGCTGTCCATCCTGATCGTCGTCTTCGACGAGGAGGAGCGGCGCAAGGCCATGGGCGCCTGGTCGGCCGTGGCCATGCTCGGCCTGGTCGGCGGCCCCGTCCTGGGCGGCGCGCTGATCGCCTGGTTCTGGTGGGGTGCGGTCTTCCTCATCAACGTCCCCATCGCCGCCATCGCCATCGTCGCCGCGCTCGTCCTCATGCCCGAGTCCCGCGGCCCGGCCACCAAGGCCGACCCGCTCGGCGCGATCCTGTCGGCCGTCGGCATGGTCACCCTGGTCTGGACCATCATCGACCTCCCGCACGGCCTCAACTGGGTCAGCCTCGTGACCTCCGTCGTCTCGCTCGCCGCCTTCGTGATCTGGGAACTGCGGACGCCGTACCCGATGGTCCCGCTCGCTCTGTTCCGCAACCGCACCTTCTCCGGCGCCAGCTTCTCCCTCACCCTCGTCCAGGTCGGCAACGGCGGGCTGCTGCTCGTGCTGACCCAGTTCCTGCAGTACGTGCTCGGCTACACGCCCACCGAGGCCGGTATGGCCTTCATCCCGATGGCCATCGCCTCGCTGGTGTTCAACGGGCTCGGCGCCGGGCTGGGCGCCAAGATCGGCAACCGGCCGCTGATCGCGGGGGGCATGCTGGTCATGGCCGGCGGCTTCGTCCTGCTGGCCTCCCTGGGCTCCGGCTCCGGTTTCGTGCTGACGGCGGTCGCGCTGTTCGTCCTGGGCGCCGGTGGCGGGCTGGCCATGCCGGCCGCGATCGCCGCGCTGATGGGCACCGTCCCGCCGGAGCAGGCCGGCGTCGGCTCCGCGCTCAACGACACCATCCAGCAGGCCGGCGCCGCGCTCGGCATCGCCGTCCTGGGCAGCATCCTCACCTCCGGCTACACCGGCGCGCTGCCCGCCGGCGCCCCCGCCGCGGCCAAGAGCTCCATCGGCGACGCCCTGGCCATCGGCGACGCCGGTCTGGCCACCGCCGCCCGGGACGCCTTCACCACCGCGATGTCCAGCGCCTTCACGCTGAGCGCGATCGGTGTCGCGGCGGCCGCCCTGCTCGCCGTCCTGGTCATCCGGGACCGCAAGCCCGCCGCCGCTCCCGAAGCTCCCGCCGCTCCCGAGCGGGAGCTGACGCCCACCCACTGAGGATGAATCCTTGACCCCGGCCTCGACCAGGCCGGGGTCAAGCGCGTGTCGGGGCGCGGGCGGGCGGTGGCGCGGGGTTAGCCTGCGGTGCGATGAAGAGTGCCGCCGCCTGGCTGCTCCCCGGCGAGGAGCGCGGAGTCCTGCCCGCCATGCTCGTCGTCCTCACCGTGGTGACGGGGATCGTGGACTCGGTCAGCTTTCTCGGCCTGGGCAACGTGTTCGTGGCCAACATGACGGGCAACGTGGTGTTCGTCGGGTTCGCGCTGGCGGGGGTCACGGAACCGAGCCTGTGGGCCTCGCCGCTGGCCATCGCGTCGTTCGCGCTCGGGGCGTGGGCGACGGGGCGGGTGGCGCGCGGGGTGTCGTTCGCGGCGTTCACGCTGGTGCATCTCGGACTGCTCGTCGCGGCCGTTCTCGTGCTGGCCGGGCCCGGGGCGGACGCGGTGGTGATCGTGCTGCTGGCACTGGGCATGGGCATCCAGAACGCCTCCGTACGCCACACCGGCATCCCCGACATGACCACCACGGTGCTGACCACCACGCTGACCGGCCTGGTCGCCGACTCGCCCGGCACCGCCAACCGGCGGCGGGCGGTCTCGATCCTGGCCATGTTCACCGGCGCGCTGATCGGCGGATTCCTGCACCTGCGCGTGGGTGACGCCGCCGCGCTGGCGGTCGCCGCCGTGCTGCTCGCCGCCGTGAGCGCGGTGCTGGTGCGGCTATCCGGCTGAGGGCACGCGGGCCACGCCGCCGAGCAGGCCCGGCTTGCCGAAGTCGGGTTTGTGCTCCTCCCACTCGGGACGCCAGGCGTCGACCGGGACCACGCCGGGATCCAGCAGGTCAAGGCCGTCGAAGTAGGAGCCGAACGTGTCGGCGCCGCGCGGGACCACGGAGCCCGTCGAGGACGACCGGTAGACGGCCTGCCCGGCGCGGACGGTCTCGGTGGCCAGGTCACCGGCATAGCCGTGCGACATGGCGAGATAGCTGCCGGCCGCCATCGACGCGCGCAGATGGGTCACGATCGAGGCCGCCTCCAGGTCGGACGGGACGAAGTGCAGGATCGCGAACAGCAGCACCGCGACCGGCCGCTCGAAGTCGAGGTGGGCGCGGATCTCCGGATGGCCGGTGATCGTCTCGGGCCGCCTGAGGTCGGCGTCGATGACGATGGTCCGCGTGTTGTCGGCCAGCAGGGCGCGCGCGTGGGTGAGGACGATGGGGTCGTTGTCCACATAGGCGATGCGGCAGTCGGGGGCGGCGCCGAGCGCGACCTCGTGCACGTTCTGCTGCGTGGGCAGACCGGCGCCGATGTCGACGAACTGCCGCACCCCCGCCTCGACCAGCACGCGGACCACCCGGATGAGGAAGTCGCGGTTGGCGCGGGCGATCTCGGTGATCTCGGGGACCAGCCGCACGATCTTCTCGGCGGCCTGGCGGTCGGCGGCGAAGTTGTCCTTCCCGCCGAGGAAATAGTCGTACATTCGCGCGACGCTCGGCGTGTGTGGATCGATGCCCGGGACGTGCTCGCCAGCCGACATGGGTAAATCTTAGGTCCAGACGGTCACTATTACCCCGCTGGTTACGTCATAGAGACTATGAAGAGCAATCTGCGTGACGTGATCAAGGGCCAGGTGCTGCTCCCCGGCGACGAGGACTTCGACGAGGCCCGCAAGCCCTGGAACTCCGCAGTGGACCAGCCGGTCGCCGCTGTGGCGCACGCCGCCGACGCCGACGACGTCGCCTCCCTGGTACGGCATGCCGCCCAGGCCGGCCTGACCATCTCCACCCAGCCGAGCGGCCACGGCGCGTCCGGCAACACCGACGGCGTGATCCTGCTGCGCACCGCCGCGCTCGACCGGGTGGAGATCGACCCGGAGCGCCGCCTGGCCCGCGTGGGCGCGGGCACGCGATGGGGCCAGGTGCAGGCGGCGGCGGGCGAGTACGGCCTGACCGGCCTCGCGGGCAGCATGCCGCTGGTCAGCGTCACCGGCTACACGCTTGGCGGTGGCCTCAGCTGGTTCAGCAGGAAGTACGGCCTGGCCGCCGACGCCGTCCTGGCCTTCGACGTGGTGACCGCCGACGGCGCGCCGGCCCGGGTCACCGCCGACTCCGACCAGGACCTGTTCTGGGCGCTGCGCGGCGGCGGCGGGGACTTCGCGCTGGTCACGGCGGTCGAGTTCGCGCTCTACCCGGAGCCGGAGCTCTACGGCGGCAGCATGATGTGGCCGGACGAGCGCGCGCCCGAGGTGTTCGCCGCCCTGCGCGAGGTCGTGACCTACGCGCCCGACGAGCTGTCGATCTGGCTGAACCGGGTGCAGTTCCCCTCGGCGCCGCCCATGGCCGGGATCAGCACCGCCTTCCTGGGCTCGGCGGAGGAGGGGCGGCGGCTGCTGCGCAGGTTCGAGGAGATCGGCGGGATGCTGTCCGACAGCCGGGGGCCGCTGCCGACCGCGGAGCTGGGCTCCATCACCAACGAGCCGACGAACCCGTCGCCCGGCGTCTCGCGGGGCGAGCTGCTGACCGGGCTCGACGACGAGGCCGTGGCGATCCTGCTCGCCGAGCCGATCGACCCGCTGATCAACGTTCAGGTCAGGCAGCTGGGCGGGGCACTGGCCAGGGGCGGGGAAGGCGCGAGTGGCGGGGTGGCGGAGCCGTACCTGCTCTATCTGCTCGGTCTGGCGATCGACCCGCAGCTCTCCGCGGCGTCGCGGGACAAGCAGGAGCGCCTCGTGGCGGCGCTGGGCGAGCGGGTGCCGGGGCGCAAGCCGTTCACCTTCGTGGCGTCGGGGGAGAGCGCGGCGGCGGCGTTCTCCGCGCAGACGCTCCAGCGGCTGCGGGCGATCAAGCGGGCCCGCGACCCCGAGGGCGTCTTCCGCTCCAACTTCCCCGTGCTCGGCTAGGACGGGCACGGCTCCCGCGCGGGGGCGGGGCGCAGCGCGCCGGCCAGGACGCCCATGAGGAGCACGGCCACGATGATCAGGGCGAAGGCCGCGGGATAGGACAGGACGTCCGCGGCCCCGCCGATCACGGCGGGCGCGATCAGGCTGGACAGGTAGGTGATCGTGGTCACGCCCGCCACGCCCTCGCCCGGCGAGCTCCCGGTACGGCCGGCCGCCGCGTAGGCCAGCGGTGCGCTGACCGCGACCCCGATCCCGATCAGCGCGAAGCCCACGGCGCACACCCAGGTCGTGCGACCGGCGACGACCAGGACCCCGCCGACGGCGGCGACGATCCCGCCCGCGCGGACGACGCCGACCGCGCCGAACCGGCCGACGATCCGGTCGCCGAGCAGCCGGGTCCCGGCCATGAAGAGCATGAAGACCGTGTAGGTGGCGGCCGCCGCGGCGGGTGCGGCGGCGGTGACCTGGGTGACGTAGACGGCGGCCCAGTTGGCGGAGGCGCCTTCGGCGAAGGTGCCGCAGAAGCCGACCAGCCCGATCGCCGCGATGGCCCGCGTGGGCAGCGCGAACCTGCGCGGCGCCGGCTCGCCGGCGGCGGCGGGTTCGTCGGCCAGCAGTCCGCGCCCGGCGACGGTGCTCAGCCCGAGCAGCAGGACGGCGACGGCCGCCAGATGCAGCCGGGCGTCGATGCCCAGGTGGGCGGCGAGCACGCCGAGCCCGCCCGCGGCGAGGCTGCCGACGCTCCACAGGCCGTGCAGCCCGGCGATGATGGAGCGGCCGAGCCTGCGCTCCAGGACGACGGCGTGCGCGTTCATGACCACGTCGCTGGTGCCCGCGGCGGCGCCGAGCAGCAGGAACGCCCCGAACAACCACCCGGGCCCCGGCGCGATCACGGGCGCCAGGACCAGGACGCACCACAGCGCGATGAGGATGCGCGTGGCCCGCCGCCCGCCGATCCGGTACGCCAACCGGCCGGCCATCGGCATCCCGATGAAGGCTCCGATGGGCTGGCAGAGCAGCACGAGCCCGAGCATGCCGGGAGTGAGCGCGAAGTGGTCCTGCAGCCAGGGGATCCGCGTGGACAGGCTGCCCGCGACGGCCCCGTGGGTGGCGAACACGAGAGCGATGGCGCGATGGTTGGTCACAGACGAGAAATTAACAGTTAGCCTTCCTGATGAAAAGAGCGCGTGGCTATCATGGGCCCGTGAAGACCGCGACCCCGGCCATGGCGCGCGCCATCAACGATCGGCTCGCCCTCGACCTGCTGCTCGAACGCGGCCCGCTGACCGCTCCACAGCTGCGCGAGATCACCGGCCTGTCCCGGCCCACGGTCTCCGACCTGGTCGAACGGCTGCGCTCGGCCGGACTGATCGAGGTCACCGGCGAGTCGGGCGAGGACCGGCGCGGGCCGAACGCCCGGGTCTACGGGCTGGTGGCCGATCGCGCGCACGTCGCCGGGGTGGACATCCGCTGGACCGGCCTGCGCGTGACCGTGGCCGACCTGACCGGGCGTGAGGTCGGCACCGCCGTACGGGAGCCTTCTGAAGACCTGTACGAGGCGATCACCGGAGCGGTCGCGCAGGCCGCGGGCGGGCGGCGGCTGCAGGCGGTCGTGATCGGCTCGCCCGGCCTCGTCCACCCGGAGACCAGCGCGCTGACCAGCGACTACCGCGTGCGCGGCTGGCATCCCGGCCTGCTCGGCGAGCTACGGCGGAGCCTGGGCGTCCAGGTCGTCCTGGAGAACGAGACCAACCTGGCGGCCATCGCCGAGCACCGGCAGGGCTCGGCTCGCGGCGTCGCCGACTTCGTGCTCATGTGGCTGGACGACGGCGTCGGCGGCGCGATCGTCCTGGGCGGCAAGCTGCGCAGGGGCATGTCCGGCGGCGCCGGCGAGATCGGCACGCTCGACCTGGGCATGCACGACCCGACCCTCTGCCGTGCGGTCGAGGTCGCGCTGGAGGACGGCACGGGCCTGGCCGAGCGCGTCGCGAGGGGCGTGTTCGCGGTCGTCGCCGTGCTCGACCCCGGACTGGTCGTGCTCGGCGGACGCATCGGCCGGGAGGGCGGCGAGGAGCTGGCCGCGCTGGTCGAGGAGCAGGTCGCGTTGCGCTCGCCGGCGCCCACCCGGGTGCGGCCGAGCACGGTCGAGGGCAACGCCGTCTTGCAGGGCGCCGTGCTGACCGCGCTGGACCTGGCCCGTGACGAGGTGTTCGGCTAGCGGAAGCCGAGCCTCTCGCCCAGCTCGCGCAGGCACTCCTCGTAGACCGGGGACAGGTCGGTGAAGGCGAAGTCGAGCTGGTGAAGGACCTCCATGCACAGCAGGCCGTACAGGCGGATCCAGCAGGACAGGAAGACGTGCGCGGCCTCGGGCGGCAGCGCGCCGCCGATGGCGGCCGAGTAGTCGCGTAGCTGCTCCTGCAGGGAGGGCGGCAGGTCGGCCAGGTTGGGCACGGGGAAGGGCCTGGTCTGCCACAACTCCGTGACCAGGCCGCTGAAGATCTGTTCGAAGCGGTGGGCGGCCTGGTATCGGGGTGATTCCGGCAGCTTGTTGGGCGGGCTCGGCGGGCTGGCGAAGATCCAGCCGAACTCGGCCGGGTGCGTGATCGCCCACGTGCGCATGGCGTGGCACGTCTCCAGGATGCGCGTCTCCAGCGGCTCGCCCGAGTGCCGGTCGCGGGTGGTCTCCATCACCTCGGCCACCTCGCGGAAGAAGCCCGCGGTGACGGCGCCGACCAGCTCGTCGTGCCCGGAGTAGTAGTGGTAGAGCGCGGGGCCGCTCATCCCCACCTCCCTTGCGACGGCGTTGATCGTGACCGCGCCCGATCCCTGTTCGACCAGCAGCCGCCGCGCCGCCGCGTGAATCTCGGCCAGTGTCGCCTGCCGGAGTCTGTCCCGCCTTGTCGTTGCCACATTGACATCCTAGAGCATCTATGTTTGCTTAATAGCTCTAAGTTAGCCTATCGCTATTAAGGAGGCGTGATGCGGAAATACTTCGCCCGTTACACGGTCGAGGCGACCGTCACCCACAACGAGCTGGTCACGCCCACGATGCGGCGGATCCGGCTGGTGGCGAGCGCGCCGATCGGCCTGCCGTACCGGCCGGGCCAGCACGTCAGGGTCCAGATCACCGACCCGCTGTCGGTCCCCGGAATCCTGCGGCCCGGTGAGACGCTGCGCACGTACACCATCTGGGAGCTCGACGGGCTCGCCATCGAGCTGCGCGTGCACGACTATCCCGGTGACGGCATCGGCCTGGTCTGGGCCCGCGAGACCAAGCCCGGCTCGGCCGTCACGCTGTGGTGGCCGCAGGGCGACTTCTTCACCCGCGAGGCGCCGTTCCACGTGTTCGTCGGCGAGGAGACGGCGAGCGCCGCGTTCGGGCCGATGATCCGCGAGCTCGGGCCGGCGGCGGAGGTGTACGGGGTGCTGGAGAGCGAGAGCGCCGAGCACGACCTGCCGATGCCCGGCGAGCACCCGCTGCGGCGCGTTCACCGGCGCGGTGTCCCCGCCGTGTCCTCGACCGTGCTGCTGGCCGGGCTGGCCGAGCTGGAACTGCCCGGCAACACCGGCGCCGCCTACGTGGCGGGTGAGGCGAAGACCTGCCAGATGGTCCGCGATTTTCTGGTGCGCGAGCGGAACTGGGCCCGTACCTCGATCAAGGTCAAGCCTTTCTGGGCCCTCGGGAAGAAAGGGCTGCACTGAGTCAGATCAGCGCGCTCAGACCGGTGTGGAGTTCGTCGCGCTCCCCGTCCGTGAGGACCTTGTACGGCTCGGCCGCCGCCACGTTGGTGGCGTGTTCGATCTCGGCGTGCAGGGGGCCTTCCCGCAGGTTCACCACCTCCCCGGCGGTGAGGCCCGCTGCCCGCCAGGCGGCGGCGTGGGCGTCGGCCCGGCTGTAGCGGAGCACGGCCAGGCGGTTGAACAGCAGGAGACCCGGTGCGGCGCCGGGTGGTTCGTAGGGCGGGGCCATCAGTTCCAGCGCGCCGCCCGGTCGCCTGGGGGCGGCGGCCAGCACGCGGGCCACCTGGGCGGCCAGGCGCGTCACGTCGGGCCAGATCCTGGCGGCGGTGGCTTCGTGGTGGGCGTACAGGGCCCTGATGAACGCGGTGGTCTTGGGGGTCGGGTGGAGGGCGTCCGTTTCTTTGAGTGTGCCTTGGGCCAGGTGGACGGCCACTTCTTCCGCCAGGTCCGCGGGCTTCGTGTAGCGGTAGATCGTGGACAGGCCGGCACGGGTCAGGGGACGGAGGGGGAGCGTGGAGCGCAGGTCGACCAGGAAGCCCGGGGTGAACGCCGGGTGCTCGAAGCCGGGGCGGGCGGCGGCGTGAAGGTTGACGTGGGCGGCGTCGATGACCGGCGCGATACGGGCGGCGAAGAGGTGAAGATTCGGCATTACGGGGAGATTATGCGGCATCCGTAGCGGATCGGCAGGGGATCGGAACCGGCTGGGAGCAGGGTGAAACCGGTTCGACCGGGCTGGTGTTCAACCACCGCTCATCCCTCTCGCCCCAGGAGCCGTCGTGGTCCTCGCCAGCCCAGCCGTGCGCAGCCCCAGCCGCTGGCTGCCCCTGCCCGTCGTGCTGGTCGCGGTGTTCGTGACCACGCTCGACTTCTTCATCGCCAACGTCGCCATCCCCTCCATCCGCACCGACCTCGCCGCCGGTCCCGCCGCGACGCAGCTCGTGTTCGGCGGGTACGGCCTGGCCTACGCCGCCGGGCTGATCATCTCCGGCCGCCTCGGGGACCTTTACGGGGCGCGCAGGATCTTCATGGCCGGGCTCGCGCTGTTCACGCTGGCCTCCGTGGCCGCCGGTACGGCACCGGGCATCCTCGCGCTGATCGTGGCCCGGGTCGTGCAGGGGAGCGCGGCCGCTCTCCTGGCGCCGCAGGTCCTCACGCTGATCGGCGCCCTCTACCCCGGCGCCGACCGCGCTCGGGCCTTCGGCTGGTACGGCACCGCCACCGGCGTGGCCGGCGTCAGCGGGCAGGTGGTCGGCGGACTGCTGATGGCGGCGGACCTCGGCGGGCTGGGCTGGCGCGCGGTCTTCCTCATCAACCTGCCCATCGGCGTCGCCGCCCTGCTGGCGGCCAGGATCGTCCTCCCCGAGCTCCCGGCCTCCGCTCCGGCGGTTGCGGGGCGGACGTTGGACGTGCCGGGAGCGCTGCTGGTCGCGGGTGGGCTGGCGGCGATCGTGCTGCCGCTGGTGCAGGGGCCGGAACTGGGCTGGCCGCCGTGGACCTGGCTGCTGCTCGCCCTTTCCGCGCCCCTGCTCACGGCGTTCGTGGCCCGCCAGCGTACGCGCCCCGAACCCCTGCTGGACCTGCGCGTGTTCGGAGAGCCGGGCTTCGCGCGCGGGCTGGTGGCCGTGGCCCTGCTGTTCGGCGGGTCGGCGGGGTTGTCGTTCGTCCTGGCCGTCTACCTGCAGGACGGCCTGGGTCTCGGGCCGCTGGCCGCCGGGATGGTCTTCACCGCGCTCAACGCGGGCTTCTTCGTGGCCTCCCTGCGCCGGGGCCGCCCGGTGGCCGGAGCACTGGCCATCGTGGCCGGTCTGGTACTGGTGCGCGGGGCGGTCGGCGCGGGCGAGCCGTACCTGATAGCGGCGGCGCTCGGAGTGGTCGGGGCAGGGATGGGCCTGCTGATGTCCCCGCTGATCTCGGCCGTCCTGGCGAGAGTACGCAGGGAGCGGGCCGGCGCCGCGGCCGGAGTGCTGGGCACCGCCCAGGAGACCGGCGGCGTCCTGGGCGGAACGCTGACCGGCGCCGTCTTCCTGGCCGCCGCCGACCGGGGCTGGACGGCGGCGGCCCAGAGCGCGCTGGTGCTGCTCGTGGTGCTCGCGGCGGTCGTGGCCGTGCTCGTCTTCTCCAACAGGCAGTAGTTTCGCTCTGACGGTCCTGGGAGGTTCGGTGATCGCGGTGCTGGGGGAGTGTGTGGCGGACGCGTTCTCTGGTGAGGCGGTCCGCGGGGAGCCGGCGCTTCGGGTGCTGCCGGGGGGCGGTCCGGCCAACACGGCGGTGGCGCTGGGGAGACTGGGGACGCCCACTCGGTTTCTGGGGCGGATTTCTGGTGATGTGTTCGGGCGGCTGTTCAGGGAGCGGCTGGTCGGGGCCGGGGTCGATGTCTCCGGGGTGGTGGACGCCGCCGAGCCGAGCACGCTGGCCGTCGCCACGCTCGATGCGGCCGGGCGGGCCGTCTACTCCTTCCACGCCGACGGGGCGGCGGATTTTCAATGGAGCAGGGCCGAGCTCGGGCTCGATCGGCTCGGCGAAGCGTCGTGCTTGCACACGGGGTCGCTGGCGCTGGTCAAGGAGCCTGGGGGCGAGGCTGTGGCCCACTTCGTGGCGGCCGCGGCGCCGTACGCGACGATCTCCATCGATCCCAACGTACGGCCCGGCCTCGCCGGTCGAGAGGCCTACCTGAAGCGACTGCCCGGCGGCGCCGACATTCTGCGGCTCAGCGAAGAGGATCTGGCCTTCCTGCTGCCGGGAACCTCCCAGGAGGCCGCCTGCGACCGATGGCACGGGCAGGGCGTACGCCTGGTCGTGGTGACCCGGGGCGCCGCCGGGGCGATGGTGTCACTGGACGGCGAGCGGGTCGTGGTGCCCGGCGTACCGGTCGAGGTGGTGGACACGGTGGGCGCGGGGGACGCGTTCACCGCCGGGCTGCTGCACCGGTTGCACGGACATCTCGGCGGCCGCCTGGACCGGCTCGACCTGGAGACCGCCCGCGCGGCCGCCGCCTTCGCCGCCGAGGTGGCCGCGCTGACCTGCACGGTCGCGGGCGCCGACCTGCCCGGCCGGGGGCCGGCGGCGGACGACTGACGGAAGCGGCCGGCCGAAGCCCGGCCGCTTCCGCGCGGGTGGTCAGGTCAGAACGCCCGCGACAGCCACCCCGGTCTCCGGGTACGCCGCCAGCAGAGCGCCGATCTCGGCGTTCAGGTCGGCGACCGGCTCACATCCCAGCAGCTCCCCGACCGCCGCCCCGGTCGCCGGATGCGCGGCCAGCAACTCACTGACCGGCCCGGAAGCCGCCACGGCCTTGCGCGACGAAGGCTTGGCCAGCCACGGCGGCGTGAACGAGTCCACCTCGCCCAGCCGGGCGGGGAACGTCCGCTCGGCCTCACGAACCAGCACCGGCACCAGCTCGGGCGCCTGCTCCCGCAGGGCGGTGATCAGCTTGGGCAGCCAGGGCAGCAGCACGTCGTCGGGCAACTGCCCGAACGCCCTGGACAACACTTCCACCACGAACGGCGCCAGCGCGGGCGCCGACTCCAGCGCCTGCACGAACCCGCTCACGTACTGCGGCACCGACGGCACCACCAGCGGGCTGCCGAGCAGCTCACCGACCAGCTCCCGCAGCTCGGCCATGCTGAGCAGCCCGAGCTGGTAGCGCGCCGTCCACAGCAGCGCCACCTTCGCCGGCACCGTGGGGTGCGACTGCTGTACGGCCAGCTCAAGCTGAGCCCGGTCGCAGCCCAGCGACAACGCCAGGCTCTCCATCGTGAACAGGAACCCGAGCATCGCGCCCACCTGGCGGACCCCGGTCTCCTCCTCGACGAAGGCCGTGGGCAGCAACGTGCAGTAGTGCGCGTACCCGGTGGTCACGAACGCCTTGGCCCACTCCGGCAGCTCCGGCTCCGTGGCCCGGTAGTGGGCCAGCAGGCGGCGGATGCGCCGTAGCACGTCGGGGGCGTCGTCGACGGTGCGCTCGCCGGACAGCAACTGGATGGCGCGGGCCCCGAGCTCGTCGGTGAACCGCCTGCTGCCCAGGTAGAGGATGGAGTCCTCGACCGCGTCCAGCGCCGCCGACGCGGTCGCCTTCGGGTCCCAGACCGCGCGCCGTAGCCGCTGTTCAAGGACCTGTTCGATGGTGACGCCCTCGTAGCCCAGCTCGATGATCGAGCGCTGGTTGCGGCCGATCGACAGGTCCCAGCTCTCCTGGTGGGAGCGCTCGCCGAGCCGGCGCGAGCCCATGATGGGCCGGACGGCGTCGTCGGGCAGGAGCCTGCGCAGGATCCACAGCAGGTGGGAGCAGGGTTCGAGCTCGGGCTGGGCGTCGAGGTCGATCAGGGCCCGTTGGATGGTCCGCTTCTCCAGGTCGAGCCCGAGCGGCTTGAGCCGGTCGAGGACGTCTCTGGCCAGGGGCGGCAGCGAGTCGTAGCCGACCTGCCCGACCTTGTCGCCGCCGAGCATGATCCCGACCAGCCGCCGTACGTCCCTGCGGCCGGGCACGACGTCCTTCTCGATGCAGGTGACCGCGGCGTCCTGGAAGTCGTACGGCGTAGGCCGCTTCCTGTTGCGCATGCCCGCGAGCAGGATCGACGTCTCGAACACCGCGATGGCGTCGGCGGTGCTGGCCAGGTAGCCGTTGCGCCTGGCCAGCCGGACGATCTCGACGCACCACCCGAGCAGCTCCGCCTCGTCGAAGCCGTCGAGGACGGGCGGCTGGGTGAGGAAGGCGTGCAGCCCTTGCGACTCGACCGGGGCGGGCGCCTTGCCCTTGCGCTTGGAGCCGAGCTGGTAGGAGGCCAGGCCGTGCCGTTTAAGCGACTTGTCCCAGGTCGCGGCCGCGATCGAGACCGAGCCCGGCGCGAGGCCGAACTGGTTCTCGATGGCCGAGTGGCTGGAGGGGATGAGCCCGTAGAGCCAGCTCGTCTTGGTGCGCGGGCTGATGTCGAGGTGCTCGTCCATGACCGGGCTGGCGGCGTGGAAGGCACCGCACACGTACAGGCAGTCGGCGGGGTCGGCGCCGGTCGCGGCCAGGTGCTCGCGCATCCTGGTCCACATGTAGCGCTCGCGGTCCTCGTCCACCTCGTTGCCGCCGGGCTTGATGCGGCGGAACAGGCTGCCGATGAGCACCATGACCTGGCGGTAGGTCTCGTAGTCCGCGCCGGACAGCGGCTGCTCGACGTACTGGTCCCACCACTCCGACCAGTGGCGCACCTTGCCGTGGTGGAGCAGGTGCTCCTCCAGGGCGGCGAAGCCGGGCCGCAGGTCGCCGATCTCGATGCCGACGTCGGCCGACTCCGCCCGCGGCTCCCACTGGAACACGTGGTCGACCGACCGGTCCACCAGGACGATCTCCACGCCCGGGGTGTCCAGGGCGTAGGCGATGGCCTGGTACTCCGCGGACGACTCGGTGATGGGCGCGACCACGCTCAGCGGCGCCCACTCCTTCGGGAAGCCGTCGATGTCGGTGGCGAAGGCCTGCAGCGCGACCGGGAGCTTGCAGTTGTGCAGCTCGTCCAGGACGGGTCGCAGGTCTTCGCACAACTCCAGGTAGATGACCTTGGGCTGCTTCTCCCTCAGCCGCCGGACCATCGCCAGCCCGGAGGCCGGCGAGTGGTGGCAGACCGGGAAGATCTCCACATCGGTCCGCAGCGCCTGCTCGACGTCGTCGATCAGACCGGCGCCGAACGTCTCCGCGGCGCTCGCGAGCTGCTCGCGCAGGGGGTCGAAGGGGTTCATGACAGGGTGGAGATCGCCTCACGGCCGCCGTCGAGGAATTCCTTCCACGGCCCGCCCTCGTCCTTCTTACTGCGCGGCTCGATGACGCCGTGCAGGTACTTGTTGAGAATCGCCAGATCCTCGGGGCTGCGCCGGGCCAGAGAGCCGACCAGCGAACTGGCCAGGGTCGCCGCCTTCAGCGTGTTGTCGCCGAAGAACTGGCTGTGCAGGATGGCGTCCTCCAGCACGCCGATCTGCTCGGCGGTGGACAGCGCCGACTCCAGCTTCTCGTCGTCGCTGGTGGCCGAGGCGGCGGCGGCGCGCAGGTCGGCGAAGCTCTGCAGCAGGATGTCCAGCAGCGTCGGCGGCAGCTCCAGCTCGATCTGGTGCCTGCGCAGCAGCTCCTCGGTACGGAAGCGGACGATCTCCGCCTCGCTCTTCTTGTTCGTCACCACGGGGATGCGCACGAAGTTGAACCGGCGCTTCAGGGCCGAGGACAGGTCGTTGACGCCCCGGTCACGGCTGTTGGCGGTGGCGATGATGGAGAAGCCGGGCTGGGCGAAGACGATGTTGTCGTCATCGGGCAGCTCGGGGATGGAGACGTACTTCTCCGAAAGGATCGAGATCAGCGCGTCCTGCACGTCGCTGGTGGAGCGGGTCAGCTCCTCGAAGCGGCCGATCACGCCGCGTTCCATCGCGGTCATGATGGGCGAGGGGATCATCGACTCCTTGGACTGGCCCTTGGCGATGACCATGGAGACGTTCCAGGAGTACTTGATGTGGTCTTCCGTGGTGCCGGCCGTACCCTGGACGACCAGTGTGGAGTTGCGCGAGATCGCCGCGGACAGGAGCTCGGCCAGCCAGCTCTTGCCCGTGCCGGGGTCGCCGATGAGCAGCAGGCCGCGGTCGGAGGCGAGCGTGACGACGCTGCGCTCGACGAAGCTGCGGTCGCCGAACCACTTCTGCGGGATGTCGCGGTCGAGTCCGTCGGCGCGGTCGGAGCCGAGCACGAAGATGCGCACCATGCGCGGGCTGAGCCGCCAGGAGAACGGCTTCGGGGAGGTGTCGATCGACTCGAGGTAGTCGAGCTCTTCGGCGAACTTGATCTCTGCGGGGGCACGCAGCAACGGAGGCTCCTAGGTGTTCAGGAAAGTCTTGAGCTCGTTGACGAGCTTGCGGATGTGTCCGGAGATGACCGGTGTGCCGAGGGCTTTGAGCTTCTGGCGGTACCACGGGTCCACGCTGGCGTGGCCCGAGCTGTTCACCGAGCCCACCGGGATGAACTTGACGCCCGACTTGTGCAGCGCCTCGAAGTCCGTGATCAGCGACCGGTTGTCGTAGAAGTCGGAGATCCACACCATGACGGTGTTGCGCGGATCGGTGATCTTCGGGCGGGCCAGCGCCATCGCGACCGTGCCGTTGGTGCCGCCGCCGAGCGTGGTGCGCAGCAACACCTCGAACGGGTCGTTCACCCACGGGGTCAGATCGAGCGCCCGGGTGTCGTACGCGACCAGGTGCACGTCCACCTTCGGCAGCCCGGAGAAGATCGAGGCCAGGATCGTGCAGTTGACCATCGCGTCCACCATCGAGCCCGACTGGTCGACGACCACGATCATCTTGGCCGGGGTGGTGCGCTTGGCGGTCTGCTTGTAGAAGAGCTTGTCGACGTAGAGCCGTTCGTCCTCGGGGCTCCAGTTGGTGAGGTTCTTCCAGATCGTGCGCTCAAGGTCGAGGTTGCGGTAGACGCGCTTCGGCGGCACCGACCGGTCGATCGTGCCCGCGCTGGTCTTCTCCACCTGTGTACGCAGCACCTGGGCGACCTCGTCGACGAACCGGCGGATCAGCGCCTTGGCGTTGGCCAGCGCCACGCCGGAGAGGTTCGCCTTGTCGCGCAGCAGCTGCTCGATCAGCGACATGCTGGGCGTGAGCTGCTTGGCCAGCTGCGGGTCGGCCAGCACCTCGCGCAGGTGCATGCGCCTGACCAGGTCGGCCTCGACCTTGCCGAGCTCGCCCGCCGCCTCGCCGCCGAACGCCTCCTGCAGCCATCCGGCGTCCTGCTTCCACCCGGCCAGCTGGGTGGCGCTGACCGTGCCGTTGCCGATGGCGAACGTGTTGAGCAGCAGCTTCGACACCAGCGCCGCGTTGGTCACCTCGTCGCCGTCCAGCTTGCGCAGCCTGTCGGCCAGCTCGGGATGGCGCTGCACCAGGTTGTCGATGGACACGCCCGGGTCGAGCAGCGCGGGCGGCAGCCCGAGGTCGTCGACGATGGCGACGCTGGCCTTCTCCAGAGACGGCTGCTCCTCGCCCTCGAACACGCGTGCCAGCAGGCGCCAGTAAAGGATCTGACGTCGGGTTTCGCTCATTTGCGCAACAACCGTCCCGCTCGCTCCTTGAGCACCGAGACGGGGTCGCCGGCCTTGGCGCCGCTCTTGAGCACCTTCTGGTCGGTGGGTCCCTGCGCCCAGTCGCCGTTGTGCGCGGCCACCGGCTCCTTCTTCACACTCGCCTGTACGGCCAGCGGTTGCAGCCGCCATCCCCCGCCGTCCCAGCGCATCAGCCCGATGCACGCGGTGGACGCCTTGAGCAGCTGGGGCGTCAGCGGCCCCGACTGCGGCAGCCGGTCGAGGTCGAAGGGCAGCTCGGCGCCGTCGAGCCGGATCACGGCCCCGTCGCTCTTGTAGCCCTCGACGAACACCGGCTCGGCGACGCGGACCGGGTGGCGGTCCAGCGGCGGCACCGCCGGCGCGCTCGCTCCGCCGAGCTGGACCCGGGCGGTGGCGAACGGGTCGCTGTAGGCGCCCGCGCCGGCCTTGGCCTCCTGCCAGAGCAGGTCGCCGCTGGGCAGCAGGGTCATGCCGGTGATCTCCAGGCTGAGGTGCTTGGCCAGCGCGCCGGTCAGCACGGGGTAGTCCTGGAACAGCTGCCACACGAACGGCCCGGCGATCGTGTCGACCTTGGCCGCGGACACGCTGGTGCGCACCAGGCGGCCGTGCGGCTCCAGGATCGCGTGGAGCTGGATCTGCGCGGCCGTACCGTGCTCGTGGATGTCGACACCGAGTGGCAGCAGCCGGCCGGAGACCTCTTCGGCGCCCTCCACCGCGCCCGTCTGGGTGAGCAGCAGGGCGCGCGCCCACAGGTCGGCCCAGCGGCGCACGGGCAGATGCTCCATCGCGCCGACCGGGGAGGAGGCGCGCAGCTCCGCGGCGAGGCCGTCGAGCAGGACGCCCGCCCGGCGCAGCCGCGGTTCGGCCAGCATGCCCTGGATCGCCTGGTCGGCGGAGGAGGCGAGTTCGTGGTCGACGCCGCGCCAGCCGGTGATGGCCAGCTCGGCCAGCCAGGAGCGGCAGGCGCTGGTGAGCGGGTCGGCGGCGGGGGGCTGGGCACCGCTCCAGGGCGCGCGGGTACGGCCGAGCGCGGTGTCGAGCCGGGCGAGCAGCGCGTCGTGCACCGCGCCGAGCAGCGTGGTGCGCGCTCCGGCCAGCGCCGTCAGGTGCTCCTCCGCGATCGAGCCCGCGGTGAGCTTCCCGGCGGCGTCCGCGGCCAGGGGGCCGAGGGGAGTGGCGGCGACCGCGCCGGCGAGCGCGGTCAGCGCTTCCGCGCGCTCCTCACCCAGGCGGGCGAAGCCGTTGGCCAGCGCGTCGTCGAAGCCGGCCACCAGGCCGAGCGCCTCGTCGAGTCCGGGCTGCGGGCCTTCGCGCAGGGCCGCGAGCTGCGTGGCGAGCATCAGCTCACCGCCCCGAGCGAGGGGAACCAGTGCATCTCGGCGACCGGTTCGCCGGTGGCGGGCAGTTCGAGGTAGGCCAGGTGCCGCAGGAAGCGGCTGAAGACCACGGCGGCGGGGATGGACTCGTGCCCGCCGTCCAGGTTGCGCACCAGGTCGCCCGCGCGCTCGCCCTCGACGCGCAGGTAGCGGGCCACCTGATCGAGGCCGTACTGCAGGACGGCCTCGTCGACCAGCGAGTGCAGGTGCTTGCACGGCGCGCCGCGCAGCCCGCCGCAGGGCCGGTTGTTGTTGGTGCTGCAGTTGTAGCCGTGGGTTCCGGCGGTGATCGAGGAGACGTACACCCGCTCGATGTCGGAACCGCTGGACACCACACCTTGCAGCCGGCCCTCCGCCATCTCGACGAAGGGCACTTTAGCCAGCTTGCGCGGTTGAATGGGTGATACCACCCGCAACGCGCTGAGCTGCTCCCACGCGGGTCTGTCCGCGTTCAAAGGACGACCTCCAAGATTGGTATCGGTCGATCAGTGAACGGGAATTTACCCGACCAGTCCGACAATTTCCGATCAACGAAAACCTTCGGCGGGCAGCGCGCGGCGCAGGAAGTCGAGCTGGTGCGCGAGCAGGAACTCGGCCGTCGGCCGGTGCCCCGCACGGGTCAGCGGCAGCACCTCATGCGGGCGCCCGGCCTCCAGCAGCGCGGCCGAGAGGCGCAGCGTGTGCGCGGCCACCACGTTGTCGTCGGCCAGCCCGTGGATCAGCAGCAGCGGCCTGGTCAGCCGGTCGGCCTCCAGCAGCGGCGAGCACCGGTCGTAGGCCTCCGGGTGCTCGTGCGGCTGCCCGAGGTGCCGTTCGCGCCAGTGGGTGTCGTACATGCGCTGGTCGGTGACGGGCGCGCCGGCGATCGCCGCGTGGAAGACGTCCGGCCGGCGCAGCACCGCGACCAGCGACAGGAAGCCGCCGAACGACCAGCCGCGGATCGCCACCCGGCCCAGGTCGAGCGCCGGCTCCAGCTTCGCCGCCTCGTGCAGGCCCTCGACCTGGTCGTCGAGCACCGGCTGGGCGATGTCGAGGTGGATCGCGCGCTCCCAGGCGGGGCCGCGGCCCGGCGTGCCCCTGCCGTCCACCGCGAGCACCGCGTAGCCCTGCTCGGCGAACCACTGCGAGACGTAGGTGGCCCAGAACGGCTCGGCGGTCACCTTGCGCATGGCCGGTCCGCCGTACGGGTCCACCAGGACCGGCAGCGGCCCGTCCTCCTCCCGGTGCCACGACGGCAGGAACAGCGCCGCCCGCAGTTCGCGCGGGCCCAGCCTGAGCAGGCGCATCCGGAGGTCGAGCACCGGCTTCTCGGCGTGGGAGACGATCTCCTCGCCGCTGGCGCGGATCCTGGCGCCGATCACCGTGGTGCCGCCGCGCGCGGTGTCGTCGAGTCCGGCCGGGCCGAGCTTCTCCAGGCCGGCGTCCGGGTGGTAAGACCACAGCTGGGTCTCGGTGGGCTCGTCGGTGGCGGTGAACAGCACGCTCTCGCCGTCCACGGACCGCACCGCCAGCAGGTTCAGGCCGGGCGGGGTGACGGGCCGCCCGCCGTACAGGAGGGTGCGGGTGTCGTCGCGGTCGTCGCTCGTGAGCCACACCCCCTTCCCGGTACGGCGCGGCAGACCCGGCACCAGCGTCACCCAGGCGGCGTCACGCTGCTCGGCCAGCAGTTCCGTCCGCCCGGTGGCGGGATCGACGGCGAGAATCCGGACCCGGCGCTGGTCGCGGCTCTGCACGGCGGCGTAGGGCCCGTGCGCGTCCCAGCCCGCGGCGGTCAGGTACTCGTCGTCGGCCTCGACGCGGATCCGTGTGCCGTCGAGATCGACGATCCACAACGTCACGTCGGCGTTGGCGGTCCCCACGGCCGGATAGGGGAAGGAGCGCGACGGCCGGGACGGGTCGGACGGATCGGCGAGATGCCAGCGCTGGACGGGCGCGGTGTCCACCCGCGCCACCAGCAACCGCCGCCCGTCGGGCGCCCACCAGAAGCCCTCGCGCCGCCCCATCGACTCGGGTGCGACGTACTCGGGCAGCCCCCACGTCACCTCGGGCCCGTCGGGCTCGGCCACGGCCCGGTCGCCGTCGCCGTCCACGCCGATGACCCGGAGCGCGCCCGCGCTGACGTAGGCGACGCGCTCGCCCGTGGGGTCGGGCCGGGGGGCGCGCACCGGTTCCGCGGAGGGCAGCGCGCCCTCGGCCGTGCACAGCTGCCCGTCGCGCTCGAAGGCCAGGACCCGGCCGTCGTCGTCGGCCGCGTACGCGGTGATGCCGGGCCCCGCCACCAGGCGTTCCTCGCCCTGGGCATGCGCCCACAGACTGCTGTCACGCAGGAAGAAGACGGTACGCCCGTCGGCGGAGACGGTGAAGGAGGACGGCCGGCCGAGCGTGAACCGCTCGGTGCGCGCGAGCTGGCTGAGAAAGGTCATGAACGCAGCATGGCCGCCCCCGTGATCACGGGAAGCGGCCTTCTCCATCTTCATTCTACCAGGCTGGTGTCTCCCAGCGACTCCAGCAAGGTGCGCAGCAGCCCCGCCAGCTGATCGCGCTCGGCGGGACCGAGGGCGGCCAGCAGGCGGTCCTCGTTGTCCACGTGCGCCCCGACGAGCCGGTCGACCAGCTCAAGACCCTGCGGCGTGAGCCGGATCCGCACCGACCTGCGGTCGCCGCTGGCCCTGACGCGTTCGACGAGGTCCTTGGCCTCCATGCGGTCGATCCGGTTGGTGATCGCGCCCGAGGTGACCATGGCCGCCTTGAGCAGTTCCCCCGCGCTCAGCTCGTACGGCGCGCCGGACCTGCGCAGCGTGGCCAGCACGTCGAACTCCCACCGCTCCAGCCCGTGCTCCTGGAAGAACGCCTTGAGCTCGCCGCCGAACAGCAGGCTGAGCCGGGAGACTCGGCCGATGACCCCCATCGGGGAGGGGTCGATGTCGGGGCGTTCCCTCTTCCACTGGGCCAGCAGCATGTCCACCGCGTCACTCATGCGAAACCTCTTAGCGTTCATAGACTTGACGTTCACACAATAAAGTGATGATATCTCAACGTTGAGATTATCAATGAGAGGTGATCAGCGTGTCCATCGTCACGCAAGAAGAGGTCTCACTGAAGGAATGGCTGGCCGTGGCTGCCGTGGCCGTGGGCACGTTCGCCATGGTCACCGTGGAGCAGCTGCCCGTGGGCCTGCTCACCGCCATCGGCGGCTCCTTGGACATCTCCGAGGGCGCCGCCGGGCTCATGGTGACCGTGCCCGGCCTGGTCGCCTCCGCCACCGCGCCCCTGCTGCCCGTGGCGATCGGGCGGCTGGACCGGCGTACCGTGCTGATCGGGTTGCTCAGCCTGATGGTGGTGGCCAACGCGGTCTCCGTGGTGGCGCCCAACTTCGGCGTCATGCTGGCCTCCCGGTTCCTGGTCGGCATCGGGATCGGCGGGTTCTGGGCGCTCGCGGCGGGCATCGCCGTACGGCTGGTGCCGGAACGTCATGTCGCGCGGGCCACCTCGCTGGCCTTCGGCGGCGCGACCGCGGCGAACGTGCTCGGCGTCCCGGCCGGGACGCTCATCGGCGGGCTCACCGACTGGCGGGTCGCCTTCGCCGCCGTCGGCGTGCTGGCCCTCCTGGTGGTCGGCGCGCTGCTGTGGCTGCTGCCGAGGATTCCCGCCACCGCCCCCGTCCGCCTGCGCGAACTGCCACGCCAGTTCCGCAACCCGGTCGTACGCGCCGCCGTCATCTCCACGTTCCTCGTGGTCAGCGGCCAGTACGCCGCCTTCACCTTCATCAGCCCGATCCTGCAGAACGTCTCCGGCGTGCCCGCCGACCTGATCGGCCCGGTCCTGCTCGGCTTCGGCGTCGCCGGAGTCGTCGGCACCTTCGTCGGCTCCTCCTGGGACGTCCGGCGCCGGGTCGTCACGCTGAGCGTGACCCTGGCCGTGATCATGGTGATCTTCCCGCTGGCCGGGACCACGCCGGTGACCGGCTCGATCCTGCTGCTGATCTGGGGCCTGGCCTACGGCGGCGCCCCCGTGGCCGTGCAGACCTGGATCCTGAAGGGCGCCGGACCCTCGGCCGAGGCGGCGACCGCGCTGAACACCACCGTCTTCAACCTGGCCATCGCCTTCGGCGCCGCGTTCGGCGGGATCGTGGCCGACAACCTGGCCATCACCGGCGCCCTGTGGTTCGGCGCCCTCCTGATGGGCCTCACCGCACTGGCGGCTGTTACTGTGAGCGCGCGACGCGGGGTGCCCGCCAAGGGCTGAGATCCAAACCCGTCGAACCTGATCTAGTTCGGACTAGCGAAGGGACTGTCGTGTTCACCGACGACGCCTGGAACCAAACCGCCGGCCTGCTGCGGGCCATCCACGAGCACCCGTTCAACACCGCCCTGGGCGACGGCACGCTCTCCCGTGAGCGCTTCGCCTTCTACATCGTCCAGGACGCCCGCTACCTGGAGGCGTTCGCCAAGGCCCTGGCCACCGCGGCCGTCAGGGCGGCGGACCCGGACGAGATGGCCTTCTGGTCGCAGGCCGCCCACGACGCCATCGCCGCCGAGCGCACCCTTCACGAGGGCTACATCGAGCAGTACGGCCTGACGGCCGCCGACCTGACCGGCGTGCCCACCTCGCCGACGGCCCTCGGCTACTCCTCCTGGCTGCAGGCCACCGCGCTGTCGGCGCCGTACCCGGTGCTGGCGGCGGCGGTGCTGCCCTGCTTCTGGATCTACGAGGACGTCGGCACCGCGCTGGTGGGCCGCAGCTCCGAGACCCATCCGTACCGCGCCTGGATCGCCACCTACGCCGACCCCGAGTACGCCGCGTCGGTCACCCGTGCCAAGCAGATCACCGACCGCCTCGCCGCCGAGGCCGACCCGGCGCTCCTGGAGCAGATGCGGGCGGCCTTCGTGAAGGCGGCGGAGTTCGAGTGGATGTTCTGGGACAGCGCCTGGCAACTGGAGTCCTGGCCTACCGCGAAGTGGCTTTAGCCGCCCGGATCAGCAGCACCACGACGGCGATCGAGCCGGCGGTGGTGAGCACGAGCTTGGCCCAGCTCGCGGCCGTCGCCCATGCGGGCATGGCGTCCAGGGCCGCGGCGACCAGCGCGTGCGTGTCCACGCCGGGCAGCACCGGCTCCAGGAAGCGGGCCGTGAACACCTGACCGGGAATGATGACGACGCCGAGCACGAGCAGGATCGGCTGGAAGATCCAGGACAGGATCCGGCCGATCCGCCTGCCGGTCAGGTTGAGCAGCGCCAGGGCCACCAGGATGACGATGATCACGATCGCCAGGCCCTCGCTGCCGGCGAAGCTGATGCCGTTCCGGGTCAGCAGCTCCAGGGGCTGGTTCTGGCGGGCCATCTCGGTCTCGGCGGCTCGCTGGGCGGCGGCGCCGTAGAAGGTCACGGAGTAGATCCCCAGCAGGAACGGGACCACGGTCAGTAGCTGGATCACCGCTGCGGCGATACGGGCGTTCATGGAAGTCTCCTCATTTTGAACTTAGTAAAACCCTAAGGCGTTGTTGAACTAAGTGCAATATGATGGCGGTATGTCGCTGACCAAAGAGCAGATCGTCCTGGCCGCCGTCGAGGTCCTGGACGCCGAGGGCGTGGCCGGCCTGAACATGCGGCGGCTCGGCGCCCAGCTCGACTCGGCCGCGACCGCCATGTACTACCACGTCAAGAGCAAGGACCGGCTCGTCGAGCTGGCCGCCGACCACGTCTTCGGCGAGATCGGGCTGCCCGACCCGGCCGCCATGGGCTGGCGCGAGGCCGCCGCCGAACTCGCCCGCGGCGCCCACGAGATGATCGTCCGCCACTTCTGGCTGATCCCGGCCATGAGCACCCACGTCATCTACGGCCCCAACAAGGCCCGCTACGACGAGCACTGCCTGACCGTCCACGAATCGGCCGGTTTCGCCGCGCCCGACGCCGACCGGGTCGCCGCGTCGATCCTGATGTTCGTGATCGGCGCCGCGCAGGGAGAGGCGGCCGAGTCGGCCCTGCGCGCGAAGGTGCGCCGCGCGGGCGCCGACGAGGAGAAGCGGATGGACGAGGCGATGACGGAAATGGTCGAGACCGCCCAGCGCTTCCCCCGCCTGCGGGCCCGCCTGGAGCCCGACTACCCCACCGGCGGCGACGCCTTCGAGTTCGGCCTCTCGTCGCTGCTGGACGGCCTCTTCACGCGCCTGACTTGACCTCAATCATGCTGGAGGTTGAAGGGTAGGGGCATGAGAGCCATTCATGTGCGAGAGTTCGGCGGCCCCGAAGTCCTGACGCCCGTCGAGGCGCCCGACCCGGTCCCCGGCGCGGGCGAGGTGGTCGTCGACCTGGCCGTCGCCGACGTCATCTATCTGGACACCCTGCTGCGGGCCGGTTGGGGCGCGGACTTCTTCCCCCGCGACCTTCCCTACGTGCCCGGCGGCGGCGGAGCGGGCGTGGTGTCGGCCGTGGGCGCGGGCGTCGACCCGTCGTGGACAGGGCGGCGGGTGGTGGCCAGGTCGTCCACCGGGTACGCCGAGCGGATCGCCGCCGCCGCGGGCGAGGTGGTCGAGATCCCGGACGGGCTGGGTTTCCGGGAGGCGGCGGCCGTACTGCATGACGGGGTGACGGCGCTGCTGCTCGCCCGTGACGGGGCGGTCGTGAAGGGGGAGTGGGTTCTGGTCACCGCGGCGGCGGGCGGGGCCGGGTCGCTCCTGGTGCAGCTCGCCCGCGACGCCGGGGCCCGGGTGGCCGCGGCCGCGCGGGGCGAGAAGAAGCTGGACCTGGCCCGCGAGCTGGGCGCCGAGTTCGTCGTGGACTACTCGGCCGAGGACTGGCGGCAGCGCGTACGCGCGGCCACCGGCGGCGTCGACCTCGTCTTCGACGGCGTGGGCGGGGCGCTCGGGCTCGCGGCGTTCGAGACGGCCGCCGAGGGCGGGCGGTTCGTCACCTACGGCACCTCCGGCGGGGAGTTCACCACGATCGACCCGGAACTCGCCGAGCGGCGCAAGGTCCGTGTCCACAACGCGCTGGAGGCGGGCCCGCCCGAGCAGGACGAGGTCCGCGACGTGCTGGCCCAGGCGCTCGACCTCGCCGCGAAGGGCGTCATCACGCCACGGATCGGCGCCACGTTCCCGCTGGAACGCGCCGCCGACGCCCACGCCTCCCTCGCCGAACGCGTCACGGTCGGCAAGTCGCTGCTGCTCGTCAGCTGACGTCCGGCGTGTGCCATGCGCCGTTCCACCCCGATGGAACGGCGATGTCACGCCCTACGGGATGAGCGCGCCGCCACGAGAGCGGGGCGCACCATCCCGAGGAGAACCCTTGATCACCACCATGAGCCGCCGGTTGGTCGCCGCGATCAGCGTCCTGACAGCCACGATCGCCACGCTGATGTTGTTCGTCGCACCCCCGGCCAACGCCCAGTCCTGCAGGACCGACAAGAACGCCGTCATCTGCCTGGGCATCACCAAAGCCGGTCCCGGCATCTACGACGTGCACATCGGCATCGACGTCACCATGAGCCAGAGCGACGCCCAGGCCATCATCGACGCGCCGGGCGAGCCGTTCTCGGCCAAGACGTTCGGCGAGGACCCCGCCTTCGACAACGCGCTCTTCTCCGTCCCCGTCAGCTGGGTCTCCGCCTGGTCCGGCGGCCTCAGCGCCGAGTTCGACATCCGCGTCGGCGGCAGCCGCCTCGACGAGGACAACTCCTGGACCGACAACAAGGACGACGTGTACGCGAAGGTCTGGCTGGTCGACGCCAGGATCAACAGGACCCACGAGTACCGCTCGGTCACCCTGCACGAGCACTACGAGCGATAACGGTCCCACCTGGTGAGCCCCGAGGCACCCGCCCCGGGGCTCACCGCCGCTCAGGGAACACGATCACCAGCAGATGCCCCACCCCGTCGTCGTGCGCGATCCGGTAGTGCGTCCGCACCCGGTAACGTCCAGGCCCGGCGATCGCCAGGTTCGGCAGCCCCGACGGCCCCGCCAAGGGATCGTGCACCACGATCGCGCCGTTCGGGCTCACGTAGGCGACCTCCTTGACCCGCTCCCACCCACGCGACTCCCGCGGAGGAGCCTGGCGATACGCCTCGGTGGTGACGCAGACCGGATAGTCCCCGGCCACCTCGAACGCCAGGCCCTCATCCGCGGATTCCTCGAACACCGCGAGCCCGGCTTCCGACAGGATCCATTGCCGGCCCGCGACCACCGGCTTGACCTTCGGCCGGTGCCTGCCCCGGTCGCAGGCCCGCCGGCTGTCGGCCTCCCATCGCTCGAACTCCCGATCCCGCTCGTCCTCGGCTCCCTCGCGGTCGGTGGTGATCCGCCCGGGCCCCAGGTCGCCCGTGGGCACCAGGGCCAACACCCCTACCACCGCCAGGAGCGTCAACCGCCGGACGTTCAGGAGCCTCCGCCCGGGGGCGCGGACCGCCGCGATCATGCACAACGCCGCCAGCGGCGGAAGCAGGTCGAGGCGGGTGAACGCCGACCAGCCCCACATGTCCAGACATCCCGGGCTCAAGAACAGATCCACGAGGAAGCCGAACTGCTCAAGGCCGAAGAAGAGCAGCAGCGACGCCGCCAGCCACCGCACGATCTGCCGGGCGGTCCACGGCTCCCACAGCCAGCACGTCACCACGACCAGTCCGACCGCCGGTATCCCCGAGTACCAGACCAGCGGAACCCAGTCCGCGATCGACCACAGCTCGGCGGCGACCACCTGATACAGGCCGATCCCGGCACACCCGATGCCGCCGGAGGGGGTGGCGAAGATCAGGTGCGTGTGCGTGAGCACAACGGCGACGCCCCACCATAACCACGATCTTGGCGACATGGCCCGCCAAGATATCCCTATCCTGGAACGGTGTGGTGGGCAGGCTCGTTCGCGGCCGTCGCGGTGGTGGCGGGACTGTCCTTTTCCTGTACGGCCCGCGTCGTCCTCTGGTTCGTAGCCCTGGCCGCGGCGAGCGCGACAACCGTGACCCTGGCCAAGGGCGGCACTCCCGACCAGGTCGCCGGGGTGGCCTTCCTGGCCGCCGGTCTCAGCGCCGCCGGCTGGGCGCTGGGCAGGTCGGCACGGACGCACGGAGCCAGGAGGCGCGCGTTCGCCGCGTACGCCTCGGGCGCCGCGGCGGTGCCCGGTCTGGCGGCCGAGGCCGAGCGGCACCGGCTGGCCGCCGACCTTCACGACACCGCCGCCCACCGGCTGACCGGCATCATGATCGGCGCCTCGTCCGCGCTGCATGTGCGCGATGACCGGATGACGGCTGAGGCGGGGGCGCATGCCGTACGGGAAGGGCGGCTTGTCGTCGCGGAGCTGACCAGGCTGGCCGCGCTCGACGCCCGCGCGGACCACGCGCGTCTGGCCGACCTGGACGCGCTCGTCGCCGAATGGCCGGAGCGCGGGGTCTCCTACCGCAGGGACGCCGAGGACGCGCCGCCGCCGATCGCGGCGCTGGCGGTGCGGATCGTCCGCGAGGCGCTGACCAACAGCCGGCGTCACGCGCCAGGCGTCCCGGTCGAGGTGCTGGTCAGAGGGTACGGCGGGCGGCTGGTCGTCACCGTCACCGACCAGGGGAGAGGCGGCGCGTTCGACGCGGGGAGCGGCTGCGGCCTGGCGGTTCTGCGCTCGGAGGCCGCGGCCGCGGGCGGATCGCTGGAGGCGGGCCCCACAGCGGGCCCCACAGCAGGTCCCGCAGCGGGTCCCATGGCGCGCGGCTGGCGGGTGCGTGCCGTGCTGCCGCTCGGCGGCGGCGGCCTCCGGCGGGGGCGGTGGTGGAGCGAGCATGTCCGGAACTGGGCGCCGGTGGTCCTGGGCGTCGGGATCCCGGTGGGCGGGCTGCTGGTGCCCGATCCGGGGGACGTTCCGCTGCTGGCCGAGGAACTGGCGCTGCTCGTACCCCTGCTGATCCTGCACGCGCTCCCCCTGCGCTGGCACCTCGCGCGCCCGATACCCGCGCTCGCCGTGACCCTGTCCCTGTACCCGCTGATCGAGCTGGCGCGGGTCGCCGGCTGGCCGATCACCCCGGGCGGGGACCTCGTGCTGTGGTGCGGCTGGATCGAGTTGATCATGGTTTACGGCATCGGCGTGGCCCGCGGCCCGCGCGGCGTGCTCGCGCCGCTGGCCGTGGGCTCCGCGATGGGCGCCGCGCTGGCCTGGGGGCCGGGGATCGTCGGGAACCGGTTCGCCGCGTGGGTGTTGCTGAGCGCGTTCGTGCTGGTCCCGGTGGGGATCGCCTGGGCGGCCGGTGTGCTGCTCGCCGCCGGGAGGGCGCGCCGCCGCGACGGGGCCGCCGCCCGTCACGGCCGGCTGCGCGAGCGGGCGGCGCTGGCCGAGCGCGCCCGTGTCGCCGCCCGGCTGCGCGCGACCGCGCTGCGGCACGCCGAAGCGCTCGTGGCCGCGGGCGACGACCTGCCCGTCGTCGCCGCGCGGTCGCGGGCCGCGCTCAACGCGCTGCGGGACCTGCTCGGCGAACTCCGCCGTCCCGCCGACGACGACCCGCCGCCGTGCCTGGCCGGCATCGACGCCCTCGCCGTACGGCGGGGCGTGCTCGTCACCAGCGTCGGCGAACGGCGTCAGATGCACGGCGCGGTCGAGGCGACGGCGTTCTGGGCGGCCCGCGAACTCCTCGGTCACGACGCCCCGCTCACCGTCACCTACCTGCCCGAAGGCGTAGAGCTGTCCGCCCCGGCCGGCCGCGCCACCCGCCGCCTGCGCATGGTCGCCGAAGCCGCCGGCGGCGCCGTGTCCGCCAGGGGCGCCCAGGTCCGCGTCTGGCTGCCGTCATGATCAGCGTCCTGCTCGCCGACGACCACGCGATGGTACGCGCCGGCATCGCGGCCGTCCTGTCCGCCGAATCCGACATCACTGTCGTGGCCCAGGCCGCCGACGGCGCCGCCGCGATCGCCCTGGCAGAGGACCTGCGTCCCGACGTCATCCTGATGGACATCAAGATGCCCGGCACCGACGGCCTGTCCGCCACCCGGACGATCACCACCGCGCTGCCCGGCTCCCGCGTCGTCGTCCTGACCACGTTCGGCCTCGACGAATACGTGTATTCCGCCCTGCGCGCCGGCGCCTGCGGCTTCCTGCTGAAGGACGCCGAGCCCGGCCGCGTCATCGAGGTCGTCAGGTTGACCGCCACCGGCCAGTCGTTCCTCGACCCCGCCGTCACGGGCCGCCTGATCCAGCAGTTCGCCCGCCACCGCCCGCCCAGCCGTTCCGAGGCGCTCGCCGCGCTGACCCCCCGGGAGAACGACGTCCTCGCAGAGGTGGCCCGAGGCCACAGCAACGCCGAGATCGGCGCGAAGCTCGGCATCAGCGCCGCCACCGTCAAGGACCACGTCGCCGCCATCCTGGCCAAGCTCGGCGTCCGCGACCGCCTGCACGCCACGATCTTCGCCTACGACAACGGCCTCGTCCTGCCGGGCGGCGACTAGTACGCTGAAGTGATCGCGCGGTCGCGAGGGAGGACCCATGGTCTTACGGATCACCGTCACCCTGCTCACTGCACTGGCGCTCCCCGCTCAGCCGGGCGCCCCGGGGTTGACCATCAAGGAGAACGCCCACCAGGTCAGAGCCGTAGGCCCCGGCTTCGTCCTGAAACTCACGCCCCACAGACTGTCGGTACGCGTGGACGAGGACCGGTTCGGCGACCCCGGCACCGGTAACCCGATCGTCCGCGAGACCATCGACCTGACCGGCCGCACCCTGCGCCCGTTCGTGTGCGAGCACGGCACGTACACCATCCGGACCGGCACCTTCAAACGCATGTGGCGGATCTCCCAGCTCGCCAAGCGGCCCCAGCCGTACCCGGACGGCTTCGCCACGGCCGCCCCCGGCCTCTTCACCCCGTTCCTGGGCGAACTGGAAGGCACGGTCACCGACGCGGAAGGCCGCACCCTGCGCTTCCTGATCTCCGACCTGGTCCAGGAGGTCCAGGGCCGGCGTGGTTTCTCCGCGACCGCTCCCATCCACGGCTTCTTCGTGGACGAGCGAGGAAGGGTCCGCGACCGCATCTCCCTGACCGGCCGCTTCAACATCGGCCGCGACGGCCGCCCGATCTTCGGAATCGAGGACCGGGGCACCTGCCGCCAGATCGCCGACCTCCCCTTCGGACCGGGAAGCGAACAGGCGGTGGTCACCGGCCCTCTCTTCGTCCTCCCCTTCAAGGCGCCCCTGACCACCCAGGTCCTGCCGTGATGGACGAGGCGTTCTACGACGATCCGCACTCCCGCTACCTCGCCTGGCGGAGCGAGTCCCCGGTGCTCTGGATGGATCAGGCGCCGGGCGGCACGCCGGGCTGGCTGATCACCGGCTATGCCGAGGGGCGGGCCGCGCTGGCCGATCCCGCGCTGTCCAAGGCCAACGCGAACGTCGAGGCCGCGCTCGCCCGGCACGGCGCGCGTGCGATGATCAGCGGTCAGTGGCTCACGCAGAACATGATCAACTGCGATCCGCCCGACCACACCAGGCTCCGCCGCCTGGCGGCCAAGGCGTTCAGCCCGAAGGCGATCGACGCGCTCCGCCCCCGGATCGTCGAGATCACCGAATCGCTTCTGGACGGCCTCGCCCGGGACGGCGGGGTGGTCGATCTCATGGCCCGCTTCGCGGGGCCCCTGCCGATCACGGTGATCTGCGAGATTCTCGGCATCGTCCCCGGCGAGCGCGGCGACTTCGAGGCCTGGACCGACGCGCTGATCGGCCACGCGCCCGCCGAGGAGAAGGCGGCGGCGACCGCCGCGATGGTCGGCTACCTGTCGGCACTGGTCGCCGCCAAGCGGGCCGACCCGGGCGAGGACATGCTGTCGACGCTGGTCCAGGCCCGCGACGAGGGCGACGCCCTCACCGAGCGGGAGCTGATCGCCACGGCGTTCCTGCTGCTCGTCGCCGGGTACGAGACCACCGTCAACCTGATCTGCAACGCCCTCAACGCCCTGTTCGACCATCCCGACCAGCTTGCCGCGCTACGCGCGGACCCGTCCCTGGTCCCGGGCGCGGTCGAGGAGTTCCTGCGCTTCGACGGCCCGGTCGGCCAGGCGAGCCTCCGGGTGACGACCGCGCCGGTGTCCTATGGCGGCGTCAAGATCCCGGCCGGCGAGGTCGTCCACGTGTCCTTGCTGGCCGCCAACCGGGATCCGGCCCGTTTCACCGAGGCCGGCCTGCTCGACGTCAGGCGGCCCGCCTCCGGCCACCTGGGGTTCGGCCACGGCATCCACCACTGTCTCGGCGCGCCGCTGGCCAGGATGGAGGCGGAGATCGCCTTCAGCGCGCTGCTGGCCCGCTTCCCCTCCTTCTCCCGCGCCCCCGGACGCCCTCCGGTCTGGACACGAAGCGACCGCCTTCGGGGGCTGCGTTCCCTCTGGGTGGATCTGGGGCCACCTGCTCAAGCGCTCACCCCCAGCCGCAGCGGCCGGTAGATCAGCCCGTCGGAGCTCCACCGGACCGACGCCAGATCCTCCGTCGCCCGCAACCCGGGCAGCCGCCCGGTCAGCGCGCGGAAGGCCTCCTGGAGTTCCATCCGAGCCAGGTTCGCGCCCAGGCAGTAGTGCGTCCCATGCCCGAAGGACAGATGCGGATGAGGCGGGGACGTGGCGAAGCGCCGGATGTCGAACCGGCCGGGATCGGCGTACACGGACGGGTCGTGGTTGGCGGCCGACGGGTTGGGCAGCACGACCGAACCGCCGGGCACGACCCCGCCGGACAGCTCCAGGTCCCTGGTCACCAGCCGCAGGAGCCCGTTGCCGCCCGACCCCTCGTAGCGGAGGATCTCCTCCACCGCGGGTTCCAGCAGTCCGGGGTACGCCACCAGGTGCCCGTACTGCTCGGGATGGCTCAGCAGGCGGAACACGCCCCTGATGATGATCGAGGCGGTGGTCTCGTGCCCGGCCAGGATCAGCGTGAACACCATGTTGGTCAGCTCGTCCTCGCTCAGCCGGTCGCCCTCGTCGCGGGCCTCGATGAGCAGGTCGAGCAGATCGTCGCCGGGCTCGGCCCGGTGGGCGGCGATGAGCTCGCGGGCATAGTCCAGGAACGCCGCGAACTCCACGCCCCTGGCCTCGGCGTCGGCGTCGGAGGTGGACAGGAACGTCTCGGTCCAGCCGCGGAACTGCTCGAAGCGGTCCATGGGGACGCCGAGCATCTCGCAGATCACCCGGGCGGGCAGCGGCAGCGCGAAGCCGGTCACCACGTCGAAGTCCGCGCCCGCCCGGTCGAGCAGTTCGTTCGCGATGGCCGCGGCGCGCGGACGCCAGCGCTCGATGTGCCGGGGCGTGAACGTGCCCTGCATGATGCGCCGGTACCGGGTGTGCTCCGGCGGGTCCTGGTTGATGAGGGCGGCGGGGTCGTCGTCCACGCTGGTGCCGCTGACCATCCTGGGCAGGCCGGGGGTCCGCAGGTTCCGGCTGCACGACGGCGAGGTCATCAGGGTACGGACGTCCTCGTACCGGACGGCCATCACGATCTTGTCGCCACTGGGCATCGTCGTCGGCTCCAGGGGAGCCTCGGCGTGCCGGCGGGGCAGGTCGGGCGAAGGTGAGCCGAGGGGGCCGGGCGGCAGGTCCGGCCAGGGCCATGTGGTGCTGGACTGTTCCATTGAGGTCGCCTCCTGGCGATACGTCCAACGCGCTGAATGGAACGTACGAGACCGTCCGTAGCTGGTCAATCTCTCCAGGTGTTTATGGCGTACGACACCAAGATTAAGAGCCGCAAAATTTCATTCGACAAAGATTGAATGAAGACAACCTTCGCCACTATCTTCATGATCTATATCGGGGGACCGCACCCCCCGAAATGCGCCTTCAGAGAGGTGAGCATGCCCACCACCTGGCCGAAGCTCCTCAAGTCCGCGACCGTCACCGCGTTATGCGCGCTCGCTGTCGCGACGATCCCCCAGGTTGCCTCGGCACAGGACGCGAGTGTCCTGGCCGTGTCCCACAAGAGCCCGTTCAACTGCGGGAAGACCTTCAGCGCCAATAACTGGACCCCGAACCACAACCCCGGGGGCTCCATCGACTGGCAGAACCACAACGGCGACGACATCAACGGTGAAACCGTGCGCGCCACCGCCGCCGGGACCGCGTACTTCCACGACGCGGGCGGCGTCAGTTACGGAAAGTGGGTCGAAATCCGCCACGGTGACGGCAGCAGGACCCGGTACGCGCACCTGTCGAGTATGGTCCGGGGCGCCGGGGGCTCGATGAGCGTCGGCCAGGGCGCCGTCATCGGGGCGGTCGGCTCGACCGGCGGCTCCAAGGGTCCGCACCTCCACTACGAGCAGCGGACCTCCGGCGGTGCGATGGACACCAGCCCCACCGTGGAGGGCGTGACCGTGTCGCTGGGCCAGAGGAGGCCCGTCAGCAGCACCAACGGCTGCGGTGGCGGCGGCAACCCGCCCAACCCGACCAACCCGTACACCCCCGAGAAGGCCTGCGGCAGCGGCTACGCGGTCATCGACTCCGCCGCGCTCACCGGCGGCCGTACCTACCTGCTCTACAACGCGGGCAACGGCAACAACTGCGTCGTGACGATGAAGTCGACGAGCCTCGGCACGGCGTCGGCGGTGTCGGCCTTCCTCGAACCGCAGGGCGAACGCCGTGCCGCCGACTCGGGCAACTACGGCTACTACGCCGGTCCGGTCCGGTCGAACGCGGCCAAGCAGTGCGTCAGGTGGGGTGGCTCGGTCGGCAGCAGCGCGTACACCAGCCCGTTCGAGCACTGCGGCTGACCCTTCGGAGCGGCCTTTCTCCGGAGCGGCTTTCTCCGGAGCGGTCTTCTTTCGGAGTGGGCTTTCGGGAGGCCGCTGCCCGGGTCACCGGGGAGTGGCCTCCGCCAGCACGGCCTGTTCCTCGGCCGCCGTGAACCCGCTGCGCAGCGGCGGCTCGCCGCGCTCGCGATCCCACGCCAGGACGTCGGCCGCCGTCGTCTCCAGCGGGGTCGCGGGCAGGCCCGCCGCTCGGGCCTTGGCCGGGCTGCGTTGCTGTGAGGCCCGGTTCGGGCGTACGAGGGGGAAGAACGGCGGCACCGACTCGGGCGAAACCGGGACGATCTCCACCTCGCTGCCCGCCACCCGCGCGCAGGTCTCGATGAGCCCGCCGAGCGTGGTCGGCTCGGCCGGACCCACCGCGTGGAACGCGCCCGGTCGTTCGTCGGCGAGCAACCGCACCACCAGGCGGGCCAGGTCGCGCGAGTCGACGATCTGGATCGGCTGCCCGGGGTCCGCGGGGAGCGCCACCCGGCCGCCTTGCGCGGCCCGCCGTACCCAATAGGTGAACATGTCCGACGGGTCGTACGGCCCGGCCACCTTGCCCGGTCGCACGATCGTGGCGCGCGAGCCGTACCTGGCCATGACGGCGTCCTCGCACGCGACCTTGAGCGGGCCGTAGGTGTCGTCGTCGATCTCCTCGGCCTCGCGCAACGGCGGCCTTCTCGGAGTGTCCTCATCCGAGCCAGGTCCCACGCCCGTGCGCTGGTAGACGGCATGGCTGGAGATGAACAGATACCGGCCTACCCGATCTTCCAGCGCTTCCATCGCCTGTTCCACGTGGCGCGGGAAGTAGCCGCTGACGTCCACCACCGCGTCCCACGTCCCGTCGCGCAACGCGGCGTAGTCGCCGACGTCCCGGTCCCCTCTGTACCGGATCGCCGACGGGAACAACTCCTGCCCGGTCTTCCCCCTCCCGAACAGGCTCACCTCGGCACCCGTCCGCAGGGCGTCCTCCACGATGGCCCGGCCGACGAAGGACGTGCCGCCAAGAACAAGGATCCGCATGGTCGGCGACGTTACCAAGCTGCCAGGATAGAACGCCCCGCCTAAGGAGCCTTCCATGCGCCTGGCCGTTGCCACGATCGCCATCGCGGCGCTCATCTCAGGTTGCGCCGGTGCCCCGGCTCCTCCCCGTGCTTCTCAAAACGTTCGTATCCCGCCGGTTCCGGGCCCGGAGGCATGGGCCGGCTACATCCGCGAACTGGACACGATCGACCGGGACATCGTGCACGGCGACGAGCAGAAGGCCGTGGACCGGGCGCGCAACCAGTGCCCGTGGCTTCAGCAGTGGCCGAAGGTGCGGATGGACGCGCTCATCCAGGTGGACAAGCGCTTCACCTCCCCTGATCACCCGAAGGGGTTCGGCGCGGCGAAGGGGAACCGCATCAACAACGCGATCAAGAAATACATCTGCCCCTCCTGACCTCTTAGGAAACTTTCCTTAAAGAAATCTCAGAGAGGTCCCCAGGCGAATCCTGGACGCCAACATTCAGCAGGCCCAGAGGAGCCATGCATGAATCTACGAAAATGGGTCGCAACCACGGCCGGGCTGTCCGCAGCCCTGATCGTGGGCCTGGCCACACCGGCCATGGCCACCCCCACCGGATGCACGTACCAGCTCAGCTCAGCCTCGGCGTCCAGCACCTGCACCGGCGGCACCGGCGAACACCGCATCCACGTCGTCCAGCGACACTTCTCCCCAGAGGTGGGCCTCATCGCGATCGAGGGCCCGTGGGCCCCCGTGGGATCCGTCTCCTTCACCCGGATCACCCCCCACACCACGATCAGCGTCTGGGTTGAGACCAGAGGCTGACCTTCATGGGTACGGTCTCCGGCCTCGCGCGACTCCTTCCCGCGTGGGTACGGCTTGGCACGATGCCGTAAGAGCTGGACAGCACCGGAGACCGTCACCTCTGGGCATGAGTACAGAACCGACTGATCTTTCAGCTCTTCAACGGGCCGTGAAGGATGAGCTGGCGAGCACGGCAGGAGCCTGGGCCGGTGGAGCAGCCGCCCCAACTGCCGCAGGTCGCGGATGGCGACCTCCCCGGATGGAAGAGGAATGCCGGGAACTCCGGCACGTGCTGAATCGGCACGGCATCGCCTTGCTCGGCTCACGGATACTCGCCCTTCCCCTGGACCCGCGCCTCCGGGTGGAAACGGTGCTCGATGCCTGGTTCCACTGGATCGACTGACCATGGAGGCTCAACAGCCTTCCCCGAGAATTCTTGTTGCTGAACACCGGTTGCCCTGCCTACCGTGGCGGCGATGAGAGAAACCAGTGAATCGAGCGGCCCCACTCTGCTGTGCATTGTCGGACCACCCGCGGTCGGCAAGATGACCGTCGGCATTGAAATCGCCGGCCGGACCGGCTACAAGCTGTTCCACAACCACCTGTCCATCGAGCCGGTGCTGCGCTTCTTCGATTTCGGCACAGAGCCCTTCGGAAGACTCGTAGGAGAGTTCCGCAGGCGAATATTCGAGGAGGTGGCCGCCAGTAGCATACCCGGCCTGATCTTCACCTATGCCTGGGCCTTCGACGTCCCAGAAGACCAAGCCGAACTGGAAGGTTACACCGCTCCATTCCGCGACAACGGCAGCCGAATTCTCTACCTGGAACTCTCCGCCACCCAAGAAGCGCGCCTGGAGCGAAACCAAGGAGAACTCCGCCTGGCCGAAAAGCCCTCCAAACGCGACCTCGCCCGCTCAAGACAGCACCTGCTGGACGCCGACGCCCAATACCGCCTCAACTCCAACGGCGAGTTCGACGGCCGAGACGACTACCTGCGCATCGACAACACCGCCCTGTCGGCAGAAGCGGTCGCGATCCACACCATCAAGCACTTCGGCCTGCCCGGAAAAACAGGTCACCCCGGCACCGCCTGACCAGCCTCAAGACCAGGACGCCACCCCATCCACTGACAGCGGGCTCAACAACAGACACTTTCCACACCCTGTGGACAACACTTCTGGATAATGCCCACAGCCCGCGCAACCGACTCTGCATTGGCACGGTCCGCGGGCACCCGCCACCGATGAGGCAAATCGGGGCCAGTTGTCCGCAGGAGACGCATCGGCTCGGGCACGGACGCCAGCTGACGACGGCGCGTCCTCCCCCGAAATTCCGCGCCGAACCGAAAGCCACTCACGAATAAAGCATCCCGGACATTAAGAACATGACACCGCAAACCCTGCGCTACTCGGCCAATTCCGGGGCGACGGCGACAAGGAATCAGCCTTTTCCGCTTGAGTCCTCAACGCCATCGATCATCCAGCAGTCAAGGAGGCCCCAGTGGCGGCACAATGAAACGCAAAGGCGGCCGAGCGGAAGGCAGTTGTCGATGTCCGATGTCCAGCGAGTTGATCACGGCACTTGCACCGTCCTGCGACTCGTCGGCGCGTTCGGCAGAGAAGCTGAGCCGACGATGCGGCTTCAAGAAGTAATGGACCTGCTTCCCCCTCCCGCATGCGTGGTGCTCGACGTAACCGACATGACGAAATGGGACGAGACGACAGTCAGCGCCCTCATCTCCGCCGGAAAGCAAGCCTGGTCCGGGGCCGGATGGCTGGTAGTCGCCGCCGCACCACCGGACCTGGCCGAACGTTTCCACGAGGCGGCACTCCCGTTCGTGCTGTACGACACGACAGCAGACGCCATAGCCGCCTTCGGCAGCCATGGCTAGGGGCGCCGGCGCTCGAGCTACACCCGGGATCAGCCAAAGGCAGCCGCGATCAGCACCTTCCCATCGCCTGCGACTACCGCTTCTCAGCCCGGTAGCGCTTGAGAAGCGCTGTGATCCTGTCGTGGTCCCGGGCGCCGTTAAGCTCGCCGAGCAGATCATCAGGACATAGCTCATAGAGGTCACCCCACCAGCGGCGCCCCTTGTTGTCCCAGATCCGATAGCCGCCGGAAACGCCTCTAGCGACGTAGCGTCTCCTGCTCATAGTCGGCCACCGTGCCATCAGTCACTTCAGAGGGCAAGGCCATTTCAGAGGGCGAGGTCGGCGACCATCATGGGATCGAGTCGGTGGCCTCGCCGTACGACATGTCCGCGAAGCCGAGCGCTCCGACCCTGAAGGCAAGTCCTTGTGGCGGGGCAAGGCAAACGACAACGCGACCGAGACCCCAACGAAGGTTGCCGTGCGGAACCCACAGGCCCTCCATACATCAGGTCCCCGGTCTAACACGCCGGCCCATGGCCGCGGTGATCGCTCTGGAACACACCACCTTGAGACCTGGTGAGGTGGCAGCTGCGCTTCTCGCCTGGACACAGGACGTAATCCCAGGCACCGCCACCGAACTTCCACCAACGTGCTCATGCGATGGATGCTCTTGGGAAGATCCGCGCGGACACCTCGAACGGATACTCGCGGCGCTGCCCCGCTGGGCGAGGCCCTACCTCGACGGCCTACTACTTCCCATCGACATAAGCCTCCTCACCCGAACGTCGCCGGACCCCACCTGACGTGCCATAGGCAAAACCTCAAGAGATGATGAATGCTGTGCCCGACCTGTTGTGGGATGACGTGAAGGTTCTCTTCGACCCCGAAATCAGCGGAGCGTTGCCTGATGTGGTCGTAGAAGGGACGTCTGTCGAGGACTGGCAGATGCTGCTGGACCTCGTTCAGACGCAGGGTTGGCAGCACGCCTACTCGCTGGATGGCGAGCCGACCGAGCAGGTTTCGGCTGCCGATATGGCCGCGGGTGGCGCATCCGAGTTCAGCGCAACGCCCGAGCTGAGGGTCTGGCCGATCCCCGAGGTACTCCTGATCTTCCGGATGTATCAGGTTGAGTCCATCGACTTCGATGTTGATCTCAGAGAGCTGCATGGACAGGAGCGGCTGGACGTCCTGGTGGACGTGTTCCGGCTGATCGGACAGCGTCTCGGGAAGTCCGTATGGATGTCTGCGGAAGGCTCTCCCGGTCATCCGGATCTTGGGTTCGATGTCGAGGTTGACCGGGTGGTACTGATGGCGGCACCGGGCGGGTAGCGACTGTTGCGGGGCTTGGATCGGAGACTCATGTTCACCCCACGTGGCGCGCCCACAAGAACGGGCCGCAAACTCGGACAGCATCCCCGGTGCAGCCGGTCAAGTACGACTGCCCCCGCAGGGCACGCGGAGCCGACCGGCCCACTCAACCCGCGGCCGGTAGCCGGGCGTTTCAGGTGATGCGGCCGGTCCAGTAGGAGGCTGCGGCGCGGTAGACGCTGTTCAGTACGGTGTCGAAGTACGGGGAGACCCCCGTGTCGTAGCGGCCGTCGTCGTCGGTGTCGGAGACTCCCACGGTGATGCCGTTGAGGTAGCCGAGGCCCTGTTCGTCCTGGTAGTCCTGCAGCCAGGCGGAACCGAGCGAGCCCTCACCGGTGAACGGCGACTCCACACCGACCAGCTGGTCGGCGGACGGGCTGGTCAGGTTCGTCGCCGACACCTGCCCGGCGGAACGTTCGAGATTCTGGCCGGAGTAGGGCCGGGTCCCGTCGGGGTGGGGGCCGGCGGGGTAGCCGAAGAGGTTCACGGCGGGGGCGGTCGTCTCGTTGATCGTTCGGTTGTAGGCCAGGCCTTGCATGCCGACGATCTCCCCCAGCCGGCCGTTCGTCGTCAGCGTGCCGTCGTCGGAGGGGACGACACCGCTGTAGACGTTGACGAAGGCGACATCGCGGTCGGGGTCGCGGTACTGGGTGAAGTCGTAGTGGGTGAACACCTGTTTGCCGGCGTAGATGCCGAACGGGGCCGTGCCGTCGGTGGCGGGGCCCGGGATGAAGACCCAGTGGTAGTTCGTGGCGGGTGCGCTCACCATGTCGTACACACAGTGCGCGGCTGTGGCGACGAGGTTGCGGTACTGACTGTAGACGGAGACGCCCGAGCACCAGTGCGGCTGGTGGTCGCCACCGACGAAGTACACCTTGCCCGCGGTCTGCGGTGGTTCGTCCTCCGCCATCGGGGCCATGGGGCTGAACTGGATGGGTTTGCCGGACGGCACGATGGGCTCGGAGACGCGTTCTCCCTGGATGTCGTACGGCTGGCCGAGGGGAGTGGCGGTCTTCAGCTTGGCGCCCCCGTCGGCCAGCCAATACGCCACGGCCTGCTGGGCCGCCGGCACACCGAAGACGAGCGGGGCCGACACCACGTCCGCCGCTTGCGCGTGCGCGGCTGGAGCGGCGGTGGTGAGCAGGCATAACGCGAAACCGCACGCGAGCAACTTGCGTCTCATCTCGATTCTCCCCGTTCCTCGATGACGGTCTACGTGGAGCAGCATGAAGATCGTAAACGCCGGAGGTCGTACATGGAAGGCTTTATCGAACTGGCTTTCTATAGCTGTATCGAGCCACTGCACGCCCCGAGTGTGGCCATCCGTACGTTTATGCAGGTCAGCATGCCAAGCGCCCTGGCAGCGTACGCCTGAGCTGGTAGGGACCTGACAGCTCCGCGACCTCGCTCGCCGCAGGAGAGCTCGCGAACCCCGGACACCACCGAACCCAGGATTCGGTCAGAAGTCGTAGCGGTGGTAGTCGGCGGCCTTGGCCTCCTTCTCCGTGCAGAAGAACGCCTCGTCGAACGGTGCCACCGCGTAGTTCTCGTCCCCGGGGACGTTGTAGCTCATGGCGGCCGCAAAGCCGGTGGCGACGACGGGCAGGCCACGTGGCACGGATAATGGACCAACGCGATCACGTAAACGACCACGGCCGCCACCAGCCATTCCCAGCGCGGGCAGTCCGATAACGAACACGGCCAGCCGCGCTTCGCTCGCTGAAATGACCAGGCGATTCGATTATGGATGGCATAGGTAATGAGGTCAGGTTCTGAACCACAGGGGGCAAGTGGCGGCGGACCGGAGCGTTCGACGCTGGAACACCTCCACTTGAGCGGCCCGCCGAGACGGAACACACGATTTCAAACAGGTCGCTGATTCGCCGGAGGCCACGTTCGGCTTGTTGGCAGACGCTCTTGTGTGTTTCGTGAGCGCTCGTTCGCTCCCACGGTGGCGGGAGTCGGCAGGGCAGTCTGTGCCTTCTGAACATCGCGCACTGCCTCGTGTAGGCGATATCGCCTCAAGGCCCGCCGGCTCTCGAGCGGTAAGAAGGGACGTTGCCGGGAGCGAGGTGTTCGCCCTCGTGGTGTTCCCTCGCACATAGGAACGAGCTCAAGAAAGGGCCTTTGACCAGGGTGGGATCCAACTGCCCAACCACCCAGCTGGGCAACGGGTGGGCCGGGAGGGCGTCCGACCGGAGGGAGGTCCTTCAGGGGTCGAGCTTCAGCTCGACTGGAGAAACAGCCTTGCCCCCCACGCGCGAAGCGCGCATGAGGGGCAAGACCATTGCCTGTGGAGCCTAGGAGATTCGAACTCCTGACATCCTGCTTGCAAAGCAGGCGCTCTGCCAGCTGAGCTAAGGCCCCTTACGACGCACTAGCTTACCGGCCCGCAGTGGCTACCTGGTGCGTACCCAAGTCTTCGATCAAGATCAAATCAGGAAGGTCGGCGATCGAGTCCAGTATGTGGGTGGCGCCGCCCTTGAGGAGGCGTTCCCGGCTGTGTACTCCGGTCATCACTCCAGCCACCACCGAAGCCCCGGCCCGCCGCCCGCACAGCATGTCGCTCTCGGAATCTCCGACGACGGCGACCTGCCGGACATCCTCGATTCCCAACCGGAGTACGGCATGCAGCACCATATCCGGCCAAGGCCTACCCCGCCCCCCAGCATCCTCGGGGCAGATGGCCAGATCGACCCGGTCATGCCATCCGAGCACGCCAAGCACCCGGCCTAAGGTGGCGCGGCTGAATCCGGTGATCAGGGCGAGCTGCACACCGGAGCCGCGCAACTTGTCGAGCGTCTCCAGCACGCCAGGGATCGGGACAAGCCCGGCACGGTCCAGGGCGCCCTCGTAGGAGCGTTCGAACGTCAGGTTCGCCGCTTGTGCCTGGGCCTCGTTGCCGGGGAAGATCCCGCGGAAGACCTCGATCTTGGGACATCCCCGGGACCGGTGCACGTGAACCATGGCACGCGCATAGGCCCCGGTCCCGGGGACGATGCCCTGAGTTGCGATCGCTTCGGCGAACGCACGCTCGACCATGGCGATGTCACCGATCGTTGTGCCGGCGAGGTCGATGCACGCCAGCTTGATGGGGACGACGACGTCGCTCATCGCCTCGCCAGGTCGGTTAGTTCTCGCTGCCGGTCGCCTCGGTCCAGAGGTCGAGCTCGGCGCGGTCGGCCTGCACCTTACGCCAGATCAGCAACCCCCCAAGGGCGATCAGCGCCAGAACGATCAGCTTCTTCACGGTGTGACCCCACTTCTTCGACGGTCTCACCTGCCGGGGTGAGACCCAACGGTTGGATGCAGCCTAGCAAGTGATGGCCGTACTCCCGCTGTCGAGCACCCATGAACCTCCCGAATCAGGCAAGTAGACAAACCCCCATGGGGTATGTTACGTTCCTCGCCGTCGAGATACCCCATGGGGGTATAAGCGCAAAGGAGAATCGCAGTGGCTACCGAAAATCCCAGGCGGTGGTGGGCGCTACTCGTGCTCGCGACCGCCCAGTTCATGGTGATCATGGACACGTCCATCATCGGTGTGGCGCTCCCGGAGATGCAGCGGCAGCTGGGGTTCACCCCGGGCGGGCTCCAGTGGGTCTTCAACGCCTACGTGATCGCGTTCGGCGGTCTGCTCCTGCTCGGTGGCCGGCTGTCCGACCTGCTGGGCGCGCGCAAGGTCTTCACCACCGGCTGGATCATCCTGATCGCCGGCTCGGTGCTGGCCGCCGCCGCGAGCACGGCGTGGGTCGAGGTGCTCGGCCGCGCCGTACAGGGAGTGGGCGGGGCGCTCATCGCGCCCGCGGCGATGACGCTGCTCATGATGCTGTTCGGGCACAGTCAAAAGGAGCTCGGCAAGGCCATGGCCCTGTACGGCGCCGCCGCCCCCGCGGGCGGTACCGCCGGAGTCTTCCTCGGCGGCGTCATCACCGAGTACCTGAGCTGGCCGTGGGTCTTCATCGTCTACATCCCGATCGGCCTGGCCACGCTGGCCGCCACCGGACTGCTCCCCGCGGTCAAGGGCAGGCGCGGCTCGGTGGACGTCGTGGGCGCGATCTCGGTCACCGCCGGCCTGGCGCTGGTCGTGTACGCGATCGTGGCGGAGAACCTGATCGCCGGAGCCGCGGGCGCGGCGCTGCTGGTGCTGTTCCTGATCGTGCAGCGCATGGTCAAGCAGCCGCTGATGCCGCTGTCGATCTGGCGTACACCCGGCCTGGCCACCGCCAACCTGGCCATGGCGCTGCTCGGCGCCGCCTGGATCCCGATGTGGTACTTCCTGAACCTCTACCTGCAGCAGACCCTCGGCTTCGGCGCGTTCGCCAGCGGCGCGGCGCTGCTGCCGATGACGGTCGCGGTCATGATCTTCATGATCGGCATCACGGCCAGGTTGCTCGGCCGGTTCGGGGCCAAGCCGCTCATCGTGCTCGGGCTGGCGGTGCTGGCCGCGGGCGTGGCGGGGCTGTCGTTCGCGCGGCCGGGCGGGACGTTCGTGGCGGACGTGCTGCCGGCGAGCCTGGTCGCGGCCGTGGGCATGTCGCTGGCCTACATCCCGGCCATGATCTCGGCGATGTCCGGCGCCAAGCCGGAGGAGGCCGGGCTGGCCTCGGGCATCGTGAACACCACCTACCAGGTCGGGTCCGCCGTCGGGCTGGCCGTCATGACGGCCATCGCCACGTCGCAGGCCGAACTCATCGACGGCTTCCAGGGCGCCTTCGTCGGTGCCGCGGTCGTGGCGGGGCTCGGCGCCCTGCTGAGCGTGGTGCTCATGCGCCGGCCGCGCGCCGCCGTTCAGGATCAGGGAAAGGTTTCCGTGTAGCCCCGAAATACCCTAGGGGGGTACGGTGTTACACTCAGAGGCAGACAGAGAAGCTAAGGAGATCGACATGACCAGCGCCACCTACACCGTCAAGGGCATGACCTGCGGCCACTGCGTCAGCTCCGTCAAGGAAGAGGTCAGCGAGGTCGCGGGAGTCTCCTCAGTGGAGGTTGACCTGGCCAGTGGACTGCTGACCGTGGAGAGCGTGAGCCCGATCGACGCCGCGGACATCCGCTCGGCCGTCGAAGAGGCCGGATATGAGCTGGTGACGAAGTGAACACCGCCGCGAAGCTCGGGACATATGTGCTCGGTCTTGCGGTCGTCTTCGGCGGAACCTGGGGCGTCGGCAACCTGGTCGGCCCCCAGGTCACCCCGCAGAAGCCCGTCACCGCAGGTCATGACATGTCGCAAATGTCAAAGCAACCAACCTCCGAGCAGCCAGCAACAGCACAAAGCGCTAGTGATACCCCTGGGGGGCTCCAAGTGTCGCAGAACGGCTACACCCTCAACCCGCTCACCGCCGCCAAGGCCGGTGCGCCCACAGACTTCCAGTTCACCGTGACGGGCCCCAGCGGCAAGCCGGTGACCGACTACCAGGTCGAGCACGACAAGAAGCTCCACTTCATCGTCGTCTCCCGTGACCTGTCCAGCTTCCAGCACGTCCACCCCGAGATGAGCGCCGACGGCACCTGGTCGGTCAAGATCGCCTTCCCGGCCGCCGGAACCTTCCGCGCGTTCGCCGACTTCACCCCGACCGGCGGCCAGGCCCTGACGCTCGGCGCCGACATCCAGGTCGCGGGCGACTTCCAGCCCAAGCCGCTGAAGGCGGTCAGCCGCACCTCCGAGGTCGACGGCTACACCGTGACGCTCGACGGAGACCTGGTCCCCGGCCAGTCGAGCAAGCTCACGCTGAACGTCAGCAAGGACGGCAAGCCGGTCACCGACCTGCAGCCGTACCTCGGGGCGTACGGGCACCTCGTGGCCCTGCGCGCCGGCGACCTGGCCTACCTGCACGTGCACCCCGACGGCGCGCCCGGCGACGGCAAGACGCAGCCGGGTCCGGGAATCACGTTCTACGCCGAGGCACCCAGCGGCGGCGACTACCGTCTGTTCCTGGACTTCCAGCACGGCGGAGCCGTACACACCGCGGACTTCACCGTGAAGGCCGGCGAGGGCGCCGCCGAACCGGGAGCCAAGCCGAGCGCGAAGAACGACCACGACTCCACCCCGCACGGCCACTAGCAGGACGCGACGTACAGAAAGGAGAGGTGATGTCCTCCCTCACCGACGACCAGCCCCAGGGCGCCGTCGAGCTATCGATCGGCGGCATGACCTGCGCGTCCTGCGCCAACCGCATCGAGCGCAAGCTGAACAAGATGGACGGCGTGACCGCGACGGTCAACTACGCGACGGAGAAGGCGAAGGTCACCTTTCCTGAGGGTCTGGACCCCGAGCGGCTGATCGCGACGGTCGAGTCGGCCGGCTACACCGCGGCGCTGCCCAAGGTCGAGAAGGCCGAGGCGGGAACCACCGGCGAAGAGGACGACGAGCTCAGGCCGCTGCGCAACCGGCTCATCACCTCGCTCGTCCTCGGCATCCCGGTGATCGCGATGGCGATGGTCCCGGCGCTGCAGATCGAGTACTGGCAGTGGTTGTCGCTGACGCTGGCCGCGCCGGTCGTGGTCTACGCGGGCTGGCCGTTCCACAAGGCCGCCTGGACGAACCTGCGCCACGGCGCCGCCACCATGGACACGCTGGTCTCCATCGGGACGATCGCCGCGTTCCTCTGGTCGGTCTGGGCGCTGTTCCTCGGCACCGCGGGCGTACCGGGGATGACGCACCCGTTCGAGTTCTCGATCGAGCGCACCGACGGCTCCGGCAACATCTACCTTGAGGCCGCCGCGGGCGTCACCGCGTTCATCCTGGCCGGCCGCTACTTCGAGTCGCGCTCCAAGCGCCGCGCGGGCGCCGCCCTGCGCGCGCTGCTGGAGCTCGGCGCCAAGGACGTGGAGCTCGCCGACGGGCGCCGCATCCCCACCGACCAGCTCGCCGTCGGGGACACCTTCGTCGTACGGCCCGGCGAGAAGATCGCCACCGACGGTGTGATCCAGGAAGGCAGCTCCGCGGTAGACGCCTCCATGCTGACCGGCGAGTCCGTCCCGGTGGAGGTACGGCCGGGCGACCCCGTCACCGGCGCCACCGTCAACGCCGGCGGCCGGCTCATCGTGCGGGCCACCCGGGTCGGCGCCGACACGCAGTTGTCCCAGATGGCCAAGCTCGTCGAGGACGCGCAGACCGGCAAGGCCGCGGTGCAGCGCCTGGCCGACCGCATCTCGGGCGTCTTCGTCCCGATCGTGATCGCGCTGGCCGTGGGCACGCTCGGTTACTGGCTCGGCACCGGCAACGGCGCCGGTGCCGCCTTCACCGCGGCGGTCGCCGTCCTGATCATCGCCTGCCCCTGCGCTCTGGGCCTGGCCACGCCGACGGCCCTGCTGGTCGGCACCGGCCGGGGCGCCCAGATGGGCATCCTGATCAAGGGCCCCGAGGTGCTGGAGTCCACCCGGAAGATCGACACGATCGTCCTGGACAAGACCGGCACCGTCACCGAGGGCAGGATGACGCTCACGGACGTGCACCTGGCCGAGGGCGAGAACCGCGACGAGGTGCTCAGGCTGGCCGGAGCGCTTGAGCACGCCTCCGAGCACCCGATCGCGCAGGCCGTCGCCAAGGCCGCGCAGTCGGATGCCACGGTCGAGGACTTCGCCAACGTCGAGGGCCTCGGCGTGCAGGGCATCGTCGACGGGCACGCGGTCCTGGTCGGGCGGCCCAGGTTGCTGGAGGAGTGGTCGCAGCACCTGCCCGCGAACCTGGTCGAGGCGCTGGAGGCCGAGCAGAACGCCGGCCGTACCGCCGTCGCGGTCGGCTGGGACGGCAAGGCCCGCGCGGTCCTCGTCGTGGCCGACGTCGTGAAGCCGACCAGCAAGGAGGCGATCGAGCGGCTGCGCGCGCTCGGCCTGACCCCGGTGCTGCTCACCGGCGACAACCAGGCCGTCGCGGCCACCGTCGCCGCCGAGGTCGGCATCGGCCAGGTCATCGCCGAGGTGCTGCCGGCCGACAAGGTCGACGTGGTCAAGAAGCTGCAGCAGGAGGGCAAGGTCGTGGCGATGGTCGGCGACGGCGTCAACGACGCCGCCGCGCTCGCCCAGGCCGACCTCGGGCTGTCGATGGGCACCGGCACCGACGCCGCCATCGAGGCCAGCGACCTGACCCTCGTCCGCGGCGACCTGCGGGTGGCGGCCGACGCGATCCGCCTGTCCCGCAGGACGTTGAAGACCATCAAGGGCAACCTGTTCTGGGCGTTCGCCTACAACGTGGCGGCGCTGCCCCTGGCGGCGCTAGGCCTGCTCAACCCCATGATCGCGGGTGCGGCGATGGCCTTCTCCAGCGTTTTCGTGGTGTCCAACAGCCTGCGGCTGAAGGCCTTCAAGTAGATTCTCAGTTCTAGGCGCCGGCCCCGACCTCACAGGGGGCCGGCGCCTTTCACGTGCTCGAGTATCGCCTTCGTGACCACGTCCGGGCGGGCGCGGTGCACGTAGTGCCCGGCGTTCTCGGCCACGATGTGCCTGCTGCTGGTCGACAGGCCCGTCAGCTCCCGCTGCATCGGGAACCAGACGCGGTAGTGGCGGCTGAAGCTGGCGGCCTGCTCGGGCGTCCTGTTGTCCTCGTTGTGCTCGCTGCACGTCACCACCGTCAGCGGGATGTCGCCCAGGGTGGGGGCGCGGCGGCCGGTCTCCGTGCCGATCTGGGCGCGCAGGGTCTGCTCCCACCACGTGGTGCGGCGCTGGCGGTCGCCGAGGTCGAGGTGGCCGGGGCTGTCCAGGAGGCCGAGGTCGACGGCCAGGCGGCGCAGGCCGTACGGGGTGATCCGCTCGATGAGGGCGCGCCTGACCGTGGTGAGGTGGTAGCCCGGGTAGCGCCTGGCCTGGTCGTGGTGGCTGGAGTCCACGAGCACCACTCCGGACACCTCGCCTGCGTGGGCCGCGGCGAACAGCCGGACGACGTAGCCGCCCATCGAGTGCCCCACCAGCACGTACGGCGGGCCGTACCCGGCCAGGGCGAGGGTTTTGCGCAGGTCGGCGGCGGCGTCCAGCATGGCCAGCGGCGAGCTGACGGGGTCGCTCCATCCCATGCCGGCGCGGTCGAAGACCACGGCCGAGGTTTCCTGGCCGAGGACGGGCAGGAGGGGGGCGTACTCGATCGAGGTCGTCCCGAGCGCCGGGACGATCACCACGGTGGGGGAGCCGCGACCGGCCTCCAGCATGTGGATCATGCGTCCGCCGACGTCCACGAGGCGTCCTGGCGGCGGGTGCCGGAGTCGGTCCTGATGTGAGCGCCAGCTCTGGTAGAGGGCGCTGGCGAAACCGGTTAGGGCGAAAGCGGCAAGCGATCTTCTCAGAAGGGCCACTCTCACCATCAAAGCAATGAGCGGGCGTTTGTCCAGTTCAGGACAGTATCCACTCAACCCCCCAAAGCCTACCTTTTAGGGGGAAGGGTGCAGTGAAGGGTCGGATAAATACATTGGCGCATCCGGAAAACGTCCGGCTATCTTAGTGATCGTTCGTGACACAAAAGCCTTTATCGAGAAAAGTCGTCCTGAAAGAACAGGGACGCGGCCTCCGGCCTGCCCGACGGGAATGGCGCCCCCCGGGTGGACGCGGAGACCACCAACGCCCCGGGAACGCGCCCACGCCAGCCGCTCCCGGGGCACAGAAATCGTCAGGCGCGCACGGACAGGCCGTGGTGGAAGACGCCGCGGGGGTCCCAGCGTGCCTTGACCCGCTGCAGGCGGGCGTAGTTCTCCCCGTAGTAGAGGGTGGACCAGGGGACGCCGGAGGTGTTCCAGCGCGGGTCCGCATGGTCGATGTCGGGGTAGTTGATGTAGGCGCCGCCGCAGTTGCCGCCGGGCACCGGGACGCCTCCGGTGTGCGCGAACGTCTTGCCGTGCAGGCTGCGGACCCATTCCAGGTGGGCCTTGCCGTCCTGTTCCGGGGCCCATCCGGCCAGGTGGATGACCTTCAGGATGGACGAGCGTTCGTGGGTGGCCGTGGCGGTGGGGGCGACGGTGTTGATCCGCCCGCCGTACGACAGGAGCCAGAGCATGCCGCCGTCGGCCACCGGGCCGGGGGCGGTGAGGTGGTCGTAGGCGACGTCGGCCTGCGCGTCGGTGAACCGCTCGCGGAGATGGGCGGACTTGGCCTTGTAACGGCCGGACTCCTGCTCCGCGCCGAGGGAGAGGTCGCGGACTGCCCGGAACCAGGGCTGCTGCAGGAGGGGCGGGACGAAAGCCTCCGGGGTGACGCCCTCGCCGACGGCGGCGAAGAAGTCGCGTAGCAGGCGCTCGGCGCCGGGCACGTCCCCGGCGATCTGGGTGGGAAGGATCATGCCTCCGGGGTCGTCGCCGGACTTGCGGCCGGGAATGATCAGCGAGCCCCACATCCCGGCGTAGGGGGAGCCGGGGGAGCTGTTGCGCTCGTGCCAGGTTCCATGGTTGCGCAGGAGCCGGCGGAAGGACTCCTTGGTCATGCCCGCCCAGGACCAGATGGCCACGCCGGACACGACCTTCGCGGGCGGCTTCGGCAGCAGCTTGCCCGGGTCGTCGCCGCGGGCCGCCGGGTCGCGCAGCCAGTAGCGGGTGACGATGCCGAAGTTGCCGCCGCCTCCGCCGGTGTGGGCCCACCACAGGTCGTGGTTGGGGTCGGACGGGTTTCTGGTGGCCACGACGGCGCGGGCCCGGCCTGACGCGTCGACGACGACCACCTCGACGGCGTGCAGGTAGTCGACGGTGAGACCGTGCCGGCGCGACAGCGGGCCGTACCCGCCGCCGGCGATGTGGCCCCCGGCGGCCACGCCCCCGCATTGGCCGCCGGGAAGAGTGACGCCCCAGCCGAAGTAGAGGGTGCGGTACGCCTGCATGAGCGTCGCACCCGCCTCGACCAGGAAAGCCCGGCGCTTCTCGTCGTAGGTGACCTCCTTCATCTCGCACAGGTCGATCACCACCTGCGCGCCGTCGCCGACGAAGTTCTCGTAGCAGTGGCCGCCGCTGCGGACCGTGACGCGGCGGCCCGCCCGTACCGCCTGGTTGACCGCGGCCACGACCTGCTCGGTGGAGCCGGCCATGTGGAAGTAGTCGGGCTCGTGGCGGAAGCGCTGGTTGGTGCGGCGCTCGGCCAGGTCGTCGTAGCGGGGGTCGCTACGCTTGACGATCACCGGACCGATGGCCGGGCGGTCGGCGGCGGCGCCGTACGCGCTGTCCGCCAGTACCGCCGTGCCGCCCACGGCCGCCGTGCCACCGATGAAACCTCGACGCGTGACATTCATATCAATGACGCTAGAAGTACGGCACGGCCCCAGGAATGCACTCAGATGCACGCCAGGGTGGAGCTAGGTCCACCCGGCCGAAAAGGAGGGTGAAGAGTGGACTTCCACGTCAGCCTCGAAGGCCGCGGCGACCTGGCCGCGCGAATTTACCGGCAATTGCTCGACGCGATACTCGACGGCCGCCTCAGACCGGGCGAACGGCTGCCGCCCACCCGCGAGCTGGCCGCTCGCCTCGACGTCTCGCGCAACACCGTGGCCGTGGCCTACGACCGGCTGGTGGCCGACGGCTTCCTGGCCGGCCGGGCCGGGGCGGGCACGTTCGTGACGGGAGAGCCGGTCAGGGGAAGGGCCGCGCCGAGAGGCGTGGTGCGGCCGAGGGCGCTCTGGCGCGACGCGGCCGAGCCGCTGATGCCGCCGCGCGGCCGGGCGCACCACGACTTCACGGTCGGGCTGCCGGACCCGAAGCTGTTCCCGATCGCGAGCTGGCGGCGGCTGCTGGCGCGGGAGCTGCGGGTGAGCTCGGCGGGCTACCTCGACCCCGCGGGGGACGGCTCGCTCAAGGAGGCGATCGCGCGGCACGTGGGCATCAGCCGCTCGGTACGGGCCGGCGCCGACGACGTGATCGTCACCCAGGGCGCCCAGCAGGCGCTCGACCTGATCGGCCGGGTGCTGATCGAGCCCGGGGCGTGCGTGGCCGTCGAGGAGCCGGGCTACCCGCCGGCCCGCCGGCTCTTCCGCTCGCTCGGCGCCCGCGTGGCCGGGGTGCCGGTGGACGAGGAGGGCCTGGACGTCGCCGCCCTGCCCAAGGCCGCCCGGCTGGTCTACGTGACGCCGTCGCACCAGTTCCCGCTGGGTGTGCCGATGTCGCTGGCCCGCCGTACCGCGTTGCTGGAGTGGGCGCGGCACCGCGACGCGGTGATCATCGAGGACGACTACGACAGCGAGTTCCGCTTCGGCGAGCGTCCGCTGGAGCCGTTGCAGAGCCTCGACGGCGCCGGCCGGGTCGTCTACGTCGGCTCCTTCTCCAAGACGCTGCTGCCGACGCTGCGGCTGGGCTTCCTGGTCGCGCCCGCCTCCCTCCGTACGGCGCTGCGCGCCGCCAAGCAGCTCACCGACTGGCACGGCGACCCGTTCGCGCAGGCCGCGCTGGCCCGCTTCATCGACGAGGGCCTGCTGGCCAGGCACATCAGGAAGGCCACCAAGGAGTACGCGGCCCGGCACGCGCAGATCACCGCCCTGCTCGCGGCCGACGCCCGTTTCCAGCTGGTCCCGTCCGCCGCGGGCCTGCACGTCTGCGCCCGCCTCGACCCCACCCTGGAGGTACGGCCGGCGCCGTCGCTGGCCGTGGAGTCCCTGGCCTCCTATTACGCGGAGGGCGCCCCCGGCCACGGCGTGGTCCTGGGCTACGGCGGCATCTCCCGGACCGCCATCCCCGAGGGCGTCCGCCTGCTGACAACCGTTCTAAAGCGAATCGATAACCCTCGCGTCTAGCGTCTCCCCTGTTCGCGGATACGAGGGGAATCAAGATCATGCGAGTTCGTACAGTGGTCATGGCGGTTGTGGCGGCGGCCGGGGTGACGGTCGGCGTCGGGGCGGCGGCCCAGGCCCAGAACCCGCCCTGCTACGCCCAGGGGGACGGCAGCCTGAAGTGCGGCAACTACGCGCCCAGGCCGATCTACAACAAGACCAGCTGGGGCGACCCGGACAACCAGCAGACCTGGCCCAGGAGGGTGGACACGCTCCGCTCCAACCCGAGCTGGTTCAAGTGCTACATCAGGGGCGAGAAGCACAGCGGCGGCAACAACGTCTGGTACTACACCCAGGGCGACGACAGCGGCAGGTACGGCTGGGTGCCGGCCAGCACCCTCTACACCCCGAAGGACCCCTTCCCGGGCGTGAAGAAGTGCTGACGCTAGCCTGACGCCCATGGATGAGCTCGACGGGGTGGAGGTCCTCGCCTTCGCCGACGGCCCGGCGTTCGAGGGCTGGCTGGCCGGACACCACACGCGGCAGGAAGGCGTGTGGATCAAGGTGGCCAAGAAGAAGTCGGGCATTTCGACGGTGACCGAGGACGAGCTCGTCGACATCGGGCTCTGCTACGGCTGGGTCTCCGGGCTGCGCCGTTCGCTGGACGAGCGGTACTACCTGCAGAAGTACGTGCCGCGCCGGGCCAGGAGCCTGTGGTCGCAGGTGAACGTGGACAAGGTCGCCATGCTGGCGGCGGCGGGCCGGATGCGCGAGCCCGGCCTGGCCGAGGTGCGCAGGGCGCAGGAGGACGGCAGGTGGGCGGCCGCATACGAGTCGCAGAAGGCGGCCACGGTGCCGCCTGACCTGGCGGCGGCGCTGGAGGCGGACCCCGCCGCCAAGGAGGCGTTCGAGCGGCTCGACAAGACCGGGCGCTACCTGGCCATGCTGCCGGTGCTTCAGGCGCTGACGCCGGAGGCCCGCCAGGACCGGTTGGACAAAGCCCTGCATCTCCTGACAAATCGCCCGGTGTAAGTCAGCGGCTCCAGAATCGTCGGTGCCCGCGTTCGCCCGAGACCTCCGGCTCGTCGGGCGGCGCGGGCTCACGCACGATCACCACCGTGGCCCGCGCGTGGCGGGCGCAGTACATGCTGGTCGAGGGCAGCAGCATCCGGCTGAGCAGGCCGCGCCTGCTGCGGCCGAGCACCAGCAGGTCGCACTCGCCGGCCAGGTCGACCAGGTGGTAGCCGGGGTCGCCCATCCGGCCGACGACCGCGGTCACGATGTCGGTGGGCACACCGCCGCACACCTCGACGAAGGCGTCGGTGACCACCTCCGTACTTCGAGTCTCCTCTCCGGCCCTGGCCGCGTGCTGCAGCGGCAGTGCCTCGGGGAAAGGATGGATCGGCGCCCGGCTCACGTGCACGGCGACCAGCGGCATGCGGCGTAGTCGTGCGGCGCCGATGGCCCAGGCCAGCGCCAAGCGCGCGGCCGGCGATTCGTCCACACCGACGATCACGCGCGCTCCGCCGGGCAGGTCTTGATCCACGGCGCCCTCCTCGGAAAGAGGTACCTGACCATAGTGCTCCTCTCTGCGCGTGAACGGGAGGTGGCACTTTCCGAACTCTGGAGTCGCCCGCGAAACGGGGCGTAACATGCGGGGGTGGAACGCGGGTGGGTGCGGCCCCGTCCAGCCCTCGACCGGCGGCTCGACGGTGCGCTGACGCACAGGCTCACCACGCTCGTCGCGGCCACCGGCTACGGCAAGTCGATCGCGCTGGCCGGTTGGAGCCAGGCCGTCGGCGGCGTGCTGCACCGCTTCGGTCCGGGCGACCGGGAGCTCGCGCCGTTCTCCGCCGCGGTGATCGCGGAGCTGGCCACGCGCGTGCCCGACCTGCCCGCGGAACTGCCCGCCGCCGCTGACGCCCCGCTCGGCCCCGACGCCGACGAACCCGCCAGGGCGGCGGCGCTGGCCGGCGCGCTGGCCGAGGCCCTGCGGTTACGGCTGCGGCGTGGCCTGGTGATGGTCTTCGACGGCATCGACGTGATCGCCGGCGCGCCGGGACCGGTGCGGTTCGTGGAGACGCTGGTGCGCGCGGCGCCCCGGCACCTGCACATCGTGACCGCGTCCAGGGCGCCGCTGCCGTTCCCGACGGCGCGGCTGCGCCAGGACCTCGAAGTGCTGACCTTCGACGCGACCGACCTCGCCCTGAGCGTCGGGGAGTGCGCCGACTGGGCCCGCGACCGGCTCGGCGCGTCCGGCGCCGCCGTCGCCCCCGCCCTGCACGCGGCCAGCGGCGGCTGGCCCGCCGCGGTGCGGGCCGCGCTCGACGCCATGGCCCGCGCCGAGCCCGCGCTGTGGCCCGCGATGGCCTCCGGCCTGGCCGCCACCTCCGACACGCTCGAACGCCTCACGCTCGACGCCCTGCGCGACCTGCCCGCCCAGATGCGCGAGCTGCTGCGGGCGGCGACGATCCTGCCGGTGCTCACCGCCGACCTGGCCGCCACGCTCGGCGTGCCGCCCGACACGCTGACCTCGCTGACCGGCCGCGGACTCTTCCTGGAAGCGGCCCAGGGCGGCCACCGGCTGACCGCCACCAGCCGGCACGTGCTGGCCAGGCACGCGCCGCTCGACCGGCACGAGTCCCACGACACGGCCGAGGTGGCCGCCCGCTGGTACGTCGAGCACGACCAGCCCGAGCAGGCGCTGCGCGCCGCCGTCGCCACCGGGCACACCGAGCTGACCGCGTCGCTGCTGACCGCGCACGGACCCCGGCTGGCCGAGCGCGGCGACGACGTCCTGGCCGGGCTGGCGCTGCTGCCGGAGGACCGGCGGGAGAGCCCGGCCATGCTGCGGCTGGCCGGAATCGCCGAGCAGAACCGCGGCGACTGGCGCCGCGCCCGCGAACTGCTCGCCAGAGCGGCCGACAGCCCCGCCTTCGACGCCTTCCTGGCCCGGCGCCTCGGCTTCATCGACCACCTGCGCGGCGACCTCGACGCCGCCATGGCCATGTACCTGCGGGGAGCCGAGCACGGCTCGCCGCCGGCCGACGCGGCCATCTGCACCGCCTCGGCCGCCTCGGTGCTGTGGCTGCGCGGCGACCGGGCGGCCTGCGCGGAGACGGCCGAACGCGCGCTCGACGCCGCCGCGCTGCTGGGCGACCCGGGCGCGCTGGCCGCCGCCACCACGGTGATCGCCATGGTCGCCGCGCTCGACGGCGACCGCCGCGCCAACGACGCCTACTACCTGCGGGCGCTGGAGTACGCCGAGCGCGCCGGCGACATCCTCCAGCTCATCCGCATCCGGGCCAACCGGGCATCACGCCACATCGACGAGGCCGACTACCACGCCGCGCTGGCCGACGTGGACATCGCCGGCCGGCTGTCCGACCTGGTGGCGTTCGCGCCGTGGGCCGCCCTGACCGTCTCCAACCGGGCCAAGGCGCTCATCGGGCTCGGCCGCCTCGAAGAGGCCGCCGTGGACGCCGCCGACGCCGTGGCGCGCTGGGAGGCCATGGGCTCGCGCATCGGCTACGGCCTGCTGCAACTGGCCAGGATCCAGACGCTGCGCGGCGAGCGCGGCGCGGCCGCTGCCACCTACCGCCGGGTCCAGGTGGAGGCCGGGCGCTCGCGTGACGCCCAGGCCCTCGGCAACACGCTGACCGAGCTGGCCGAGCTCCTGGCCGCCGAGGACCCCGACGAGGCCGCCCGCCTGGCCGCCGAGGCGCTCAAGCACACCGAGGGCATGGCCGCGGTGAGCGCCCGGGTGGCCGCCGCCCGCGTGGCCTTCTCCGCCGGCCGCGCGGAGGCCGCCAGGAAACTGCTCGACGAGGCGGAGCCCATCGCCGCCGAACGCCGCCACCACACCGGCCTGGCCGGCATCGCCGAGCTCCGGGCCGAACTGGACAAGGACCACGACCGCGCCGACGACGCCGTACGCATCTGGAGCACGCTCGGCGACCCCGTCGGACGCGCCAGAGCCGAACTGGTCAGAGCGGCACTCGCCGACCCCGCCGTCGGCGCCGAGGTGGCCGGGCAGGTCGCCGAGCGCATGCACGCGATCGGCTGCCGCATGCTCGACGACCGCATCGACGCGCTGCTGGCGCGCGTCACTCCCGCCTCGGGCGCGCGGGTGACGGTCGAGACGATGGGAACCTTCCGCGTGCTGCGCGGCTCCTTCCCCGTCCCGCGTACGGCATGGCAGTCCCGTAAGGCCCGTGACCTGCTGAAGATCCTGGTCAGCAGGAGAGGCAGGGCGATCGGCAGGGAGCGCCTGGTCGAGATCCTCTGGCCGGACCAGGAGGACGAGGCGGTCGGGCTCAAACGGCTCAACGTGATGGTCTCCACGCTGCGCGCGGTGCTCGACCCGGCGCACGAGGTGGAGATCGTGGTCTCCGACGAGGGCGCGCTCCGGCTCGACCTCGACCACGCCGACGTGGACATCGAGCGGTTCCTGGGGCTGGCCGGCGCCGCCGTACGGCTGGAGCAGGCCGGGCGCGGCGGTGAGGCGCTGGCGCGGTGGAAGGCGGCCGAGGCCGCCTACGGCGGGGAGTTCTGTGAGGAGGACCCCTACGCCGACTGGGCCGTGGGGCTGCGCGAGCAGGCCAGGCTCGCCTACGTGCAGGCGGCGGCGCGGCTGGCCGGCGCGAGGGCGGAGGAGGGACGCCACCACGAGGCGGCCCGCTACTGGCTGCGGCTGCTGGAGCGCGACGGCTACGACGAACGCGCCCACCTGGGGCTGATCCGCTCCCTCGACCAGGCGGGACGGCGCGGCGACGCCCGCCGCCGCTACCACGTCTACACCGAGCGGATGCGCGAGCTGGAGGTCGAGCCCGCGCCCTTCCCCACCTGAAAACCCACCCGAAAACCACCCGAAAACCCACCTGAACCAGACCTGAACCGCGCCGGTGGATCGTGCGGGCATGAGGACGGTCATCGTACGCCTGGTAGAACCCGAGCAGTCCGGCGGCCAGCTCCGCGGGCTGCTCGAGGAGGTGGGCGGCGAACCGGTGCCGTTCAGCGGGACCGACGCGGTGGTGGATCTCCTGCTGACGGCGGCGGGACTGAGGACCTGAACCTCCCGCGAACCGGGATCCCGACGATGAGATCCGGGAGGAGGGCTGCGATGAGCAATCGATGGCCATTCATCGGACGGCAGGGCCCGCTGGCCGCCGTCCACCGGGCGCTGCGATCCTGCACGGGAGCGATGATCGCGGGCGAGGCCGGAGTGGGGAAGAGCAGGCTGGCGGCCGAGGCGGCGGCGGGCCTGACGGAGCACTGCGTGGTACGGGCCCTGGGCACGGAGACCGCGGCGATGATCCCGTTCGGGGCGTTCGCGCACGTGCTGGGCGGGCCGCCGGACGGCGGCGAGAACCTGCTGGGCTGGGCCGCCCGGCATCTGCGGACCCGGGCGGGACAGGCGCCGCTGCTGGTCACCGTGGACGACGCGCACCGGCTGGACGCCGCCTCCGCCGCGCTGCTGCACTACCTGGCCACGCGCGGCGAGGCGGCATTGCTGGTCACCGTGCGGACCGGAGAGCCCGTGCCCGAGCCGGTGGCCGCCCTCTGGAAGGAGGAGCTGGTCACCAGGATCGAGCTGGCGCCGCTGACCCGCGACGAGGTCGGCCGGGCGCTCACCGCGGCGCTGCGCGGTGACGTGGCGGCCGAGACCGTACGCCACCTGGCGAGGGTGAGCGAGGGCAACATGCTCTACCTGCGCGAGCTCGTCCACGCCGGGCGCGACATCGGCTGCCTGGCCGAGCAGGGCGGCCAGTGGCGATGGCGGGGCGGGCTGTCGATGACCACCCGCCTGCGCGAGCTGGTCAGCGAGCGGATCGGGCATCTCGACCCGGACGAGCGCGAGGTGCTGGAGCTCGTGGCGTTCGGCGAACCGCTCGGCACCGACCTGCTGGTCACGATGGCCTCGGCGGGCGCGGTCGAACGGGTGGAGGACCGCGGTCTCATCGTCGCCGACGGACCCGGCATGCGGCTCGGCCATCCGCTCTATGGCGAGGTGGTGCGGGGGCGCTGCCGTACGCTCAGGGCCCGGCGGCGGCTGCGCACGCTGGCGGAGTCGCTGGAGGCCAGCGGGATGCGCGGGCGCGACGACATGCTGCGCGCGGCCGTGTGGCGGCTCGACAGCGGCTCGCCCGCCGACCCGCGCATGCTCCTGGTCGCCGCGCACCTGGCGTGGGGGCGCCAGGACCCGCACCTGGCCGCCCGGCTCGGCCGGGCCGCGGTCGAGGCGGGCGCCGGCATCGAGGCGGTCGCGCTGCTCGGGCAGGTGCTGACGATCCTCGGCGACACCGGCGGCGCGCAGGAGGTGCTGCGCCGTCAGGACGGGCCCGGCGCCACCGACGCCGAACGCGCCCAGCACGCGCTCGCGCTCGGCGTCAACATGCTCTGGTCCGGCGACACCCACGAGGCCGGCCGCGTCTTCGAAGGCGCCGCCGACACGCTGGCCGACCCGGCCTGGCGCCAGGAACTGCTCGTCTACCGCGGCGTCGTCGACTTCTTCACCGGCCGCCTCGACGCCGCCGGGCGCACGCTCACCCGCGCCCGCGACCTCGCCCCCGACACCGCGCGCGGCAGCGGGCACCTGGCCGCGCTGGAGTCCTGGGTGAGCGCCCACTCCGGCCGCAGCGCCCGCTGCGTGTCCGTCGTGGAACGTGCCATGGCCGGCGCGGACGCCTGGCGCGACCGGGCCCCGCACGCGCTGCCGGTCATGCTGGACGCGCGGTGCGCGGCCCACCTGTTCGCGGGGGAGCTCGCCGACGCCGCCCGCATCGCCGTCCAGGGCACCGAACTGGCCGCGCCGGACCTGTCGGTCTGCGGGTTCGGCGCCTACCGCGCGCGGATCTGCCGCCTGCGCGGCGACGTGGCCGCCGCCCTGCGCTGGTGCCGCGAGGATGTCGTACGGCTGCGCGCCCGCTCGCCGTACCTGGGCAGGTGCCTGGCCGAACTGGCCCACTCGGCGGCGCTGCTGGGCGATCTGGAAACCGCCAGAAAGGCGTTGACCGAAGCCGAAGAACTGGCCGGATGCTGGAACTACACGCTCCAGCCCGTGCTGCTGGCCAAGGCCTGGCTGGCCGCCGCCGACGGCGACCTCGACGGGGCCGTGCGCACGGCGCTGTCCATGGCCGCCGACTGCCCCTACCTGGGCTACCGGATGCTCGCCCTGCACGACGTCGTCAGAATGGGCGCCGCCGACCTGGTGACCGGCTCGCTGGACGAGCTGGCCGGCGGGATGGAGGGCCCCTTCGCCCAGATCTGCGCCCGCCACGCCCACGCCGCCGCCCGCAACGACCCGCCCGGCCTGCGCGCGGTGGCGGCCGAGTTCGAGTCGCTCGGCATGGTGTTGTACGCCGCGGAGGCCACGGCGCAGGAGGCCGCCGCCTACCGCCGGATGGGCCGCGGCTCCGCCGCCAAGGGCGCCCAGACCCGGGCCTGGGCCCTGGCCCGGCGCTGCCCAGGCGTCACGACCCCGGCCCTGGTCGAACTCGCCACCCCGGACCTGACCCCGCGCCAGCGGGAGATCGTCCAGCTCGCCGCGGCCGGCCTGACCAACCGCCAGATCGCCGACCGCCTCACCCTGTCCATGCGCACCGCCGCCAACCACCTGCAGGCGGTCTACGACAAGCTGGGCGTCAACGACCGTGCGGAGGTGGCCCGCCTGCTGGGGACGAGCTTCTAGTCCCGCCCACGTACCAGAGCACCGCCGCCCCCACCAGACACAGAAGAGCGGCCGCCGTGATCGGATAGGAGAACTCCATGTGCACGGCGATGATGTTCAGCGCCAGTGAGGCCGACACCAGCAGGTTTCCCCAGCCGCTGATCCGGTTGAAGTGGTGCCTGCGCAACCAGGGGGTCCAGGGCGGGAAGCGGTCGAAGAAGATGACGTACGCGGCCACGACGGTGTTGGCGGCCACCAAACCGAGGGTCACCCAGGTTAAGGCGATCATCATCTGTCCAGTATGACCCGTTCCAGGGTGGTGAGGCGGACGTGCGGGCCGCTGATGGTGGCGTGGGCGAGGTCGGCGGCGGGGATCTCGGTGGTGCCCGGCGCCTCGCCCGCGTGGTCGTCGCACCAGGCGACCACCTTCTTGGGGTCGGTCAGCGGCGCGGCGAAGTGGACCAGGCTGATGTACCAGCGCTCCCGGGGCCACGACTCGAACGCCCCGCGTGCCCCCAGCGCCTCGGCGTACCGGCGCTGGAGGGTCCAGATCGTGTCGTCCTCCGGATAGCCGAAGGCCAGGACGCCACCGGCGTGCGGGCTGACGCCCTCGACGCGCATCCGCACCGGCGGCAGCCCCCGGGCCGCGGAGCGCAGGGCGGCGGCGTAGGTCAGCAGGGCCGGGTCGGCGGCGGGGATCACCCGCCGGTACGGCTCCAGCGAGCGCAGGGTGACGTGCAGGACGCCGCGGCCGTGAGTCCAGTGGCCGGGGCCCGCGGCGGCGCCCGCCGATCTGGCCAGCGACTCCAGCCGGTCGAGCGTGGGGCCCGTCGGGCGCAGGACGGTGGTCATGCCCCAGCGCGGGCTTCCTTCGGCGAAGGGCAGGTCGTGGGTGGCCTCGCCGTCGAGAAGTGCCCGCCGCCCCCGGGTCTGGAACGCGGCGTAGTCGGCGGTGAGCTCGTCCCGGCTACGCATCCGCGGCAACCGCATAGGTCCCCAGGGAGGGCTCCAGCAGGTCGAAGGCCATGCGCCCGGCCTCGGTCAGCGCCGCGGCGATCGCGTCGTGGTCCTGGCCGTCGAGCACCCGGGCCAGCGTCTCGTCGAACAGCAGCCGGTGCGCCGCCCCGAGTTCCGCCGCCGCGAGCCGGGGCAGGAAGCCGGGCTCGGTCTCGGCCGCGAGCCGGGCGGCCAGGGCGGCCTCGCGCTCGTCGTGGAACTCGCGGAGCCTGGCCACCAGCGCGGGACTGTCGGTGATCATCCGGGCGAACTCCAAAGGAGCGAAGCCGATCACCGGGTCCTTGCGTTCCACCGCGGCCAGGAAGGCGGCACGGAGCGCGGCCAGCGCAGACCGGCCGGCCGCCCGCTCGGCGACCGTGCGCGCCAGCCCGGAGACGAACGCGTCGCCCAGGTCGAGCGCCAGGTCCTCCTTGCGGGGGAAGTAGTTGGTCACCGTCATCTTGGCCACCTGCGCGGCGGTGGCGACGTCGGCGATCGTCACCTTGTCGTAGCCGCGTTCCAGGAAGAGCCTGGTGGCGTGCTGGGAGATGTTCTCCCTGGTCTGCTGCTTCTTCATCGCGCGGAGCCCTGTCGTCATGCCGCCATTTTGGCATGACGGACTCAAGTTTGTCATTGACCTAAATTTAGGTTTCCGCTCTCTGGCTACCTTGGCGGGGTGAGCACCTCCGCCCTCGAAGCGCTCGGCTCCCGGCCGCTGCCGTTCCTGCGTTCGTCCTGGCCCTGGCGGGCGCTGGCGTACCTGCTGGCCGGCGCGGTCTTCTGCGTCGTGCCGCTGGTGGTGGCGGCGGTGTCCGAGGTGCTGCCGGGGTGGGCCGCGGCGGGTGCCGGGATCGTCGCGCTGGTGGCGTTCGGGCCGTTCGTGTCGCGCTTCGAGCGGTGGCGGATGCGGCTGGTGGACCTGTCGCCGGTGCCCGGGACCCGGGAGCGGCGGCGCGAGATCGGGCTGGCCGTGCTCACGCTGGTCGCGTTCTGGTGGATCGACCTGGCGATCGTCGGCGTCGCGGTGGGCGGGCCATCGCTGCTGGTGCTCTCGCCCGTGGTGCAGCCGGAGGCGGCGGGGGCGATCGCGGTGGCCGCCTCGTTCGTGGGAGTGGCGCTGGTGCCCGTGGGGGCGTACGTGCTGACGGCCTGGGCGGGGGCGCGCGCGGCGATGGTCAGGGCGGTGCTCGCGCCCGAGCGGGCGGAACTGGAGGAGGTCAGGCGGTCGCGGGCGCGGCTGGTCGACGCCTTCGAGGTCGAACGGCGCCGGATCGAGCGCGACCTGCACGACGGGGCGCAGCAGCGGCTGGTCGCGCTGACCATGACGCTCGGGCTGGCCAGGCTGGACGTTCCCGACGAGGCCCCGCTGGCGCGTACGCTCGATCGGGCGCACGCCGAGGCCAAGCAGGTGCTGGCCGAACTTCGCGAACTGATCCGCGGGGTGCACTCCCAGGTGCTGACCGACCGCGGCCTGGCCGCCGCCGTCGGCGAACTGGCCGCGCGCTCGGCCCTCCCCGTGACCATCAAGACAGATCTGGACGTACGGCTCCCGCCGCCCGTGGAGATCGCCGCCTTCTACGTGGTCAGCGAAGCCCTCACCAACGCCACCAAACACAGCAACGCCACCAACATCACGATAAGAGTGGAAAAATCGCGCGAAAGCGTGTCGATCGCCGTCACCGACGACGGCCGCGGCGGCGCCGACGCGGCGGCGGGAACCGGGCTCACCGGGCTGGCCGACCGGCTCGACGTGGTCGGCGGCAGACTGTCCCTGTCCAGCCCGCCCGGCGGCCCGACCACCATCAGAGCGGAGATCCCGTGCGCGTAGTCATCGCCGAGGACGCCGTCCTCCTGCGTGAGGGCCTGGTGAGCCTGCTCGAACGCTTCGGCCACCAGGTCGCCGCCGCCGTCGGCGACGCGGACGCCCTGCTCGCCGCGGTCCGCGAGCACGCGCCGGACATCGTGGTCACCGACGTGCGCATGCCGCCGGGGTTCGCCGACGAGGGCCTGCGCGCCGCCCTGGAACTGCGGCGCGACGGCCTGCCCGTGCTCGTGCTCAGCCAGTACGTCGAGCAGACCTACGCCGCCGAGCTCCTGGAGACCGGTACCGGCGTCGGCTACCTGCTCAAGGACCGGGTCGGTGACGTGAAGGAGTTCGCCGACGCCCTCGACCGGGTCGCCGCCGGCGCCACGGTCGTGGACCCCGAGGTCGTCCGGCAACTGCTCGGCCGCCGCCGCGATCCGATCTCCCGGCTCACCCCGCGCGAGCGCGAGGTGCTGTCGCTGATCGCCGAAGGCCGGGCCAACGCCGCCATCGCCAGGGAACTCGTGGTCACCGAGGCGGCCGTCGCCAAGCACATCGCGAGCATCTTCGCCAAGCTCGACCTGCCGCCCACGCAGGACGGTCACCGCCGCGTGCTGGCCGTGCTGGCCTACCTCACTAGGTGACGCAGAACTCGTTGCCCTCGGGGTCGGTCATCGTCACCCAGGAGTGCGGTCCCTGCCGTCCCCGGTGGGAGAAGCTCGCGCCCCTGGCGGTCAGCCGTTCGACCTCCGCCTCGACGTTGTCCTGACCGACCTGGACGTCGAGATGGACCCGGTTCTTGACGGTCTTGGCCTCGGGCACGAGCTGGAAGAGCACCCGCGGATGCCCCTCGCTCCGGATGGCCACGCCTTCCCGCCAGCGAAGCTGCCCGTCGTGCACGATGGTGTCGGCCTCGGTGGCGAACCCCTTGGAGACCATGTCGCGGATGAAGTCCGCGTCCTGGGGTTCCACCTCCCAGCCGAGCGCGTCCGCCCACCAGTCGGCCTGCGCGTGCGGGTCGGCCGCGTCGACGCTCACTTGGAAGCCATAGCTCATGTTCGACAACATAGGCCAGACCATGCCTGAAACGATCCGCCGCGCCGAGCCCCGCGACGCCGGGGCGCTCACCGCGCTCATGCACGCCTCCAGCGCCTACCACGGCGAGTACGCCACGATCCTGGAGGGATACCAGGTCACCGCCGCCTACCTCGCCGCCCACCCGGTCTTCACCACCGACGACCATCTCGGCTTCTACGCCCTGGTCGGCGACGAGCTCGACCTGCTGTTCGTCGCCGACCGGGCGCAGGGCACGGGTCTCGGCCGCCGCCTGGTCGAGCACATGCTGGACCAGGCCCGCGCGGCCGGGCTGACCCGGGTCCGGGTGGTCTCGCACCCGCCCGCCGAGGCCTTCTACCTGCGCATGGGCGCGGTACGTGTGGGCACGTCGCCGCCGAAGCCGCCGAGGATCACCTGGGAACGGCCCGAGCTGACCTTCGGGACGGGCGCGTGAACGAGCAGTGGCAGGAGATCGGTGACCGGGTCTTCGTACGCAGGCACGAGTCCGTCGACCTCAACGTGGGCCTGGTCGTCGGCGACGGGCACTGCCTGGTGTTCGACACCCGCATGTCCCACCGGGAGGCCACGGACCTGATCGCCGCCGTCCGCCGGATCACGCCGGACCCGTGGACCGTGGTCAACAGCCACGCCCACTGGGACCACTTCTTCGGCAACGCGATGTTTCTGCCCGCGGAGATCTGGGGGCACGCCCGGTGCGCGGAGGAGATCCGGTCCGGCGGCGAGGCGCAGCGGGCGGGCGTGCTGGGTTTCGTGGCGGAGGAACGGCGGGCGGAGATCGAGGAGATCGACCTGGTCGTGCCCGACCACACCTTCACCGACCGGGCCACGCTGGACATCGGCGGGCGGGCCGTACATCTGCGGTATTTCGGGCGGGGACACACCGACAACGACATCGTGCTGCACGTGCCGGACGCCGGGGTGGTCTTCGCGGGAGACCTGGTCGAGGAGGGCGCGCCGCCGGCCTTCGGCGACTCCTACCCGCTCGACTGGCCGGTCACGATGTCCGCGATGCTGGCCGGCCTGCCGGAGCCCGTGATCGTGCCCGGTCACGGCGCGGTCGTCGACCGCGCCTTCGCGCGGGGCCAGCGTGACGAGCTGGCCGAGGTCGCCGCACTGGCCCGCCGCGCCCACGCCGAGGGCCTGCGCGACCTGATCGGCCGCTTCCCCTACCCGGAGGACGTGGCCCGCCAGGCGATCGAGCGCGCCTTCAAACAACTCGACTAGGCGGCACGCACTAGTGCATAATGCAATATAGAAGGAGGCAACATGGCGCGCCGTCCCGATCTGGTGGGCCTGACGGTGCTGGCCATGCTCTCGGTACGCGCCAGCCACCCGTACGAGCTGCACCGCTTCATCGTCGACACGCACAAGGACTACGTGACCGGGCTGCCGAGGAGCCTCTACCACGCGGTCGAGAAGCTCACCGGCGACGAGCTGATCGTCGCGGTGGAGACCACCAAGGAGGGCCGCCGCCCCGAGCGGACGGTCTACGAGATCACCGACGAAGGCCGCAAGGAACTGTCCACCCGGCTCAGGTCGCTCCTGCAGAGCCCCGGCGGTGACCGCCGCGCGTTCACCGCGGCGGTCTCGCTGATCGGCTGCCTGCCCGTGCCCGAGGCGCTCAACGCGCTGCGGGCCAGGGCGGCCTCGGTACGCGGGCTGATCACCGCCATGGACGGACACGTCGCCGCCATGCGCGACAGCGGCCTGCCCGAACTGCTCATGATCGAGGTCGACTACGAGCGGACGCTGAGCCAGGCCGAGCTGTCCTGGATGGACGGCCTGATCGCGCGGCTGGAGAAGGGCGAGTTGTCCTGGCAGGGGACGCTCGCGCGCGAGCTGATGGAGAAGACCCTCGAATAGGAGGAAACCATGAAGAAGCTCATCACCGAGGTGTCCGGCGTGGTCGAGGCCCCGGGCGCCGAGGTCTGGGACGACCTGGCGCGCAGCCTGCTGCCCGACGGCCACGAGGAGGGCCGCTTCACCGTGGAGGACTTCCCCGGCCACACCTCGACCGTCGAGGTCGCCGGGCGGACCATCGCCTTCCAGGGCGGCTGGTGGTACCGGGGCGAATGGAGCGTCGAGCCGCACCCGCTGGGCTCGCTCCTGGTCCACCGCGTCTTCAACGTGGCGACCTGGATGCGCTGGGGCGTACCGCTCGCCAACCGCTTCTTCGTCGGCTTCAAGGAGTCCACCAGAAAGGGCTTCGCCGAGCGGCTTGTCCAGCTGGGAAATCGTTTGGGGTGTTCGACCACGCTGGCTTAGGCTGCCGCACCATGAGCATCACGTGGGGGCCGCTGCGCAAGGACGACGCCGGACGGTGGGCGGAACTGACCGCCGCGATCCAGGCCGTCGACCAGGACGGCGAGAACTACGGCGCAGAAGACCTCACCGAGAGCCTCACCAGCCCGCTGGTCGACCTCGCCGAAGGCACGCTCGCGGCCAGGGACGGCGACCGCCTCGTGGCCTTCGCCTTCCTCCCGATCAGGCAGACCGCACCGGAAGTGCACCGGATGGGGTTGTGGGCCGGCGTCCACCCCGAGCACCGCCGTACCGGCCTCGGCACGCGCATCCTCGACTGGGCCGTCGAGGCCGCGCCGCGTCTGCACGAGCGCGCGTACCCCGGAAAGCCGCTCGAAGTCCAGGTCCACACCCGCGACACGCAGATCTGGGCGGCGAAGCTCTTCGAGAGCAGGGGCTTCGCCCAGGCGCGCTGGTTCTTCCAGATGGAACGCGACCTGGCCACGGAGATCGAGTCCCGCCCGCCCGTCGCCGGACTGCGCCTCACCACCTGGACCCCCGACCGCGACGCGGGCGCCCTGAACGTGCGCAACGAAGCCTTCAGCGGCCACTGGGGCACCACCCCCCACACCCCGGAAAGCTGGACGGAGAAGATCACCAGCACCCGCGCCTTCGTCCCGGAGGGCTCCTTCCTCGCCCTCGACGGCGACGAGGTCGTCGGCATCCTGATCACCCACTACTTCGCCGCCGACACCGCCGTGACCGGCGTGCGCGAGGCGTGGATCCAGATCATCGGCACCCTCGCGCCCTGGCGCGGCAAGGGCGTGGCGAGCGCGCTCATCTCACACGCCCTCACCGAGCTCAAGAGTCAGGGGTACGGCAGAGCCGGCCTCAGCGTCGACGCCGACAACGGCACCGGGGCGCTCGGCGTCTACGAGCGCTCCGGGTTCACCGTGGTCCAGCGCACCTCCGCCTACACGAGGATGTTCACGCCAGCCTGATCTTGCCGCCCGATACCTTGATCTTCTTGCGGGGGAGCGCGCGGGTGGCGGGGCCCTGGACGACCGCGCCGGTCGAGATGTTGAACTTGCTGCCGTGGCACGGGCAGTTGATCGTGCCACGGCTGACGCTCGCCAGCGTGCAGCCCTGGTGGGTGCACTTGGCGCTGAAGCACCGGAAGACGTTCTTCCTCGGCTGGGTGATCACGTACGTGTTCTTGATGATCCGTCCGCCGCCGACACGGATGTTCTTCGTGAGGGCCAGGACGGGCTTGGCGGATTCCGCATCTGCCTCGGCCTCGGCCCGGCTTGGGGACTGCGCGTCCGCGTCGGCCCGGCTTGGCCACAGGAACACGGTCGCGGCGCCGGTGAGGGTGGCGCGGGCGACTAGGGCACGGCGTGTGAGCATGGTTGCCTCCTTCAACCGTCCACACGTACCGCATCGGCGTAGTGGTTCATGGGGAAACGTGCGACAAATCCCCCGGAGATGGCGTGGACGGTGCCGCCGTGGAGCGTCGCGATGTCCCTGGCGATCGGCAGGCCCAGGCCCGCGCCGCCGGCGTCACGCGCCCTGGCCTCGTCGAGCCTGGTGAACCGGCCGAACACCGCCTCCCGCTGCCCCTCAGGAATCCCCGGCCCGTCGTCCTCGACCTCCAGCACCGCCGTCGTACCCTCGCGGCGGACCCGGACCACGACCGCCGAGGCGGCGTGCCGTACCGCGTTGCTCGCCAGGTTGGTCACGAGCCGGCCGACGTGGCCGCGTACACCCTCGATCACCACGTCCGGCTGCACGTCCAGCTTCAGCTCCACCTCCGGGCGGCGCTCGACCCGCACGGCCTCCTCGGCGGCGATCTGGCCCAGGTCCACGTCGGCTGCCTGGAGCGGTTCGCCCGCGTCCAGCCGGGCCAGCAGGAGGAGGTCACCGGCCAGTGCCTGCAGGCGTTCGACGTCGGCGAGGGCCTCGGCGGTCAGCTCGCTCGGCTCGGCCAGCTCCAGCCTCGCCCGCAGGGTCGCGATCGGGCTGCGCAGTTCGTGGGCGGCGTCGGCGACGAAGCCCTTGTGCCGGTCGACCGCCGTCTCCAGCCGGTCCAGGGTGCCGTTGACCGTGGTCGCCAGGGCGGCGATCTCGTCCCCCGAACTCGGCACCGGGACCCGCTGGTGCAGGTCGCGGGCGGTGATGTCGGCGACCTTGGCCCGGATGGCCGCCACCGGGCGCAGCGCCCGGCCCACCGACAGCCACGTCATCACCGCCACCACCAGCAGCAGCGCGGGCACGCCAGGAAGCAGCACGCTGTTGAGCGTGGTCAGCGCCTCCTCGGCCGGGGCCAGCGAGGAACGCGCGAGCACCATGCCCGGCCCCGCCTCGGTGGCCACCGACATCCCCACCACCCGGAACCCGTCGACCTGCTCCCAGGCGGTGGTGAAGGTCTTGCCGTCCGCACTGAGCATGATGTCCGGGTCGACGAGGGTCGTCTGGTACGGCTGGGTGGTGCCCATGGTGGCCTGGTAGGGCACGGAGGTGTCGGTCAGGGTGGCCATCTCGGCCTTCTGGGCATCGCCCCGCGCCACCGACGCCTGCAGGACGGGCGCCGCCTCGACGGCCCGCCGGGCGGCGTCCGCGTCGACACTGGCCAGGAGACTGCCGCGCATGGACTGGGTCAGCACCAGCGCCGTCACCCCCAGAGCCAGGGCCACTACCAGGGTGGCGGCAAGGGTGGCGCGCAGCCGTACCGACGAGGCCCCCTCCCGCACCCGAGCAACGAGCGACCCACCCCCCTGAACCCTCCCCGCGCCCTGCTCCAGCGCCACGTCGTGCCCCCGCACCCCCTGACGCCCCCGAGCAACCCGCCCGGCCCGACCCCCCCGCCCGCTCTTCCGCCCCCGCCCGCCTTCGTGCTCCTCCGCAGCAGCGTGTGCCCGCCCGGCCTTCCGCCCCCGAGCAACCGAAGTGGCTTGGCGCGCCCACCCAGCCGGGGCGTCCGCGTGAGTGCCCTGGGGCGTCCGTGCGGTCTTGTGCGCCCCCGCAGGAGTGTCTTGGCGCGCCTCCGTGGTCCGCTGGTCCCGCGTGGTCTCGTCTTCCCTCGCGGGTTGGTGCTCCTGCGTGGCCGGCGGAGTGGTCTTGGGCAGTTCGGGGGCAGGAGGTGTGTGCGGGCGGGGCCGGGGATTGTGGGGGGTTGTGTCGCCGTTGCCGGTCATTCCGCCTCCAGCCGGTAGCCCGCACCGCGGACCGTCACCAGGGTCGTCCTGCCGAACGGCAGATCGATCTTGCGGCGCAGCGCGCTGATGTACACCTCGATGATGTTCGCGTCACCGTCGTAGGAGAAGTCCCAGGCGGCGGCCAGCAGGTCGCTCTTGGACACCACCTCGCCCGCCCGCCTGGCCAGCCCGTGCAGCACCGCGAACTCCTTCGGCGTCAACGACACCTCCGTCTCACCCCTGCGGCAGCGCAGCCCGGCCGGGTCGATCACGAGGTCCCCGACCGTGATGGACACCGGCCGCTCCCGCCCGCCCCTCCGCACCAGCGCGCGCAACCGGGCCAGCAGCACCACGTACGAGAACGGCTTGGCCAGATAGTCGTCGGCGCCCGTGTCGAGTGCCTCGGCCTCGTCGTAGACGCCGTCCTTGGCGGTCAGCATCATGATCGGCGTCCAGTTGCCCGCCTCACGGAGCTTGGCGCAGACGGCGTAGCCGTTCATCCGCGGCAGCATCACGTCGAGCACGATCACGTCGTAGTCGTTCTCGGTGGCCATCCACAGCCCGTCGCGCCCGTCATAGGCCACGTCCACCGCGAACCCCTCGCCGGTCAGCCCGCCCTTCACCAGGTCGGCCAGCCGCTGCTCGTCCTCAACCAATAGCACTCGCACGCCTCTCAGAGTGCAGCAAGCCACCTAAAGCCAACCTGAAGATCATTTAGGGCGCCTTCAGCCTCTCTTCAGGTACGGCAGAGCAGATTCGTTCTCGTCCGACCCACACGACAGGAGAATTCATGTTCAAGCGACGCGTAATGGTCCTCAGTGCGGTAGGCGTGCTGGGGCTCGCCGCCCTGGCCGGATCGGCGATGGCCGACGAGACACCCGCACCCGGCGCAGGCGGCAAGGTCGTCTGCACCGACGAGAACGGGAAGGTCGTCGCCGAGCTCACCCAGTCGACCAAGGCGATCGCCATCGACAAGGACGGCAAGGTCACCACCTGGGCCGACGCGGAAAGCGTGCCCGCCGAAGGCGCCACGCTCAACCCTGACAAGGACGCCGAGAAGGCCGACGACCCAGGCAAGGGCGGCGTCCTGGAGTTCACGGAGGCGGTGCCGGCCCTTCCGGCCGAAAAGGGCACGGACCAGGGCGGCCAGGCGGAGGCCGGTTCCAAGCCTTCACTGAACGTGATGGGCACCCCGCCCGCGGACGGACTGGCCAAGACGGTCTCCATCAAGTGCGAGAAGGCCGACTAGCCACACCGGCAACCATTCCTTACCAGCTACCAGCTACCAGCTACCAGCTACCAGCTACCGGCTACCGGCTACCGGCTACCGGCTACCGGCCCCGCCGGTGACATGTCCACACCGGCGACCACGACCGACCACGGTTGACCCCGATCGATCATGACTGGCCACGATTGATTAGGACCGGCCATGGCTCGCCGTGGTCGACCACGACCGGCCGCAACCGGCGACAGTCGATCGCAGCCGACTGTGGCCAACCGCGACTGGTCGTGACTGGCCGTGTCTGACCACGACCGGCGCCAACCGGCCGCGGCTGGTCTTGACCGACCACGATCGGCGGCGACCGACCGTGATTGGCCGCGCCCGACCGCGCCTGACAGCGGCCCGGTCGCGACCGACCGAGACCGACAGCGGTCTGACCACAACCGGCCGCGCCTGACAGCGGCCCGGCTGCAGCCGACCGCGACCGACCGCGACCGGCCACGGCCGACAGTGGCCGATCAGTTGGGTGTGGTGCGTCGTGATCAGGTGACGGGCGGGGGCGTGCGCCGGCCGTACGGACGGGGAGTACGGGCGGTGGGAGGTTCTGGTGTGGGATCTAGGTGAAGGTTGGGTGCGGTCCCAGGGCCCAGTATTCGTACAGGCCGTGCCCGACCTGGCCGTCGTATTCGAACCGGCCGACCGCGTCGACCATGCCCCACATGCGCGCCGCGTCGTCCGGGAGCGTATAGGTCACACCCTGGACCACCGGGTCCGGACCCTGGTACATCCCGTGCTTCCAGTCGGGCTCCAGGCCGTACCCGGTGCCGACCATGAGGTGGACGGGCAGGATCGGACGGGCGCGTACCTCGAACGGCTTGCCGCCGGGCGGGGAGAACCCGATCACGGCCTCGACCACGTCACGGGTGCCGGGGGCGTACACGGGCTGGTATTCGGGGCGGCCGAGGTACTCCTCCTCCCGGCCGTCCGACCAGACCCGTGTCGCCTCCTCCAGCACCCTGCGGCCCTTCTCGTCCTCCTGGATGATGCAGAGGATCGCGTGGTCGTCGAACTGCATGGGCGCGTACAGCCAGTAGAACGTGCCCGGGTTCTTCGACTGGATGCCGGGCGGCTCGGGTTCGCCCACGGGTCGTACGCCCCAGGAGCGGTCGCGGGTGCCCTGCCAGCGGTCCGGGGTGACGGCGATCTCCTCCTCCCCGATCCGGATATTTCCTGACCACCGTCCGGTCTGCGCCATCCGTACCGAATCGAACATGACCCGCTCCTGCCAGCGCACGAAGTGGCGCGGCTCCAAGGTCGCCGGGATCGTGCCCTCCCAGGTGAGGTCGAAGGACAGGCCATGCTCGTTCGGCTCCAACAGCACCCGGAGCCGCTTGAGCCCTTCGATGACCTCCACCCGGAACGGGCCGATCTCGGTGTTCATCCGGTCCGCGCCCAGCTCCCGCGAGGCGCGGACCACCCGGTGCAGCCGCTGCGTCCTGACGCAGGCGAAGGCGTCGGTGACACCCAGGTTGGGGTACTGGCCTACGCCGATGATGAGCATGAGCTCGTCGGTGGCGGCGTGGCAGTTGAAGTAGTAGCGGTCGTAGAAGTTGCGGTCGGAGGTGGCCACGTGCCGCATGACCTGGGGGGCTTGGTGGATCGGGTAGTCGTCCAGGGGTGAGAGCGCCATGCCAGCGTTGTAGCAAGCGCTTGGTACAACGTCAACGCCCACCCCCGGCCCAGCCCCTCCGCCCGGCCCGCGTGCCCCGCGCCGGCTTGCCCGCTCTGGTCTGCGCTGTGCCGCTGCTCGGGTAGTGCGGTGTCCGGGCGCGGGGTGCCCAAGGCGCGGGGCGGGAAGCGCGGGGTGCCGGGCAGCGGGGTGCCGGGCAGCAGGCTGGGAAGCGCGCGGTGCCGGGTGCGGGTGCTGGGCGTGTGGTGCCGGGGCGCGGTGCAACAGGGTGGCGGGTCCGGGGCGCCAGGCTGGGAAGCGTGCGGTGCCGGGCAATGGGCGCCGGGCAGTGAACTGGGAAAGCGCGCGGTGCCGGGCAGTGGGCTGGGAAGTGTGGGGTGCCGGGCGTGAAGTCCCGGATGCGGGGTCCGGGGTCCGGGTGCGGGGTCTGGGGTGCGGGGCAGCGGGTGGTGGGGAGTGTGTGGGGGTGGGGGCAGGTTGGGGTAGCAGAAAGCGGGGCCCCACAAACAGGGGGCCCAGATTGCGGGAAAAAAAAAAAAAAATTCGCAAAGACACAGTTGGCCCGGAACACAATTTGTTCCCCCCCCAGTAC